>JALEGI010000020.1 GCA_022763045.1 Simkaniaceae bacterium | reverse complement strand
GTGGTGATCCACTCAGTCCAAAGCCACTTCCACTTTTTAAGGTAAGTGATCAAGAGAATCATCATAATTGCGCCACCGACCATCGAAGCATCGGCCATATACTCGATCCAATCGTGTTTGAAGGCGTCAATGCCAAGTCGGCCAAGTAAAATTTGTTGCCAGCTCATAGCTCCTCCCCGGGTGCGCTAAATTGTAAGACGACGCGATCAAAAAGACCGCTCTGTACACGTCCGTAGTATTCGGGTTTGACATAAGATGAGGGAACAAGCAGTTTTTTATACTCTGCTACATCCATAGTTTTTGAATTGCGACGCACGGAGCGAACCCAACTTTGGTAGTCGCTCTCTTGAGCAACGCGCGTTGTGAAAATCATGCCGGCAAAACCGTGACCGCTCAAGTTAGATGAGCGCCCCTCATAGTCTCCTGTTTCATTTGCAATAAGATGCAATTCCGTGCGCCTTGCAGGCATCGCGTAAATCTGACCGGCAAGTTGTGGAATCCAAAGCGAGTTCATCGGTGCATCAGAGGTGATTTCAAAGTTGATAGGTCGATCAACAGGAATTTCAAGAAAGTTTACCGTAGCAATACCCTCTTCTGGGTAGATGAAGAGCCATTTCCACTGAAGAGCAACGGCTTGAACAGTGACAGGCTTTTTCCCATTATCAATTGGTTTGAACGGGTTGAGCTCGTGGCTTGTTTTGTAGCAAATCACCGCAAGGCAGATAATGATGATGAAGGGAACTCCCCACCAAAGCGCTTCAAACCAAGCGCTGTGCTCCCATTCGGGAGTGTACTTTGCCTTCTCATTTTCTTTTCGGTAGCGAACGGTGAAAATCGCTGTAAAAATCAGTACCGGAAGTACGACAATGAGCATGAGAAGGGAGGAGATAATTAAGATGTCGCGTTGCCTTTGGGCAACCATCCCCTTTGGTTGGAGTACAGGAACATCGTGCGTTCCGATATAAAAACCCGCAATGGCGATCACAGCAACAAAGGCGATCACTAAAATCCAGGCGAGCGTTTTGGCTTTCTTCATCCTAGAGGCCTCGCATAGTTAAAGGCGTTTCTCTAGGGTTCTACACCATCAAAAATGAAAAGTCTAGATTTTTTTTTAATCCGAGCACAGGTTAAAAAAAAGATCAAATGGGTTAAAATTACTGACATGAGTCAATATATTATGGGAAAAAACTGCCTTTTTGAGGTACTTCGCGCTACTCCCGAGCGCATTATTGAGGTGCACACAACACACCGACCTGGCGATGAGCTTTACGACCAATTAAAAAAAGCGGGCATCCGTATCAAAGAGATTGGAAAAAAGGGTTTGACCAATCTTGTCGATTCAGAATCTCATCAAGGATATGTTGCAAAAGTGAGGCCGCGCGAATTCGTTGAGGTGCACAATTTTCTGCAAGAGGATCATAAGCTTGTATTGATGCTCGATTCAATTTTTGATCCACACAATTTAGGCGCGATTTTACGCGCTGCAGAGTGCTTTGGAGTCGATCTCGTTGTCTACTCAAAAAACCGAGGAACAGATATTACCCCTGTAGTTTCGAAAACAAGCGTGGGCGCCTCCGAGCTCGTACCGATGGCGCGCGTCTCAAATCTCGCTGAGACTGTGAAGCAATTTCAAAAGGCTGATTACTGGGCTGTGGCAGCCGAACTGAGCGAGCGCTCACAGCCCTTGAGCGGATTTGAGTGGCCCGAAAAAACCCTTCTTATTATGGGCTCAGAGGGCAAAGGTGTGCAGCAGATCTTATCGAGAAAAGCTGACTTTCATTTAGAAATACCGATGCATGGACAGATTGACTCGCTCAATGTGTCGCAGGCAACAGCCGTGCTTTTAGCTAGCAAGGTGCTTAACTCTATCTGAGATCCATGTCGCTGACAAACCACGCCCTCTTGCAATCGCAGCGAACTCTTCGATAGTTGATTTAGGAGCAGGTGGTCTTATGAGACTTTCACATAAATCTTTTATTACATCGAGAGAAGAAAGATATTCACACTTTTCAGCGCACGCCTCTTCGACAAGTTCTAAATAGTTTGGGCCATCTCTAAGGTCCAAGATCCGATATTTGTGAAGACTCAATGTAACAGGAAATTTTCTCTCTGGACAGGAGACATTTAGATCTATTGAAAGCGAGCCGCTTCTTACAAAACAAGCCCTAGCCTCCTGCTCCATAAGGGGTATGTGTGGCAATAGGATTGATCGATACTTTTCCGAAAGTCGATCACTTTGGAGTTTGATTGACTGTAGCGCGACTGATGCATTTCTTTCTTCAGGCTGAAAGCCTTGAAACCTCTGCTGCACCAAGCGATTCACAAGCTCAATCATCTCGACCAATAGGGGGTCTGAAGATTTTGCAACTAAAGATTTCCCCACACAAATATAGGATAAAAGATGGCGAAGCTCATCTGCAACTCTATTTTCTAGCTTCAACTTATACTTTAGATCAATACATGTTAGTAACTCACTCTTTCTTGATTCATCAACAACCCCAGTGGTGAGTGAAGCATATTCTACAGCAGCAGTTTTAGTATAATCGCATATACAATAGTCTCGTAAATTTACCTCTAGTTGAAATAAATCATTAACATCTATTGGTAAAACTGTTCTAATCACTAAAAAACCCTCCTAAAAGGAGGGTATGTTAAGACAAAAATTGTTTTTATTCAACATTTCGCAAACTTGAAATGTCTTGCATCACAACCTTTTTATTCTCATCGCTGGGATTTTCCTCAAACTTATCGAGGTCTTTTTCTGTCTTTTCACTGAGCTCTTGAAGCTTTGATTTGACCATGCCCCCTGCCGCATCGCGCACCGCTTTTAGAGCCTCATGCATTGACTTTGAGTACTCCTCTTTCTGCGCGTCAAAGGTTGACTTTTGATAGGCGTCAAAGCCCTTTTCAAAGAGATCGACTCCTTTTTTGTACTCCTCGTTATATGTTGGTGTACCTGAAACTTCCATACAATTCCTCAAGCTGATATAAAATTGGTAATAAAAAAAAAGGTATATATGCGCAAGCTTGCCCTCGCTCTTCTTTGTTTTACCAGTGCCTTCTGTGATACACAAGTTAAATCCCCTGCACAAATTCAGGCAGAACTCGATGAGGCGCAAGCTACCTTTGAGCGTGCGCAGAAGATGTTCATCCCCTACTACACGGGACCTTTAATTACTGCATCAGCGACAAACGTTCCGATGGGCCACACGAATATTCAGCCCTACCTATATTTAACAGACACCTACGCCGCCTTCAATAGCAAGCGCCGCTCAATCGATCAGACAAACATCTTTACCATTCAACCTCTATTTCTTTGGCAGTATGGTTTAACGCACTGGCTTGATATCAACATCATTGCTCAAGGCTATCTGCGCTGGCGCAAGGGCCAGAGCGCGCAGAGATTTGGCGATAGTATCCTCCAATTTGGCTTGCAAGCGCTAACAGAAACGCCCTACCGTCCAAAAATTCGTATTACCCTGACTGAAACCTTCCCCTCAGGGCAGTATACAAAACTCAGTCCTAACAAGGGAGGCATCGACTCAACAGGCTCTGGCACCTGCACCTTCACTCCAGGTATTATTATCTCAAAAGTGCTTTGGTGGTTTCCACTCCACCCCATGTCGATTCGCCTAGCCATGGACTACAACATTCCTAACTACAAAGCTAAAGTGAAGGGCTTTCACACCTATGGAGGTGGCTTTGACACCAATGGACGCATCAAAGTGGGACAGAGCTACGATATCGATCTTGGTGTTGAGTGGAGCATCACGCAGCGGTGGGTGTTTGCTACAGATTTTGTCTGGACTCAAAGCTTTAAGAGCACCTTCTCTGGAACAGAGGGAACCGCAAAAGATGGAACAGTAGCTGTGAATGGGCTGCCCTCTTCGGACAACTTTTCCATTTCACCTGCGATTGAGTATAGCCCAAATGATACTGGTGGATTTATTGGGGGTATTTGGCTTCCGGTGACAGGAAGAAATAGCTCGAACTTTGTGTCGCTTGTAATGTCATACACCCAGCTTTTCTGAGTTAAATTGCAGCACCTTACACTCCCCCTCATCAAAGGCTTTGACAAGCGCTTGATAGCTTTCGATGTATTCTCGGGAACCCTTGTTTGCAATAAGTGTATCGATAATTTCTTGATTCCAATCTCGATAGAGCTTGGTGTCATCGCGAACTGTTGGGATCGTAAAGCCGCATTTAACTAGGACTTTTCTGTAGTGATCCTCAGAGTGGGCCACGACTGTGAGACTCTCAATTTCCATAAGACGATCGACGTTAGGCCCCCACTTGCCATGCGCCGTTGCGATCCAGTCGTTCACAATAAATTGACCGCCGGGCTTTAAAAGGCGGGCAACCTCGCGAAATAGAAGCTCCTTGTCTTCGACGTGACACAAGACCCCTTTGCTAAAGATGAGATCGAAGTGATTGGAGGGCAGATCGATTGCACCATCATCTTCACTGAGGATGAAGTTGACTTGTGGGGTGCGCTTTTTTGCCTCTTGGATCATCCAGGGATTGATGTCGATCCCGTAGAGCTTCATGTCGTACTTGGAATTTAAGTAGTGGCAGACGCCACCTAGACCGCAACCGATATCGAGAGCAGTGAGACCATTTAGATCGACCTTTTCGAGCAGATGCTCAATAGCCGGGCCTCCCCCCTCTGACATCATCCCTTGACCATACATACCTTCGAGCTCGTGGCAATAGTCAGGAGTATACTCTTCAATAATTTTGTCTTTCATGTAGAAAAGAATAGCAAAAGAGATAAAAAAGCCCAAGTTGCAATACAACTTGGGCCTAACAAAATGCGAGAAGTGATTGCTATCCTCTGAATTCTGCAGGAATCAACGTAAGCAAATCATGCTCATTTCTGAAAATATGTGAGTGAAGAGCAAGACTAATACTATTGGACATGAGATCTCCATTAACTCCTAGCGAATCTGCTGTCTCGAGTCGCTTATCCTCAGAGCAAATTGATGTGACATTATACACAGTGTTAACAAAGAGCTTCGGAATCAGTTTACTTAAATGACCGATAGGCTGTAGGAAGTGACTATTCCAGAAGGCCTTTGTTTTATTTGATAATGCACAAGGGAGTGCCAATATAAGCATGAGCGCAATGCGCATCACCAGTTCCACAACCCCGAAAATCGCAAGAGGAACGAGTACGAGCTGCGCTCCAAGCATTTTACCGAAGTTCGGATCTTTGTTCCTCCATGAAAGCAGACCTCTCTCTCCTGCATATAGCATTGTCGTTAGACCTAATTTGACAGCACTCTCACAATAATTTCTTTGAATATCCATTGATATATCCCCATTTTTTGTGAGCGGATTATAAAGATGAAGGTATTTCTAGACAATATAACTTAATATTTTAATAATATAGTTCATGAAAAAATCAGACTACGAGTTTGGCGGACCGGTTGGGTGCGCTCTAATTATTGTTTTATCCCATTTCCTTCTCTACTATTTGTGGATAGCCCTCACTTTCTATAAAGGCGGGCTTTTTATCCCCTATCCAAACGAAACACTTGAACATCTTTCCCAGGCAGCTCCGACTTGGAGAGCCGCAAGCATCTACTTTGGTTTCGTTCTTTTCCAATTTTTTCTTGCTAAATTCATTCCAGGGATCAAGGTCAAAGGACTTCCAGTCCCCTCTTTGGGTGGCAAGCAGCTTAGCTATCTTTGTAATGGGATCTGGTGCTGGTACATCACTCTAATTGTCGCTCTCTTTTTCCCCCTCACTCTCTTTGCAGACAATTTAGGCCCTCTGATCACTGTCGGTGTTATTGGTGCAAATCTCTACACACTTGGACTCTACTTCTATACGCGCCTCTCCAATAGAGAGACCGATCCAAGTGGAAATGCGATCTACGACTTTTTCATGGGCAATAACCTCAATCCTCGCATTGCGAAAGTCGATATGAAACTCTTTTCAGAAATTCGCATTCCCTGGATCTTACTCTTTTTCCTGACCCTATCGGCTGCAGCAAAACAAAAGGAGCTTTTAGGCTACATCTCAGCGCCCATGTATTTAATGATTTTAGCCCATGGCCTCTATGTGAATGCCTGCATGAAAGGTGAAGAGTGCATCCCCACCACCTGGGACATCTTCCATGAGAAATTTGGTTGGATGCTGATTTTTTGGAACTACGTCGGTGTTCCCTTTGTCTACTGTTTTCAATCGTTCTATATTCTGCAGAACAATCCACAGCTTCCTGCCGCCTACATGGTCTTTCTCTTTGCACTTCTGCTCTGCGCCTACTACGTTTGGGATACAGCAAACAGCCAAAAGAATCGCTTCCGAATGCAGCTGCGTGGCACCTACGTGCCCCGTAAAACCTTCCCTCAACTTCCTTGGGGAACTCTCAATAGTCCCAAGTACATTGAAACAAAAAGTGGCTCAAAACTTCTTGTCGATGGCTGGTATCGCTATGGGAGAAAAATCCATTACACTGCAGATACAACGATGGCACTCGCATGGGGCCTCTCTTGTGGGTTTGGTGGGATTCTCCCCTATCTCTACCCACTTTTCTTTGCAACTATGATCACCCATCGCTACTTTCGTGATGTTGCACGCTGCTCAGAAAAATATGGTGAGGATTGGGACAACTATTGCAAAACAGTTCCCTACGTTTTTATCCCAAAAGTCTTCTAAAACACCTTGAGTTGCACAGCCGTGCAACTCAACGCATCCGCTCCATGAGGTGATCTCCTACGCGAATCGCATTTGCCATCGCTGTGAGAGAGGGATTCACTGCGCCAATACTTGGGAAAAAGCTTGTATCAACGACATAGAGATTGTCGAGCTCGTGGGCGCGACAATTAGTGTCGAGGACAGAAGTTTGTGGATCTGTGCCAAAGCGCACGGTCCCCGATTGGTGAGCGCACCCCTCGATGGGAATGTCGGTTTTGAGATAGGCGTGTGTCGGGATTAGGTGATCGGGATGCATTCCCATGTGAGAGAGCATTGATTTGAGCTTTTTATAGAGCTCTTTTTTTGGCACCTGGTTGTTTGGGGTGTAGCTCAGTTTGATATCTCCCTTCTGATCGACGGTGATCCGGTTATTCGGATCGGGAAGATCTTCTGTTGAGAGCCAAAAATCGACGGCATGGTGAGCGATATTATCGAGGAGCTTGAGTGGAGTAAGCGCTGTTTCAACAGGCTTTTCTCCTTTAAACATGCGTCCCTGCGATTTTCCGAGCATTTGGATGTTCCCCATTGGGAACTCAAAGCCCTCCATTCCAAAGTAAAAATCGTTGATAGAGAGGGTCTTTTGAAAGACTGTAGGATTGGGCTCCATTGAGAGCGCAAGCACAGCTTGGCTGTTATGGAACATATAGTTGCGCCCAACTTGATCAGATCCATTTGCCAGGCCATTGGGATGCTTGTCATTGGCAGAGCGAAGCAAGAGCTTTGCCGAGTTTGCCGCACCACAAGAGACGACAACAATGTCTCCCTTGTAGGTCTCGGTATCTGTCACAACTTCTGTGACGGCAGTCCCCTCAGGATTTGTGCGCAGATGTTGTACATTGGCATTGGTCACTAGAGTTACATTCGGTGATTCAAGGGCAGGGCGAACACCTGCCATTTCAGCATCGGCTTTAGCCTGGACAAGACAAGGGAACCCATCACAAGTATTGCAACGGATGCACTTGCTCTTTTCCATATGCGCCTCATTAAGCATGATGCCACAGGGCGCTGGGAAGGGGTGATAACCCGCCTTTTCCAAATCGTCGTAGATTTGCTGAATTCGCGGCTCCTGTGAAACTGGGGGGAAGGGGTAGTCGCTACTCGATGGGGGCTCTGTTGGATCGATGCCACGCGAGCCATGCACTTGATACATCTCTTCTGCTTTAGTGTAGTAGGGCTCGAGCTCTTCATATGTAATAGGCCAGGCCGGCGAAATACCATCGTGGTGCTTGAGCTCGCCAAAGTCCTCTTTACGCAGGCGAAAAAGAGCCGCTCCATAGAGCTTGGTTGCACCTCCAACAAAGTAGTGGACCTGAGGCTGAAAGGGCTTGCCTTTTTCATTGTACCACGTATCTTTAGAGACGTAGCGCCCATCGACAAAAACCGCTTGAGAGCTCCAGTTTTCGCTCTCCCGCTTCAGCCAATCGCCCCTCTCTAAGATGAGAATTTTTTTCCCAGACGAGGCTAGGTGGCGCGCTAGCGTTCCGCCGCCCGCTCCCGAGCCGATAATGATGACATCGTAGTTCATTTTTTTCTTCCGTAATAGAGCGTTGCACCACCTATGACTACGAGTACCACTCCGCCAATAAAACAGAGTGCAACTGGCATATTGTACTCATCGACCTTAGCATGAAGCTCGCCACCAACAACGTCGCGTGCAGTCTCATTGGGGATAAACCCCGTTGTCTTGTCGATTTTTTTTCGATATTTGCTCATCTCACCGACGCCGTAAAAGCCATAACCGAGGAAAAATAGGCCGACTAAAACAAGAATGATTCCGATGATGCGCTTGATATTCATAAGCACTCCTTTTTTTCGCACATTAGAAAAGACAATAATTGATGGCAATGGCTATCCTATAGATATGATTCGTTTTCTACTCCTCTTTTGGTGCTATTTGAGCGCCTACCCCTACATCGGTGTCGACCTGCTCGACCAAAGCGCTCGGTGCGTTCGCGAGAAGAGTCACGCTTTTCAAGAGGAGTTTCAAGACAAGATCGATCGCTTTATCGAGCTTGCCCATGCAGAGAGATTCGAAGAGGCCTTCTCTGAGTGGTGCAGCATCGGCTCGAGCAGTCTCACCCTATTTACCCAGCTAAAAAATGACTTCATTGAGTCGGGAAAGTTTCTGATCAAGAGCCAGGTCGTTATTCAAGGGTTCAAGCTCAAGCGCTTTGTTGAAAAGGGTCTTTATACAAGAAAGCTGCGCCAAACGGTGCGCGCCTTAGCGATGCAGGCAGAAAAGCTTACGCCCTACGAGCGCTACATTACAAAAAATATGCTCCTCGATATGCGGCGCCATGACCGCGAGCTCGACTACCTCTACCAATTTCCTATGAATAACTTTGAGCAAAAGTTTGGAGCAAAGGCAAGCAAACTCGAGGGTCCTTTAAAAGTTTTTTCGGCCAATATCTTATGCTTTCCAGGACACACGCCCTACTACTATGGAGGGATTTCCCCTTGGGAAGAGCGTCTTGAGAAGATCGCAAAAAAGATTCTCGATTCGAAAGCCCATCTAGTCTGTCTGCAAGAATTGTGGGATCCAATTGCCTCGCGTAAATTGCGAGCGCTACTAGAAAAAGAGTACCATGTGATGCTCTACGATATCGGCAATCGATTTTGCCACCTCGATATCAGCAAAACAGGTACAAGCAGTGGCCTTTTTATTGCAAGTAAGCTCCCTATCGAGGATGTGCGCTTCATCTCTTTCCCAGATGAGATGGCTACCAATCGGATGAATCGCGGCGCTCTGATTGCCACCTGCGGGGGAATTCCCTTTATCAGTACCCACCTCACTTATGGATTCACAAAAGAGCGGCTCAATCAGCGCATGCGCCAGATTAAAACGTGCACAGCCCTTTTGCAGGAGAAAAAATGGGGCTTTTTGGTGGGCGATTTAAATATCAATGCCTTCACGCCTGAGTTTGAAAAATCAGGGATTGGCAAAGACTATGATATTCCCTATCTATCAGGACATAAGGGCATCACACTTGAAAACTCGACAGCAACAAATTACTATGTCGATCTTGTGCACACTCCCCATGCCCAGCAGCCCTCTGTGATGGCATCAGAGGAGTTGATCGACTACTGCATCTGCCTCAAGGGTAGCAAACTACAAGCAAAAAGCGAGCGCCATCCTCTATATTGGTTTGACGAGCACCCCCTTTCAGACCACCATGCGCTCATCACAACTATTGAGAGATTATGACAAAAATTGCAGTGATTGGTGGCGGCTTTGCCGGCCTGTCAGCGGCCTATATGCTCAAAGAGCGTGATATCACTGTTTACGAGGCGCGAGATTGTGTCGGAGGTCGGGTGCAGTCTGTCCCCTATGCGGGCCACACTGCAGAACTTGGCGGGCAAAACATTAGCGACGGGGGCAGCTCTCCAAATATCTTTCGCCTTGTTAAAGAACTCAATCTCGAAGTTGAAGAGCGCCCTGCAACGATTCATATCAAGTATCACCACCATGATGGCTGGCATACAATTCCTAAGCTCGCTGTAAAAGAGGCAAAAGGCGCGAGCGTTGCCGATCGTTTAGCGCAACTACTCGATCCACATACAGGAGAGTATGAAGCCGTCTGTCGCCTGATTCATGGTTGGGAAGGCGCATCGCCCGATAAACTATCTGGAGAGATGTATAACGATACGCTAACTCACAGCCTCTCAGGAGGAATTAGCTCTGTTCACCCCGAGCTTAGTTTCACTCACCAGTCGATTGTAGGAGGCAACCAGAGACTTGCACACAAAATGGCCGAGAGAGTCAACGTTCGCCTCAACTCTCCCCTAAAGCGCATTGAAAAGCAGGGCACGCAGTATGCACTCACCTTCCCAAATGAGAAAACTCTATTTGACAAAGTCATTTTTGCCATGCCTCCAACTGTCTATCACGACATTGACTTTTGTGGGACAATTGAAGAGGGGCGGCTCAATGAAATTCAATCGATTGAACTGGGCGACAACTTCAAAGTGATCGTTCCGCTCAACAGCGGCGGCTTTGAGTCTTTTGCAATTGCAAATGAGCGCTTTGTCACATTTAGGAGCACCGAGGGGAGCCTACTTAATATTTTCTACTGCGGCAAAGCTCCTAAATTTCCAGATGACCTCATTTTACTCTCCGATCACTATGATATCGGCGGTGAAAAGCCTCTCACCTACAATTTTGCAGATGACCCCTATATTCGCGGTTCTTACTCATTTGTAAAACCTGGTCAGGAGAAGATGTTCACAGAGCTCGAAGGCGACTGTAAAAAGCTCTTTTCCCCAATTGACAACTCCCTCTTTTTTGCAGGTGAACACACCTGCACGAATTTTGACATTATGGGAACGATGGAAGCTGCGATCTGCTCTGGCCTTAGTATTGCGCAGAAACAAATTGTCTGGTAAATTTTTTACTATGAAATTTCGCCTTCTTTTTTTGCTTCTTGTCACAGTAGTTTTTGCCGACAGGCCTAATAATCTATCTGTTGGCCCAGTCTTTGAACGCACGCATCTCAAAACAAATGGGCAGGGAAACTACGACGGAAACTTGTGGGGAGCAGAACTTGCCTACACGCTTCTTGTCCCATGGGGCCTTTATGCGCGCGCCTCATTTGACATCATCGATGGAAATCTAACAGGGCCAAAAAATGGCTCCCACATTGAAGAGACCGACTTTTTTATTGTTGGACGCGTGGGCGGCGTATTTAATTGGGGGCATAAGCAGCAATACTATCTCGCCCCCTATGCAGGCTATATGTTGCAAACGATCTCCCGCAGAGAGCACATCACAGGGGAGCAGACGCTTACCTACACCTACTTCATGCCCTACGTCCCAGTCGGCTTTTACCTCTTCATGCAGCCCTTTTTCGCCTTCTCAATTGGGATTGATTTTTGCTACCAAATTGGCATCGAAACGTACCTGGCAATCAGCTCTCTCAAGGGCTCGCGCTGGGCACTCAGTCGTAAAAACAACTGGCGTCTAGAGCTGCCAATTAATTACCGCTGCAATCAAGCAGTTAACCTTCGCTTTGTTCCCTACGCCTACTCTGGGAAAATTGGAAGCTCAAGTGCGGTGACCTCAACAGGTCTTCCACTCGGAATCGAATCTCAAAGCTACAGTACGTGGGGAATGAAAGTTGCGCTCGGTTATAATTTTTAGTTGTCTTATCCTCTCATGCTTTGGCAGGCAGCCAACTCCGGCAGACCTACAAAACTTTTATAACACCTACATCCAAGAAGCCCGCGCAACAGTGCCCCGTGCAGCTCAAAAAGGATCAACGCCCACTCCCCCATTGACAGCCATTGAGCGTTTCCGTGGCCAGGGCTTTATGCTTTGGGACTATCTCACAAATATCGGCGGAATTGGTGAAACAAGCTATTCTGACCACTTTGACTCCTTAACCACTCTCTGTGTACTCAATAAATTCACGAAAGTCATCATTTTCATTAAAGATCCCTCAGCAAATAACTTCTTTGAGTATAACAATACGAGCGACAACTCATTTATCAAAAAAATTCAGTCACTCTACACCCAAATGATCAATATTGGGGTGAGTGATTTCAAAATTTCCGTCTTTTTTGAAACAGGGCCCTTTAGCACAACTGCCCCTGCAGGTAGTGTCCCAACAGTTGATGCACCAAATTCGCAACTGGCAAACTACTTCAACGATATTCAAGACCAACTTGATTGGGCAAAAGCAATTATCTCAGCAGTAGGAACAAATGCACAGGGAACAAATATCATTAGCGAGGTCGCTTTTGACCCACAGGCCTCTGGAGCAAATAAGTCGATTAAGCAGCTTGTAATCAACTATGCGGATAACTACCGAGGTGTCAATAGCCTCACCTACAACCTAGGATTTACATTAGGTGTTGATGAATCCAAACAGACCTACTCCAATGTCGTTTCCTTTCCCGTTCCGACAGTTTATACAGCAGGCAATACAAATTTCCCAGCCAACCCCGCTCCTACATGGACACGCGTATCATCGACTGCCCCCTTGGTAGACGCCATGTACATGCAGTGCTATCAAACAGATTTCCCAGCAATATTTGCCACCGATTACAACAGCTCAACTGGTACTCACAACGGACAAGAGGCTGCAAACAGATTCAATCGACTCCTTCGAGATCAATACTATCTAAAAGGGCAAGGAACGATTACATTCACCAAAGATGATACAACGATTACTGGAACAGGCACCAACTTCACAAGCTTTGCAGACCCCGTTCTTTTTGCAAACGACACCACAAACAATATCCCAAATCGCAAAATCGCTGTTGTCGAAAGCGTCACAAATAATGAGAGGCTCACCTCGACAAACCCTGTCTTCAGCGAAACTAACTCCCCCTTCCTACGCACCGAAATTACAACCGCTTGGACTCCGCTACAACCTAGCCTCACTCAAGCAGCAGTCAACCGCATCTTTTGGATGGTCAGCGTCAATTACCAAAGCCCCCTAAATTTCTTTGGGAATTGGCAGCTAGGCGACTTTATGGATTTCATCCAAAGTCTGCCCACCTTCAATAACGACTCCAAAAATGGGACACAAGTCTTTACAGGACTCACCTTCCCCTCGCGGCAATTTGTCATCTACAATTACGACTTTGCCACCTCAATTGTCCAAGTCCAGCCTCTAACAAACGATGGAACTCGATTAGTTGCGGATCCTTGGAATATTGCAATAGTTGGAGAAAATTAGCAAATAAACTAAACTATTCGCCTAACTTAGAAGGTGAATTATGAAAAAGTTTATTTTAGCATCAATTACAGCAACAATTTTATTACAAGCAGAAGAGATGACTCCTCCAAAACAGGAAGTGCAATTCGAAGTTCCAGAGGTGAGCGATGGATTCACCTATTTCAAGGGTGGAAGCTACATCTATCCAAGTCCCACAATTGGTATTGGAATGCGTGAGCGCATAGGTCATCGAGGAACTGATATCTCGGGAACACTTACGGCTCCCCTTGCCCCCAAATTCATACCAATTCTTGGTGGTGAGTATGCTTGGCTATTTTACTCATCTGATGCCCCAACCTCTTTCTACCGTGGGGTTGGAATCGGAGGCTCTGTTACCTTTTTACCTAGAGCAATCGTTCCTGGAGCTGAACTTAACCTAAAATTTGGTAAAGAGTACCAGCTACCAGGCAGCCTTAAAAAAAGTTTTTGGCAAGCGAACATCAATCCTGTAGCGCTTGGAACGATGATCTATGGAGCGACTCGCTCTAACTCTCTAGAAAAAGCGGCCTTGACGATTGGAGGCGCGGCAACTCTAGTTAAATTTGAATACGGGATCCAATTCTAGAGCAACGCATTGCTTCGGTGAACTGCTCTTCGAAGGGGTCTTTATTCAAAAATTGTGAATTGAAGTCCCCTCCGGGATCGACCGAGTAGTCAGCCTTGCCCGCCCAGAAAAAGGGCGTGGCAAAGATTTGACCCGCTGCCTTAGATGCGCTATTAAGCACATAAACAGCCGCCTGCCCCGCATTATCTCCAGCGGGAATATCGTACTGCTCCCCAGCAGATACCGTTGGGTCTGCGTAATCAAGAGTGCTATTGAAGCCGATGTGGATCAAAGCTGCAGCCTCTTCTCGACTCAACTCGGCCTGCGTGGCAATTTGCTCAATCCACGTATCGAGACTCCAGCTATAGACTGGAGCTGCATCGATATAGTACTGCCCATTGTAGAGCATCAAATTGACAGAGCTAAACATCTCATTGAAGGGCACGCCCTGAGAGAACATCTGCCCAAAGCAGCTTCCCTCAATCCCCCACAAATTGAGCGCGCCCTGCACCGTCAAAGTTGTCTCAATCCCCTTCTTGATCAACTTAAAAAATTCCGCTAAGTTTCCCGCACCATTATCGTCAACCATATTGGCTGCACTATCCTCGAGGTCGAAATCGATCCCATCTAGATCGTAGTCCCTGACCAGGGTGAGGAAATCGGCAGCGAGCTCACTTGGAGAGCTCCCTGAGAAATCGAGTTGGAAGTCTTCCCGTGTGGCCGTTGCACCGCCAAAAGAGAGCACAACCTCGATTCCCTCACCCTTAAGTTGCTGAATAAAATATTGAATTAGATTCATCCCCTCGATCAATATCCCATCAGTATTTTTGTAGACCATATAGAAGGCATCGCTTTTGCTACACTCGGCAAAATCTCCGCTCAAAATCTTTGTAATATTTGCCATTTGGCCAAATGAAAGAAAAATTGACTGCAAGCCAGCAGCCTTCAATTGATCAGCTGTTGTCACAGCATAATTGTTGATACCCTTTTGATACAGGGTTGGAGGATTTGAGCTCCAGTCGACAAAGTCCCAAGCCTGCCATGAACCCAAATCAAAATACACTACATACGCCATTGCCACCTCTCAATCTGACATTTACGTAAACTTTACATAATCTCTGCATAATATTGCTAGTTTTTTTTTGAAAAGATGGGCCCGGCTAAACTGAAGTTGAACTTCGGATCGTCCATACAACTGACCCTAAGGCTCTTAAGGGGCGTTTTTTTTAATGATCTGTTGCTACAAGAGCAACAGATCATAAGTTAGAGGATTTCAGCAGCTAGTGCAGATAGCTCCGATCGCTCGGTTTTGCTCAACTGCATCTGTCCAAAAATTGGATAATTTTTAAACCGATTTACAATATAGGTGAGCGCATTCGAGTCCTCATCAAGGTAGGGATTGTCAATTTGTGACGGATCGCCTGTTAAGATGATTTTCGTGTTGTGGCCAACCCTTGAAATAATTGTCTTCACCTCGTGTGGCGTTAGGTTTTGCGCCTCATCGATAATGATAAACATGTTTGCCAGCGAGCGCCCACGAATGTAGGTGACCGCCTCCATCTCAATTTTATTGCTGTCCAAGATCCACTTTTGCGTCTCACGGCCCATCTCCTCGCCTCCTCCTGAGGTCGATTCACAGATGAGGCGCAAGTTGTCATAAATGGGCTGCATCCAATGAATGAGCTTCTCCTCTTTGGTTCCCGGCAGGTAGCCGATATCTTTTCCAAGAGGCATGATGGGACGAGAGACCATAATGCGCTTGTAAACGCTCTCGTCGAAGACCTTCTTCAATGCGCAGGCAACCGTCATTAACGTTTTACCTGAACCCGCCTGACCAATTAAGGTCACAAGTTTAATATCGTCTCGAAGAAGCAAATCCATCGCACATCGCTGCTCGACATTCAAAGGATTGATTCCCCAAATATCTCTTGATAGATTCAAGAGAGGCTCCAACCGGCGCATTTTAGCATTATACTTACACACCGCAGAAGAGTTCTCCTCAGAGATCAAAATACAATACTCATTGGGATGAAACTTCTCCTCGGGCATAGCTAAAATTCCCTCAGAAAAAAATTGATCCACCTTTGATTTTGGCACATGGATCTTTCTCAGACCCCGGTAGAGCTTGCGAAATGGCTCGCTCGTACGCGCATAATCTGTTGAATGAATACCCATCGCCTGCGCTTTCACACGCATAAGCACATCTTTGGAAATTAAAGTGACCTTATGCCCCTTCTCCTCCAATTGATGCACCGAAAGAAGAACTTTGTTCTTCGTCCGATCGAGTGGGAAATTTCTCTTTTCTCCCTGCCGCACATCTAACATGATTTGGAAGGTGAGATTATCTTTAAGTTTAATCCCTTTATGATAATCACCTTTATCCTTGAGAGAATCGATGAAGCGAATCGCCTGACGCGCATTTTTTCCCAGCTCATCACTGTAGTGCTTCATCTTATCTAGCTCTTCAAGCACGCAAAGTGGAAGTGCTACCGTCGCATCAGTAAAGCGGGAAATCGCATCAGGATCGTGAAGCAAAACATTCGTATCTAAAACGAACGTCTCGTGCTCCGTCGATTTTGACTCAGGGTTTTCGGTGTTAATAAGGGGAGTAACTTGATCAAATGTATTGTGACTATCCATATCTTCAACATATCCATCCCCGAAATTAATCCAATCAAAAAGTTTTTAATAGGTATTTATCCCCTTGCTTATCAAGAAAATAAATTATTTCCTCAGCAGTCCACCCCCTGGAGTGCTAAATTTGTTGACAAGCTTTGCCCCCTCCCCTTATAATGTAGGTAACAGACAAATCGAGGTTCACATGAAGATTAACTCCAAAGTACTCAGCATCCCCCCTTACATCTCAACAGCCTGGGAAAATGTCGCCTCTCTACATGTAGAGCCGGCAAATAATGCCCACACCCTGATTGTCGACCTCATCTCAGGACAGCGTCTTGAAATCCCGCAGCTCGATCACAAAACGATCCAACTCGTCTTTGAGGGTCACGAAAAATTTCTCGAGCAGAAGGGAAATGCCACTCCACAAATGCCCTTTCAGATTGGTGGCGAGGGAATGGCGGAAATGAGCTCTGCAATGCAGCACAATCCTGAACAGTCTGACATGCCCGATCTACCACCTGAAATGCTTGAAAAGGTCTCAACTGTGGCAAGCGCTCTTGGCGTAGACCAAGACAACCTACCCAAAGCAGAGCCGCACTGCAACTGCGTCTACTGCCAAATTGCGCGTGCAATGGGTGGCACCGTGCATGAAACAGAGCCCCCCGAACTGATTGAAGAGGTATCGGATGACGAGCTAAAGTTTCGCGAGTGGGACATCAAGCAGCTTGACGCCAAGCTCTATGAAGTGGCAAATCCGCTTGACAAAACAGAGCACTACCAAGTCTTTTTGGGCAATCCCATTGGATGCACGTGTGGCAACAACAATTGCGAGCACATCAAAGCGGTATTAAATAGCTAGAATAGTTTTTTTGTGGGCGCATCAGGCCACCCCATCTTCACTCTAAATGAGAGAGGGGTGTACGCTATTCGCCCAAGTACAACCCCTCTCTCATTTAGCGCAAATCTGGGGCACCCTGATGCGCCCTTAACCTCTATTATATTTTCCTGTTCAGCCCATCTTGTAAAGCCGCAAGCGGATTTACCGGTGCGTGATTTTATTAAAATTGTCAGAGTGGCTCAAATGCAAGCGATATGACGCAGTCCAATAGCCCCAGCTATTGGCGAGGAAGAGCGCGACGCAGATGGGCTCGCTCTGATCTATTTTTAGAAAATCCAAGCACTTGTAAAGCCGCTTTACATAGACAAAAAGTGACTTGTAAAGCGGCTTTACAAGCTAAAGTTTTTGATAGCGGGATGTGGATAGTTCCTCAGATTTGTGCTATCACGATGAAAGGTAGTACACCAGCGAACAGCCTGCACCTTTCATTGTGTTAGTGCAAAGATGAGGTGCTAGACAATCCCGCTCCCTTTTTTTTCTTGAGTTTTTGGCTAAGTGCTACTATGCTGGGGGAAAAACGTTTTAAACTTCAAGGTCTACCTATGCGTGCATGTCTAATCACACTCTTTGCCTCGAGCGCTCTACTAGGAACGGTTACAGCAACCGAAACAAGTGCAGCGAGTCACAGAGTCTCAAGTTTCAAACCCTTCACAGGGAAAGTTCTCGGCAACAATGTGCGAATGCGTGCCAATGCCGACATCGAAAGCCCCATTGTTCGCGAGCTTGGAAAAAACGACCTCGTCGTCGTTGTCGATGAGCTCAACGATTTTTACGGAGTGGAGCCAATTGGGGAAGTAAAAGCCTTTATTTTCCGCAGTTTTGTTTTAGATGGCAAGGTTGAGGGCAACCGCGTGAATGTCCGCCTCGCACCAAGCCTAGAATCACCAGTTATCGGTCATCTCAACACCGGCGACATCGTTGATGGAGATGTCAGTCCAGAAAATAACAAGTGGCTTGAGATTGTCCCGCCAGCGAGCACCAAGTTTTACGTCGCAAAAGAGTTTGTCGATTACGTTGCAGGACCCGAGTACAAAGCGATTCAGGACAAAAAACTGAGCGATGTCAAACACCTCATCAAGTCGGCAAAACTCCTTGTCGAGTCAGAGATGCAAAAGCCCTTTGAAGAGATCGATTACCAGCGCATTGCAAAAGCCTACCACACGATTTCAGACGACTACACAGAGTTTCCAAAGTTTGTCGAAGAGGCGAAAAATAGCCTAACAGCTGTTCACGAGACGTATCTGCAAAAGAAGCTTGCCTATCTCGAGTCAAAAGCTGGCTCAATGGAGAGAGCTGTCGCAAAAAAGCCGGCGATGATGGTCACACCAAAAGAGGTGAAAGAGGCCGTCACACAGAGCCCTACTGATCGCATGAAGATTTGGGAGCCGGTTGAAGAGAGCCTCTACCTAATCTGGGCAAAGCGCCACAATGCAAAGTCAATGAACGACTACTACAACGAGCAGCAAGTTAAGTCTGAAGTGCTCACAGGCATCTTAGAGTCATACAAAGAGCCGGTTAAAATGAAGCCAGGCGATTACATTCTTCGCGAAAATGGCCTTCCTGTTGCTTATCTCTACAGCACTCATGTCGACTTGAGCAAGCTTGTTGACAAAGAGGTGAACCTGATCGTGTCGCAAAGACCGAATAACAGCTTCGCCTTCCCATCTTACTACGTACTCGGAGTCGAGTAGTAAAAAAACCCGCCAATTGGCGGGTTTTTTTATGCCTGCAAAAGGTTGAAAAACTTTTTAATATCCTCGTTAGGCTTTTTCATTCCTCGTCGTGGAGCTCCATTTAACAACAAAAGCAGTCGCCTCTTTAGTGTTGTCGCTCGATGACAAGCTTTGAGGCCTTTTTTGATTATTTGACTTTCATCAAATTTATAATCCGCAAAATCTTGAATGCGCTGGTAGTAGGCTTGTGCCTTTTCGATTAACTTAGGAAGATTGATGCCGTCATAGTTTTGCCGAATAGGTAGCGTCTGAATTTTGCCCTTCATGAACCGATAGAAAGCCTTAAAATAGGTTGCGGGCGTTTCTATTTGAGCGGTAGAGAAATATTTTTCAATCGCCTCAGGGCTCACTTGCCTCTCTTTGTAGATAGTCTTGACATACTCCAAAAGAGCCGGCAGGTCACATCTTTGCGCTCCTCGCCATGCTTCAATTGTTGGTTTCAAATCGAATGGGAAGACCTCCCTTACGCAATCTTGCACGATGAGAGCCGGTCCGTTGCACAGTAGCTTGGAAAGGGCATTTATTGCGCGCTGCTCATCTGTCTGAATGCATTTGCAAATTTTGGAAAAGGCCTTTAAGACACACTGCCAAATGCGATACCAACATGAATGGGGCTCCATTTGAGCGTGAATCGCCTTCCACTCTTTTGCTGAGAGATAACTGGCAACATCTTCCCACTTATCGGCTGCAGAGTAGCTTGCTTCAATAACGGTAGCGCACAGAAGGCCATCCTCTTCAGAGGCATAAAACTGCCCAACAGCTTTCAATGTGTCAGTTGGATGGACCAGCTCAAAATAGCCTGCTGCTGCCACTGCCATTTGGGTGCGTTGGAGCCCCGTTGCGTTTTCCATTTCATTATCCTCTATTTTAATACGATTTCATCTTCACCAGAGAGCTCTTTGACCTCACGCGCATGCCTTTCGACAAAAGCTGGGGTTGTGAGCTCAATCTCTTTGGATGCGGCGCCAAGCTCTTGAAACTTGCGCGCGCTTACAAGA
Organism: Simkaniaceae bacterium; assembly: GCA_022763045.1. Taxonomy (GTDB): domain Bacteria; phylum Chlamydiota; class Chlamydiia; order Chlamydiales; family JACRBE01; genus JALEGI01. The sequence goes on along the minus strand of JALEGI010000020.1, from coordinate 154,080 downwards.
ACGCGGGATTCGAGCGATCCTATCGTCTTGTTATAGGCCTCTACACTCAATCCCAAACTGCGCCCTACCTGAGCAAAATGCTTGGTCATATCGCACAATCTCTTGTGCAGCTCATGGCCAAGCTCACTCACCTTCTTCGCATTCTCAGAAATTGCCTCTTCTTTCCAACCATAGGCAATGGCGCGAAGTAGACCAATTAATGTCGTCGGAGTGGCAATGATAACGCCCTGCTCCGCTCCAAGCTCAATCAGCGAGGGGTCGTATTGCAGCGCTGCATTGAAAAAGGTCTCAGCTGGGAGGAATAAGACGACAAATTCAATGCTCTTTTCAAAGCTCTTCCAGTACGACTTTTTACCAAGAGCAAGAACATGCGAGCGTATCAGACGCGCGTGATTTTTCAGCCGCTCCTCGCGCTTATCGAGATCCTCACTTTGGTAGGCCTCAATGAAAGACTGGAAGGGCGCTTTCGCATCAATCACAACAGTGCGTCCGCCTGGTAGGCGCACAACCATATCGGGACGCAGCTTGCGCTTTTCATCATCTTCGCCCACTTGCTGCTCATAAAAGTCGCAGTAATTAACAAGACCTGCCATCTCGACAACGCGCTTGAGCTGCAGCTCGCCCCAACGGCCACGCACATCGGGTACACGCAGCGCCTTCACAAGGTTTGCTGTCTCCCCTCGCAGGCTGCGCTCTGCCTCAACAATTTGCTTAATTTGCTCGCTTAAGGCCGCTTGCGACCCCTTGCGCCCCTTCTCAAGTTCATGAAGTCCCTTTTCAAGCTTGCCGAGCTGCTCTTTCATCGGATCGACCATCCCCTTGATCGACTCCTCTTTTTTCGAAATCTCACCCTTTGACTTTTCGTGCAGCTTTTCAAAGCTCTGCTCGGCTAAATTAAGGAAGGATTGGTTGCTTTTTTCTAAAGCATCCATTGAGAGGGCCTTGAAGGTTTTCTCCATCTCATCACGCCCCTCTTGCATCATCTTGATGCGTGCACGTAGATTGAGACAGTGAACAAGGAGGGCAACGGTGGTTGCCCCAAGAAAGAAAACTAAAAAAATCATGCCCTGAAATATATCAGAGCACTCATTAGATTGAAAGACCTACGAAGTAGCGGCGTCTATCATCATTTCGATAAACTCGATTGGATCTTTATCTTGCAACTGAGCCGCCAAGTATTGTTCCATTGCAGCTTGGTCTGCTTCGGTTCGTTGGACCATCTTGTGAATTTTCGCTGAAAACCCTTCGGAAAATTTATTTTTATTCGTCGATAGCCATTGAATGAGTGGAGAAAGGTTAATTCTTGGGTTGGGGTTTTGCGCCAGTACGCCTTCAAGGATCGATGTTAATTTGATTACTAGCTCATCACCGAAAACTTCGTGATCTAGCTCACCATTATTAACAGCTTCATCAAAGACGTCTAGAGCCTTTCGAACATCTCCTGAAGCATAGAGTACTTTAAGCATTTTATGTTGACCATCAATTACTGGCTTTAGCAGAGCTATCAGCGTTTTTCTGAAGCTTGAGATCGCAGGGGCTAAATCGGTACCTACAACAACACCTTTTAGGGCCTCTTTTATATGAAGTTCAATCCCGCTATACGCAAGTTTTTCCATTGCTCCTTTTGCAATTTGCGCATCACTTTTGACTTTGCAACAGATACAAGATAGACATCTTAAAACGCATTGCCAAATTCTGTAGCAAATACCATGTCGATACATTGTTTTATCAAGAGCTTTCCACTCCCGGTGTGTTAAGAGGTTTACAATCTCCCCTTTGTTAATGAGTGCTCCTTGAAAGGCTTCGACAATTTTTTCAACTCCAGACTCTTCACCTAAATGGCCCGAAAACGCTAGATTAAGGCCATTTAGCGAGGCGATTCGACCTGCAAATAATAAGGGGCTGCACATGGCAACAACATCTTGAGTTCTTTCAATTCCTGTTGATGTAATCATTTTTACCTCTATTTTTCTCAAACAGTGTATAGAGATTCACAATTCTTCACAAATATTATATCTATTGTTAACAAACATTAGTTGTAATAAAATAGTATTATGAAAAAGTTTTTATATATTTTATTATTTCCTTTGTTTGCGTTTTCAGCTCATTTAGAGCTTTTTGACATTAATAAAGAGAAATTGCAACGCCATTTAGATTTAGACCCCACAGAATCTGGCTCCGTTGGCACCATCGATTTTGCAGGAGATCGAGTCATAAAAACTTTTAAAGACAAGAAAATATTTGAAAACGAAGTCGCCGCTTTTCACAAGCTCGAGGGCACTGGCCTTGGCCCGCGCCTAATTGGCTATGGGGAAACTGGTGATGAATACATCGTCATTATGGAGCGGGCTGAGGGGGTTTCGCTCAACTCGCTCATTAAGAAAAAGCGGATGAAAGATATAGAGAAGGCCTTGATTGCGATTGGTGATCAGCTGGGAACATATCACAAGCAGATTGCAAAGTCTGCTCCCCCAAGCCGCTTTCAATCAATCGATCAAACCTTTGCAGACAAATTTGAGCGTCCTGATATTGCCAAACAGTTTCGCAGCACGCGCAGCACCCATTTTGTCGGGCCCATCCATAGGGATCTGCATCCTGGCAATATTTTTTTCGATATCGATTCAAATAAGCTAACGCTCATTGATCTTGAGATGATGCGCCACGGCCCGCTCGCCTACGACTACGTCTCAGTTCTCGTTCATCTAGAGACGCTTTGCACCATTAATCTCTACGGACCGAAGCAAATTGATGAGCTAAAGCTCGCCTTTGAGGAGAGCTATAGCAAGCACTTCACCCTATCCCCTACAGAAATTGAACATGAGAAGCTCTACCTATGCATGGAGATGGCTCTTGCCTTTGAAGGCAATCTCGGCAAAATCGCCTACGACATCATCTCCTAAAAATAGACTTCTGATTTCCGCTAGGGGACAATCAATAAGCGTTCTATAATAGAGGTATGAACTTACCCTACACTAAAGATGAGCTCTACCGCGCACATCTATCTAGAGACCCCCGCTTTGACGGTCTTTTTTATGTCGCAGTCAAGACGACAAAAATTTATTGCCGCCCTATTTGCCCTGCTCGTAAGGCCCATCTGAAAAATTTGGAGTTTTTTCTCCATCCAAACGAAGCCGAAGAGAGGAGATACCGCCCCTGTCAACGCTGCCGCCCTGAAACAGCGCCTGGAGCAAATCCTTGCACTTCATCTACCATTAAAAGAGCTCTCTCTTTAATTGAAATGACACCTCTAGAAGATATATCCATTGATTCTCTTGCAAATACGCTAGCTGTGACTCCACGTTGGCTATCAGAGCTTTTTAATAAACATATCGGGACAACGCCACAGGCCTACCTGATCTCTAAAAGGCTAGATCTTGCTAGAAATTTACTTGATCATAGCAACATGACAGTAACTCAAATTGCATTTGCTTCAGGTTTTAATTCGCTCAGAAATTTCAATGACACCTTCAAACAACGGTTTAAAAAAACACCCAGCGCCTTTCGCTCTAACCCGCGAAGCGGCACTCCTATTCAACTCGAACTCTCTTACCGTCCCCCCTATAATTGGGAGAAGCTGCTGAAATTTTTAGAGGATCGAAGTATTTCTAATTTAGAGCGTGTGAATGATCAAAGCTATGAAAGACTATTTCGGATGAGTGGCTTTTCAGGCTGGATGAAAGTGATGCCTACAGAGGGTAACAAGCTTAAGATAGAATTAAAATTAAGCGAGCCCAGAAACCTAATTGGTTGCATCTCCCAAATTAAAAAAATGTTTGATCTTGATGCAGATCCTATGGCTATCGAAAAAAGCCTCTCGCAAGATGTCAACCTCAAGCCATATCTTAAGCAATATCGAGGTTTGAGAGTCCCTGGAACTTGTGATGGCTTTGAAATTGCTGTGCGGGCGATTATTGGTCAGAAAATTAGTGTCAAAGGGGCTCGATCGGCTTTAGCAAAACTCGTCTTTCTCTTTGGTGAGGATCAAACCATAGATAGCACGCTCCCACTATCCAAGTTCTTCCCGACACCAGAGCAACTACTGCAAGCTGATCTATCTAAAGTGGGGCTCACCCAGTCCAAATGTCAAGCGCTGCTAGATCTTGCAAGAGAGATCAGAGAAAAGCGGCTTTCGCTTGATGGAACGCAAGATAGTAAAGAGGTCTGTCAAAGGCTTCTTGCAATTAAGGGCATTGGCCCCTGGACTGTTGCATATATTTCTATGCGGGCACTACGTGACCCCAACGCCTTCCTCGAAACAGATTTAGAAATTAAAAAGAAATTGGGAAAACTTCATTTCAATCTTGAGAAGTGGACCCCATGGCGCGCTTATGGCAACATGTTACTTTGGAATATTCAATTATGATCAGAAAATTTACCAATATCCCTAAAGAAGCAATCTATGATGTGATGGACTCGCCAGTTGGAGCGCTGCGAATTATCGCAACTGACGCTGGACTTCACGCAATTATGTGGGATGTCGATACCCAAGAACTTCCTTTTCCCAAACAAATGCACCCTATCATTGAAGAGACAAAGCGGCAGCTGAGTGAGTACTTTGCCGGCACGCGGCGGGCATTTGATTTACCTCTGGCAATTGATGGGACGCCCTTTCAAAAACGGGTGTGGCAAGAACTTGCGAAAATTCCCTACGGTGAGACGATCAGCTATGGCGAGCAGGCGCGGCGCATTGGCGACAAGAACAAGGCGCGCGCAGTTGGCTGCGCCAATGGACACAATCCCCTATCAATTGTGATTCCCTGCCATCGCGTTATTGGCGCAAGCGGAAAGCTAACCGGTTTTGCTGGGGGCCTTGATAAGAAGTCGCACTTGCTAGAGCTAGAGTCTAATTTGGTTCGTCATCCTCGCCCTGACACTTTCGCATGATGCTAAAAATCAGTCCGACAATCAGGTAGAAAAACGAGAAACTTGCGAGTACAAGCGAGAGATTGTGCACGACTCCCCATAAAATAAAGACAGCGATCAGTGCCGTGCAAAAGATCAAAGGGAAAGAGGGTATTTGCCACTTGGCCGTTTTGAGTGTGGGGAACTTCCAACGCGAAACCATAAAGTATCCGATAATGATAAACAGAATCGGCATAATGATGATACGAGAGGACTCCCAGGGGGCCATCATGGGTGAGGCTAAAAAGAGATTTGCTGAGACGACCATGGCTGCGGCGCCGGGAACGGGCAGGCCGGTGAACATCTTTTTCGACAAGAGCTCGGCATAGACATCGCCCTTAGCCTGTTGCGATGAGACGTTGAAGCGCACAAGGCGCAAGATCGCGCAGATCGAGTAGACCATTGCAGAGGCGATGAGACCTATGCTCATCCACGACTCTGGATCGAGCTGAAACGACTTGAGTAAGATCACAGATGGGGCAGCACCAAAAGAGATAGCGTCAGCAAGTGAGTCAAACATGAATCCAAAATCACTCTCTCCATGTATTGCGCGCGCTATAAGCCCGTCAAGTAGATCGGCAAAGGCGGCAAGAAGAAGTAAAAGCGCTGCGTAGAAAATCATGTTGTACGCAGGTTCACTTGAAGACACTGTTGCCACTTTGAAGATCACAAAGAGACCGCAAGCAAGATTAAATGCTGTGATGAAATTTGGTAGGACGCGAACTTTACTCATAACTTTTCAATGTTAACACACAAATTTTCGCAGCGCAATCGTCTCACAATAATTATCTTGCATAGAGCGGTGAATTTTTTTTCTGGACAAAAGGGGGGTATCACAATATATAGTGGATTGTTCGCAGAGAATACTACAAGATATAGTGAGGACCCTAAATGAGCAGTAAAACAAAAAAGAGTGAAAATCCGGATCTATTAGATCAAATTAAGGATGGAATTAATGACGGAAATATAGCTAAAGCAGAAAAGAGTATGACAATTGTTAAACGCAATGGTCAGATCGTTCCTTTTCATCGCGATCGCATCTTTAAGGCAGTTGAAATGGCCTTCCGCGACACAAAAAAATTAGACGAGCTCACAGATGAGTTTCGTAAAACGATTGAATCTCTTACAGCTGCAGTCACTGCTCAAGCTCTGCACCTAGGCCAAAAGGGTGTCTCACTCACTGTTGAGGGAATTCAAGATCTCGTTGAAATCACGCTCATGAAAAATGGCCACCACGATGTTGCCAGAGACTATATTATCTACCGCGACAACCACAAAAAGCAGCGTCAAGACTCCCCTCTTAATCTCTCGATCTTGCGTCATGATGGCACAACACGCGTGCGCTTCAACCCAATTCGCATTGCCTCAGATATTGAAAACGCCTTCCGCTCTGCTCGCGAAGATGCGCGCCTTGATGATTTGATTCACACAGTCAACGTCTTAACTGAAAAAGTTGTGCAGTATGCGATCGATCTGAATAAAAAGGGCGAAGATATCTACATCCACATGCTTCAAGATATGATCGAGCACGCTCTGATGGAAGAGCGCTTTTTCCCTGAAGCAAAAGCCTACATTTTGCTGCGCGCTAAAAAGGGCGAGCAGGTAGAGCCTCGAAAACAAAAGAAGGGTAAAAAGAGCTTTACTGTCATTTCAGAAGATGGCGGCACGCGCAAAGTGACAGAGCACGACATGCGCAAAAAAATTGAGTTCGCATGTAAGGGGCTCAAAGATGTTGACCCTCAAGGCCTATTTGAGAGCACACTTTCAAACTTTTACGAGGGAATTAAGGAAAAAGAGGTCGACACAGCGCACATCATGGCGGCGCGCGCGCTGGTTGAGAAAGATCCTAACTACTCGCTAGTGACAGCAAGACTTCTTCTCGATGTGATCTATCGCGAAACGATGGAGGTCTCAGCTCTTGATAACAACCTCGACACTTATCACAAAGAGTACTTCCCAAAGTACATTCGCAAGGGCATCAACTATGAGCGCATCTCACCTAAGCTAATGGAGTTTGATCTTGAGAAGCTCGGCGAGGCGCTCGATCTCAAACGCGACCTTGACTTTACCTACCTCGGTTTGCAAACGCTCTACGATCGCTACTTCATTCACAATGAGGGACGTCGCTTAGAGACGCCACAAATTTTCTGGATGCGCGTTGCGATGGGCCTTGCTGTCAACGAGACAGACAAAACTGAGCGCGCCATTGAATTTTACAACAACCTCTCTCAGTTTTATGCACTCTCTTCAACACCAACGCTCTTCAATGCGGGAACAATGCACTCACAGCTCAGCTCGTGCTATCTCTCGACAACAATGGATGATTTAGAGGGCATCTTTAAAATCATTGCAGACGATGCGCAACTTTCAAAGTGGGCAGGCGGTCTAGGTAATGACTGGACAAATGTACGCGCCACAGGATCGAGAATCAAAGGGACAAACGGTAAGAGCCAAGGGATTATCCCCTTCCTTAAAGTTGCTAACGACACTGCGGTTGCGGTAAACCAAGGTGGCAAGCGCAAAGGAGCAATGTGTGGCTACCTGGAAACGTGGCACCTCGATATCGAGGATTTCCTCGAACTGCGCAAAAATACAGGTGACGAGCGTCGCCGCACACACGATATGAATACGGCAAACTGGATTCCAGACCTTTTCATGCAGCGCGTGGAATCCAATGGGATGTGGACGCTCTTTAGCCCAAGCGATGTGCCGGATCTACACGACCTCTATGGAAAGGCGTTTGAGGAAAAATACCTCGCCTACGAAAAGATGGCTGAAGAGGGCATGATTAAGCTACACAAAAAGCTACCCGCTATGGATCTATGGCGCAAAATGCTCTCGATGCTCTTTGAAACAGGCCACCCATGGATCACCTTCAAAGACCCATCGAACATCCGCTCGCCACAAGACCACAAAGGTGTTGTCCACAGCTCAAACCTCTGTACTGAGATTCTTCTCAACACAAGTAAAGAGGAAACTGCTGTGTGTAACCTCGCCTCGATCAACTTGCCCAAGCACATTGTCAACGGCAAGCTCGATGAAAAGAGACTGGCAAAAACAATCAAAACAACCATTCGCATGCTCGATAACGTGATCGACGTGAACTTCTACCCGATTAAAGAGGCGCACACTGCTAACATGCGTCACCGTCCAATCGGTATGGGAACAATGGGCTTCCAAGATGCGCTTTATGCCATGGGCTACAGCTACGCAAGCCATGAGGCGGTGCAGTTTGCCGATGAGTGTCAAGAGATGGTCTCTTACTACGCCATTCTCTCCTCTTCAGAGCTCGCAGGTGAGCGCGGGACCTATCAGAGCTACAAAGGCTCGAAATGGGATCGTGGCATGCTCCCCCTTGACACGCTAAAACTTCTAGAAGAGGAGCGCGGCGCAGGGTGTGACTTTGACTACTCGAGCAAAATGGACTGGGAAAAGGTGCGCAAGACAATTAAAAAGCACGGCATGCGCAACTCAAATACAATGGCTATTGCGCCAACGGCTACCATAGCCAATATCGCAGGTGTTGTCGCCTCAGTCGAGCCGACCTACAAAAACCTTTATGTGAAATCGAACCTCTCAGGCGAGTTCACCGTTCCCAATCCGCAGCTCATTGAGAAGCTCAAAGAGCACAACCTTTGGGACGATGACATGCTAGATGATCTTAAATACTACGACGGATCGCTGCTCGAAATTGAGCGTATTCCTCACGAGATCAAGCAGCTCTTTCTCACCTGCTTTGAGATCGATCCCGAGTGGGTGATCGAATGTGGTGCCCGCCGCCAAAAGTGGATTGATATGGGCCAATCGCTCAACCTCTACCTAGCAGAGCCGAGCGGAAAGAAACTGCACAACATGTATATGACAGCTTGGAAAAAGGGTCTAAAAACGACCTACTACCTCCGCTCGCTAGGCGCAACCCAAATCGAAAAATCGACCACTGATGTGAACAAGCGCGGCCTACAGCCACGTTGGATGAAGAGTGAATCGGCATCGAGCCGCGTCAAAGTGAACCGAGCCGTGCCACCGAAGATGACAGTGGTACCAGAAGAGGGGTGTGAAAGCTGTCAATAAAATAGCTTGTAAAGCGGCTTTACAACTGGATTTTGTCTATGTAAAGCCAGAAAAATAGTGGCTTGTAAAGCGGCTTTACAAGCCAAAAATCACGCCCTTGAATTGAGGGAAAGGGCTTGCAGATAGTGCAAATCTGAGGTGCTATCTGGAAACCCAAAAAAATAAAGTAATCGGGGAACATAAATATGACTCATGAAGACAAACGAGTTGTCGCCAAAGACAAACGGTTGATTAACTGTACTAAGGTAGATGTTAATCAGCTCATGCCACTCAAATACCATTGGGCGTGGGAGCACTACCTCAACGGATGCGCTAACCACTGGATGCCTACAGAAGTGCCGATGTCAAAAGACATTGAAACGTGGAAATCAGACCAGCTTACAGATGCTGAGCGCCACGTTATTTTGCGCAACCTCGGCTTTTTCTCAACAGCTGAGAGCCTTGTTGGCAACAACATTGTGCTTGCGATTTTCAAACACGTCACAAACCCAGAGGCAAGGCAGTATCTGCTCCGTCAAGGGTTTGAAGAGGCGATTCACACGCACACCTTCCACTACATTGTTGAGTCTCTCGCCCTTGATCCAGGTGCGATCTTCAATATGTACAATGAGAGTGAAGTGATTCGCGCAAAAGATGCCTTCGAGATGAAGCTAACTGAGGACATCATGAAAGAGGACTTCACAACTGAGACCTTCGAGGGAGCTCAGAAGTTCTTAGAAAACCTCATCGGTTACTACATCATTATGGAAGGACTCTTCTTCTATTCTGGCTTTGCAATGATTCTCTCAATGCACCGTCAGAACAAGATGACAGGCATTGGTGAGCAGTTCCAGTACATTCTGCGCGATGAGACGATTCACCTGAACTTTGGAATCGATCTAATCAACGGAATTAAAGAGGAAAATCCCGAGCTTTGGACTGAAGAGTTCCAGCAGCATATCATCGATCTCATTGATGAAGCGGTTGAGCTCGAGATCAACTACGCTAAAGATTGTCTGCCAAACGGCATTCTTGGACTAACAGCGCCGATGTTTGAGGAATACGTAGGCTACATTGCAGACCGCCGCCTTGAGCGCATTGGTCTCTCTGCGCGCTACCACCGCAAGAACCCCTTCCCTTGGATGAGCGAGGTGATCGACCTCAACAAGGAGAAGAACTTCTTCGAGTCGCGCGTTACTGAGTATCAGTCTGCGGCAACCCTATCATGGAATTAATCGATTCAACATCGCGTTGATCATTTAATCGATTCTGTTTCATTTTCATCTCTCTTAGAGCGGGCAAGCTTGTAAACTTGACCCGCTCATTATAAAAAAAGTTCTTCGGATTATAAATAATCTCATCGATAGAAAGTCCTAGACGCTCCCACGCCTTGTTGTGATGATCGAGGGGAAAAATGCGGCTTCGCTTCACGTACTTGGAGCTGATAAAATCAAAGTCGACTGCTGTGTCGCGAATGCCATAAGCTGAAAGAACGCAGCTGCCATCGACGCAATAATCTTCTCCCTCTCGCCCTTCAAGAAAGGCTTTGTATTTGGGAAAGTGGCTCTCAAATTTTCTAAAGGGCCTTTTCTCATGGTAATTGATAAAGTGCAGCGAGTTGTTATTGAGTACCATATGCGCAAGATCCAAGCACTGCTCATGAGTGTCATTAAAGTGCAAACAATAGGGCTTTTTTCCATAGCCCAGGGCGCGACGAACATGCTTTTTTGCTGCAACGACATCTTCAAGCGAACGCGCGCGCACCACGTAGCACATGAGCGGGTAGCTCTTTAAACCTCTGGGAAAATAGTGGTGGTAGTGATGCTTGAATGCGCGCTTTTCAGGGATACTAAAGAGGTAGCGCTTCGAGCCCTCAACTGTCAGAGTAAAGCTCTTGCAATAGACAAGGGTGCAGTACTTTTCAAGTATCTCGCGAATTTGCACCTCGTGAGTCAAGCAATTGCGCGGCCAAATGGTTGCAATGTAGGCATCTTCATGGGCGCGGCAATACTCAAGGGCGAGGTAATCGAGGTAGTCGGCATCAAGATCGAGTTGATCAAATGGAGTGTCTGGTGGAATCTGCAGCTCTTGGCACCACTTGGCGCCGTGACAGCGACTGAGCACCTCCGGAAAGATATTCGAAAAGCTCGCATCATAGGCAAAAATTAGACAGGGAATCAACAAAAACAGGCGCATATTACTCCAATTTTAAGAGTCTTCGAAAGCCAAAGAGGCGTGTGTAGAGTTTTAGCACGTCGACAGGCTTTTTATCCAAGCTTTCCCTTAGCAGCTTTTGCGCTTTAGGGCGCATCACCTCACAGCGATTGTTGCGAGAGCGGGGCCCCGTATAAGGAGGATCGCTAAAGTCAATCAGTCTCAACCGGCTGCCCTGGACAATCACATTGTTGGGCATCCAATCAGTATGTGTCAGATCAATCGGCAAAAGCTCCGCTGCAATTGCGCGACTAGGATGATGGCCGTTATATATCAGATACGAAACGAGATTGATGCCTGGAATCCACTCGAGCTCCGCTTCACAACACTGCCCTCTCTTGGTATTGACCTTTTTAAACCGGATGTCATTGTAGGTGCTTGAAACTGTGAAACGCTTCCACGGGTAGAAGGGATGGATTCGCGACGATTTTTTCAAGATGTGGATCCCAAGATTCACCCTGGTGCCACTTACATCATGAATCAGATCAAAATGCTCACACGCGTTTAGGGCATCTAAGTCACTCTGAGTTAGCTGATATTTGAGCCAAATAATATTGTTCCCACTCACAGCTCTAAGCGACTCATTTGCAATCACAAAAACACTCTGTGGATGCTCTTGTGCAAACTGCATGCTCTCACCCGTTAAATCAAGAACAGTTATTGGACGATTAAATCGATTTATTTCGATGCATAATTGATTGGAAAACAAAGGGATAAATAAAAATGAAAACAATAAAACTTTTAACATTGATATGACCTGTTATTTATACTATATTGAGGATACATCAAGAGGTAGTTTATGAGCATAGACGGTATTGGTAACAATTCGGCAAATAATATTCAAGGCGCGAACCTTAGGCCCCCTCCACAGGCAATTACAGATATTAAAAATGAGATGGAAGCTTATATGAGCAGCTTTACTGGAGGTCAAGACTCAATACTTTATGGGGCAATTATGTCCTTTTGCAGTAACCCCAAAGGCGAACTATCGGGTCTAGAAGACACGATTAATTCCACCTTAAAGCAGTGGGAAGATGCCAAAGGCAATATTTCTAAAATCTATAGCCAATACCAAAATAATCCTGGAACTTTGGGAGATATGGCAAGCAGTCTCAACGATGACGTCCAAGGCTTTTCAACAAGCACTGCTGTTGGCACATCAGGGTGGCTAAATTCTCTACTAACAGCCGTGCAAAATTACAAGCCTGGAGATTCCATTCAGCCTATTGAAGACATGGCGACAGCTGTAGAGAATATAGGAAAAGCGCCAACTTCTTCAAATTTGGACTATACAAAAGGCGATCTCTACGACTATTCGTACAATGCTGGGCACAACTACCCGTCGATTCCTGGAGTGACATCAGGTGGAACCTTCTGTATCGAAGGCAATCTGAACTTCAACCCTGCTAGAGGCTTTCAAACTACAATTATGGGGATTGTAAACTGCTATGCATGGAGAAATGCGTAGAATTGGCTCTTGTAAAATTTCGTCTGCTGAGATACCCTTTTTCTCATGCATTCTCACTACAAGACGATTAAAAAAATGCCGATCGAGGAGCTCAGCTTAGAGCTCCATTTGCTCGAGCACTCGTGCGGCGCCCAGGTGCTGCACCTGGCCTCAGAAGATGAGGAAAACCTCTTCTCTCTCTCTTTCAAAACCCACCCAACAAGCTCAAATGGTGTCGCCCATATCCTCGAGCACACCGTCTTGTGCGGTTCGGAAAAATACCCGGTAAAAGATCCCTTCTTTGCCATGATTCGCCGCAGCTTAAATACCTTTATGAATGCAATGACCGGCGCCGATTTTACCTGCTACCCCGCGGCAAGCCAGGTCGAAAAAGACTTCTACAATCTGCTCGACATCTACATCGACGCCGTTTTCCACCCGAAACTCAAGGAGCTCTCCTTTCGACAAGAGGGCCACCGCCTCGACTTTGAGGGCGATGCGCTCACTTTCAAAGGAATTGTCTTCAATGAGATGAAGGGCTACATGAATAGCGCCGATGGGCGGGTGTGGCACAAGCTGATGGAGCTTTTACTTCCCGATACAACCTACGCCTTCGATTCGGGCGGGGATCCAAAGGTGATTCCAGAGCTCACCTACGAGCAGTTCCTCGACTTTCACAAGCAGTTTTATCACCCCTCACGCTGTCTCTTTTTCTTCCACGGCAACCTCGATTTAGATCAGCACCTCGACTACTTGCATGAGCGCATTTTATCCGGCGCTGAGCGCTTGGAGCCTGTCGCGCCAATTGCGGCTCAAAAGCGCTTTGAGATGCCTGTAAAGGAGTGCTCGCGCTATCCGAGCTCTGATGAGGATCTCTCGAAAAAGACCTTTGTCTCTTTTGCTTGGCTCACTTGCTCTGCAAAAGAGCAAGAGGAGCTTTTGGCCCTCTCTCTCGTGGAGACGCTTTTGATGGAGCACGACGCCTCCCCATTGAAGTTTGCACTGCTCAACTCGGGTCTCTGTCTGCAAGCCGACTCCCACCTCGACGGGGAGATGAGCGAGGCGCCCTTTGTTTTGATCTGCCGCGGCTGCGAGGAGAAAGATGCCGATGCGATTGAGGCGCTCGTTGATAAGACCCTCCGTGAGGTGCGCTTTGATGAGGAGATGATTGAGGCGGCTCTGCACCAAATCGAGCTAGCACGCCTAGAAATTACGGGAGACCACTCCCCTTACGGTCTAACGCTCTTTTTCCGCGCGGCCCTTGCGATGCAACATGGCGCTGAGCCCGAGGAGATGCTCAAGATCCACTCCCTATTTGACACGCTGCGTGAAAAACTTGAAGATCCAAGCTATTTGAATGGGTTGATTGAGAAATATCTGCTCAATAATAGTCATCGCGTGCGACTTGTGACACGGCCCGATCACAATTTGGAGCAAGAGGAGATCGATGAGGAAAAGGGGCGTCTACACGAGATTGAGGAGTCGCTCTCTGATGAACAAAAGGGCGAGATTCGCAAGCAGGCTAAAGAGCTCGATGCCTTTCAAAAAGACTTAGAGAACCACTCTCTCGATTGTCTACCAAAGCTCGACCTTGAGGATATCCCAAAAAAAACCAAGGACTACCCTCTTGTTGAATGCACGCATGAGGGACTGCTATCTTACCACCACCCCTGCTTTGCCAATCAACTGGTCTACCCAATGATCACCTTTCCCCTGCCTAAAGTTGACGTAAGTGAGCTGCAGGATCTTTCTCTTTTACTCTCTTTGATCACAGAGGTTGGAGCTGGCAAATACCCATACCAAGAGATGCTCGGCCGCCAGCAAGCGTGTAGTGGGGGTATTCACGCCTCGATTGCGCTCAATGTGCAAAGCGGTAGCCCACAAGAGCTGCGTCCACGCATCCAATTTTCTGGCAAGGGGTTGCAACGCAAGGGAGATGAGCTGATTGCTCTTCTCACTGAGACCTTCACAGCGCCTCGCTTTGATGAGCTAGGACGAGTCAAAGAGCTGATTTTACAAATTTACACCTCTTTAAATGAGCGCATCAAACGCAAACCACTTGGTTTTGCGATCCAACGCTCACTTTCAGGCTTCTCTTCACACGGGTTGATCTCAAACGAGATGTATGGCCTTCCCTTTTTCAACTACATTGAGGACCTTTGCAAAGACCTAGACGCTCAGCTTCCAGCAAAACTCGAGAGCCTTAAAATACTTTCTGAGAAAGTGCTCCACCTAAGCGATCCCCACCTAGTGCTCTCAGGAGAGGGCGCTCCCCATTTTTCACCAACTTGGGAGTCGAAAAACTACACTCCCTGGAGCAGCGATTTTGCCCTTGAGATGCCATCTCATGCGGGCAGGGCGATTCCCTCACAGGTCGCATTCACATGTCAGGCCTTTCAGACTGTGGGCTTTGAGCACCCTCTGAGCGCAGCTCTGACGATTTGTTCTGAGCTCTTTGAGCACAAGGTGCTCCACCCTGTGATTCGCGAGCAAGGGGGCGCCTACGGTGGGCGCTGCGCCTATCAACCACTCACTGGCATGCTTTATTTTTACTCCTATCAAGACCCCCACCTCTCGCGCACACTTGCTGCCTTTGTCCAGGCAATTGACGAAATTAGCGCTGGCAACTTCTCTGAAGATGATTTGGAAGAGGCAAAGTTGAGCTACATTCAAGAGGTCGACTCTCCAACTGCACCGGGATCGAGAGCTGCGGTGGCATATGGTTGGATGATGCGTGGGCGGACGCTTGAGCGGCGCCAAGAGCAGCGTGAGCGCACACTTGCTCTACAAAAAAGCGATGTAATTGCAGCCTCCCAGATGCTTAGAGAGCAACTCGAAAAAAGTGTAATTACAAGCTTTGCTGGAAAAAAACTTCTGTCAAAAGAAAATACGGAGTTGAACCAACCCCTTATCATGATCTAAGTTGGCATTGGGAAGTACTTTTGCGGGAGAATCTTAAAGTTGCTACCATATTTTACTCCATCACACTCACACTGAACTCTGAAATGTAAGGTTGCATCTTCTTTAAGCGTGACTGGAACTCCAGAGAATTCAATGACATGCTCTTCAATTCCCCCTTTTTCTTTATACTCACTACAGGCTAGAGTCGCAGCATCTATCATCGATTTGTCAACTGTGTCGGGATTGAGAAAATAGTGAAAAACTTCGCGCTTTCCCTTGTGATTCTTTCTCGTCCCTACCTCTAAGCAAAAGAATTGACGATCAGATTTTCTTTGCACAAGTGCATACCTGTTATTTCTATGGCCGTCAAACTTGTATGAGCGCATGTATTTGAAATCAAGCATTGTAAAATCTAGAGGAAATGTGTGAGCAATGTGGGATTGTCTCGCATCAATTCCGCTAATCTCACATCTCTTTTCACCAATGCAGTTTAATCGCTGATGACGGGTGAGTTTTCTTCTCCATTTAGCGACTCTAGGAGCATATTTGCTGTAAAAAGATGGAGGTGGATGAGTGCCACTTAACGATGTAACAGATGTATAGGTCGTCGATGTCATTGTTGTTGCAGTTTCATCATCTTCATCTTCTTCCTCTTTTGACTCAGCTTTTTTAGGCGTAAATGAAGGAGGTGCAGCTGGACCAAATAAACTTGCGTCTAATTTAGAACCCGGAGGCAGAGAGGGAGCTGCTGATGGCGCCGTAGGCATTTTTGCACCACCACCCCCAGCTCCTGCTGCAGAGTGCCCCTTGCCTTGTAATTCTTGTAGAACAGGAACTCCGCCCGCAAATTGAATATACGCTACAGGGGAACCAGGAGGAAGAGCTGAGGCGACAAAGCAGTCCTTTGCAGAGGACATATTTACAATTACCGTACCATCTGCAAAAAAACTTGTATCAAGTCCATCAAGGCTTGTTTCACTCGAAACCGAGCGAGTATCCATAGACATCCCGTAAAACAAACTTGAAGAACTACTACTTGAACTTAAAGTAGAATCCATAATTACAAAACCTTTTCAAATGCAATTACTTATATTGTATACACAATTAGTATTAATTAAATTATAATTATAATTTTAATTAAACTAACAGCTGGATGCCAGTAACTTAGGTCCGGGTTGAAAAAAAAACTACGTCTCAATAAAATCACTATCTGCAACTGAACGGAGTTAAACGATGAAGCAAGTGATTTTAGCTACTCTACTTTCCCTTTCAATGGCCCAAGCCCCTGCGGGCCTCTTTTCAGGTAAGGAGCAAGAGGTTTCTCGAGCTCCCTCTGCGCAGACAAACCCTGCAAGGCAACTCTCGAGGGCCTTTACCCAGGTCGCCAAAGAGAGCATCCCCTCGGTTGTCTACATCCATGCAGAGTCAAATGGCAGCCCCTATGGCTACCAGACAGACCCAAATGATTTTTTTAATGACGACTTTTTCCACCGCTTTTTTGGCCCTCCTGGAGGACGCCGTGAGAAGCGTGAATCTCAAGGCTCGGGATTTGTCATCTCAGAAGATGGCTACATTCTCACCAATTTTCACGTCGTTCGCGACGCTAACAAGATCACCATTGACCTCCACGATCCCAATAAAAAAGAGATTGAGGCTGTCTTAGTTGGCGGTGACCCAAAAACAGATATTGCTGTGATTAAAATTGAGGAGAAAAATCTCCCCTACTTAACATTTGCCAACTCAGATGATGTTGAGGTCGGCGAGTGGGCTATTGCCGTGGGAAGCCCCTTCCAACTTGAGGCCTCAGTCACCGTTGGAGTCGTCTCGGCAAAAGGTCGGCAAAATCTGCAGATTACCGATCTTGAGGACTTTATCCAAACAGATGCTGCGATCAACCCAGGCAACTCGGGTGGCCCCCTTCTCGATCTTGATGGCAAGATCATTGGCATGAATACCGCAATTGTCTCGCGCTCTGGTGGCTACATGGGAATCGGCTTTGCCATCCCAAGCAACATTTTAGTCACAGTCAAGGACCAAATTATCCAAAACGGCGAGGTCATTCGCGGCTTTCTTGGCGTCTCTCTGCAACCGATCGATAATGGCATGGCAGAGGCTCTTCAGCTTAAAACAAATGAAGGCGCTCTTATCGCCCAAGTTGTCGCCGATTCACCTGCTGATAAGGCGGGCATCGAGCAAGGTGATGTGATCTTAAAGATGAATGGGCGTCGCATCAAGTCCCCCGCTTCGCTACGCAATGAAATTTTGCTTATGAAGCCTGGGACAAAGGTCGAGTTAACAATCAGCCGCCGCGGTAAAACGCTCAACATCCCTGTCACAGTTGGCAGTCAAGAGAGTGCAACTGGCACAATGTCTGATCGCGCACGCAAGCTCGGTCTCACTGTCCAAGAGCTCACACCAGAGCTCTCTCAGCAGTATGGCTACCGCGATGAGCGTGGTGTGATTGTCAAAGACGTTGCACAAAGCTCTCCCGCATCAGCTGTTGGCATCCGCAGGGGCGCGCTCATTATGGCAGTGAATCACCGCAAAGTGACCACCGTCGATGAGTTTATCGAAGCGCTCGATTCTGTCGAGGGCTCGCGCGTGCTTATGCTCGTTAACATCAAAGGTGCTGTGCGCTTTGTCAGCGTCAGACTGCCTAAATAACCCCACTACGGAGGAGCCCAGCGCTCCTCCGCATGAAGAGCAATCATGGCTGTTGAACTCACCAATCCTATTTGCAACAACACACCAGATCTAACATTTCGGGTCAGCATCACAAATGCACGTGGTCAAGGAACAACGAATCGGCTCACAGCGGGAAGACGAATCGATCTTTATGACTTCCTTCCACGGGGCTCTGTAGATGATCCGCCAAGAACCAAATATCGCATCACTATTTGGCAAGCGGGCGAAATTATCGCGAGATCGCTCAAGCTTGAGCGGGGCTTTTACGTTGCACTCTTGAAGGGGCCACGGGTCATGTTTTACCCAAGTAAAGAGGCTGAAAAAGATCTAAGAAATGAATTAGAAAAGGGGGAAATGCCTCCACATAATGACTACACGGCTCTTGTTAGAAAATGCTATGACACGTTTATCGCACGAGATCCTGGAAACCCGTGTATAGAAGATAAGATGACGTTTTTTAATCCGCTTCTTTGCTACAGTCCTGCTATGAATGATCCGACGCTGAGTCTTTCTAAACTTTGGGTAGCCTATAAAACAATTGCAGGCCTGCCGTCAGATTTACAAACAGCATTGGATTTTTCAGCTAAGGAAATTTCTAAAGCCCTATGTAGTGAACTTTAATCCTGAGTAAATTTCAAAAACTCGGGATCATCTCTCAAGTTATCAAAGGAGGCATCTTTGATAATCTCTTGTAGACTCTCAGTTTCGTAGGTGAGACTCGATTTGAGCCAACCGATTGTCGATTTCAAGTCGCCCATGAGAGCGCACGCCTTCGCTGCGTGCAATGCAACATCAAATGAGGGGTAGGTTTGGTAGCAAAAGCCTGAAAGCTTTGCCACGCGCTCATAATCTTGGACTTCAAATGCGACATTGTTGAGCAGACACTTTCCCTCATCGGAGAGGTTATCCTCGATAGAGAGGAGCAGGTTGTAGGCCTCCTGAAAGTCACGCTTTTCCATGGCAATTTGGGAAAGATACTCTGTGGCGCACATGTAGAGGATCCCCTCTTTCGATTCGTTTCGCAGGTGGGTAAAAAGTCGCCCCGCCTCCTCTTTCTCTCCCATGACAAAGAGCTTTTCTGCTTTGGCAAGCTCAAGCTTTAAGTCATCGTCGTTATCGTGCTGGGAGATGTTGCGCGTCTGGCGAAACATTTCAAAGTTTTGAAAGGCAAAGAGGAAAAAAAGAATTGCGAGAATAATGGCGCCGTAGGCAATGGTGAGTAGCCCCAAGGTAAGTGAGAGGATCATGCCAACTGCAAGGGCGTAGCGCACCCCTTTAATACCGAAAATTCCCTCCATAATGATGCGCAGGAGCTGGCCACCATCAAGGGGGATAACGGGGAGGAGGTTAACGATAGTCCAAAAGAGATTGATGATGCTAAAGACGCGCAGGATATTGATCACAAGCAGATTTTCTGTGAGCTGAGCGTTGAGCAGCAGTTGAGCGATAATATAGAGACAAAAGCCAAAGAGCGGGCCGCAAAAGACGACGATAAACTCTTTCCACAATTTCAGGCGGGGGCCTGAGGGAATCGTCAGTCCACCAAAGGCGACAAGCTCGATGCGCGGCTGTTGACCAAAGTAGTAAGAGGCTAGAGCGTGGCCATACTCGTGAACGAGAATTGAAACAAAGATGATGCCGATCCAAATGAGGGTCCCAATAAGGGTGCCTGTGCTGAGAAAGCCGATGAGGCCAGCTGTGAGAAAGAAGGTAAATGAGATGCGCAGGGGGATTTTCACTTGCCGAGCGCTCGCTTCACCGCATCGCCCATGTCAGCGGGTGTTTCAGCAATCACTGCGCCGTGCTTTTTGAGCGCTTCAATTTTCGCCTCTGCTGTGCCGCTTCCCCCTGAAACAATCGCCCCAGCGTGGCCCATGCGTCTACCTGGAGGCGCAGTCTTTCCTGCAACAAATGCAGCGACGGGCTTTGAGCAATTTTCCCCAATCCACGCAGCCGCCTCCTCTTCTGCCTGTCCGCCAATTTCACCGATGAGCAAAATTGCCTCAGTTTCAGGATCTTTTTCAAAAAGCTCGAGGATATCAATAAAGTTTGTTCCATTCAGCGGATCTCCGCCGATGCCGACACAGCTCGATTGGCCAAGGCCAAGTTGTGTCGTTTGCCAAACGGCCTCATAGGTGAGGGTTCCCGATTTGGAGACAATTCCTACCTTTCCGCGCTTTGCAATGTAGCCGGGCATGATGCCCATTTTGCACTCGCCTGGCGTCATCAGTCCGGGGCAGTTGGGGCCTATGAGGCGTGAGGTCTTTGATTTGCGCATGACCTGCGAGACCTCTAGCATATCGCGAATGGGAATACCCTCTGTAATGCACACAATCAAGGGGATGCCGGCATCTTCTGCCTCTAAAATCGAATCGGCGGCAAAGGGAGGGGGAACAAAAAGTAGCGTGGCGTCGGGCTTAACCTTCTCTTTTGCCTCTAAAACGGTGTCAAAAACGGGTAGACCTAAAATCTCCATGCCCCCTTTTCCAGGAGTCACTCCGCCGACAAAATTCGAGCCATACATGATGCACTGCTCTGTGTGAAAACGGCCCGATTTGCCCGAGATTCCTTGGGTGATGATGCGTGTTTTTTTATCGGTCAAAATTGCCATTAGATCGCCTTTACAATTTTTTGCGCCGCATCGGAAAGATCTTCAGCGGGAATAATTTTAAGTCCTGATTCTCTTAAAAGCCGCCTCCCCTCTTCCACATTGGTCCCCTCAAGGCGCACAACAAGTGGAACGGGAATTTCATCCTCTTTGGCTGCGGCAATCACACCCTCTGCAATCGTTGCGCAGTTCATGATGCCACCGAATATGTTGACGAGGATCCCCTTCACATTTTTATCACTTAATATGATGCGAAAGCCTGCAGCGACTTTTTCTTTGCTCGCTCCTCCGCCAACATCGAGAAAGTTCGCTGGCGTCCCACCATAGTGGTGAATCACATCCATTGTTGCCATCGCAAGTCCCGCGCCATTGACCATGCAGCCAATATTGCCCTCAAGGGCGATATAGGCAAGCTCGTGCTCGTGAGCGTCGCGCTCATTTTCAGGAACCTGTGAGGCGTCGTAGTAGTCAGCAAGGTTGGGCTGACGAAAGAGGGCATTTTCATCAATGCTGAGCTTGGCATCAACTGCCTGGAGCTCTCCCGTTTTTGTAAGACATAGGGGGTTGATTTCAAGAAGCGAGGCGTCGGTATCCAAAAAGGCCTTGGCAATGCCTGCGCCAATTTTCATGCCCACTTTGGCCGTATCTCCGTGCCAACCCATGAATTTGGCTAAGCGAATGAGCTCATAGCCTCTGAGCTTTCCATTGAGCTGAATTGGAATTTTAAGAATTTTTTCGGGCATTTTGACAGCCACCTCTTCGATATCCATCCCACCCTCAGGCGAGGCGATCAAAATTGGCTGCGCGTTTTCTCGGTCGATGATCGCGCCGATGTAGTACTCTTTTTCGATGTCAGTGAGCGCTGTAATCAAAATTTGATGTGCCGTTACACCCTGCGGACCGGTCTGGTTATTGACCATTTTCATCCCCAGTAGCTCTTGGGCAATCGAGATGATCTCCTCTTTGCTCTTGGCAATTTTTACGCCACCTGCCTTTCCACGGCCACCCGCATGTACCTGAATTTTAACAACTGCCTGGTCGAGCTTCATCAAATCAACGACGTTTTTAGCATCATCAACTGTTGAGGCAACGCCATACTCAGGCACGGGAATTCCGTAGCGTTTTAAGACCTCTTTTGCCTGAAACTCGTGGGTATTCATGAAAAAACTCCAAAAAGGTTGTGCGATAGGCTCTCTTTATTTATCATTGATTCACCCATTATGTTCAAGTTTTTCAAAAAAATTGCCGGCGTTTTAGCTGGAAAACTCAAGCGCGTTTTTTCCAAACCCCTCTCAGAGGAGACTCTCGAAGAGCTCGAGGAAATCTTGTACGAGGCAGACCTTGGATCTACCTGCGTGAGCGAGTGCATTGAGCGCATTCGAAAAACAAAGAAGGCGAGCATTGAAGAGATGCGCGCGTGGGCGCACGAGGTGCTCTCAGTACCACCAAAGGTGACACCAGAAGAAAAGGGTAGCCCCCATGTGATTCTCATGGTTGGAATTAACGGCTCGGGCAAAACGACTACCTGCGCCAAGCTTGCGCTCCACTACAAGCGCCAAGGGAAAAAGGTGCTGCTCGCTGCAGGTGACACCTTCCGCGCCGCAGCTGTCGAGCAGCTCGAAATTTGGGCAGAGCGCACAGGCGTTGAGATTGTGAAGGGGCGCCATGGTGGCGATCCCTCAGCTGTTCTCTTTGACGCCGTTGCCAAGGCAAAAGCGGGCGGCTACGACATGGTCATTGCCGACACAGCCGGCCGGCTTGAGTCAAAAAGCGATCTAATGAAAGAGCTTGAGAAGATGCGCCGCGTCGCCGCGCCTCAAGAGACGATTTTGGTCATTGACGCGACTCTAGGTCAGAGCGCCGTTGAGCAGGCAAAAATATTCAACGCCTCGGCGCCCCTGACAGGCATTGCCCTGACAAAAATGGATGGCTCGTCAAAGGGTGGTGTTGTTCTGGCGATCTACCGCGAGATGGGAATTCCCATACAGTGGGTTGGAATTGGCGAAGGAGACAAAGATTTGCACCCCTTCGCTATTGACTCATACCTAGACGATCTTTTAGGTTGAAAGCTTGGAACACACCTGATTATCTTGCGTACCAAGAACTACTGCATCCCGCTTCATCTTTCCACCCTTAATACACACAACAAAATTTGGCTTCCCATCTTTTTCTAATTCAGCCGTTCTTACGAAACTACGGGAAACAGAACGGAGATTGCGCTTTGCAGCTTCAGGTGTTTCGAGTGTTTCATGTACTAAAATTTCGCACTTAAAAAGTCGATGCTCCTCAAGTGGATGCATATAGCGTCTTTCGAGAAATGGATTAATTTTCATAAGGCGAACAGTATCGGCTAACAACTGTTCAAAAAAATCGACACATTTGCTTGGATCTGTTGTTCCAGTAAGGACAACAGATGCATCACCTTCAGAGGTGAATGTCTTAAAACAGCGGATAGAATTTCCGCTAAAAATATTTCTCCACGGCTCTATACTGTCCAAAGAGCGGATCCCCCCATGGAAGGGATAGGTAATTCTACCACCCTCATTTTGTACACTGTATACAGCCGAACCTCCAGGACTATGCGCATAACGCAATGCGCGTAGTGCATACGAGGTCTCATCTGGCTTAGTCGTTGCTTTCCAATCATCTTTTGGGGACTTTTCTTTTCTCTCGCAGTATTGTCTTGAGGGCATCTGCATAACAAGTTGAGCGCGCTCAGTAAAAAAACCAGCGACGGCAGCCCTAATAACTCTAGCGCTATAGGAACCTCTAGCCTCTTCTGAGACTAGGCTATGTTCCTCTGAAACCCTGCTCAAAAACCTTTGTGCTGCAAAACCTCCAGCTAGCGCAGCTCCACCCATCATTACTCTTTGCATAATATACACCTTTATTTAAATAGTATGTAGATTTACTATATTGAAATTATTTAGTCAATTTAAGAGATATTTTTAGACGTCTGCTTCACATTGACACAATGGGCTACGATGATTTAAGCTAGATCCTATGGCCGACCCTTTAATTGACAGCGCAATTGCCTTTTTGGAAAACATGAGGCAGAAAAAAAAATACATCCTCACTTCGCGACCTGTTGTGAAAAGCGCGCCAATTCCAAAACCAAAGCCCGCGCCACAGCTCAAGATCAGCCCGCCTCCTCCTCCACCTCCTAAACCTAAACCGATTCCGCAGCCAAAGGTAAAAGTGGAGCTTGAAAAGGCTCCAAAGCCCGAGCAAGATGACATGAGCGCCATGCGCAAGATGATGGCAGCAGCGCTGCCCGATTTATTCATTCACCCCAAGCCGCTCGATGACCGCAATGCGCGCAAAATTGCAAGCGCTTGGAAAGACAAGAGCTTTGTGCCAGATATTCCCCTCTTTGTGACAGCTGAGCTGCGCGGACATGCGCGCCTGCTCCACGCACTCTCTCACGCTGTCGATCGACGCTTTGGTCCCTCAAGGGTGATCGATATTGGCATTTACGAGAGGGAAAATCGCTGGGATACTGTCTTGTCTGCCGAGCACCTCAAGCTGATTTTGATTCCCGATATTGCCCTTTGGAAAATGCCCAATCTCTTAACCCACTTTGATGAGAAAAATCGCCAGCTACTGAAGGTGAAAACCCTTGTGCTTCCCGACCTGTCACTCTATGAAAAAGATCCCCTGCTCAAGCGAGGCCTATGGAACATGATCAAGAAGGCGCTCTAAGCTTTCAAGCCTATGCAACAGTTGCCATTGATCAGCGCGCGACGCGCCCCCTTGACTATGGAATTCCCCAAGACCTACTCAGCAACATTGAGCAGGGCACGCGCGTACTTGTTCCTCTGCGCTCGCAGCTTTTGAAGGCAACGGTACTGCATGTACGCAAACGCACGGCGATCAAAGGAAAAGTGCAGCCGATCAAGGAGGTTCTTGAATCTCTTCCAAAGGAGCTGATGGAGCTCGCCCGCTGGATGGCGCGCTACTACGCGACGCCTGAGCGCAAGATTTTGCAGTCGATTATGCCAGCTTCGGTGCGTAAAAACACAAAGCCCAAGGAGCAGCTCTTTATCAAGCGCGCCAAATCGCTCACTGAGCTCACTGAGCTCTGCAAGGAGCTTCGCGAAAAAAAGCCGCAGCAGGCGCTTGTCTTGGATGAGGTGCTTGTCAATCCGAAGGGAATGTTTCTCTCGCAGCTTCTTGAGAAGGTCTCGCGCTCACCGATCGATTCGCTGATCAAGTCGGGAGCTCTCACCTGCCAAAAGGTGCATGTCGATCGCAGCGAGCTTCTCGATGAGGAGTTTTTTCAAACGCGTCCAAAGACTTTGAATGATGAGCAGGCAGCAGCTCTCAAAGGAATCACAGAAAACAGTGGCACGCACCTGATCTACGGTGTGACAGGGTCGGGAAAAACAGAAATCTATCTGCAGGCGATTCAACACTACCTCGACAAGGGGATGGGCACCATTTTACTCGTCCCCGAAATTGCCCTCACGGCGCAGACAATTGAGCGGCTCAAATCGCGACTGCAGTGTCGCATTGCAATTTTGCACCACCGCCTCTCAGATGGGGAGCGCTACGATGCGTGGCATCGGATTCGCTCAGGGGAGATCCCCGTTGTCGTCGGCGCCCGCTCAGCCATATTTTCCCCAGTGAAAAATCTCGGACTCATTATCGTTGATGAGGAGCAGGAGAGCTCCTACAAGCAAAGCGATGAAATGCCCTGCTACCACGCGCGCGACATTGCGATCTTACGCGGCAAGCTCACCGGCGCCACTGTCGCCCTCGGCAGCGCCACTCCTGCGTTTGAGACCTACACTAATGCATTGTCGGGCAAGTACCAGCTCCATAAACTCACCCGCCGCGCCACAAAAAGCTCGCTGCCAAAAATGACCATCGTTGATATGAAAATTGAGCGCGAGCGGCTGAAAAACTATTCCCCCTTTTCTGAGCTGCTACTCTCAAAGATCAATGACCGCTGCGCAAAGGGAGAGCAGACGATTCTCTTTCTCAATCGCCGCGGCACCTACTCGACACAGCTCTGCGGAAGCTGTGGCGAAAATGTCTCGTGCAAACATTGCGATGTGACAATGACCTTCCATCGCAAAGAAAATCTCCTCTGCTGCCACCTCTGCGGAGCAAACATGCGCCCGCCGACTGCATGCCCCTCGTGCAAATCGCACGACACCCTCAAGTTTCGCGGTCCCGGCACCCAGCAAATTGAGCAAAACCTTCTTGCCGTCTATCCCGAAATCCGCACCCTGCGCATGGATGCAGATACCACCCGGCACAAGGGAGCTCACGATAAGCTCTTCAAGCAGTTTCGCTCTGGAAAAGCCGACGTTCTTATTGGCACGCAAATGATCGCCAAAGGCCTGCACTTCCCCTCCGTAACTCTCGTAGGCATTCTCTCTGTTGACGGAACCCTCAACATCCCCGACTTTCGCTCCCACGAGTATGCCTACCAGCTCCTCACCCAAGTTGCCGGCCGCTCTGGAAGAGCCGATCTGCCAGGAGAAGTGGTCATCCAAACCAACGTGCCCGATAATCTTGCTATCACCGCCACCGACTTTGACGCCTTCTATAAAGAAGAGATTGCCTCAAGGCAATTCTTCGACTACCCCCCACACTCTCACATGGCCCGCTTTATCCTATCCGGGCCCGAAGAGGAGCCGCTGCGCACCTACTCCACCAAGCTGCAAACAGCTCTTGCCAATCAGCTCCCCTCCACCTACACCATTTTTCCCCCGCAGCCCTGCGGCTACGCCCGCATTAAAGACACCTTCCGCTACCACATCCTCGTCAAAGGCCCCTCTCCGTTTCCCATCTCAGATTTCGCCGCTAGGCTCAGCGCCCCACGCCCAATGAAACTTCTCTACGACATTAACCCAACTAGCACCTATTTCTAATGATTTATCTCTTTTGGACATGCGCTCAAGAAAAAGAGGCAAACGCAATTATTCATGAGCTCTTAGAAAAAAAGCTCATCGCTTGCGCCTCAGTTATCCCGAATGTAACTTCTCACTACTGGTGGGAGGGAAAAATTGAGAGCAGCTCAGAGGTAAAAGTGATTCTCAAGTCTCGTAAAGAGCACTTTGATGCAATTGATGCACTCATTCACAAGCGCGGCAGCTATGATGTCGCAGAGCTCTGCGCGATCACCCCAACTGAAGTATCTGAAAATTACCTACAGTGGCTAAAGAGAAATATCTAACTCGACAACTTTTTACCCAAATGTTAACAGGTAGTAAAAAGGAATATGTATGCAGATTAATGGCCCTACATCAGGAAATACCGCCCCCTCATCAGGTGATAACGGAGCCAATATTATCCACTCTCAAGCCTGGGATCAAATTCTCACCTCTTTTTTTAACTACAAGCCTGACAATATCACCGATCTCAAAGATAAAATGACTGATGTCACGCATGATATCCAAAAAATGAGCAACTCACTGCCAAACTCATCGCCAATGTATACATTCTTACAAAACACGGCTACGAAGCTTGACAATTTAGAGGCGCAAGTGAGCGTTGCTGGAACGTACTGTAATGATTTTATCGACCAAGGCTCAAACAACTATCAGTCGAATTTCGGGGATCTGAACAAAGGAGATATTCTCGATTTTCTGGCTCAAGGGGTTGACCTCTTCATCAGCAATCAATTTACTGGCGCAAGCGATTATTGCACGCAAAACAATGGTGACTCAGGGATGCCTGAACAATTTAGCTGGGCTGGCTTGGGCAACACTCCGACAGGAGAAACAGAAACAGCTGAGGATATTTATAACACAGTAGTAGATGCCAACAATCAAAGAGTAAATGACCCATCATCTTTGGACCCAACTAAGTATTCAGATATTCAAACGTGGGCTGATGCTGGCAGAAAAAGCTTTGTAAATGTCCTCGGAGCACTTTTTAACTCAAAATATATGCTTAGTGATTATTTAAATAACAATAAATCATATAAAGCATTCAACCATACGGTCTGTGATACACTATTCAACGCGATGGAAAATATTAAGACCTACCAAAATGTTTATGATGTGGCTGGTGAACACGACCCCAATAAGACAAATACTGCATTATCTGACTTTCGAAACTCCATTGTTACAAATGACACCCAATTTAAAAATATTGAAAAAAATTGGGAATACGAAGTTAGCCATCCCTAGATGCAAGTAAAAACTTGACAGCTTTCAAATGCTCTAGTGTCAGTCAGGCGTTAAGCTAACACATTCAGTCTAGTTGCAATTTGCAATCAATTGATATCTCCCCTAAGGATCCTCCAAATGTTCGCGTCAATAACTTGAGAGACTCCATGTGGCAAGACGGTACGCTCGGGTACTATGGAATATTTTACAGAAGGCTGAAGAAATAGTTAATACTGTAGCTATTATCTGGAAAATCGTGTAAACTCGATCGTATGATTGAAAAAATTTGTACGGAAGATAAAACCATGGCGCCCGAATACCACGACTATGACGAGTTCAAGTCGCGAAGAGCAAAACTTGATGAAATCCGCGAAATGGGCGTTGAGCCCTACCCCCACAAATTCGAGCCAACTGCCTCTCCTGGCGAGCTACGGGAGAACTTCGACGAGACTGAAGTGGGCTCTTTTGATGACGCTGAGCTGGGCGATACGCTTAAGGTCACTGTCTCTGGCCGCCTGGTCCTCTTCCGCGCGATGGGAAAAAACGCCTTTGGACAGGTCCAAGATCAAAGTGGTAGAGTACAGGTGATGTTCAACCGCGACCTCACTTTGGTAGAGGGCCTCAATACAGAGATGATCAAACCGATCAAGTTCATTGAAAAAAAGATTGACCTCGGCGATATCATCGGGATCGAGGGGCACCTCTTCAAGACCCAAAAGGGCGAGCTGACAATATATGCCAAGAAGGTCACTCTCCTATGTAAAACGCTCCTTCCGCTTCCCGATAAGCATGCGGGTCTGGTCGATAAAGGCATGCGCTACAAAAAGCGCTGGCTTGATCTCATCTCCAATGAGGAGGTGATGAAGACCTTTGAGATGCGCAGCAAGATCACGCGCTACGTGCGAGAGTATTTGACCGAGCTCGAATTTTTAGAGGTCGAGACGCCTGTGCTGCAAAATGCCTACGGCGGCGCTGAGGCCGATCCCTTCATCACTGAAATCAATGCACTGCACCAGCAGATGTTCATGCGCATTGCGCTCGAGATTCCTTTGAAAAAGCTCATTATCGGCGGCATGCAGCGCATTTTCGAAATTGGTAAGGTCTTTAGAAACGAGGGCCTTGATAAGACGCACAATCCCGAGTTTACAATGCTCGAAATGTATGCGGCGAATTGGGACTACCGCGATGTGATGGAGTGCACAGAAAATCTTTTTGCCAACATTGCCGAGCGCCTCTTTGGGACGACTGTACTCGAGGGCCGCAAGGACAAAAATGGCGTAGAGCACGACATCGATTTGACAACTCCCTGGAAGCGCATGTCGATGAAAGAGGCGACGAAGGTCTACGGCAACTTTGATGTCGATGCAATGTCTGATGAGGAGATGCGCGCGGCTCTAGTCGATGGATCTGATTTCGAGAAGGAAGATGTTGTGACGATGGCGCGTGGCAAGCTAATTGCCTGCATGTTTGAAGAGTTTGCTGAGGCGCACCTGATTCAACCCCACCACATCATTGATCACCCAATTGAGACAACACCTCTGTGTAAGCTACACCGCGATCCCGCTCTGAAAAAAGAGCGCTTTGTCGAGCGCTTTGAAACGTTTATCTTAGGAATGGAGTTTTGCAACGCCTACTCTGAGCTCAATGACCCAGTTCTCCAGCGTGAGCTTCTTGAAAATCAAGCGAACGCACGCGGGGAAGAGGCGGTCCCAATGGACGAGGAGTTTGTCGAGGCAATATGCCAGGGCATGCCCCCAACGGGTGGACTCGGTATTGGTATGGATAGGTTGACAATGCTCTTCACTGGAGAGACTTCAATTAGAGATGTGCTCTTTTTCCCAATTATGCGCGACTAAGAAGCGAATGTCGCAAGCAAAATGCGAGCCGAGCTAAAAGCCTCTTCAATAGAGTCACTGACGTAGTCGCCTCTCCAGGCAACAAACAACGGGGTTTCTTGCCCTGCTCCAAGTTGCGTGTAGGCTAAAACTGTTGAAGTGATTTGTTCTTCAGCTGTTCTGAAAACTGACTTGACCTCAGCAACCTGATTTTCATCCAGGCCCGAAATGGTGTATTTTTGGGATTTAGATCCAAATAGTACTTCCAAATCATCAGGACTTTGAATAAAAGCAGCGCTTAGCTCGATTGACATAGAATAAACCTCATATAAACGTAGGATATTCTACACTTCAACTTCTTTAGTATCAATTACTTAGAGCTCTTAACTAATCTTGAGCCGCTTTTACTATCTTCAATTGTATAGCCGGCTGCTTGAATCTCATCTCGGTAGCGATCGGCAGTTGCCCAGTCTTTTGCCGCGCGTGCGGCATTTCTCTTTTCGAGCGCCTCTTGCAACTCTGGTGGCGCCCCCTCCTCTTCAAACAAGAAGACATTTAGTACAACATTGAACTCATTTAGCAGGTCTAGCACCTGCTGGGCTCCTTGCGGGGAGAGCTTGTTAGCATCGATAAGAGTGTTGACTTCGCGCACCATATCAAAGAGGGCGGCAAGTGAGACGGAAATATTGAGATCGTCTTCGAGCCCTGCATTGAATTGTTTGCGGGTGGTAGTTGTATCAAAAGAGCCCTCCCCTGCAGCAGACTGCAGGCGGCGAATGAGTGAATCGAGACGATCGAGCGCTTGGCGAGCGCCGTTGAGCCCCTCAAGTGTGAAGTTGAGCTGGGTACGGTAGTGCGTGGAGAGAAGCATGTAGCGCACCTCACGTCCGGTGTAGCCTTTTTGCAGAAGATCGCGCAGGGTGTAGAAATTGCCAAGTGACTTGGACATCTTTTTCCCATCGACAATCAGGTGCTCGGCGTGGAGCCAGTGCTTGACAAAGGGGCGACCCGAGCAGGCCTCAGATTGGGCGATTTCGTTTTCGTGGTGAGGGAACATATTGTCGACACCACCAACGTGGATATCAATAGTCTCACCAAGAAGGTGCATAGCCATGGCCGAGCACTCGATGTGCCATCCGGGGCGGCCGCGGCCAAAGGGGCTCTCCCAAAAAATGTCACCATCACGTGATTTGTCATAGGCCTTCCAAAGGACAAAATCACACGCGCTCTCTTTGTCATACTCATCCTCAACACGATCTGAAGCGCCCACTTTGAGATCTTCAATCTTAAGATGGGAGAGGCGTCCATATGAGGGAAAGGCGTCGATGCGATAGAAGACGTTGCCATCGTCAAGTTTGTAGGCAAAGCCCTTTTCTATCAGCTTTTCAATCAGGTTGATCATCTGATCGATATAGTCAGTCGCAGCTGGATACTCCTCGACACGCTCAATACCAAGCGCTTCAATGTCGCTAAAAAAGGCATCTTTGTAGCTTTGCGTAAACTCATTTAGAGAGACGCCCTTTTCCAAAGCGCCACGAATGGTT
The DNA here is from genome assembly GCA_022763045.1 of Simkaniaceae bacterium. GTDB lineage: Bacteria > Chlamydiota > Chlamydiia > Chlamydiales > JACRBE01 > JALEGI01. The sequence goes on along the minus strand of JALEGI010000020.1, from coordinate 122,770 downwards.
TTGTCGTCGACATCAGTGAGATTCATGGCTTGGCGCACTTGAAATCCAAAGTACTTGAGCGAGCGGCGCAAAAGATCTTCGAAGACGTAAGTGCGAAAATTGCCGATGTGGGCAAAGTTGTAGACAGTTGGCCCGCAGGTGTACATCGTGAGCTTATCGCCTGCTATTTTTTCCTGAGCGCGCTTTTCGGTATTGTAGAGTCTCATTCCTTCACCATTTCATTGAGTCTGCGATAGTCGATTTTTCCTGAACCGAGCAGTGGAATTTCAGGCAGGACTTTCACTTCGGAGATTTTCATGATGCGGCCAAAGCCCGAATCGCGCAAGATCTGATTGATCTCCTCTTTTTGTACGCGACAGGTTGTGAAAAGGACAATGTGGGGTTTACCATCATCGATTTCATTGGCGCACAAGACAAAAGCAGTTGGCGCCGACTCTTGATCGACCCACTCCTTTTCGATGCCCTTGGCAATCAGCTCCTCTTCGATAGAGGCAAGAGAGACCATCTCCCCGCCAATTTTGACAAAGCGCTTAATCCGTCCACCTAAAATGAGGTTGCCTTCACGATCGACATGCCCAAGATCGCCACTGCGATACCACTTGTTCCCATCAATAGTAATGAAAGGATCGCGCTTGGCCTCTCCAATATATCCATAAAAGACGTTCGGGCCCTTAATACAGATTTCGCCATCTTGACCTTGAGGCATAATTTTGTGCGTCTCGGGGTGAATCACGCACAGGTGCACCCCAGGTGCTGCGCGGCCAACGCCCTTGTTATTGGCTCCCGGCTTGCAAATCGAAACGATTGGAGAGCACTCAGTAATCCCGTAACCCTCGAAAAATTCGGCATCTGGATTTTGCCGTTTGATGGCAATTTTTAAATCGTCACTAGCCTTCTCAGCACCAGAAATGAAGTAGCGAATCGAGCGCAGCTGCTTGGGACCGGCAAGACGTAAAAGATTTTTGTAAAAACTTGGAGCGAGACACATCATTGTGATGCCCCATTTTTCAGCGTCATTTGCCATCGCATGACCATCGGTTGGGTCGGGCGAGTAGTAGACGCGAAGCCCAGCAAGCAATGGCAAGAGCCCCGTGACACAAAAACCAAAAGAGTGAAATGGTGGTAGAACGCCGTAGAGAATATCTTTTTCATTGAGCTCAATGCGGCCGACAGCCCCCTGTTGAGAGGCTAAAATATTCGCGCTTGAAAGTGGAACGGCTTTTGGATACGCCTCAGTTCCACTTGTGAATAGGACTACAGCAGGATCATGGCTCGATTTCTCGCGAAGTTTCAAACTCTTCATCAAGCTCTGACAATCTTTGCGCGCCTTCATCGCGGCTTTGAGCTTATCAAAAACAGAGACCTTGCGGCGCACGTCCTCGACTAAAAGCAGCTTTGACTCGAGCTCTTCAAGGTGCAGGTGCTCCATTCTATCCAAGAACTTACGCGAGCTTAAAATCGTCTCGATATTTAGAAGATCGACGCCATAGCGCAGCGAGCGAATTCCCGCAGTCCAGTTGAGCATGACAGGAATTTTTCCCGCCATCAAGACGCCAAGAATCATCAAGTAGACTCCAGCCGATGATGGGAGCATCACCCCCACATACTCACCAGGGAGTTTTCTAAATTCTGCGGCCAAAACAAGAGCAGCGAGTTTCATGCGCTGGTAGGTCATGACTCCAGAATTTGCATCGGCACATGCCACAGAGCTACCCATGCGATCACAAGAGAGTAAAAACGCCTCGACAATAGTCGAACCTTGCGGAGGAATCGGTCCCTTGCGGCTCGCCTCCTCAGGCCAACCCGTCATCTTGCTCTTCTCAGTCTGAGGATTTTCCGAGCGCTTTTCATCGACAGCCAGCTCGAAAAGATCGTGAACAGACCTCAACTCGCCCGGCTCCACCTTTGAAGTGACATCGAACTCTTCGGTCACATAGGCGTAGACATTGGCAATGTCTAGTGAATCGAGCCCCAAGTCGACCGATAGATCGGAGTCTTCGCCAATTTCAGAGGGCGATTTCTCGCTCATCTCAGCGACCTTATCAATGATCAAGCTTTGCATTTGCGAAGAGATCTCAATCTCGCGCTTTTCACCAATGACGCGATTCAATGCAGCCACTTCTTGTGGGATATCATTTTTATTGAAAAGGCTGCGAGGCGTCAGCACCAGCGGCTCCTCCTCAATCGCATTGCCCTCAGCATCTTGGTAATGGTTGTACCAGTTTTGCAAAAAGATATTTTGCTCAAATTTTTGCCCCTTGTAGGGAAACTCTTCTCCCGGATTGTAAAACTCAACCGAGACTTTACGCCGTGGAGCAAAAAAGATGAAATTCTTTAATATCGTCCAGATGCCTCCACGCAGAGCCTTCCAAAAATCGGGCGTGCGCCCAATGATTGCGCGCGAGAAAGAGCTCCCCCAGAGCCCCTGCATACGCACCATCACAATATTGATCTCCGGATACTCCGTGAGCAAATTGTGCACAAAAGAGCTACCCGTTACAATATCACGGCTGCTCCCCTTCAAACCACCCGAAGGATAGACTAGGAGATTCTCTCCCCTCTTCAAGCGCTCAAGCACCTCTTCAAAAGCCTTTTCACCCTTTTCGACCTTCCAGCGATTGACCGTACTCTCAAAATTAGGAATGGGAATTGCGCCCACAGCATTCATGAAAAAGCGCGCGCCAGGAAAATAAAAAAAGTGTTCGACAACGAGCGGGTGCAGTTTAAATTTTGGCCATAGGTGGGCCATCATGATGATCGGATCGACCTCAGCCGGGTGGTTGGGCAGAATTAAGTAGCCGCCCTTTTTGAGTTTGGGCTTTTTCAGCTCAGACTTATTCTTGAAAGTGATTTTGTAGCGCAACCTTAGCGCCATTCGGACAGCAAAGCCGAACAAATGCATTAAAATAGATTTCATAGAGGGCCTTTTGGCATGCATTATACACCAATGGGCGATCTTGTGTCAAAAAACCCAACTGTGTTAATAAAAAAATTTACACAGGAGCCCATCATGAACGTTGATAACAATGCGCCAGTAAACAACAACGCGCACATTAACTCGCCGAGTCACAACAAAGAAGAGCCGAGCCTGCCCGTAGCCAACCGAATCAGTACCCTGAATCAGGAGGTGCGCAAGCAGATGCACGAGCGAAAAGTGGTTCAGCTTCCTAACTCCAACGTCACCGACCTATTCCACAAAGCTGTCTAACCAAAACAACCTTTCACACCAAATTCAATCACTTGTAAAGCCGCTTTACAAGCTAAAATTGATGCGACTAGGGTGCTCAGGGTGCATCAGATTTGCGCAAACATGAAGAGGGGTTGTACTCAGCGGCCAGCGTACACCCCTCTTCAAGTTAGCGTAAAGATGGTGTGCCCTGATGCACCCTATTGGTGGAGTTGAAAAATTTCAACTCCACAAAAAAAATATTGACAAAGGCTTGATAATTAAGTTAAAGATATATTCTTAACGCGCTTGTAAGGAGCATCCTATGTCCGTACCACGTATAGAAGGTAGTTCACAATTTCCAGTTTCACAAAGTTTTAACCCCGACACAGTTTGTGCAGTCACCAGTGCAGCAGAGCCAATGTGGCGAGGGCCACATGAGCTAGCAGGGGCAATGGGCAAGGCAACGCAACTGAAAAATTGTGCCATTGAAACAGCCCTTTCGGTATTGCGCATAATCTAAACGCCTGTCTATACTCCTGGCTTTTTTCAACCCAGGAGCTTAAATTATGGCAGTTTCTCATTGCGCTCGGTGCGACACTTTTCAAAGAGAAATCCAACATTTCCAACACCTCGCCCTATTAACTAATCCAGCTGCACCAGTAGACTTTAGCCGCGTTGTTACAGCACTAAAAACCTTCGACGCTGATCAAAATCCATGGAATACAAGGTCTGTGACGCTGAGCGCATTTGTTCAGCGTATTGAAGAGGCTCTAAAAGTAGATGCTGATTTAGCTGCTGCTCCATCTCTATACGAATCAATGCTACCAGAGGAGCAGACGCTCTATTCGAGCTTTGTGACGCTCTTTCAGCGTGAAGGCCTACCGGCATTTGAAAAAAAGGTCTACAACTACTGCCTCTCTCTTCTCTTTTCGCTTAACCAAAACCACGATATTGATGTAGAAGTTGAAAGGCGCCTCGATGATTGCAAACCAAGACCTGGGATATCTCAAGAGGAGCTGAAATATCTGCGTGCAAAAGAGTATGCACGCCACTATGAAATGCAAGTAGAGCTAATGCTTTGTGACCCACCAGATGAGACTCTCTTCCCACTCCAGGTTGGAGCAGGTGAGCTTCCGGTCGAACTAGATGCAAAATACGATTCGCTGATGCGCGTAGAAGGCAAATCATTCAGAGACTGGGTCGCAGAGACCTACTCAACAATTAACGATACAGATTCATGGGAACTTCTAAAGAAACCTGAGATGTCTCTGGATGAGCTCAACACTCACACGGTATTTAAAACGCTCAAAGAGACCTATGACGACCAGGGAGGTCACATGCCAGATTTTTTAGTCGTTTTCAAACAAGCATGCCGGCTTTATCGAGGCGGAATTCCCGCTTTAAGGCTTCACCTTCTTCAAGAACTCTCCAGTGATAGCCAGTCAAGTGCAGAAAAAGCAAAAGCTGCCCTGCAGGATAAATATGGAGCGCTCGCCTATAAGGGCTACATCGACAGAAGTGAATTTAGGCCGGGAAATTTTGGTTTTATTGAATCAAAAGAGCTGCGATATTTAATGATTGAGGTCTATACGATTGTATCAAACTTGAAACTAGAAGCCCCCTTTGATCATACGCATGCTAGCCTCTCAGAACTTCCAGAGCGCTATTCAGAGGCAATTAATGAAGTTTCAAGGCTTTTTGAAATGCGCTGGAAAGATTATGTAGCTCTCAAGTTAGCGCCTAGCTTACCCGTTTGAAGACCTCTTTGATGATTTCGCGCGCCTGTGGAAATGAGGCGCGCTCGATTGCGGCATCAAGGGTAAACCACCCACCATCTTGGATTTCCTCTTGATCGAGCCAAAACTCTTCATTTACAAGGGCGGGAAAATAGGTCACAGTTTTGTTAACGCGATTGCCACGATGATGAAACTGATAGGTTTCTGATATGGAGTCAATGGGAAGCCACTCAAGCACTTTGAGCCCCGCCTCCTCCTCGAGTTCCCGCTCTGCTGCCTGCATGTCGGTCTCCCCCTTTTCGGGGTGCCCTTTGGGCAGCGCCCAGTGCAGCGCATGACGGTGCTGAATTAAAAAAACGCGCCATACCCCCTCTTTTTTCATCATCGGAACGATGCCGTAAGAGGTGTCGTTAACTGTTCGCATAGGGGCCAAAGAGTACTGTAGAGTTGTGTCCACCAAATCCAAATGAGTTTGAGGCGGCAACGTTGACTTGGAGATCTTGCGCTTCACCTTGGCAAAGATCAATGCCCGCTGTCTCCTCTTCGGGATTCTCGAGATTGAGAGTCGGGTGCACTTTCCCCGTTTGGATAGCAGAAATGGTTGCAATTGCCTCAAGACCGGCTGCAGCTCCAAGGCAGTGGCCGATCATTGACTTTGTGCCATTCATTTTGATGTTTTTGGCATGATCTCCAAAAAAGCTTTTCACTGCACGAATTTCACACAGATCTCCCACTTGTGTAGCAGTTGCATGTGCGTTCACGTAGTTAATTTGCTCTCGCTCAATGCCCGCATTTTTAATGGCAAGTTCCATACAAGAGGCAACACCTGAACCGTCTGGTTTGGGGTCTGTGATGTGGTTGGCATCGCAGTTAATGGCGCCACCAAGGTATTCGCAAAGAATTGGCGCCCCACGCGCAAGCGCATGATCGAGCGACTCAAGACAGAGAACTCCAGCACCCTCTCCGATGACAAAACCGTCACGCCCCTTGTCCCATGGGCGCGATGCGCCATGTGGATCTTCATTGCGTGTTGAGAGCGCTTTACAAGCGATAAAACCAGCAACGGCAATGGGGCCGATGGGAGCTTCCACTCCACCACAAACCATTAAGTCGGCATCGCCATTGCGAATGTGATTGGCTGCGTTGATAAATGAGTAGTTGGATGTCGCACAAGCTGTCGAAAGAGAGTAGTTGGGCCCCTCAAAACCGAGATCAATGGCTAAGATTCCGCCACCCATATTCGAGATAATGTGGGGAATGAAAAAAGGACTGATGCGCTTGTAGCCCTTTTCAATGAGTGTTTGCGACCCTTCAAAGAAGGTCTTCATGCCACCCATTCCCGTACTCACTAAAATCCCGCAGCGGGTTTTATCAACAGTATCGAGATCGAGCTTTGCCATTTCAACAGCGCGCTTTCCAGCATAAACGGCGTAGCGAATGAAAGGATCGACGCGGCGCGCCTGCTTGCGGTCGAGGTAGCCCCCGATATCGAAATCACGGACCTGACCGGCAATGCGTGTGGGTAGCTCACTTGCATCAAAAGCCGAGATCTCTTCGATCCCACTTTTGCCAGCGAGAAGGGCGTCATAAAAGTTTTTAACCTCTGATCCAAAACAGGAAACTAACCCCATTCCGGTGACGACAACTCGCTTTTTCATAAGCTCTCCACTACCTCAATTCCAAGTTCAACGGGTTTGCACTCATTCCAGAGCGCTTCTAGACGATAACGTTCGCGCATTTCAGGCATGAAAAGGTGGACCGCAATTGAGCCGTAGTCTAAAACCACCCAATCTCCCGACTGCATCCCCTCGGTGCGAATCGGCTTAATCCCCTCATCTTTGAGGGTAGACTGGATTGTGCTAGCAATCGCAACGACGTGGCGATCGATGTTCCCCTCTCCAATGAGAAGGTAGTCGGGCCCATTTTCTACCTGTGATAAGTCGAGAGCCAGAATATTGGATCCCTTCTTGTCATAAATAATTTGAGCAATCGTTGATAAGAGTTCTTTGTCTTCCATAAATCGGGGCTAATATAGACGATTTTGCCCAATGTAGTCCAGAACTTTTGCAGGGAGAAGGTGCGCGCAACTTAAGCTCTTTGAAAGCCTTTCTCGCACCCAAGTACTTGACACTTCGAGCTTTGGAGTCTTAATTCCCTCATCTCCATTTCGCGAAATGACAATTGGAGGTGCCAATTCAAGAATTTTTTTACTCTCTTTCCATCCCAAAAGTCCCTTCCTGACATCACTTCCCATCACAAGAAAGTAATCATTTGAATCACCAAGCTCTTTTAAAGTGTCAATCGTGTATGAGATCCCGCCACGTTTTGCCTCCAAATCACATAGAGAAAATGTCGGAAAATCCTCAAGGGCTAGTCTCACCATAGCCAAGCGATGGTCGATGATTGCGCGAGAGGGATTATCAACGCGATAGGGCGAGGTCGCAGCTGGGCAAAAGAGAACCTCATCAAGGCCCGCATGCTCCTGAGCCGTTAGAGCTAGGTGGAGATGCCCGATGTGAATGGGATCAAAAGAGCCCCCCAATAGGCCAATTTTTTTTCTCACTAACCAACCTCGTAGTCTTGAATAATCACCTCGGCTGCAAAATCGCTTGAGCACTGGCTCAAATCGAGCCACCTAAAGTCTTTTTCCTTGCGAAACCAGGTGAATTGGCGCTTTGCATACTGACGCGAGGCCTTTTTGAATTCGTTCATGAAGTGCTCATAGTCGGACTCCGACTGAGCTGACTGAAGAAACTCAATACACTGGCGGTAGCCGATCGCATTTGCCGCAGTGCGGTTTTTCTCAAGCCCCATCTCAAGGAGCCTTTGCACCTCTTCGATAAGCCCCTCTTTGACCATCTGCTCACAACGATCCTCGATGCGCTTGTATAGAATCTCTTTTGGGTAGTAGATAAACCAGCATCTAAAATCGATATCCTCAGGTGAGTCGGCAGCGCTGGGTTTTGGAATATCGCTCACCTTTGTGTGGGTGATCGTCATAATCTCGAGTCCGCGCACGATTTTGTGCCTATCCTGCAGAGTAATTGTCTCAGCATACTCGGGATCGAGCTTACGCAACTTTTCATACATCAGCTCAGCGCCAAATTTATTGAGATCCTCCTCAAGCCGCTGGCGAATTTCTGGAACAGATGGGGGGCCCTTTGGGGGACCGTACATGAGAGAGTGAATGTAAAAGCCCACGCCGCCGACAACAAGGGGAGCACGCTGCTTCACGAGAATTTCGCGGTAGGCGATCTGAGCATCTTCGCAGTACATCGCCACATTGTAGGGCTCGTTGATGTCGCGAATGTCGATCATGTGGTGGGGAATTTCCTCGCGCTCTTTTTGGGAGACCTTAGCCGTGCCGATATCCATGTGGCGATAGACCTGCATGGAATCGGCCGAAATGACCTCGCCGTCAAGGGCGCGAGAGATGGAAAGAGAGAGGTCGGTTTTACTCGACGCAGTTGGTCCGGCGATAACAATAACCTTTTTCTTCCGCGTCTTTTCTTCGACAGCAGAGCGCTGAGGTAGTGGTGTGTGGCCTTCCAAATTCTCTCTCTTATGAGGCTTTAAGGGCCTCGTCTTCCGATCCATAAATGGATAGGATTTTTTCAAAGCCGGCCATCTTGATGATTTCCATCACGTCTTCGTTGATTGCGCAGAAGACGAGATTTCCCGCCTCAGACTTCAACTTTTTCGTGTTTGAAAGCATAAGACGCATGCCAGCGCTGCTTAAATACTCCACTTTAGCAAAATCGATAATTATGTGCTTGCCACCTGCTGAGATAATCTCTGCGAGCTTATCTTCGAGCTGGGGTGTACTGGTAGCATCAATGCGACCTTGCAGTGAGACGATGGTTTTTCCCTCTTTTTGGGAGACCTCGATTTGTAGTCCTACAGCCATAGTATATCCTTACGAATCCATGATTTCGAGCTTAACGCGGCGGCCCATGCGAGCGCCGATTGTCATTGCGATTGTGCGCAATGCTTTGATAGTGCGCCCTTGGCGACCGACGACTTTTGCGACGTCATCTGGGCAGACCTTGACTTCTACGATGGTGCTGGCGTTGCCCTCGACAACTTCAACACCCACTTCGTCTGGGTTGTCTACGAGATTTTTCACTAAGTAGGCGATAAATTCTTCCATTTTCCTCTAAAATTCCCTTAAGTTTGTTTCGGTGATTGAACGAAGTGTCGTTCGCCAAAAGGTTAGCATAGTGTAAGGATTCTTATCAATACTACATGGAGTGGAATAAAACGAAGCATTCATCCAGTGTAGTAAGTTTACTCGTATTTTTCTAAAGGGGGAAAAGAAAAAAGCCAACCCACAAAAAGGATTTTATATTAGTATAGTATAAGCATAAGAGAAAAATAATGATAAAGAACTACGCTATTGATATCCTGAAAATTTTGATCTTCATCGGTTTTTTTGAGCTAATGGCCAGGACCTTAAAAAGAGTCATTTCCTCGTCATCTTTTCTCAGAAATTCCAATGGCGAGATTCAAGAAGTAAAAATATCAAAGGTAGTTGTATTCCCATTCTTTATGACTATCCAAGCCCTTTGGTTTTTGTTGTTTTCATTTGACTTCATCTATTCAGCAGTTAGCGTAACAATACTTTGTGGATTTTTAGGGCTTTGGCTCACTGCTTGGCTATTTACTCAGTACTTTATTTTTCCAAAATGGCTACACTTCTTGAATCAATGGTTATCATCTAGAACATCTACCCATCTTATTAAATTCGCCCGCTTGACAATAGGACTGATTCTAATGCTCCTTGTCGCCATTGCTATTGTGATTAAATTCCAAAGCACTCTTTAAAATCGCGGGTGGTGAAAAGAAAAATTGGCTTGTAAAGCAGTTTTACAAGATATGAAACTCTGATTTTCCAATCAGGTTGAAGAGCGCCGCCCACGCGCTCAGGGGGCCCCAGATTTGCGTTACACTCGACGAAGTCGATAGGGCCTAGCCCTGCACAAGGAGAGTTAGCGTGAAGATGGGGTGCCATGATGCGGCCGCAAGAGTGTGTTGAATCATTGCAAAACACTCTTGCTAGTTAATGGATATGTCTTGAACAAACCCCAGTCCCTCAAGCCGAAGATCGATCACTTTATCGCTTTGCAACAGCTCTTTGTAGGGTGGACCTGCACCAAGGGAGAGGTTGAGGTAATTCTCGAGCTGACGCTTGTAGCGGTCGGGAGTGAGGCGCAAGAAGTGGCGGGCGGCACGGTGTTTGAGGATGACGACAATTTCACGGCGGCCGAGGCTGGGGGCGAGGGCGCTTGAGACATCGACGGTGTCGATGTCGAGGTGGGTGAAGGCAGGTCCAGCGAGGAAATCGAGGACGGCGCGTCCGAGATTGACGCGGGGACCGGAGAGGGGTGCGGCGAAGTCGATCGCGTCGATGCCAAGATAGAGCGCTGGGAGTTTTTTGGGGGTGAGGTAGGGCGTTATGGGAAAGAGGTGTCCTTCAACGTCAAAGGCAATATTGTCAAAGTCGGCAAGCCAGGCGATTGGCGCGCGAACGGTGTAGTCAACAACGAAGGTGCCTCCATCAAGCAGACTGCACTGCGCCCACTTGATGAAGGGCTGGGCAAGGAGCTTTTTCTCTCCTTCAGCTGTGTCATAGGTGGTGGCGGGGCAATCAATCGAGAGACCGAGAATTTCCTCGAGAAATAGGGAGCTAAGCGGACGCCTGTCGGGCCCTGTTTGGGCAAACTTGGTGATTGGCTCCTCGGGCTTTTGGCTCCGGCAGGAGACTAGTAGCAGGCTAGTGAGCCATATCGCTCGCCACATTGGTGATATCTCCGGCACCTAGCGTCAAGACGATGTCCTGCGGCTTGATCTTAGTTTTTAAATGCGCTTTAACCTCGTCACGTTTGACGTAGCTGACGGTCTGTCCATCGAGCCTTTCGATCTCCTGGCAAAGGGCAGAGGCGCTGAGCCCCTCGATGGGCGACTCCCCTGCGCCAAAGATGTCGGTCACAATGAGGTTGTCTGCTTTACGGAAGGCGCTTGTGAAGGCCTCTTTCAACGTGAGAATGCGTGAGAAACGGTGGGGCTGAAAGACAACGTGGAGGTTGCGGTTTTTAGCCATTGGCTGAATTGCATTAAGGGTCGCTTCGATTTCAGAGGGGTGGTGGGCGTAGTCATCAACGATCGTCACCCCATCGATCTCCCCTTTCACCTCAAGTCTGCGCTTGACGCCTTTGAAAAGCTTGAGGGCAGTGCGGATTTTCTCCTCGTGGATTCCCAGTCGGAGCGATAGACCGAAGACTCCAAGAGCGTTCAAGACGTTGTGCCTTCCAATAACTGGAAGGGTGACGTTTAGATAAGCTTCATCTTCAAAGTAGATGTCAAAGATCGTGCCCTGAGGAAGCTCGCGAATGTTTTTTGCACGCAGCGAGGCGTGCTCACTGGTCCCAAAGCCGACTCCCTCCAAGTTGAGCGCGCGCAAAAAGGGATCGTCTGCGCACCAAAAAAGGAGCTGCTTGTCTTTCACGCTGAGCAAAAAGTTGACGTAGGCGTGATAGAGGGCATCTTGCGTCCCCCAAAAGTCGAGGTGATCGGCATCGATGTTTGTCAAGATCGCTCCAAAGGGAGACGTTTTTAAAAATGAGCCGTCTGATTCATCTCCTTCGATAACAAAGTGCTCCCCTTTTCCAAGATAGCCGTGAGTGGGAAGTGAGTCGGAGGTGCCACCAAGGGCAAAGGAGGGGTCGAGTCCAGCACTTGTGAGGACGTGGGCTAGGATCGCCGAGGTCGTTGTTTTGCCATGGGCGCCTGCAACAACAAGCTCGCGCGAGTCTAATGAGAGGCAGCGCAATAGGTCACTTCGGTGCCACATCAGACAGCCGAGTTCACGGGCTCGAGCATATTCGGGGTTGTCCTCTTTAATAGCTGTTGAATAGACCACAATTTGTGAGGGTTTGATGTGATCACTATCTTGCGAAAGATAGATCTCTGCACCCATTTCGGAGAGCTTTTGGGTCATCGCAGACTCTTTGCGATCAGATCCAGAAACCCTCTCGCCTCGTCTGAGTAAAATGAACGCTAGAGCGCTCATCCCAATTCCTCCGATTCCGATAAAGTGGTAGTGTGCTTGCCTCATGTCTCTCCCAAAACAGTTTCAATTAAAGCTCCCATGTCAGGAGCATCACAACTCTTTTTGTAGTCTTTGATTGCCTCACGCATTTGATGACGCTTGTCAATCACCTCCTCAATTGCTTTTAGAAGGCTCTCATCTGTGAGTCTATCCTCTTCAATGACAATTGCTCCACCAATTTCTTCTAAAAGTTTGGCGTTTTTGCTCTGGTGTCCCTTCGCGTATGGGTAGGGAACCAAAACAGCGGGCATTTCATAGGCAATCAGCTCTGAAATCGTCCCAGCACCTGCTCTTGCTAAAACAAGGTGGGATGATTTATATGCTAAATCCATGTTTTGTTCAAAGATTTTCACATGCGCTTTAACCTTTTTAACCCTGTAGGATTCTTGTATTGCAGTGATGTCGTCATTTTGCCCGATCAAATGGGTAATTTCTAGATTCAATTTCCCTGCAATTTGAGTTAGAGCGCGATTGAGCCTGACAGCTCCTTGCGAGCCTCCAAAGGCAAGGAGCTTTAACTGCCCACTCTCTTCTCGCGCACACTCTGTAAAGCTGATCACACTTCCAATGCCTCGCGCTCCCTTAGCAAAGAGGCGATTGACTCTTCCCATCTCTTCATTTGGCTCATAGAGTAGATAGGGGATGCGCAAAAGCTTTGCAGCAATGAGCGGCGGTAGACTGTGAAAGCTGCCAAACCCAACAACAAGTGAGGGGCGAATGCGACGCAAGGCAACAATACTTTGGAAAACTCCGCAGATAATAGCCAAAGGGCGCTTCAAAGGCCCACCACTCACGCTCACCGTTTTTATTCCTTCCTTGAGGTAGGGATTATTCTCGAGCCCGACGCCCATGAGCACATCACCCTCTTTGGCAAGCCGCATGGCAGGGATCACATGCCCACCCGTTCCACCTGCTGCCATTACGACGCAACGAGCCACTTTTGCCTCCGCACGCGACTCACACTACAGAGCAGTGCAAGAATCATTAGATTCGTTGTTAAAGAAGATCCCCCCTGACTGAAGAAGGGCAAATTCGTCCCCTTACTCGGCAAGAGTCCCGATACAATTCCTAAGTTTAAAAAGGCCTGAAAGGTAATGAGGAAAGTCAAAATTGTCGCAAGATAAAACCCACGCACATCGCGCGAGGTCGAGGCAATGCGAAAACCAAAGGCGGCAATTGTGCAATAAAGAGCCATGAGAAAGACAACCCCAACAAAGCCAAACTCTTCGGCATAAATCGCTGCAATGTAGTCCGAGCGCGCCTCCGGTAGGTAGCTGAACTTTTGCAAACTTTGGCCAAAACCGCGTCCATAAAGCCCCCCAGAGCCGGTAGCAATTTTTGCCTGAAAGGGCTGGTGCCCCTTCCCCAAAAGATCGAGCTCGGGATTGAGGTAGACAGCAAGCCTGTGCGTCACGTGATCCATCTTCAAGGCTAAACTTCCCCCAACCAAGCAGAGCGCTGCAATTGGAACGGCCCAATAAGTCCAGCGAATCCCTGTGAGAAAAAAGATCGTAATGAGAGTTGCAATACAGATGGCAGCCGTTCCATTGTCTGGCTCAATTAAAATGAGCAAGATGGGCACTGCCATTATCACAAGGTGTTTGATAAAATCACGAAAGCTCACGTCCCCTTCCCAAAAAACAGAGATTGCATAGAGCGGCAGAACAAACTTCATCATCTCAGAGGGTTGAATCGAAACTCCGGCTAAGCGAAACCAGCGACGCGCGCCATTGATCTCTTGACCAATTCCTGGAATCAAAACGAGAACAAGAAGCCCAACTGTTGCCCAGAAAATGAGCTGGCTATTGTCGAGAAAAAACTCATAGCCAAAATAGTACATCGCCAAGGCGACAAAGAGGCCACCAAATCCATGAATGAGCTGCTTGATGAGCGGTTGATTGATGTGAGCAATCCCCCGCACATCGATAAGCTCTGCTGAGCTCGTGTTGTAGACCATCAAAAAGCCCATTCCACAAAGCAGCGCAACAGAGACAATGAGACAAAAATTGACCCGCGTCATTTGATTTTCAGCTGATCACCCGGGCGCAACCGCTTTGCTTGTGCCTGATCGAGACCATTGAGTTGTAAAAGCTCTTCAACTTTCATGTTATTTTTCACAGCAATCGTCCAAGGGTTTTCATTTTTCTTCACTGTGTAGTAGCGAACATTTTCCTCTTTGGGAACCAAAAGCTTTTGCCCCACACTGAGTTGCGTAGAGGTGAGTTGGTTAATCTTTTTGAGCTCACCTACTGTCGTTCCATGGCGCTTAGCAATTTCACCAAGAACGTCGCCCTGTTTGACAATGACCTCAGAGAGGTTGTGAGCGACTTCAGGCGCTCTTTGCTGCTGCACAGGAGCCTGTGGACGTGGCGGTGGTGGAGGCGGAGGCGGTGGTGGCTCAGGACTCTCTACATGAGTCGTCAGTATCTGCTCGATCTGCGAGCTTACCTCAGCAACCTCAGTCTGCGTCTCCCTCTCTTCATGAGCGGCCGGTTTCGGATTGAGCACATCATCAGGGGTATATTTGACAGCTGCAATGAACATAATAATGACCACGCAGACATTTGCCAAAACAGCGACCATAATCGCATCTTTTCGATTCATACTAGCTCCTCACATAAGCTTTTAAATTTCTTTCCCCTCTCCTCGTAGTTTTTAAACTCATCGAAACTGGCACAGCCAGGAGAGAGTAGCACAGCATCTCCAGAGATCGCCTGCTTGCGCCCAAGATGAAAGGCCTCTTCCAAATTGCGTGCGAGCTTTGCCTCTACAAATCCACAAATTTTTTCTGCCGCCTCACCAAAGGCGATCACCTCTTTCACATTGAGTTTCGACCAATGGCTAAAATCAAGGCCCTTATCTTTGCCACCAACTAAAAGTACAATCGGTTTTTCGATCTGCTCAGTTGCAAAAATTGTCGAAGCGACATTCGTTCCCTTACTATCGTTATAATAGGAAATTCCATCAACCTCTTTAACAAATTCTAAACGATGCTCAGGACGCTTGAAATCTAAAAGCGCCTCTGAAAAGCTCTCATCATTGACACCAAAATGGGCACAAATTGCCCGCGCAAATGACTCATTTGTTCCAAGTCCATCAAAAAACTCCCCGTGAACCAAATCTTTCAAGCGATACTTTGCCGCGCGATAGGCCTCCATCGTTCCATGTCGATCCAAGTGATCGGGCGTCACATTTAGAACCGCCCCGACATCAAAAACCTTTGAGTGCATCGTTTCGAGCTGAAATGAGCTCAGCTCAATTACCAAAATTTCATTTCCACCAACCACATCACATACAGGCAAACCGATATTTCCACACGCAATCGCTCGCTTGCCGCACCGGTTAAGCACGTGCTCGACCATCAAAACGGTTGTCGTCTTCCCATTGGTTCCCGTAATGCCAATGCACGGCTGGCGAACATCACGAAGAGCGAGCTCAACTTCTGCAATCTCACCCCCTTGCGGCTTGATGCCGGGAGAAATCACAACAAGCTCTTGTCCCTCTTCGACAATTTCATGTCCATGACGCTGCAAGTAGCGAATCGCCGCCATACCCGAAACGCCACGTCCCAATACCTTCACTCTCATTGAAACCTCAAAGACGCTAAACCAATCATAGCAAGTAAATACCCAACAATCCAAAAGCGGATCACAACTTTAGTCTCAGCCCACCCCTTGTACTCAAAGTGGTGATGCACCGGGGCACACAGAAAAATCCGCCTTCCCCCACGCAGCTTAAAACTTGCAACTTGAAGAATCACCGAGAGCGCCTCAGCAACAAAAACCCCACCGACCAAAGCAAGCAACAGCTCTCTGCGCAATAGCACAGCGCACACTCCAAGTAGCCCACCAAAAGTGAGCGAACCGACATCTCCCATAAAAACTTGCGCGGGATGGCCATTGTACCACATGAAGCCGAGACAAGCCCCTGCCATACCAAGTAGGAAAATTGCAATCTCCCCACTCCCTGGGATGTATAAAATATTGAGATAGCCCGAGATCGCCACATGGTTTGAGAGGAAGGCAAAAATTGCCATGACAACAGCAACCATCAAAATTAACCCAGAGGCAAGCGCATCGAGCCCATCAGAGAGATTGACTGCATTGGAAGAGCCTGTAATGACAAAGAGCGAGAAGAGAAAGCTAAGCGCTCCCCCAATCCAAATCGGCGATTTGAAAAACGGAATATAGTAGGCCTTTTCCCCAGGCCAGAGGTAAAAATAGAGTCCCATTGCGGCGAGAGCAGTCAAAAGTTGTAGCCCAAATTTGACCTTTGAGCGCATCCCCTTTGAGCTTTTATCGCGCAACTTTAAATAGTCGTCACGGCCTCCAATAACCCCTAACATCACTAGGACAAAGAGAACAATCCACGAAAAAGGCGATGAGAGATCCATCCAAAGCAATGAGGCGATGAGCAGACTACTAAGCATTAAAATGCCCCCCATCGTCGGGGTATCTTTTTTCTCTGCGTGCAGATCACCTAATACGGGAATATTACGAATAGGCTGCCCCATTTTTAAAGCATACAGCATGCGAATGAAGGGCTTGCCTAAAAAAATCGTTAGACAGAGAGTCGTCAATGCGCACATCACCATGCGCGTCGAAGAGTAGGAAAATGCCATCGGCACCTTTAGTCCCAACCCCTTAAAAAACTCAAGCAGCCATAAAATCATTCAATTACTTCCCATAGCGCGTGGTACTTTGAGCCCTTGACTAAAACCACATCGGCTCCAATACGCTCCATCTCTCTCTTCAACTCACCTTTGTCTTTTGCAAGCAGACTATATTTGCCCATCTTAGCAAATGCCTCCACAATTGGCTTAGAGCCCTCTCCAAGACAAAGCGCCACATCGACACACTCAAGGGCGACCTGCGCAACTGCCTCATGTGCCCCCTTCGAGAACCTGCCGAGCTCTCCAATTTCACCAAAAACCAAAAGGCGCTTTTTTCCCTCAGGAAGATGTTTGAGAGCATTTATCGTAGAAACTTCCGACGCATTATAACTATCGTCGATAATTGTCACACCCTCTTTTTCAATTCGCTCAAAACGGTGACGCGAGGGCTTAAGCTTTGTAGCTCCAGCAATGATTGTCTGCCAATCCATGTCGAGTTTTCGCGCGCACATACACGCCCCAGAGAGATTTGCCAGAAAGTGCGCCTCGAGCATGTGAAAGTCAAACCAGGGACTATCTCCAATGCGCACACAATCTCCCTTGCGCTCATAGCCATAGACCTCTGCACTACACCATTTGCTCGCCTGCTCACTCACTAGTCCCCACTTCAGCCGATCGGAGTTGAAAATCTCCACCTTCTCGCGCGCAATCCCCGATAAATCGTCAAAAAAGCCCAGATGCGAGCCGCTCACATGCGTCAAAATCGCCCCCGTAGGCCGCGCAATCGAAACAAGGCGTGCCATCTCACCAGGCTGATTCATGCCAAGCTCAAGAACTAGCACCTCTTCACTTCCACTAAAATTTAAAATCGTAATTGGCAAGCTCACTTGAGAATTATAGCTACCAATAGGTGAGCCCACGACAAATTGCTCGCTCAAAATTTTCGCAGTAAAATCTTTCATTGTCGTTTTGCCAACTGAACCGGTAATACCAATCACCGGGACATCCCAAGCCTCCAGGCGCGCGCGCGCCCTTCTCTGCAGTTCAGCGAGCACATCATCAACATAGGTGAGCTCCATACCATAGCTCGGCCCATTGTATGCCTTTGAGACCACCGCAGAGCTCGCACCCCGCTGCGCCACCTCCTCCAAGAAAGATTCCCCACTCACCCGCTCCCCTTGGAGCGCAAAAAACGTATCCCCCCGCCTCACCGATCGACTATCAAAACAATTCATAGATAGAAACTCTAGCATTCCCCTCAATTTTTACATATTCCAAATTTTCTTTATGTATTCTTAAAATATAACGCTATGTATACTGCCTACCTAAATTAAAGGAGAATCTAGTTATGGGTTGTTTTGGAATTTTATCGGCTGAAGTAAATGCCGTACCAGTTCGCTATGCACCCCGCAACGGCTCACGACATGAAATTCGCGCCTCAAACACCGGTGGCAACATCTTGGGAGCCGCAACCTCCTGGTTTCTCGATCCATGGTATAAAAAAGAAGTTATCTATTGTGGAGTTGTGCGCGGCCAAAGCCACTCCCTTCCAAACGACATCCCAATAACCGCCCTTGCTGTGCAAAAGTTGACCTATTCCGTTGGCAGAAAAGTCCTATCGGTAATAGGTCTGATCTTTCTCTTTTGGATTATTCTTCCCTGCGCAGCAATGCGCATCTTAGAGGCAAAAGCCAATGGAACAACGCATGAGCGCCAGCGCATTATTAATAAGAAAGCCGAGATGGTGCGTCAAGGCATCCCAATCCTGAACTACAACAGTTTGCGTTTTAAACCCAATACTATTTCCGTTAACGACCCAGATATGAAGAGAAAAACAGCTTCTATTGACGTTACAACATTAGTAGACAAAATATGCAGCGTTTCAGGAAATAGCCAAGGTTTTCAATCACAAAAACACCTATTAGAACAAGTTGCAACTAGCATTGAGAGAAACATTGGCTACATCAGGGCGGGACAACACCACCGGGTGCAAGGTGTGAACTACGTTGGCAATAGACAAAGTGACTATGTCGCTTTCTGGCAAAGTTTAGATGTCACCTATCGACAACTAATTTACCACCTAAATAATCTTGAAAAGAAGATAGATGCAATTGATAGCTCTGAAGATCAGGCTGCCTATAGAGAATTAATCAATATTGAATTACAGCTCTGGTTTGAAAAGCTTCAAGCCTGCCACCCTTCTTGGTATTCCTCTATCGTTGACATTCTTCCTAGAATTGAAATTCTATCACGTGGCCAAAACACCAATCCTGCGCAAAATGCAAAAGATTATTTTCTCTCTGAGCTCTATACGAATAGAAGAGGGGCGATTCTAAGGAGGATCGGTCAAGGCGCGCATCGAGGTAGAGTAAGAAACCCCCATTTTCGCGAGTGGCAATTCTTGAAACGCTGCTCTCACGAGTGGCACTCAATAGGAACTTTTCAAATCAGTCAACTCGGCCCAGAGCTTGGACTTGGGCAGCCAAAACATGATGCAATCTTTAGCAAAAGCGACCTTGCAACTGATGAAAGAGTCAGAACTGCTCGCATGCATTTTCTTGGGGACATTAACGGGACCACTATCATCGAACAAGTACTCGATGCTGCCAATAAAGATGGCGACAAAAACCCAGATGTCCAAGGTTATGTCAGACATCTACTCCAAAAACTTCCGCCGTCTGAGAGAAATCACATTTTGAACAAAGGAGCTGTCCGAACGCTCATTGAAAAACGTCTTGAAGGCCTTTTATTAGATAAACTTTTAGAAAACTATGAAACTCTTTTGTCAACTCCCACTCTCGACCATCCGGCAACTGAAGACCAGCGCAAGCAACAAACGTATCTTAAAGCTGCCATAAGAGAGCTCAAAAGACCAGTTCGATCTGCTGAATCAATTCGAGCTAGATTCAATCCACTTTCAGTCGATGGCGTAAGTCGCAATGATGCCTATCGACTTTTAGGGAACCCGATGCCATTGGTAGAAAAAATTTTAGCAGACATACCAGCAGGGAAATTCTGTGAGATTGCAGAAAAGAAAACCGATGGCAAATACCACCCCTTCACGGATCTGATTGACCTAATAATTTTACAAAACGACGATGACGACGTGATGGAGCTCAACATTCCAAATCTTAGCCATGCTGATTTAGATGGTCTCTACACTCACATTGGCTTTGTATTGGGGGATCCAGATGATGAAGAGAGACTAGATTATTTCATACAGAATCATTTGAATCGCCTTTCGAACAAATGCCTCCCAAAAAGCGTAGCAAAAATGATTGCGAAGGACATGAACCTAATAATTTAGGCTCCGCTAATCATCCAACAGATCTACTCGCTTGACAAAGAGGTAGTGGATCGGGCATACTTTTCGCAGTTTTTGATTCTTGCACAGCGTGTGAGGAGAAGTGGATTCGGTAGGTAGAGTGTTGCCACCATATTGGTTTTGACGGCGATTGAGTTTTTCTCAGAGCCAGCATACCATGTGGGTAGGTTGCTTAATTATACCGGTGGGCAGAGTGGTGCCACCATCTTGTTTTTGGTGAAGATCGAGTTTTCGTCGGAGCCAGCATACCAGATGGGTAGGTTGCTTAATTATACCGGTGGGCAGAGTGATGCCACCATCTTGTTTTTGGTGAAGATCGAGTTTTCGTCGGAGCCAGCATACCAGATGGGTAGGTTGCTCCGACGAAAATCTCAAGCTTCATCAAAAACAAATGGTGGCATAGCCAAGTGGTAAGGCCGGGGCCTGCAAAGCCTCTACCCCCAGTTCGAATCTGGGTGCCACCTTTAAAAAATGTTGTATATTATCGGAACACCCATAGGGAATATGGGTGACATCAGTCAAAGAGCAATAGAAGTCATGCGCGAGTGTGACTATCTGCTAGTCGAAGACACTCGTCAGAGTGGCAAATTATTAAAAGCACATCGCATTGAGACACCCATGAAGAGCTTTCACAAGTTTAGTGAAAGGTCTTTGCATGAGCGTGTAGTTGGGGATATTGAGAGTGGATTGAAGGTTGGGTTGATGAGCGATGCGGGGTTGCCAGGGATTTGCGATCCTGGGTGCGCATTGATACGGGAGGTGGAGGCGACAATTGTGCCGGGACCTTGCGCGTTTGCTTGTGCGGCGGCTTTGTGCGGGGTGGGCGATCGCCCGCTGCAGTTTTTAGGATACCCGCCTGAGAAGAAGTGGCGTGAGGCGCTTTTGGCAGCAAGGCGGTATGAAGGGATATCGATTTTTTATGTGGCGCCGCACGATTTGAAGCGAATTTTGGGGGCGTGTCACGACTGGAGAGTTTGGGTGGTGCGCGAGCTGACGAAGGTTTTTGAAGAGGTCGTCTGCGGCAGGGCCGATGAGATTGAGGTAACGGCTAAGGGCGAGATGGTGCTTTTGATTGAGGGCGAGGGAAGAGCGCCACTTGTCGAGGTGATGGCGCTAGTGGAGAGACTGGAGAAGATGGGTGCAAGACCGCGCGAGGCTATCCGCTTTGCAGCGGAAATGAGCGGCCGGCCGCAAAAAGAAATCTACCAACAATGTCTTTCTAAAAAAAAGAAGATCGACTAAAATTCTCTCTGACAAAATCAATGTTGGAGCACCTATGAAAGACCTAGTATTCGAAGAAACACGCGAGAAACTCCTCGAGGGGATCGACATTTTGGCCGATGTGATTGGGCCGACTCTTGGACCGAAGGGATTGAATGTAGGCTTAGACGCCTCCTGGGGCGCTCCGAAAATCACAAATGATGGCCACTCAGTTGTCGACGATGTCGAGACAAAAGATCAGTATGTCAACATGGGCGTGGCGCTGGGCAAAGAGGTCTCAAGTAAGATTAAAGACAATTCAGGCGATGGCACGACAACAGGCATCATCTTGACCCGCGAGCTCGTGCGCCAAGGGGTGAAGCACATTGCAGCTGGCGCAAGTCCTATTTTGGTTAAGCGCGGCATGGAAAAGACGGTCGATGCTTTAAAGGCAAAGCTCGAAGAGAGCGCGATGAGTGTCGAAAAAGATGAGGATATCCGCAATATTGCACGCGTCTCTGCCTCTGGCGATGCGAGCATTGGCGATGTGATTTGTCAAGCGATTGAGCTCGTTGGCAAAAAGGGCGTGATTACAATTGAAGATGGCAAAGGGACCGAGACTGGCATCGAGATGGTCAAGGGCATGCGCTTCGATCGCGGCTACATGAGCGGCTACTTTATGACAGATGCTGAAAAGCAAATTTGCGAGATGAGCAATCCGAAGATCCTGGTCACAGACAAGAAGGTGAGCTCAATTCAAGAGATTTTGAACCTACTGCAGACAGCTGCTGCAGGCGGTAGTGAGTTTTTGATCATCGCTGACGATGTCGAGGGCGACGCGCTCTCAACACTTGTTGTGAACAAGCTACGTGGAACACTCAAGATCGCTGCTGTCAAGGCGCCCGGATTCGGCGATAAGAAAAAAGCGATGCTCGAAGACATCGCTGTTCTAACGGGAGCAACCCTTGTCACTGCTGATACGGATATGTCGCTAAAAGATGCCGACCCTGCCGTTCTCGGCAGCTGCGAGCGCGTAGAGATCACTAAAGACCACACAACACTTGTCGGTGGCGCGGCTCCTCAAGAGGCGATCGACCAGAGAGTGAAGCTACTAGAGGCCGAGCGCGCTGCAGCAACAAGCAAGTACGATCAGGAAAAACTCGATGAGCGTATTGGCAAGTTTTCAAAAGGCGTTGCGATGATTCGCGTGGGCGCACATACTGAACCTGAGCTCAAGCGTCGTAAGCAAATTTTCAACGACTCACTCAACTCGACACGAGCTGCTGTCGATTCAGGTGTTGTACTAGGTGGTGGCGTTGCTCTGCTCAATGCGGCAAAAGCTCTAAAGCTCGAGCTGAGCGGCGATGAGGCGATTGGCATGCAAATCGTTTGCAAGGCTCTGGAGGCTCCCTTCAGACAGATTGTCAAAAACTCTGGCCACGATCCTGCAGTCTACATCGCTCAAGTCGGTGGCAACATGGGCTTCAATGCAGCAAGCGATCAGATGGAAGATCTCGCTGCAGCAGGCGTAATTGATCCTGCGAAAGTTGTGATCAACTCGCTAACCTATGCCGCTTCTACTGCAGGCGTCGTGCTGCTCTCTGAAGTTCTCATCGGCGATGCTGAGGAAGAGGCTTGAAGACAGCAATCGTCTGCGCTAAGGGGATTGGCGACGGGCTCTTAATGAGGATCGTCGCCCACAATATTCCAGATGCGGTGCTCTTTCACCCCCATGGAAAATTGCTCTCTCCCCTCTTCCCTGAGGCAAAATTTAACGAAGGGACGCTAGACGATTATGAGCGGATCATCATCCAAAACGACAACTCAAAAGAGGCGTGGGATTTAATGCGCGGACGCGACGCGCGGATGCAGTTTCTCTTTCCCAAGCCCTGCTCCCAGATGCGCGAGGGAGACTTTCTCTTTGATCCAAAGTCAACGGTCGTCGAAAACCTTGAGCGCTTCATTGGCAATCGCGACAATGGCATTGAGATCGGCCGCGATCTCTCCCACCGCGCCAATCCCCGTCGCGTCGTGATCCACCCCACAAGTGGCGATGCGCGCAAAAACTGGCGCCCTGATCAATTTTTGCGCCTAGCAAAATCACTCACCGGCTTTGAACCGGTATTTGTTATGGCCCCCGAGGAAAAGCCTCAGTGGGCGCAGCTCGAAAATGCCGGATTTGAAATCGTCACCTTCCCAAACCTATTAGAGCTTGCCCGCTTTATTCACGAATCGGGCTTTTTTATTGGTAACGATTCGGGAGTGGGGCACTTAGCCTCCAACGTACAAATTCCCACCCTCACAATCTCTGGCAACCCTAAAGTGGCGCGCATGTGGCGTCCTAGCTGGTGCCGAGGTAGCGTGTCGACGCTCAAGTGGCCACTACCAAACTTCAAGGGAATCGGTTGGCCCTTCCGTGACCGCCACTGGCAGACATTTGTTCCTGCTTCGCGTGTCCTAAAAGATTTTAAGAGGCTGGCCCATGGCTAAAAAAGCGGCGGTGATTACTGCAAAGGGATTTGGCGATGGGCTCATGATGATGATCGCCTCGCACCGTCTGCTCAATGAGGGCTATGAGGTCACCACCTACAATCCCCACCTCTACCAGATGCAGGAGTGGTTTCCCGACCACAAATTCGCCATCACACCAGATGATATCGAAGAGTATGATCTCATTGTCTTACAAAATGACAACTCAGCGCAGTCAAAAGCAATTATCTGCGACTATCGCATCGGTAGATTGTCCAACTTAAGCGTCTTCTACCCCACGCACGAGCCACACAAGCACGGCCCACTCACCTCTTGGGACCAGAAATTCGACGCCAGTGTTCCCATGACAAACAACATTGCAGCGGCGATTAGCAGCCTGCTCGATCTACCCGAAGTCTCAAAAAATAATGGACTTGTTGTCCCTGCGCACCTTGAGCGCAACCCAAAGCGCGTGATTATCCACCCCACAAGCACGACTCCTCTGCGCACATGGACTCGGAGCAAATTCATCTCACTGGGCAAGTGGCTTCTCACTCAAGGATTGACTCCCTGTTTCATAACTAGCCCCAGCGAGTGGTCGCAATGGCATGAGCTGCGCAAACTCGGCTTTGAGGTGCCTCTTCTAAAAAATCTCTCAGAGGTTGCTGCAACTGTCTACCAGTCGCGCTTCATGATCGGCAATGAATCGGGCATCTCCCACCTCGCCTCCAATTTAGGCCTCCCAACCCTTGTCGTCTGCGGCAATGCAAAACGGATCGCCCTTTGGCGCCCAGGTTGGTATGCAGGCTCGGTGGTTACCCCACCAAATTGGGTTCCGAATATTAAAGGGCTACGCCTGCGCGACAACAAGTGGCAACACTTTATTTCAACAGCTCAAGTGAAAAATCAAACGAAATCTTATCTCACAGCACCGTAAGCGAATTCACTAGCCTATGATGGACGCCTGTAGTGAGCAGTAAACTCGCCTATATGCTTACCCAAGAATGCATCCACATTAATTTTTCTAAGAGTTTTTACACTCGATAAGGATTTGGCTAACCCTTGCATCGTCTCTTCTGTAGTACGTAAATTAGCTAATACAACAGCCTTTAAGTATATAGATGCGCCGATACTCTCATATAAAACTTGAGTATTCTTGGGAAATTTTAAATTCCAATTGCTCCCTTTTATCTCTCTGAGACGAGGTACCAGTTTAGAAAAAACCGAATAGACATGTTTACTCTGAGGAAGCGAATCAATTTCAATAGAATCGAGTCTTGGACACCAAATACAGATATTTTTTAATACCAAATCTGCCTCTAAATCACTTGCCCCGAATAAATTTAATTCCAATGATTGTAGAGCACCACCAACGTGAGAAACCAAATTCATAAGAGCGGGATGACTTGCGTCATAGTCTCCCATGTCAATTTTGGTCACTCTTCCAGGCAGGCGAGCGATAAAGGTACATGCAAGATCGTGAGCTGTGTCAAACGAATACTCAGCATCAAATCTTTGTGCTGTAAGAGATCCTCTTGCAGGATCAAAATTAAAACCAAACATGGGCAAATACTATAGACTAAATCCGAATTTTCGGGTTGATTATCGATAAAAAAAGCGATATTATGTGGGCGATTATGCTTAAAATTGCCCACATATCCGATCTACATTTTTTCAAGGCTAGCTTCAACCCACTGCAGCTTGCATCTAAACGGCTCTTAGGAAATCTTAACCAACTGATATTTAGAAGGTTGCAACACGACCCCTCAATCTGCTTTGATGTGATCAATCAATTAAAAGAAGAGGGCGTCTCGCATATCATCTTAACTGGTGATGTCTCAACAACCTCCTTTCGCCCCGAATTTCGCCGGGCAAAAAGCTATATTGAAAATTTGAAGGAGGCGGGCTTTAAAGTCTTTGCCCTTCCTGGAAACCACGACGCCTACACCCGCTTTGCCTACCGCAATAAAAGCTTTTTCCATGCACTCAG
This sequence comes from Simkaniaceae bacterium, assembly GCA_022763045.1. GTDB lineage: Bacteria > Chlamydiota > Chlamydiia > Chlamydiales > JACRBE01 > JALEGI01. Next base: position 97,161 of record JALEGI010000020.1, on the reverse strand, counting down.
CGGCGCAGTTCCCTTTCAAAGCGACGAAAACCTCCCCTTCCACCTTGAAGAAGATCAGGTGAGCGCCCACAAATTAGCAGACAATCTTTGGCTTGTCTTGATTGACACTGCACTCTATACCTCTTACCGCCTCTCCTCAGGCCACTTCACCCACCAAATTGAAGATCGCCTCCGTAAACTCCTCGCACGCCTACCAAAGAGGGCCTCGATCATCCTCGCAAACCACTTCCCCTTCTTTGAAACGGTCAAACCGCAAAATCGACTCTTCGGTGGACCACGACTCGAGAGGCTCTTACGCGACACCCCGAGTATCAAACTCTACCTCCACGGGCACACTCACCAACAATCGATGGCCGATTTGCGTCATGAAGAGCTCCCAGTCATTCTTGATTCGGGCTCGCTCTCCCTACGTGAATACCCCTCCTTTAACCTCATTGAAATCCAAGGGGAGGACTGCTCGTTGCAAACTATGCGCCGCGAGCAAAACATTTGGACCTCCACAAAAGAGCTGAAGGGAATATGCCTTTAAAAGTTTGGTACGAAGAGGGGCTCGCATTCAAGTGCACAGGTTGTGGCAAGTGCTGTACAGGGGCGCCTGGCTACGTTTGGCTTACAGAGGAGGACATCCAGCGTTTTTGCACCCAGCTGAAACTCGAGCGCAAAGCCTTTTTGAAAAAGTATACCCGTCAGGTTCGCGGGCGCTACTCACTCATTGAAGATCCCCAAAATTATGACTGCGTCTTTTTAAAAGAGGGGCGCTGCACAGCCTATGAAGCGCGGCCCAAGCAGTGCCGCACCTATCCCTTTTGGGGAAAGATTATGCAGTCGCGCCGCCAGTGGGAGGCAGAGAGCAATTACTGTGAGGGAATCAACTCAGGCCCGACCCTCACGCGCGAAGAAATCGATGAAAAGCTACACCTTTGAGTGCACACAGTGTGCCAAGTGCTGCAAAACCCCTCGCGGCGTTGTCTACCTTGAAGCGCAAGACATCGCACGCCTAGCAAAAGCGCTTAAGATCCCCCGCCTTCTATTTCTACTGAAGTATGCCCGGCGCATTGACGGCAAGTGGGCGCTGCGAAAAAAGTGGCGATCGATCGAGTGCACCTTTCTGGATGGCAAACTCTGTCGCGTTTACAAAGATCGCCCTGCCCAATGTCACCTCTATCCCTTCTTCCCCGAAACGCTCGCCGACCCCGAGGCTTGGGATCAGATGCAAAATTTTTGCGAAGGCTTCACTCAACTAGGAGCAAACGCAAGCCGAGCGGCCGAATCTCCACATGATCGGAATGCCCAATGTGCATCACCCCCTGCTTTTCGAGATACTCCTTTGCATGATTGAGCGAGCGCACCTTCAACTCGATGTGTGTGATCGCATCAATTTCCACTGGCTCGAGCTTCACAGCAGGTGAATCTGCAAGCTTCCACTCCTCTTGCATCAGCGGTGCATGTGGTGAATGGAGCTCATTCATAAAGTTCGTAATCGTCAGTGGCGTGCGCGTTGAAAGTGCAGCGCATTCGATGAATCGCACCCCCAAACTCCGCTCTTGCAAATCATCAAATTCTGCACTGCGATGGGAGGGATTGGCAACAGTGAAGATAGCAATTCCTCGGTTCAGCTCATATGATAGTCCACGCAGCGCGCGCATTATCTTGGCAAAGTAGCTCCATTCTAGATCAAAAAACGTACCGATAGAATACTTTTTACCAATGTGAATATTGGATTGTGCCAGGTCTTTTTCCATCTCCTCAAGCGAATAGCCCTCGTAGCCAAAAGCGGCAAATTGCGGAGCGCCCCCTCCGGCATAGATCATTTGAAAGGCGACGTTGCCGGCCCAAACGGTGTGCTGATGAATCAGTGGGAATTTTAAATCGCGGGTGAAAAATTTTTCGAGCTGATCAAGTTGCTCTTTTTTTCCACATCGAATGACAATGCGATCCATTTGTTTGATTATCGCCACCTTGACCCCATTTCAAGTTTTTACTATAACTTAGAATAAGAGGATAATCTAGTCTAGATGGAATTACCCGAAGAAGTACAAAAACATATCGATGAGTGGCTTAGTGGCCCCTTTGATGATGAGACGAAAAAGCAACTTCAAGACAAGCTTGCCAGCTCGCCCCACGATTTAATCGACGCCTTTTCAAAAAATCTCACCTTTGGAACTGGGGGCATGCGAGAAAAAATGGGCATTGGCCCCAATCGCATGAACATCTATACAGTGCGCAAAGCGACGCAGGGTTTATGCAATCATCTCATCAAAGAATTTCCGGAGAAAAAAGCCTGTGGTGTTGTGATTGGCTACGACTGCCGCCACCGATCGAAGGAGTTTGCCCTTGAAAGCGCGCGCGTTCTAGCGGGCAACGGCATCACCGCTCACCTCTCTTTTGATTTGCGCCCAACGCCCTTTGTCTCCTTTGCCTGTCGCAGTAAAAAGGCGATTGGCGCAATCATGATTACAGCTTCGCACAACCCGAAAGAATACAATGGCTATAAGGTCTACGGCTTTGACGGGGCGCAAGTTGTTGCCCCTCACGACAAGCAGATCGTCGAAGAGGTTAGCAATATCCACTCACAAAAAGAGGTGAAGCTTGCAGATTCAGACGATCCACTCATTACCTATTTGACCGAAGAGACCGACCAGGCCTACCTCAATGCACTGACAAAGCTAAGTCTGATGCGCGGGCACTCGAATGATCTAAAAATTGTTTACACACCCCTCAACGGATGTGGCATCACCATGACGCCGCAAGCGCTCGAGCGCTGGGGCTTTCACGACCTTGAGACCGTCGAGGAGCAATCGACTCCAGATGGCGACTTCCCCACACTCCCCTCTCCCAATCCGGAAGATCCCACGGCCCTGGAAATCGGCATCCACCAGATGAAAGAACATGAACGCGACATTCTGCTCGCCTCTGATCCCGACGCCGACCGCATTGGTGTTGCCTTTCTCCACAAGTCGCGTACGATCCAACTCAATGGAAATGAGATTGCCGTCCTCTGTCTTGACTACATCCTCAGCTCGCTGCAAGAGCAAAACATTATGCCTAAGCGCAGCGCTGCCATCACAACCATCGTCTCAACTCCGATGTTTCGCGTGATCTGTGAGAGCTATGGCGTCAGCTGCTATGAGGTGCTCACTGGATTTAAATACATTGGCGAGCTGATTCGCCAGTGGGAATCGTCTGAAGAGGGCTACTCTTTCTTATTTGGCGCTGAAGAGTCGCACGGCTATCTCTTTGGCACCCACTCGCGCGATAAAGATGCGATGATTGCCAATTGTCTTATCTCAGAAATTGCGCAGCGTGCAAAAAAAGAGGGGCGTACGCTTCTCTCCTATCTCTATGACCTCTACAGAACGCACGGAATTTTTCGTGAAAAGCAGCAGAGTCTCAAGTTTGATTCTGGCGCCCAAGAAGAGATGAATGCCTTTGTGCAAAAATTGCGCGCCTCTCCCCCATCAGCGGTCCACAACATTCCAGTTGTCCGTGTTGAGGATTATCTCAATGACGCCTCGCGTCCAGAAGGCCTTCCCTCATCAAATGTCATTACCCTCCACCTCGAGGATGGCTCAAGGCTTGTCATTCGCCCTTCAGGGACTGAGCCCAAGGTGAAGATCTATGCAGCGGTGCGCGCCCCATGTGAGAATAATCTTGAGGAGATGATCAAGCAGCTTGACACCAAGCTCGACAACCTCATCAATGATCTTTCAAACCAAAAATGATCAATTCACCTTTTCGATGATCACATAGTTGTTTCTTTGCGCGGCAATAGTTGTGAGGTCCTTCACATTTTGTGGCGCAACAGATTTGATAAAGGGATTTCGCATTAAGGTATATTGCACATCTGTAGGACGACCAGGGCGCAATTTAATAATCGCGAACTTGTTGTAGCGGCTCGTCTGATCATATGTGGCACCAAATTCCAAAGAGACATAGTCGGAAAGATGCGTGCGAAAACTCGCCTGCCATCCATTGATGTTCTTATTTTATTTGGCATCAAAGAAATAATACGTTCCTGCAAAACGCGCCCAGGGTAGCATAGGAATGGGAACTTCTATCTCCAAATCCGAGCCGCTCATCGCTCTTTCACCTGCTTTGATCCCAGTCAATTTCTGATAGTAGTTAGCCCGGAAGAAAAACCACGTATTATAGACTGCCGCTCCAACTCCCACACGTTGAAAGTAGCGCTTCCATCTCAAGTCATAAAAGGTATCAAATCCGATCAGCCAATTATTATTTGGGAAGAGATACCTGTAGCCAAATCCCACATTGGAAGTTGTGACATAGTTTGTATACGATGTGCGCGGTTGAATAAAAACGGTGTGACGCAGGCTTTTGTCCGTTTGGTAGAGAGATTGTATCGTCTCAATGTAGTAGGTGGGTTTTTCATTTGTGACAAACTGCAGGCCAACTTCGACATCACGTAGACGCTCTGGTGTCGGAATGAGCTCTTTATACTCAGCAAATGCTGCACTAAAGATCACAAGTGCAAAGCCAAGCTTTCTCACTTTCTCTCCGGATATTTGATTCTTAGGTGGCGCGTGACTGCGAGGGTCTTCACAATCGCCCTTTTGACAATCCCAAGCTCTTCAAAAGTGAGCTGACACTCATCGAATTGCCCCTCATCTGCCTTGTCATCGACTAGACGATCAACAAGTTCTGCAATTGCCTCCTCTGAGGGCTCTTCCATTGCCCGTGAGGCCGCCTCAACTGTATCTGCAATCATGATGATTGCAGACTCTTTTGAGCGCGGTTTCGGCCCTGGATAGCGGAAGGAATTGACGTTGACCTTGTCGACATCGCCTCCCATCTGCTCAACCTGCTTGGCGTAGAAAAAATAGACAATCGTTGTCCCGTGGTGCTCGCGAATGATGTCGATGAACTGACGCGGCAGCCCATACTTTCTCGCTAGCGCCTCTCCCTCCGCGACGTGGGCGATAATCACCTGAGTCGACTCAATTGGAGTGAGCAGCTGGTGAATATCAAAGCCACCCATCTGATTTTCGGTAAAGTAGTGGGGATTAAAGAGCTTTCCAATATCGTGATAGAGCGTAGAAACGCGGCAAAAGAGGCCGTTGGCTCCAATAGCGCGCGCGGCAGCTTCGGATAAACTTCCCACAACTAGAGAGTGTTGGTAGGTGCCTGGAGCCTCGATACTGAGTCTGCGCAAGAGCTCATTATTTGGATCCATGTACTCCATCAGCGTGATATCTGTCATGATGTGGAAGAGCCCCTCCAAAATGGGGAGAAGGCCAATCACAATCAGTGCAGTCAGTAGCATCGATAAGAAAGTTGAGGCCAGATCAATCAAGATGACCACATCCCAGAGGGTATTCATCGCCAGATGAAAGGCAAAAATCACCGGAATTGCGCTGAGCCAGGCAACTCCACAAACTGTGAAAACCTCCTTTCTCTTGCGCATCGACTTGGCAAACAAAATCGTTGCCATCCCCGTCACCATATTGATGAACAAAAAGCGCGAGTGATCGACTGAGAGGGAAATGCCCATAATCACAGTGAGCATAAATGTTGTGAAAAGGGCCAAGTTCTTGTTCAAAAGCACGCAAATCAAGAGCGCCGCAAAGGGGATGAAGAGCGGATACTGGATCATCTGGAAAAAGTAGTTCGAAGCGCGCACTAAAAAATACTCAGAGACCTTTGCGATGACCAAAGTCAAAATCACAATCGTGACATACAGGCAAAGCCTGCGCACCGAAATAGCCACCTCTTTTTGGTGGAAGTAGACGTAGTAGATACCAATCCCGCCCACAATCAGAGCGAAAAAGAGCGAGCCGATGATCCCTTCAAAATCCCAGATGTTGCGTGAATCGGCGATCTGCTTTTTCATCGCCTGCACCATCGCCACCTGCTTATCGTTGATCTGGTCGCCACGCTTGATCAGCGTCGAGCCCTCCTTCACATCCGTGTAGCGACTCGGCACCGACGCCTCAACCGCCTGGCGGAAAAACGACTGCGTATCGTTATCTTCAGAGAGCTTCCACTTAGCATCGGAGTAGTAGTCGATCACATAGTTGACCGCCTTGCGCTTAAAACCATACTTTTTAACCACCCGTGTCTCGATCGCATCCCATAGACTCGAGGACAAATACATCGATCCATCTGCACTTGGATTTTCCACAATAAAGTACTGCGAGAGATCGCCGCCACTCTGGCGAATCTTTTCATACGTTCGCGCGTCAGTGAGCTTGGCATCTTCGAGCATTTTTGAGACCAGATCGGCCGCATTGTAGACCTCTTCAAACGTGATTGAGAAGAGCCGTGAGCGCCAGTCGCGGTGCTCAATTAAGTATTGCTCGAACTCGACGCGCCTTTGGTGGACCTCCGAATTAGAGACCTGATAGATCGTGCCAATATCGCGCACCGCCTCTCTGCGCAAGAGCAGAGTCGCCTCCTGATCGGGGAACTGAAAATCGACCTGGGCAACGACGTATTGTCTCGAGGTAGAGTTGACTGGAAGGATATCGACGCGCACCTCTTTAAAATGGAAGAAGGCGAGAAGAAATAGAAGGAGCGTCATGACAATGAGCATGCGCTCACCGAAGCGATCGTCGCGAAAGTGCTCTCGGATTTTTTTTACAGCTTTTTTTTCTAGTCGGTCGCTTGACATCCCAAGACTCAGTTAATGCAAATAATTCATATCACATTATGTAATAACTTGTACAGCGACTGCTGCACAAGCAGCGCTGCTTGTGCAGCTTTTGGCCGCATCTAAACCTCTTGAATCGGACAACCGTTAATGATAGAATCTCAATTTATGGAAAAATATCAGGTCATCGCGCGAAAATTTCGCCCTCAAACTTTTGCCGAAGTTTGCGGTCAAGAAGCTATTGTCAAAACTCTCAAAAACGCAATCAGCATGCAGCGCACCGCCCATGCCTACCTCTTTTGCGGCCCACACGGCACGGGAAAAACCTCGCTCGCTCGTATTCTAGCAAAGGCGCTCAACTGCCAAGAGCCGCAAGACAACGAGCCGTGCAACAGCTGCACCTCTTGCAGAGAAATCACCTCGGGATCATCTCTTGATGTGATCGAAATCGACGGCGCCTCCAACCGCGGAATCGATGATATTCGCAGCCTGAATGAAACGGTCTCCTACGCCACAACCTCCAACTACAAGCTCTACATCATCGATGAGGTGCACATGCTCACCAAGGAGGCTTTCAATGCGCTGCTCAAGACGCTCGAAGAGCCCCCAAAAAATGTGAAATTCTTTTTTGCCACAACTGAGCCGCACAAAGTCCCGGCTACGATCTCCTCGCGCTGCCAACGCTTCGATCTGCACCGGATTCCCCTTGCGCAAATCACTGCAAAACTGGCGCAAATTGCACAGAGCTTAGAGGCCAAAATTGAAAAGGAATCTCTAGAGCTCATCGGCGAGAAGGCTGAGGGATCGATGCGCACCGCCGAGTCGATTCTCGATCAGATTCTCTGTTCGAATACCGGGGCTATTGAACTCGATCATGTGACGCAGGCGCTTGGGCTTCTGCCACAAAAGATTTTAGATGCACTCGATGAGGCCTACGTATGTCGCGACATCGCAACGGCCTTCACCCTTGCAGAGACCATTTTCACCTCAGGCATCGACCACACCCACTTTATCGAAACGCTCGCAACCCACTACCGCAACCACCTCAAGGTGCACCTAGGGATTCTCTCAAGCAAAACGCCTCCTCCCCTCACAAAAGATCACTGCCTCGAGGTACTTGAATACCTGACAGATCTTCTCGCACAAAAAGTTCCCTACACCCGCCTGCACATTGAGATGGTGCTCTTGCATATCATTCAATCGTCACAGCGCGTGCCAATCGACACTCTTATCGATCAACTTAAAGGCATGCGAGAAATGCCAAAGCCCCCGGTCGAGCCAATCACTGTCGAAAAAAAGGTGGAGCTACCACCCGCGTCAGAGCCTAAAAAAGTCGAACCTGCCCCTCCGCCAGAGCCACCAAAGGCTCAAGTAAAACCGCCCGAGCCTGAGCCCGAAAAGGTGGAGGTTGTTGAAGCAAAAAAAGAGGAGTCTCCTGGAGTCAATCCTGCGATTCGAAGGGAAAATTTGCTGCGCTTTGCCCAGGTTGAGCTTGGTGGGTCGCTAGATTAGCGCCTGCGAGGCCTTGGTTTTCCAATGTTCTTCGGTTTAAACGCATCCATTCTATCTAGGACCTTACCGTCAATTTTAGCAAGTTTGGGCTTCTGCATTCTTTTCTTGGCATCTGGATCGGGCTTCTTGAGTATTTTTTCCTGAGCAACAAAGCGGTTTTTCAAATAGACTGTCATGTTCTTCACAGCAACCACCATCTTCTGGAGATTCTCCGAGAGGCGCATAGAACCTGAAACCCCAGCAATGCCCACAGCGCGATCGCGAATTCTCTGCGCGCGTTGCAAATGCAGCTTGCACATCATCTCTTTGAGTCGCGCATCTCCACCAGGTCTCATCGGCTTTATCTGCTTCTCAAGTTCAATTGACTCTTTGAGCAGAGTGGAGCACTCCTTCAAAACAAGACCTGCCTTTGTTTTAGGTCTGCAGCATAAAACGCGCTCGTAGAACCAAATACCAAAGGAAATAATCGCGCGTGCAATCGCTCCAAAAACCGAATCAAGCGCCCCATCGAGCTTGAAGCGTTTACGCGGCCGTGTTAGCCCTGCTTCCTCTAAATCGGCTAATGCCTTTTCGGCAATCGCTCGCTCAGTTTTAAAAACAATTTTTGTCACCAAATTTTTCCTTTTAGTTTTTGGTCCTCTGCATTATAATTGAGGGAACTAATTAAGGGTAATAGTTATGGGTAGTGGTTTTTCCAAAATGAAGAAGCAGGCGCGTCAGCTCGAGCAGCAGATGGGCAAAATGCAAGAAGAGATGGAAAATAAAGAATTTATTGGTGAGGCAGGCGGCCTTGTCAAAGTAATTCTTAACGGCTCGATGAAAGTTAAAAAAATTACTATTAACCCTGAGTGCGTCGACCCAGAAGATGTCGATGCTCTGCAAGATCTGCTTGTCTCTGCTTTTGAGGAGGCACACGCTAAAGCCAAATCCGATAATCCCATGAATAAAATGGGCCTCCCCTTTTAGTAGGAGGGTGCATCAGGGCACCGCATCTTCACACTAAAGTGATGAAGGGCGTACGCTATCCGCCCGAGTACAACCCTTCATCACTTTAGTGCAAATCTGCGGCCCCCTGAACACCCTCTTATAAGCTCCAATATTTTTGATCAAGAGTTTGCTATGGCGTGAGTCAATAGATCATTGACTTGAGAGGCTGTTTCAAGAGTCTTTGCCTTTTCTGTAATCTGGTGAGCGCCTTCAACAGAAATGTTGCGCAGCGTATGCTTAATAATCGGGATGTAGCGAGGCGCACACGAGATTGTGCGAATGCCAAGACCGATAAGCAGGGGCGCGAAGAGCGGGTTTGAGGCCATTTCGCCACAAATGCTGAGCGGTACTCCGTGCGTCTGGGCACTTTTCACAACCATTTCAATCATGCGCACCATTGAGGGGTGCGTCGCTTTGTAGATGTCTGAGATCCCAGCATTGGTGCGATCGACCGCGAGTGTGTACTGAAGAAGGTCATTTGTGCCAATTGAGAGAAAGTCGCTCTCTTTAGCGAGAAGATCAGACATCACAACAGCACTTGGCGTCTCAATCATGCAGCCAATGGGAGGAATGTGCTCGATGCCAAGGGAGCTTGCAATCTCGTGTACGCACTGCTTCACTTCGCGTAGCTCGGTGATATCTGAAACAAACGGTAGCATAAGGCGCACGTTCTTGTTTGTCGAGGCGCGCAAGAGGGCGGTGAGCTGTGCACGGAAGATGTGGCGGTGTCTGAGAAGGAAGCGAATAGAGCGGCAGCCGAGTGCAGGATTAACTTCATTGAGGAGCTCTTTTGAGAGCGTTTTATCTGCACCGATGTCGAAAAGGCGGAAGGTAACGGGCATCTGATTTGTCTGATTAAAGAGGTAGTGGTAGACTTCGTGCTGCTCCTCTTCTGTGCAGTAGCCAATGTCGCGGTTCATAAAGAGAAATTCAGAGCGCAGCAAGCCGATCCCCTCGGCTCCCACTTTATTGAGAAACGAGAGATCTTCGAGGTGCTCGAGGTTGGCAAGAACGTGGATTTTCTCGCCATCTTGTGTGATAGAGGGCTTGTGCGCCTCTTTGAGGATGTAAACCTGCCTTCCACGATGCTCTTCACTTAAGCTCTCATAACGATCGAGCGTTTCGTTTGTGGGATTGAGAATCACAAATCCTTTTGTGCCATCGACAATCACAATGGTGTCATCAGCATTTTCCAAAATAGTGAAGTCGACATTGGCGACAAATGGAACGCCTTTTGCTCGAGCGATAAGGGCAGCATGTGAGGTCTCTCCCCCCTTTTCAGAGAGAAAGGCAGCAGCGCTCGATTGGGGCGCCTCTGCCGTGTCGGAGGGGATGAGCTCTTTAGCAAAGATGACAGAGCCTTGTGGAATGGAGGGGGCATCACCCATTGGGCGCAAGTGGCCTAAAACGCGAGAGGCAAGGTCGCGAATATCGGTAAGTCTCTCTTGGAAAAAGGCGTCATCAACAGCCTCAAATTGCCGCTCATAGTTAGTAATCACCTTGCGAAATGCCGATTCGGGGTCTAGAAGTCCATTGCGTATGTCCTCTTCAACATCGGTTGTGAGAACGGGATCTTCGAGCATCTGCTTGTGGGTGTCTAAAATACCGACAGCCTCATTCGATCCCTCTAAAAGAAGCGATGATTGGAGCTTTTCAAGATCATCCTTGGAGCAGCTTAGCGCTGAGCGGAAGCGATCGATTTCACCCTCGACCTGAGATTTTTCAATAGTAACAGTGGGAAGGTCGACAGCATCGAATTTACGCAAATGGTAGAGCCTGCCAATTGCGATTCCATCGCTGACAGGGGATCCGGTTAAGTAGATCTCTTCTTTCGTCTTTGTCCCCAAGACTATCTCCAAAAAACTGTAAAGAGGGGATTTTACTCCAAGCCTTATTTTAATGCTACAGACTTCTTGGATATCATCTCAAGCAATTTCACATTAAATTCTTTTGCCGAGTTATAGCCCATTGCCTTCAAGCGGTGATTGAGCACAATTGTTTCAAGGAGCAAAACAACATCGCGCCCCGGTTTTACAGGCATGATATAAAAGGGCACTTTTACCCCTAAAATATCGCTGTGACGCTCTTCTAAGCCAATGCGATCGTAAAAATGGGCATCATCCCACTCCTCTAACTTCACAATCAGGTCGATCTCTTTGCTCTCACTGATACAGACAGCGCCGTAAAGGTGGGCCACATTAATAATACCAATGCCGCGAATTTCGAGCATATGCCGCGTGAGCTCAGGACCTGTTCCCTCAAGATACGACCCTTCGCGTTTTCGAACGAGTACAACATCATCGGAGATCAGCCGATGTCCCCTTTCAATCATTCCAAGTGCCGTCTCACTTTTTCCTACACTCGAATCGCCTTGGATCATCACCCCAACACCAAACGACTCAACTAAGGTTCCATGACACGAGATCGTTGGGGAAAATTCATCCGACAAGATCACGCTGAGCTTATTCATCAAATCCATCGTTGGCATGCTCGAGCGAAAGAGGGCAATATCCTCTTGATCACACAAATCGGTTAGCTCTTTTGGGGGGCGGAAGCGACGCGCGACGATGACGGCAGGCACCTTCGGCGTCAAAATCGCCTGCAATCGTTTGATCCGCACCTTAACATCAAGATCTCTGAGATAGTCGATTTCGGGTTTGCCAAAAACCAAGATGCGCCTTTGGGAAAATCCCTTCATATAGCCCGACAAAACGAGCCCAGGTCTCTCAGCTTCAGGGGCGCGAATTGCACGCGATAGGCCACTTTTTCCAGAGGCAAGACTTAGACACAACATTTTTCCATGCCTCTCGAAGAGGTCTTTTACCGTTAGCATAAAAACTCCATTGACCGCGGAAGTCTAATGATTTATATGTTAAACGAGGGATTTATATCTATGAATTATGATCGCGTTGTCATTGTCGGAGGAGGATTTGGTGGGCTCAACTGCGCGCAAAAATTGCGTCGCACGCGCCTTGAAATTCTCATGGTCGACAAATCAAATCACCACCTATTTCAGCCGCTTCTCTATCAAGTAGCAACAGCTGCCCTCTCCCCTGCAGATATTGCCACACCCCTGCGCGAAGTCCTTCAAGATCAGAAAAATGCCTCCGTCATCATGGGAAACGTCGTCTCAATTGACAAAGAGAAAAACGAAATTCACCTTATGAATGGCGATATCATTAAGTTTGACTATCTTGTCCTTGCCGTCGGGGCGCGCCACTCCTACTTCGGAAACGACAAGTGGGAAGCGCTAGCGCCAGGGCTCAAAACAATTGCCGATGCAATCAACATCCGAGAGCGTGTACTCATCTCCTTTGAAACAGCAGAGCGTCTCGACTCTTATGAAGAGGCCAAAAGCTTTCTCAACTTTGTCGTCATTGGCGGCGGCCCAACGGGCGTTGAAATGGCAGGCTCTATTGCCGAAATCGCCCACAAAACAATGTTCAAAAACTTTCGCCGCATTCGCCCCGAAAAGTCGAAAATCTTTCTCATCGAAGGCGCCCCTCGCGTTCTGCCCCCCTTTCCAGAAAAGCTCTCTCACAGAGCAAAACGCGACCTTGAGAAAATGGGAGTCAAAGTCCTCCTAGATAAAATCGTCACCAACGTGACAGATGAGGGGATCTACATCAAAGAGGAATTTATCCCAGCTAAAAATATCATTTGGGCTGCCGGCAACCAAGCCTCCCCCATCCTTAAAACGCTCGACACCGAGCTCGATCGCGCCGGCCGCGTCATGGTTGAGCCCGATCTCACCGTGAAAGGTCACCCCAACATCTTTGTCATTGGCGATGCCGCTTGCGTCTTGGGTAAAGATGGCAAGCCACTACCAGCGATTGCCCCCACCGCCATCCAGCAGGGGCGCTACGTCGCTAGTCTCTTACGAAAAAAGGGCAAGCGCAAACCCTTCAAGTACTTTGACAAGGGGTCGATGGCAACCATCGGAACTGCCCGCGCAGTCGGTTACATGGGAAAGCTACGCATCACCGGCTTTATCGCCTGGGTTGGCTGGGCGCTGCTACACGTCGCCTACCTCGTCGGTTTTCGCAATCGTTTTAGCGTCTCGCTTCAGTGGTTCTTCCACTATCTAACAGGGATCCGCGGCGCGCGTCTCATCACCCGCGTCATTGATGACGACATTCTCAAGAAAAAAGACTAGTCTCTACTGTTATATTTCTCCGAACAATTTCCTCTATGGAAATAACACCAATTTTGTGTAAACTATCTCGGTTTCATAGGAGGAGATTAATGATTAAATCAGTAACTGAACATACTACGCCCCCCCACGCTAGTACAAAACGCTGCTTTGGTTGCAACAAAACAGATGTCAAACTTAACAAGTGTGCCCGCTGTCTTTTTGCGACATATTGCAATCGAGCTTGTCAAACAAATCACTGGAAAGAGCACAAAGCAGTATGTTACAAACCCGCTCTCCATGACGCTGCAATGCGCGCCGATGAAAAGACTATGGAAAAGGAGCTAAACGCAGGAGCAGACCACAGAGTGCAAGATTCATCTGGCAAAACACCTTTAGCTCTTGCGGCCTCCGTTGGAGAGGCTCTAGAGTGCGTCAAACTTTTACTCGATGCTGGTGCAGATATCAACGCCGTTGATAGGCTTGGCTTCACCCCCGCTCACTACGCAGCTCTTAGTGGAGCACATGACATCTACAAGCACTTGGAAGCTAGGGGAGCAGACTTAACTCTTACAGTTTTAGGCGGAATCACAGCTCCTATGGCAAAAGAGAGTTTCGATAGCTCGCCTGAGAAAGGAACCTTTCTTGCTCGACAAAAGGCTTGGAGAGGTCTCTTTGTCTGATTGAAATAAATAGTAACTAGAGTATACTCGATCGCTAATTTCTCAATAGAGGCAGCCCGTCGTGAATAAAAAAGTACTTTTTTCTCTCCTTATTGCAAGCGCCCTTCACGCCCAATGGAATCTCGACTCTTTCTTTGATCTTCACTTCTGTCGCGAGATAGAGATTGCACCAAGTGGAGAGGCGTTTGTCTATTCAAATCGCACGCTTGACTTAGCAAAAAATTGCCCGAAATCGCATCTTTGGCAAGGGAAAACAAATGGATCGGCACCGCCAGCTCCTCTGCTTCTAGAGGATAGCCTCACCTTTTATGCCAGCTTCTCTCCAGATGAAACGCAAATTGCCTATCTCAAACACGACGGCCAAGCACTGAACCTGCATGTTTTGGATCGAGCAAGCGGCACCTCAAAACAAATCACAGACTTGCCAGCTGGCATTGACACCTTTAAATGGGCACCCAATAGCCAGCAAATTGCCTTTGTCGCTAAAGCGCCTCCAAAGAGCTGTGAAAAGCCGCCTGTATTTGAATTTCAGTGGTGGGAAAATGAAACGCAACTCTACCTTGCAGACCTAGATGGCAACTACAAGTCACTACTACCCGATAGCTACAATCCAATTGGCACTGGTGATTTTTCTTTGCGCCTTGATGGGTTTGACTGGTCTCCAGATGGGCAAAAAATTGCCTTCAGCTATATTACACGAGGCGGCATCGATGCCATATACAAAAAGCAAAAGATCGCCATTCTCGATCTACAAACCGGTGCGCTGACCCATCTACACCAATTTGCCCCCCGCCAATCGACCCCGAAGTTTTCCCCTGACGGAGACTCTCTTGCCTTTTTGAAGAGCGATAAAAGAGCCCTTTACACCTTTTGCGATGACCTAATGATTTATGATTGTCTCAATGACAGCTACAGAACACTTGCTCAAACTCCCAATCGAGGTGGAGGTTTCTTAGTCACCTACCTTCTTGGCTGGGTTGATGGAGGTCAAGCTCTTTTGGTGACTGAGGAGAGTCAAACAAAGCAAGGACTTTGGAAGGTTCCCGCCAATGGGGACTCCATTGAGCGATTTGATAACGACAAGTGGGTCTTTATCAACCCCAAATTAAGTCACAATGGAAAGTGGTTAGGTCTAAACCTACAAACCTCTGAAACAGCAGAGGAGGTCTACTACACTTCAACCACAGCCTTTGAGCCAAAAAAACTGACTGATCACAACAGCCTACTGCAAATTGAGGCAAAGACAATCACCACCCAATGGAAAAGCGCAGACGGCACGCAAATTGAGGGGCTTGTTACCTTGCCGCGCGGCTACCAAAGGGGCAAGCGCTATCCCCTCATTGTGCATTTACATGGAGGTCCCGCCGCGGCCGCATGCGAGCGGTTTTTAGGCACTGAGCTCATGACACCGGTAGCCACTTTAGCAGAAAAGGGATTTGTCATCTTTCAGCCCAACTTTAGAGGCTCTTCTGGCTATGGAAAGAAGTTTCGAAAGGGAAACATCAACGACTTTGGTGGAAGAGATTATCAAGATATCATGACTGGAGTCGATGCGCTCATTGCAAAAGGGCTTGTCGATGAATCGCGCATGGGCGTGAGTGGCTGGAGCTACGGCGGCTATCTCTCTGCTTGGATCATCGGACAGACCGATCGCTTTGCAGCAGCGTGTATGGGGGCAGGACTATCAAACTTGACCTCACTGAATAACTCGACAGATATCTATAGCTATATCCCCGACTATTTTCCAGGGCAGAATTCGACCTTGCTGAGCGAGCGCTCCCCCATCAACTATGTCGATCAGATGAAGACGCCCCTTTTGATCTTACACGGGGCCAAAGATCAAAGAGCTCCCCTTTCTCAGAGCATTGAGCTCTACACAGCACTAAAAAAGCGCAACATTCCAGTGAGCCTTTACATCTACCGCAAGGCCAGACACAACCTCCCCACCCCCAAAATGCTCTTAGACGCTATGCAAAGACACTATGATCACTTTATCCCCCTTCTCAAGGAGAAAACCTCATGAAAAAAATCGCTCTTTTGTCACTTATCATCTTATGCGCGCTTCACGCCGAGTGGAAAATAGATTCCTTTTTAAATGTGAACCTCCCTCGCAATATTGAAATTTCACCAAACGGTGAAAATTTTGTATACGCAAACACCACGTTTCATCTTAAAGAAGATCGCCACGAGATTCAGCTATGGCAAGGAAAAATCGACCAAAACCTCACCTCTTCCCTCCTTACTTTTGGAAAAGATTCCAGTATCTTTCCAAGCTACTCTCCAGATGGCAAATCGGTTGCTTATCTGAAACAAAATGGAGGTGCCTTAAACTTACATATCCTCGATCTCGCAAGTGGCTCCTCTAAAAAAATTACAGATCTACCACAAGGAGTGGACACCTTTATATGGTCTCCAAACAGCAGTCAAATTGCATTTATTGCGAAAAGAAAGGACTCCTTAGCTGACGCTTTACCTGCTTATAAGTTTGAAACTGCAAAGAAACAGACGCAGCTTTATCTGACTGATTTGCAAGGAAACTATGAAGCATTACTACCTGAACATTATCATCCAATCTCCACTGGAGATTTTGGCTCTAGAGTCAGTGCTTTTGATTGGTCCCCAGATGGGACAAAAATAGCCTTTGCCTATATTTCCCAGGGTGGAATTGACACATATTACAAACAACAGAAAATCGCCATTGTAGATTTACAAAACGGCCATTTACTCAACCTACGTCAAATTTCCCCACGTCAATCATTTCCCAAGTTCTCTCCAGATGGAAAGTCTCTGGCCTTTGTTAAAAGCGATAAAAAAGCGCACTATACTATTTATGAAGATCTAGCTCTCTATAACTTAGAGAGTGGCAGCTATAAACTCCTATCAAAAACACCCAACCGTGGTTCGTGCTATCTTTCCTCTTACTTCTTAGGTTGGATTAACCAGGGAAAAGCTCTTCTAGTATCAGAGCCGTGTAAAACAAAAGTTTCTCTATGGAAGGTTCCGGTAGATGGTAGCCCAGCAGAGCGCTTTGATGATGATAACTGGTTTTTTTCAAGCGCAACATTGAGTAAAAATGGAGAGTGGCTTGGACTCAATTTACAAACATCTGAGAAACCCGCAGAGGCCTATTGCACTAATACAAAGCACTTCCAACCAAAAAAACTGACCAATCACAATCAAAATCTTGAAAAGATCAATCTAAAAACTGAAATTTTTCAGTGGGAGAGCTCTGATGGGGAGAAAATAGAGGGGATATTAACCCTACCTTTTGGATATCAAAAAGGGAAGCGTTATCCATTGATCTTGCAACTACATGGGGGACCTGCGGGCGGCGCATTAGAGTGCTTTCTTGGCATGCGTTTAGTACCTCCAACTGCCACTCTTGCTCAGAAGGGCTTTATCGTTTTACAACCCAATTTCAGGGGCTCAACGGGCTATGGCAAGAAATTTCGCTCTGGAAATAGAAACAATTTTGGCGGAAGAGATTTTGATGATGTCATGAGCGGTGTCGATGCGCTCATTGGAAAAGGGCTTGTCGATGAAAAACGTATGGGAGTGTGTGGCTGGAGCTATGGAGGCTACCTCACAGCATGGATTGTGGGAAAAACTGACCGCTTTTCTGCGGCATGTATAGGCGCTGGAATCCTTAATTTGAACTCCTTCAATAATACAACTGACATACACAACTACATCCCAGATTATCTACCAAGTGAAACTTCCCACAACTTATACAAGCGCTCACCAATAAATTATGTCGACAATATTCGTACGCCCCTTTTGATCTTACACGGGGCCAAAGATAAGAGAGTACCCGTATCCCAAGCTATTGAATTTTACTCGGCTCTGAAAAGGTGCAACGCACCAGCGATTCTTTACTTATACCGAAATGGCGGTCACGACATTCTAAACCTTAAATCACTAGTTGATCTTCACAAACGCCAATATGAACATTTTCTTCCCTTGCTAGAGGATAAGTCCCTAATGACTACAGGGCCGTAGCAGGAGCAGGCCCATTGCCTACAGGCGGGGGCAAGTTTGGCGCGGGCTCTCCATTGAGCGTGGGCTGCCATTGAATTTGTTGTCTGACAACTTCAGTTAACGTTGAGAGAATCTCGCTCGGCTCGCCACTAGAGGCCGCTTTTCTAACTTGGCTTGCCATCGAGCACATGTACCCTCCCATATCCCACAAATTCCATGTACTTGAATCGGGTCCATCTGGTTTTGAAGGCAGTAGACTCGGTATCAGACTGGTGATGATATGGTAAAAGGGAGAGCTCGTGATTTCACTTGTGGGAAGCTGGCTTAAAAAATAGGCCGCATTTCCAAAAATCCTCATGTCGTTAAATTCCGTATAATCATTTGGATTAACAGTTGAGGTGAGTAGGCCTATATCTTTGAGCTCTTCTAAAGAGTCTGAGGTTGATTGTGCATCCGGGGAGCTCAGTACACGATTTATCTGAGAGGCAATCATCATATTCACAAAGCCACCAGAGGTTTTATTGGTGCTACTTGGGAGCGACCCAACAGCTGGTGCTTGCGCTAACATCGGCTCGATCAGTGCATTGCGAACAGCTATGTCTGTTGGTGATAGGTCGGGCCCAAATAGGTTTTGGCTCTCTCCCAATCTGCTAGCAAGAATCGAGAGCCCCATTGGAACCCCATTTGGGGGAAAGATTTGATCTAGAGATTTTGTCATACAATTGATGTTTCTCAGCCCAAGATTGATCTCATTTTGGAAGTTTGATGGATATCTCTGCGAACCATTTATAACCTCTTGAGCATCTTGGATAATTTGATCTGCTCCGCTCCCACAATTGGGAACGAGGGCTTTCAAAGTTGTAAAAAAGCTCATCATCCCTTGAGCATAACGCACATAACTGACCTTATTTCCCCCACTGAAAGTGGGAAACTGGTCCTGGATACTGGCTAAAACCTTATAAAGAGGTGTTGAACCATTGAAATCGCCCTGAGTGAGATTTTCAGGAGGTGGATTATTCACACCACCACCGCCGTGAGCTCCGCTAATGATCGACATATCCATGTGCACCTCCTTTGAGGCAACGGATATTAGATGCTGACAATTACTTCAACAGATTACTCACCGACTCTTTTAGGGGGCCATCACTCGCGTTGAGACAAACCATCTGGGCCCACTGCTGGAAGCTAGGATCTTGTTTTTTATGCGACTTTAGAAGCTGGTACGTCTCAGCAAGGCGAATTTGCTCAGAGCCCTCACAAAGATCGGCATTTCTTCTTAAGTCATTGACATAATGGGCAACTTGGGCGCCGAAGCGCTTGGCGATTTCACTCGAGCCTGTATCGCGCACAATTGCTGCAACGAGTACATCGGGGTCATTGACCTGCCCCACCGAAATCAGGTGATGGGCCACGCGCAGAGGGTGCACGATGTAGGGAGTCCCTTTGCTATCGGGTAGGCGCTTTCCCTTGAGTTTATAGGTCGCAAAAAAGATGGCATCTTGAATTTGCGGAAGTGATTCTTCTAGTCCTGCCTCTTTGATTGTCTCATTTAAATGGAAATAGACCGCTTCACACGTCTGATTTTTCTTGGTCAATTTACCATAGCGCTCACATAAGATCTCGTGATGTGTTATCGTTTCCCCCGCTCCCACAATTGGAAGGGCAGAGAGCGATAGACAGGCTGCGATAATGAAATTTTTCATAGACACTCCTCCTAGAATCAGACTTAATATAGACTGGGTTATTAATAATTACAATTTAAATAATTTTTATTTATTTAACCCTGCTTTTATAACCTCTTTATTTGTTTTGCTAGGAGTGTGGCTAAAAATTAACTTTTACATTCCAGTACTAATACTGGCACTGCTCTTGTCTCTTCCCTTGATCAAGCGCCCCCTTCTCTTGATCGGGCTGTGGGCGATGCTCATTTTCTCCTTTTGTTGGTGCCACACTCAGGTGCCTAATATCACACTTAAAAACCCTCAAGCTGTCGAGGGGCTAGTCAAATTTACCTCTGTAAAAATGGCAAACAATCACTTTGCAAAAAGCTACCTCTATCGGGGCAAGCTCTACTATGAGGGGCGCGCGCTGCCGATCTGGATGAAATTTCCCAAGTCAAAACGCCCCTCTGCGAGCTATCTCTATCACGTGAAAGGAAAGCTTGTGCAAAGCGGCCCCTACTCTTTTGGGCTGAAGGGCAAGCTCGAGCGGCGCAAGTGGCGCCCCTCGCTTCTTGAGATGCGCATTAGGTGTAAGTCGAGTGTCCGCGGGTATCTGAGGCGCTGGTACAAAAACACTCAGGTCTACTCCCTCTTTGCCTCTCTAATTACCGGTGAGGTGGAGCACCCCTTTTTAGCCGCGACCTTTGCAAAAGTAGGATTGAGTCATATTTTGGCAGTCTCGGGCTTCCACTTTGGATGGGTGGCCCTCTTTTTTACGCTCATTTTAACCCCCTTTACCTTCTATGAGCGCCGCGCCATGATTTTGATTGTCTTGATTAGCCTCTACTACCTCTTTGTCGGGCCTAGCCCCTCAATTCAACGGGCGTGGGTCGCCATTGTCCTTGTGCTTATTGGTCAATATTTAGGCTACCGATCAACGCCTATTAACACCTTTGGCGTGGCTCTTCTTGTCTCTCTTTTGACCGATCCACTCTGCATTCGCAATGTTGGCTTTCAGCTCTCGTATCTGGCAACTTTTGGCATTTTGCTCTTTTATACCCCCTATAACTCTTACCTCAAAGCGCTCTTTGCCTACTACCGCACTCCAACTGCAATGCGCTTTTCCGTGGCTGAAAAGCATATCTATCTACTAACAATCCTCTTTCGCAAGCTCTTTGCTCTCTCTCTTGCTGTCTACACAACAACGCTCCCCCTACTTCTCTACGCCTTCGGCTCTTTTCCTCTACTCACCCTGCTCTACAACTTATTTATACCTGCGCTCCTCTCACTCTCTGTTGCCCTGCTCATTTGCGGCCTGGCCCTCCCTTGGATCTTCCATCCGCTCAATAATTTTCTCACCACACTGACGCTCAACACCATCATCTACTCACCCAAAGCGCTTCACTACAACCTTACCCTCTCGCTCCCCTTTTCACTCGCTTTTCTTGTAACGCTCACTCCCCTTGCGTTTGCCTCTTATCGACTCATTACCAAGCGCTCGCAATAAAAGGGTTTAAAAAAAAGCGCCTTTTTGGTTAAATCGTGGGATCAAATCTTGTGGCGGTCGTAGCTCAGTTGGTTAGAGCGCTGGATTGTGGTTCCAGAGGTCGCGGGTTCAAATCTCGTCGGTCGCCCATTGTTTCAATTTATTATTTCTGTTATACGTGTAGGGTATGGTCAAGGTATACGGCGCTCCAAAAAAGGAGAAGAAAAACTCGACACATCATCCTGAAGCCAAGGGTCTTTTGATCCTTGCGCTCGGCGTTGTGCTTGGATTATGTCTCTTCAGCTTTAGCGATGGCGACCCGAAAGTGAACTGGCTCGGGCTCGCAGGCTACACAATCGGCTGGGGAATGAACTACGCCTTTGGCCTCTCCTCATTTTTTATCGACGCCTACATTCTCTGGATTGGCTGGCGCTTTCTCTCTGGAAGGCGCATTGAGAACTTTGGGATCAAAACATTTTACTTCTCGATCTTTTTGATCTCCTCGTGTGTCTTATTGAACCTCCTCTCTGAGACAAAGCTGCTCACAATCAGCGCGCTGAAAACGCGCGTCTACTCAGAGGCGATTATTTTCAAAGGGGCCCACTCCCACCGCTACGTCCGCTACAACATGGGTGGCGTCCCAATGTATTTCCTCTACCGCGACATGCCCGGCATGACGATGCAAAAGCTCTTAAGCGACGTTGGCATCGGCTTTACCTTTGGGATTGTCTGGCTCGTTTCGCTCATTCTTTACACCGGCGTGCGCTTTCTCACGGTGCTCGATGTGGTCACCTCTGTCAGCCGCTGGGTCTATGACATGCTCAAGCAAATCGTGATCGATATCACCACCCGCGAAAAACCCGAAGTCAAAGAGGCCCCAATTTTTGCCACAGAGCCCCCCGTTGCCAAGGCGACGCCCTACGGACTTGAAAAGGTCAAAGAGCGGCAAAAAGAGCGCAAGCGCCAAGTGATCGAAACGGTTGTCAAAGACATGAATGACGCCCCTCCGCTACCCAAACCGCTCGCCGCAAAGACACTAAAAATCAACTCCTACCAAGACAAAGAGACCCCAATTAAGGTTTCAAAAGGGCGCACATTTACCCACGAAGGCTACGAGCTACCACCGCTCACGCTGCTCACCGATGCCAAGAAAGTCGATCAGCCCAGTGTCAAGCGCGACTTAGAGAAGCAGGCAGCTGTTTTAGAAGAGTCGCTCGCAAGCTTTGGGATTGAAGCCAAGGTGGGTGAGATCAACTGCGGCCCCACCATCACCTCCTTCCAAGTACACCCCGCCATTGGCGTGAAAGTGCAGCGCATCAAAACACTTGAAAACGACATTGCCCTCAATCTTCAGGCCAAATCAATTCGCATTATCGCCCCCATCCCCGGTAAAGCCGCTGTCGGCGTTGAAGTGCCCGCTCTTCACCCTCAAGAGGTGGGATTTAAGGAGATGCTCTACCACTATAACGAGGGAAATGCCACCCGTCAACGCGTGCCCATCCTCCTTGGGAAAACCGTTAGCGGTGATAACGTCATTGCCGATCTCACAAAAATGCCCCACTGTCTGATTGCCGGTGCGACCGGCTCGGGAAAATCGGTCTGTATCAACACGATCATCATGTCGATTTTGATGACCTCTCATCCCGATGAGACCAAGCTCATCTTAATCGATCCGAAAAAGGTGGAGCTCACCCCCTTTAACGGCCTTCCCCACATGATCGCTCCCGTGATCACTGAGCCGCAAGGAGCCTACGCTGCGCTCAACTGGCTCGTCAAAGAGATGCAAAACCGCTACGACATTCTCAAGCGCCTTTCACTGCGCAACATCTCGGCATTCAATTCGCGCAAACCAACCCCCGATGAGGATGAAGATGTCCCGGCAAAGATGCCGACTATTGTCATGATCATCGATGAGTTTGCCGATCTCATGATGACCTCAAGCGCCGATTTAGAAACCCCGATTGCCCGCATCGCGCAGATGGCCCGCGCCGTTGGCATCCACCTCATCTTAGCGACTCAACGCCCCTCACGCGAAGTGATCACCGGCCTGATTAAAGCCAACTTCCCGACGCGCATCGCCTTTAAAGTCGCCTCGCGGATCAACAGCCAAATCATTTTGGATGAAAATGGGGGTGAGAGCCTACTTGGAAATGGAGATATGCTCTTTCTCCCTCCCGGCACATCCACCCTAGTGCGCGCCCAGGGCGTTTTCATTCGAGACGACGATATCAACAAAGTCATTCGCTGGATCAAAGATCGCACCCCAACTGAATATCTCATCAAATCGTTTGACAACATGGTCCAAGACGACATGTTCTCAAGCTCCAAAGATGACGGACCGCGCGACTCGCTCTACGATCAGGCACATGAGCTTGTCACCACCACACGCACCGCCTCGACCACCTTTTTGCAGCGTAAGCTCAAAGTGGGCTACGCCCGCGCCGCCTCACTGATGGATGAGCTCGAGAAGCACGGCGTGATCAGCAAGCAAGATGGCGCAAAACCGCGCAAGGTCCTCTATCAAGAGATGGGAGACTTCGATGAGTAAAAAGCGCCTTCTGATTGCAGATTCATCAGAGCGTTTCCACGCGATGATCTCAGAGGGTGACCACGCCAAAAACTACGACATTCACTTTGTAAAAACAGGCCCCGAAGTTCTTCAGGAGGTCGAAAAATTTAAACCCGATCTCATCGTTCTCGATCTGCTCCTACCTAAAATGCACGCCATTGAGATCATGAACTCGCTGGAGAAAACTACTCCCATCCTAGTCACCTCCTTCGAAGTCATGGTGCAAAACTACCACGCCGCGCTCGATCACGGAGCCATTGACTACATCATTAAACCCTTCTCCGCCGACTACTTCTTTGAGAAAATCTCCGACTATTTTAAAGGGTCGCACACTCCCAGCAAATTTGAGCCGCGCCATTCAATTCCCACAGAGAGCGGCAATGTCTACAATCCCACCCCCCTCTTCTCCTCCTCATACATGAAGTTTTGGGGAACCCGCGGCTCCACGCCCGTCTCCGGCCCCGAGTTTATGCGCTACGGCGGCAACACCTCCTGTCTCGAAGTCACAGATGGCAGCGACCTAGTGATCATCGACGCCGGCAGCGGCATCCGCCCCCTTGGCGATTACCTTGATCTTTCCAAGCATCAAGAGCTAAATATCTTCATCAGCCACACCCACCTCGACCACGTCTCCTCCTTCCCCTTCTTCGATCCCCTTTATCGTGAGGGCATCACCATCAACATCTACACCCCCGTCTCCTTTGAAAAGACCACCAAAGAGCTCTTTACAGAGCTACTTGCCTACTCCTTTTTCCCCATCCGCCTCGACGAAATGCGCGCCACCGTCAACTTCCTCGACTTGCGCGAGGGAGACCGCGTCTCTGTCGGCGACATCCACGTCGACTGCTGCTACACCTACCACCCCGGGCCCACCCTCGGGTTTAAAATCACAACGCCTCACGCCAAAATCGGCTACGTCACCGACAATGAAATGTTCATTGGCTACCACGACAAGCCGACAAACCTCTCCCTCGATGACGCTCTGCTCGAACCCCATCTTGAGCTCATCGAGTTTCTTCAAGGCTGCGACATCATCGTGCACGAAGCGCAGTATTTTCCTCGCGAGTACGAGCAGAAAATAGGCTGGGGGCACTCCTCCATCTCCAACGCAAGTGCCCTCTTTCGCTTTGTCGACTGCGACCGCTGGTTTGTGACCCACCATGATCCCAAGCACACCGACATCACGCTGCAAATCAAGTTTGAGCTCCACCGCCAGATTCTACAAGAAAACGGCATTGAGCTTGAGCTACGGGCGGCGCGCGATGGCCTTATCGTCCCCTTTCAGTAGAAAATAAACTCATTTCTTTTAATTAATTTAATACGCAAACTTATTTAAATAAAAAAATTCTATTATTTCAAAAAAAAACAAAGCTAATATATAGTTTCTTTCAACTTTAGGAGGTTTTTTATGTCTACACAAGGAATCATGATGGCTGCACCTATGGGCAGTGCCGTCTACTATACAACACCAGCTATAGATGCATCAGGGATGGCAAATCCAGACCTTCTTGAGCTCATCGATCGTGTAGATGTTATCTACCATGATGCAAAGGAGATGAGCGACTCACCTGGAGTTACAGAGATACTCCATCAAATTCGAGCACTCATTACTCCAGAGGAATATGTAAGATACACAAAAGAGATGCAAGAGATCCTTAATTTAGAGGGACCAATTGAGGGAGAAATTGAGAAAGTATTCGTTCAGCTACTCATGAGGGTATGGACAAATTTTCTTCCCCATTCTGTCAATCCTATGGAAAAGGCAATCATTGATGATGCCAGAGCAAAGGGAAAAGAAATTAGAAACCTCTATTCTCCTGAGGAGACTCAGTCAATGTTCATTGACATTTTTACGCCTTTTGCAAGAGACAAAGCGCAGTTAGATCTCTTTTTATCCCTTTTCTGCACAAAAGAAGGAGCAAAGCTCTTTGAAATTTTTGCGAAAACAAAAAGTGAAGCGCATGAATTGGGTTCACACGAACTTGTATCCTTTTCTCTACAAGATATGGATCTTGATTTTCTTATAAAGGCAAGACCTGTGCTTGAAAGTATGCAAGAGGCGATACAATGTAAAACAACAAAAGAGGCTGCAAGAGTAGCAAAGGTCTTACGTACGATTCCAAAAGCTCTTGTTATTCTAACAGGTGGACCAACACAATCGCTCTTGAGCAGAGTAGCGCTCACTCCCATAGAGCCTTCTATCACTCCTAATGGCTTTTTCTGGGAAGTCATGAAGCATGGTCAGGTCTGTGGATACCTCTATGGAACCTGCCACGTAGCAACTGACAGAATGCGCGACTTTCCCCCACCGGTTTTAGCTGCACTAGAGAGCTCAACTTGTCTAGCAGTTGAATATGATATCACACGCCCTGAACACGAGGGTGAATTTGAACTGGATCTTTTCAAAGATGGTATTGAACCAGATGCTCTGGAAGAGTATCTTAAACTTGCCTCATCAAATAGATCCCTTGAGGGATTAGACTTAAGACTGATGAAAATTGCTAAAAGTAAGAAAATAGAAGTAATAGATCTTGAAAGTTATGAAACACATCAAAAAGCAGTATCTGAAGGAGAAACCAGCTCTGCTATCGAGTTAAAGACCATCCGCATGTTAATAGCCATAATGGAAATTACGCGAACTGGAGCCACAAAGCATCTTGAACTGCTTGCCCAGCAAAAAGCGAAAACTGACATTGACTGCAAAATCCCACAGCGCAATCTAGAAATGGCCTTGAGCTTCGGCCGCGCCTGGGAAGAGGGAAAAAAAATCTTTGCAGCCGTTGGCGCTCTGCATACAGCTGGCCCTTTTTCAATACAAAAATATTTACGTGACTTAGGCTTCACATTTAGTCGCGTGACAACCCCCCACAGCGAAACGCCTCAACACCGTTTAGCCCGGGAGATGACAAGCGAGCTAATTCACTCAAGTGTTGCTAGCATTATCCGTCGAAAAGCTGTATAATCGCCCGCATGACGCGGGTAAATACAGCTAGAGAGGCGCATACATACGCCGATGGGATTCTCAACTATTTAGGATCCCATGAGGTCAACCGAAAGACGCAGCTCAAAGCCCAAAGGGTATGGGAGCTCTCACGTCGCTACTCTGATCTTCAGCCCAAAGCGCTTTGCATCAAGTTTGGCGGCCGCCTACCCGTCGATCAATTTGTCGATCAGGCAGCGCAATTTATCCTCTCCCACCACATGCAACACGCCATCAGCAACTATCGACTGCAACCCGCCTTTGATGAGCTACACATTCCTGTCCGGATGGAAGGAAGCATTGAGTGGCAAAAGTGGAGCGAGTTTCGCCACCGCAGAGAGCTATACACCCCAGTCAATAGTGTCGTGACAGATCAAGGCCTTGTGCACCACGATCGCCTCAATCAGCCAACGCTTCTTGACTATGAGCATCGCGAGCCTGGCAATCCTTGGATTGAAGTGTACGTCTCAACAAAAGCGCCGCTCGACAAGCCCAATTGGTGCTGCCATAACCACTCTTGGGTGCGCTTTTGCGATGAAGAGGGGCGCATCTATTCGATTGGTCAGCGCTGGCCCAATGAAAAGTGGAGCACGTGCGAGAAGCTGCAAATCAATGGAAATCTAAACGGACGCCAATCGCTGGAAAGCCCCGATGTCTACTCCCATTTTCCGCCAGGCTTTCGCCACGAGTATGTGCTGCGCGACGCTCTGCGCCCTGGAAGGTGTCACCTTTTGAAAAAGTGCATCGAAGAGATGCTCAAAAATCCTCCCAAAGTCTCATTTATGAAAAAAAACTGCACCTCGCTTGCAGCATACCTCTACAAATTTGCCACAGATAAGACCTTAGAGACGAAAATGTCTCTTTTAATGATGGTTTTGAGACCGATAATGCCCCGCTGCATAGAAAGGTGCGTCACAAAAATACTCAATGGCATTTCTCGCTGCTTGCCCAAATGGCTCTACCACGCCAGCTACTATCTGCTGCTGCCATTTCTCCTCCCCATATTCTTCCTGATCAAACTTGGAAGTCTCTTCACCTGCAATGCCGATATCCGCTGGTGGCACATTTTCACTCCATGGAAGATGTATTGCGATCACCCCCTGATTATGTTGCGCTGCAACGAAGGATTTCAGAAGGTGAGGACCTGAGAAGGCGTGTGTTGATGAGCGATTGAGAGATCGAGGTCAATGCCACGACTGCTTAAGTGCGCGCGAATTGTCTCGAGCGCGATATCGGGTTGATTGCACTCCTCAGAAAGATGCGCTAGATAGACCTGCTTCAGGCCTGGATGGTAGACATCGGCAATGAGCTCTGCACATGCAGCATTAGAAAGATGCCCCTGTCTTGAAAGAACCCGCTGCTTGTAAACGGGAGGGCGTGAGCTTGCATGTACAAGATCGGGCTCGTGATTTGACTCGATCATCAGATAGTCGCACTCCTTAAGATGTGAGCGCACCAAAGTCGTTACAAATCCCAAGTCGGTACACACCCCAATTTTCATCTCACCCATTTTGAAGGTGAAGGCGACCGGATCGAGTGTATCGTGTTGGATCGAAAAGGGGTGCACTTCAATATCGCCAAAGTGAAAGGACTCCCCTGTTGTGAAAATCTTAAACTTTGGACGCACCGTGAGGTGCTCGAGCAGCGCGCGCGCAGTGTCACTGTTTGCCAAAATCGGAATGGAGTATTTGCGGCAGAGAACAGGTAGAGCGCGGATGTGGTCACTATGCTCGTGAGAAATTAAGACAGCGTCGAGATCTTCAATGGCAACGCCAATTGAGTTAAGCCGCTCTTTGAGCGCTTTGACACTGATGCCGGCATCAATTAAGAGCTTTGTCTCATCACTGCCAATGTAAATCGCATTGCCTTTTGAGCCAGATGCGAGAGGGCAAAAACCACGCATGCGAGATAATTTATCCTGCTTGCGAATTGAAATCAATTGAGAAGCTGCAAACTATTAACTAGATGCGATCCCCTTAAAATATTCTAAAACATCTGGATCTGGATTGCCCATTGCAAATTCACTAAAGCTTGAAAAGTTTGCAGCACTTTCAAAGACCTCCTTAAAAAGAGGGAGCTCATAAAATGCTCGAACCGTTTCAATGCTTTCACACTCTAAGATAAAACAAATCTTTTTTTGTAGAGACCTCTTCACTATATCATGATCAATCCAAGGAAGGTTGAGTACAAAACCCCAGACATCAGCGCTTCCATTGAATGAAAGTGCACTCAAAAGCACTCCTGTGTTTTCAGGCAAGAAAATGCTCTCCATCGCTGGATGCACGAATAAAGCCGTCATCTCTTCAATCGATCCTTTTTGACCCACACTCGCTGCAACTTGGATCAATGTTTCAGGTGAGGTGAAATACCCATTCAGAGTCAGAGCAAGTTGCAGCTGATAACTACAATGGCGTACAAGAGTTTCTTGAAAGGCTTCGCGATACTGTGGCAGCTCAAGATAGTTAAGAAGAAGCTCAACCTTCCCTTCAGTACATAACGTATGCAAGTCATCATAAAGCGGGGTTTTGGATTGAGGTGGCATTCGGTGCTGCTCTCTGAGAGGGCGCTTGAGCTCGCTCAGATAGGCATTTTCGCTAAAGCGCGACTCTCCTTCAGGACCGATGCCAAACATTGCCTTCTCTTCCGCAGCACTGGTATTGACCTCTCTAGCTGGCGCAAGAGAAAGTAATCCATTCAAGTTGCCTTCAAGGTGATCTAAAAAATGGACAAACTCATGAAATAAGACTTGATCATTGGTGAATCTTTCGCGATGCCTCAATCCCTTGATGTTGTAATAGTAGCTGTAGTTCCCACACTCTTTAGCATAAACAATTTTGCCATTATCTCCCTGAGGGGTCATGAGGCCAACCCCATAAAAATCCTTCACTCGCCCAATTGAAAGCTTCTTACTCCCAAGTTTGCTTTCAATTTCCTTTAAAAGAGCTCTTCCAATTTTAGTGCGCGCGATTTTTGTTAAATCAGCAACAATCTCCCTGCGACTTCCCTTGAGCTCGACCCCCTTATTTTGCACAAATTTCTGAGCAATCACCTCGGGCTTCAAATAAGAAAAAAGCTCCCTCTCTTGCGTAGCAGTAAAAGGCGATGAGCGTGCAATCGAAGGAAGTGCGGGTGGGGTCATTGCGACTGAGGACTCATCATCACTATCAAATAGGGAAAAAAATTCTGAATTTTTAAGAGTCTGATTAGATAAGATATCCAAAGTCATTACCTCAACTTTCTATATTCAATAACGCCAATTCTCTTCTCGTCAAGAATAGTATCATATTCGTCTTTATAAGACGCAGTATGAAACTTCCAAATCGTAAGAAGATCTTTACCATGAGTCAAAGGAAAGAGCAGCAACTTCTCAAGCGCCGCATCGCTCAAACCGCCACTCATGATATTTTCATAAGAAAAGCCCTCGGCAAGAATGCCGACTGAAAGGCAGCTCTCAACCACCTCATCAGGCGTTTCACCATCTGCTTTTAGCTCTTGATTGAGTACCAAAGTCGCGCAGACTTGGCGCAATTCCATGGAGCGCCTCTCATCTAGCATCATTGACCTAAGATCAAGTTCATTTGTTGATGCACCCAACTTGATGTAGGTAACCAAGCGCTCATCGCCAACCACAGTTGGAGCGCGACGAGATTGCACACCCGCAAGAAAGGTCAAGGTCTTTTTCTTTAAAGCGGGATCAAGAAAAGGCGCGCGACAAACGCTCTCTAGTGAAGAGCTTTTCGAACTCGTTGCTGCAGAAAGCACCCAAAAAAGCGTATTTTCGGGCTTCGCAAGCGGGTGATCAAATGCCCCCCTCTCTTTGATTTCCGCTTTCAGCCCACCATCAATATATTGCAGCATCGTATGCAGATGTTTTGACCTTGGATCGACGTGGGAGATTTCAAGATCGAGCAGAGAGCTAAGTGTCTTTGTACGCACATCAGGATCAATAAAATCGAGTGAACAAATATAGGAAAGAACATCAACATCATCATTTTTAAAAGCATATTCGATTAAGTCTTTAGTCGAACGTGGATCGTGCATAGGCGCATACTTAGGGTGGTTCAACAAAGCGCGTACCCTATCTAATCGATTACTCCCCACATTGTAGAGAACAGTCATGTACTCAGGCGACTTACCCTTTAGACGAATACCGTGGTGATTGATGCGTCTTTGCATCCCAATACTCTCTAGGTAATCGCTTTCAGACAAGCTCGAAATACCCGCCACATTTTCCCCAGTAATAACGCGCTCCTCTTCCCCATTTGTTTTCCTTGGAGTTGATGGAGGTAAATCGCGCGTCTGGGACCACTCCTCAAAATCTTTAACCTGATTGACCGAATGGCGCAACTCATGAAATAGCGTACTATCTGAGGATTTTCTGACAACAATTTCAAACCCCTCTTCATCTCTAGCGATGTATCCCATATCAGTAGGAAAAGCGAGCTCAATCATCGCCCCTCTTGCTCGACGCGAGCATAAATCTCTATCACCTAGACAAATCGCCAAATGAGATCCCGTTACATCAATGACACCTAAAACCCTCTGTAAAAGCGCCTCACCAACAGGAGATTTCACCATTTTCTGCAAATCGGCTAAAATTCTCGCATCGGGATGAATTTCAACCCTATCGTGGCTAAGGAATTGAGTTAGAGTATCTTTTGGAGTGATTGGAGCGGGAGGAAGCTTAGGAAGCTCCTGGGGGACCCGTATCATAGGAATACTGGCCATAGCAAACCTCTAATTACGTTATAATTTAATTAAAATCTATTTTTACTTAACAATATTATAACATAATTTTTTAATAATAATTAATATAAAATATTTCAATTATCATTCAACTAACATAGACAGCTAATAACAAGTAACCTACACCAAAGCGACTCCGAAAAGAAAATTCAAAATCGCAAGAAGCTAATTCCACCTGACAAATTTTAACGATTCGTGTAGGCAGATGGGCTGTGTTGCATACCACAAAGTGCGACAAAATAAATAAATTTCACCGATCAATTTAAAGCGGCCTTACAAGGTATGAGAACCTGATTGAATCAGGTCGAAGTGCGCCTTAAGGGCGCTCAGGGGGCCCCAAATTTGCACTATCGCGACGAACCAAGCGTATAAATAATACGTGTGAGGAGCGATAGTGCAAATTTGGGGTGCCATGATGCGGCCTAGGTTGACAGAAATATTTTTGGGGACCTATAAGCTGAACATATGGAAAAAACTAAGCTACAGACCCTAGATCAGGTCCTAATCAATGCAGAAATGCTAGAGGCAATACGCTCTGAGCCAACATTGGAGAGCGAATACAACGCTCTTGAATCGGTACAAGAGAGTCTCATTGCGCAGCTTGTTGCTGAGAGTGAATCGACCCCAGTAGAGGCCGAAAAGGTGCAAGAGCTCGCAGGACTAGATGCCCGGATTCTCAAGGTTTCGATAGAGAAATTTTCGCCAAGAAAAACGCGTCGCGTCAGAGGGCGAAATAGATTGCATAGTGGTGGGCACAACCGGGGTTGAAGCCCGCCGAACAGCTAGGGCATTTCGAGCCACAATTAAGATAATCAGAAATAGTGAGCTCTACACCACAGCTGCCACACAAAATTGCTCTCTGATCAAATTCGCAAGACTCCCACCGCTCGATCGGATGATTCTCACGATTAGCATGACACTTGTAGCAAGAGAAATACTTACCGCAACACTTAAAGCGTATTGCAATAATATCAAGAGGCGATTGGTAGTGGGTGCAAAAACACGGCTTCAAATTGACACACTCCCTTTTTGAGGTTACACTACAGCGCTTTCGTATCCACTACTTTCTCCCTGGTCGATTTGACAGTGAGTTCAACTAAGTCTGTTGCGTCTCTAATTTCATTACAAGAGGAAAAGTGACAGCTACTCTCATTGTTTTCCTTGGATTTAGATATGCTTGTGAAATTTTGCCCTAAAAAATATCTTGAAAAACAATTAACATCTAGTAGATATTTCAGAAAGTGGTTGCATGCGATACCCCTTCGCTGTGAAATTGCATCTATTCTTTTTTAGGTGCCAATGAAGCGAGGCAGTATCTGTTACCTCTTCCTCGGTTGCATCACATACGATTGTAATATCTTCTGGTTTATTCAAAGCTGGGCATACTACATCAACTGCATTCCAAAATGCTGAGTGCACTTTTTCTTTAAGTGTTTCAATAGAATCTGTTTTTTCAAGTTCAAAAAGACCTGTCATCTTTTCAAACATGCATTGATCATAGAGCACTTCTATTCTCATCTTACCTCTAATTATGACTGTGTATTATTTAGTATTTTGCAAGCTGTAGCAGCGCATCTAAGATGCGCGCCTTTGAGGGCAAGGCTACTTGCTCGAGCGAGTTGGCGTAGGGCACTGCGCACTCAAGGGCGCCAATGCGCTCGATCGGACCATCGAGAAGCTCAAAAGCATCCTCGGCAATGCGGGCGGAAATTTCTGCTCCAAAGCCGCAAGACTTTGGCGCCTCGTGGGCAATTAAGAGCTTGCCCGTCTTTTTGATTGATGCTTTGATCGTCTCCATATCAAGCGGAACAATGGTGCGCAGATCGATCACCTCAACCGAAATGCCCTGCTTGTGCAGCTCTTTTGCTGCGTCAAGTCCCATGGGAACCATCATGCCCCATCCGACATAGGTGACATCTTCTCCCTCTTTGACAACAGCTGCCTCTCCAAAGGCGAGGCGATCGCTTGCGCCACTCTCTTCACGAGCGCTGAAATGGCGCTGGCGGTAGAGCCCTTTGTGCTCGAGGAAGAGAACGGGGTTTGGATCGGATATGGCTGTTTTAAGAAGGCGCTTTGCATCAAGGGCGTTACTTGGAATTACGACCTTGAGTCCAGGTGTGTGGGCGAGGTAGGCTTCGATGCTCTGTGAGTGGTAGGGGCCGCCTTGAATATAGCCACCACAGGGCATGCGCAAAACAACTGGGCAGTTCCACTGCCCGTTTGAGCGGTAGTGAATCGAGGCGAGCTCATTAAAGAGCTGGTTAATACCAGTCCAAAGATAGTCAGCAAACTGAATCTCTGCTACAGGGGTAACGTAGCCAGTGAGGGCCATTCCAAGGGAGATGCCGACAATCGTTGATTCTGCAAGGGGCGTGTTAAAGCAGCGCTTGCCATACTTTTCGGTTAGCCCTCTTGTGACGCCAAAAACTCCCCCCTTTCCATGGGCAACATCTTGGCCAAAAACAGCGATGCTCTTATCGCGTGCCATCTCCTCATCAAGCGCATGATTGAGGGCATCGACAATCACCGTCGACTCTCCACGCTCAGTCTGGCTTGTGGTAACGGCGAAATCTTTAAAGACATGCTCGGCAACTGTTTCAGGATCGGGATGGGGCATTTGCAGAGCAAGGCGCGTCGCTGCATCAATCTCATCGCTTACTTCACGGCGCAGCGTATCGATTTGCTCTTCGCTCATGAAGCCCTTTTCAAGAAGCCACTTTTCGAAACGGGGAATAGGATCGCGCTTGAGTACCGAATCAATGTCCTCTTCTGGGCGGTATTTACGTGGATCATCAGAGTTTGAGTGCGCGCCAAGACGTGGCACCTTTGCAACGATTGCGGTGGGACCAGTGCAACTACCAAACGCTCTTGAGAGCTCTTCAAAGTCGCAGCCATCGACCTCATGAACTGCGAGGCCGCTATAGCCGTGCAGCTGCTCAGCAACGCTTGCTCCAGAGGTTTGCTCGCTCAACGGAACCGAAATCGCCCAATCGTTGTCTTGAATGCAAAAGATGATACGAAGATTGTGAATACAGGCAAAATTGATTGCCTCGTGAAAGTCTCCCTGTGAGGTAGCGCCGTCGCCAAATGAGACGTAGACAACCTCATCTTTGCCAGCGAGCTGAATGGCTTTAGCAACACCAACAGCGTGCAAAATTTGCGATCCGACAACACTGGATTGACAAGGGATCCGCAGCTCCTTATGGGAAAAATGCTCGGGCATCATGCGCCCGCCTGAGTGATTGGGGCCTGCGCGGCCAATGGCGCTACCGATTAGCTCAGAGAGATCGGCGCCTAGGCCGATGACAAAGGGACGATCGCGATAGTAGGGAAGACCCCAGTCGATTCCGGGGCGCAGATGCATGGCTGCGACGACGCCGACCATTTCGTGTCCTGCGCTTGAGAGGAAAAAGGTTCCCCCCTGGTTTTGTCTGACAAGTTTGTTGCACTTCTCGTCAACAAGTCGGTTTCTAAGCATGTGCCGGAGCACGTCAATGGCAGTTTTAGCCTCGGTCTCTAGTTGCGCAGTCGATAACATCACTTCTTCTTTTTTGGTGTCGCTTTAATCGGTGTTACAGCTTTTTTGCGTGGTTTTACCGCCTCATCTGCAGACTTGCGTGGCCGGCCACGTTTCTTTGGAATGAGTCCCTGAGCAATGCGTGAGAGCACGCCAGGCTTTTCTTCATCGGGCTCTTGAGCGCTGATTTCGTGGATCGTTTTGTGCTCACCGGCGAGCTCAGAATCTCCCAGATTTCCAAGTTTTCCAGAGAGGTGACGAAGCGATTCAAGCCGCTGTGAGAGCTTTTCCAAACGGGTGTCGATTTTGACTCTTGATGTTCCGCGGAGGTTAGCGAGAAACTCAGCTTCAGAGTCGAACTTAGAGGAGAAGGTGATCGCCTGTGGATCGTAATCGGGAATGAAAAGAAAGGAGCGAAGAGCTGAGGGAACGTGTAGGTAGATGTCGTTTGTGAGCTGAGGCTCGAGCTCGATTTTGGCCTGCTGCTTCGGTGGACGCCCCCGCTTTGGTCTCGGGTTGAGCGCCTCGTTTGAATAATAGGTCTTAGCCTTCGATTCAACAGTACTTCTCGCTGTCTGCACATCTTTACCAACGCGCCCTTCAAACAGCTGCGTCTTGAGCTTTTCCATTGTCGGTTTGGGAATTTCCACGTCCTCTTCGAAGACAAACTTCACTTCACATTGACGGAGCCACTCGATGATGCGAATGCGCGAGCGCTCATGGAAGTATTGCTGCCACTTGTCGAGCTCAGTGAGGTGGTCGTAGATAAATTCGATGAAGTGCTCTCGCGGCTCTTTTGATCCGATGATGTCGAGCAGCTTCTCTTTCGTGTCGATGTCGTAGACCTTCTCGTTAACAAAGCCCTCCATAAACTTTTTCGTCTCGTAGAAGGTGAGCTTAGGAACTGGGCAGAAGCGCCCTTTGTCCTCGCGCAGCGCCTTGTAGGCTGCCTCGAGCTCCTCCTCGCTTCGGTCGAGATCGATGTAGACCAAAAAGCCCTCAACGCGATCGAGAAAAAAGTCGCGCTCGTCATCGGACTTGGAAAAGGCCTCCATCAGCCTGTGGTAGCGTAAAATCAGGGGGTTTTGAGCTTGGGGAAGTTTCTTCGTCATCAAAAATTTCCTTTTGCATCGAGCATACCACAAACCCATTTATTTGTTGAATCATTTCACAGACTCGGGCAAAATTGTCTCCATGTTGGATATCAAGAAGCTCAAAGAAGAGCAGGAAAAACTCGAGCCCAAGCTCAAAGCAAAAGACCCTACCGTTGACCTGAGCGAGCTGCTTAGCAAGTATGAGAGCTTTTGCGGTGCAAAAAAGACCTTTGAAGAGCGTCAATCTGAGCTCAACGCTGAGTCAAAGCGCATTGGCGAGCTCAAACGCAAAGGTGAAGATGCCACTGCAGTCATGCAGCGGGTGGCTGAGCTGAAAAAGGGTCTTGATCTACAAGCTGTCAAAGAGAGTGAAGCTGCCTATCTCGATCTTCTTGCCCGCATCCCCAACGTTCCAATGCCCCACATCAAAGAGTCGCTCGATCCCAAAGACAATGAGCTGATGAAAACTCATGGGGAAAAGCCCACCTTTGATTTTACCATCAAAAACCACCTCGAGCTCTCTGAGCTCCACCAATTGATCGATTTCAAACGGGGCGCCAAGACTTCAGGCAGCGGCTTTCACTTCTACACCAATCTCGGCGCGCGCATCGAGTGGGCGCTTCTGCAGCTGATGATCGATACCCACCTCAAAAATGGCTTTGAGATGATCCTCCCACCCCACCTTGTCCGCCCTGAGGCGATGTATGGCTGCGGGCAGCTACCTAAGTTTGAGAGCCAAACCTTCCAACTCCACGACAAAGACTTTGATCTCTATCTCATCCCTACCGCCGAGGCTGCCCTCAACGCCTTTCATATGGAAGAGATTATCCCCGAAGAGGAGCTTCCAAAAAAGTATGTCTCCTACTCTCCCTGCTTCCGTCGCGAAGCGGGCGCCCATGGAGCCGAAGAGCGCGGACTTATCCGCGTCCACCAATTTAATAAAGTCGAGCTCTTTTGCTTTGCCCACCCCGAAAAGAGCGAAGAGATCTTTGAAGAGATGCTCGCCTCTGCTGAAGAGGTCTTGCAAAAGCTTGAGCTCCACTACCGCAATATGCTCCTTGTTACCGGCGACATGTCCTTTCCAGCAGCCAAAACTGTCGACATTGAGGTCTACCTCCCAGGTCAAGAGCGCTACTACGAGGTCTCCTCGGTCTCAAACTGCACCGACTACCAAGCGCGCCGCTCGCGTACACGCACACGCATCGACGGGAAACCAACCCCCCTGCACACCCTAAATGGCTCAGGACTTGCTACCGCACGACTCTTGGTCGCTC
Organism: Simkaniaceae bacterium; assembly: GCA_022763045.1. GTDB lineage: Bacteria > Chlamydiota > Chlamydiia > Chlamydiales > JACRBE01 > JALEGI01. The sequence goes on along the minus strand of JALEGI010000020.1, from coordinate 59,935 downwards.
TTCTTGAAAACAACCAGCAAGCAGATGGCTCAATCCGTATTCCAAGTGCCCTCTCACCCTATCTAGGTGGTCTAACACATGTCCCTGCGCCTAACTAACTCCGATCTCAACAGGGCAAATCTCGCTCTCTTTCGCGCCTGTCAATTTAATCAAATGGGCGTTATTCGCTGCCGTAAGGGAGTCACAGAAGCGCTATGGGATCAATTTGAAGAGTGCTATGTCTTTGCAGGTCACCACACTTTTAAGATCCCCGACTACCCTGGCTTCTACCACAATACAACCTGCTTGAAAAAACGCGACCTCATCTCTCTTGCGCGACACCTCAAATACCGGCATAGCAACTGCTTTATTCGGCTCATCTATCGCATCATAGAGTGCTTCAAAAAATGCTTTTGCAAACAAACTGATGCCCAAAGGGTCGATGCGATCATCAAAATGCGCAGCTTTGACACCACTTTTCAATACTATGTTGTTGAAAGCTCCCCTCTCCACGATCCACAATCGCTCTATGACATCAAGTTTGCCTATAGTAAAGAGCTACATCCGACGCTCCCCGTCAACTATCCCGCCTTCTATCGAAAAGCCCTCTATCACTACTATGATGGCAAACACCCCTCGGCTCTGAAGAGAGAGTTTTTCGCACTTAAACAAGAAGAAAACGGAATCTATCCCTCCGCAAATCCAATCAATGAAAAATTTCGCTTAAAACTCTCGCAGAAATAATTCATTAAACCTTTATTAAAATATACGCATTTAATATATTAATTCCGCTAAATGAGGGATTTTTAGTTATGTGTCAAATTCGAGTAACTCAAAAAGATTTATATGCATTAGATATTGCTATGGAACGAGCAACACTACTGCCAACCTATGACAGTAAATGGACCCATGAAGATGGAAGTCTAGCTTTATACGGCAAGACAAAAGAACATGTAAGTAATTTTTTAAAAAGGCAGCACAAATTTAGCTCAAAAGTAAGAGATCAAAACTGGTATAAAAAATGCTTGGACTTTTTTAATAAAGAAAACAATAGACCTGCTCAAACAAATTATTTTCCACTAATCCTAACGACTAAAGTTAAACATAGAATGTGCTTTAAAGAGAGCGATCTTACTGGCGCTGCTCGCTACCTGAAAGCCAAAACGCTCAAATTTATCAAAAAATTTTGGTATCTAATCCAGCAGCTATTTTGCAAACAGAGAGATAGAAAAACCTATGAACGCTTGATGGCAACTGCCAGCTTTGACTTTCTCTTCCAAACGCTTATCCTCCAGCATCATGATACAGATGGTCACGAATTTTCCGATTCAACCAAGCAACTTAGTCAATCAAATATCGAAACAAGTGAAAGAATTTACAAATTAAGGGAAGAATTTGGGCAAGAAATGTCGCGAGCATTGCGGCATATGGGCGCAGATTTTACAGGATTTTATACGAGATACATCAAAGCTTTTTACGAAAACGGCGTTGAGAAGACACAACTGCCTTCTGACAGCGCCGATCAATTTTATAAAGAATATGAAATTTTAAAATCGAATAGGCTAAATGACAAGCCTGGTTGCCCCTCTCAAACAGTGATTGAAGGTTTTAAAAAGAGAAAACTGCAAATCCTCCCCTAAACAATATATGGTATTGACTGTGTTGCATAATTCAAAAAACGAAAACTAAACGCAAAGAATTTTAATATTAATTTGAAAATACATTTTACATTATATATGAACAATCTAAATCAAAATCGATTTAGTGAATAAAATTTACTTGCTGGTATAAAGCGGCTTTACAAGGTATGAGAACCTAATTTAATCAGGTTGAAGAGCGCCGTCAGGGCGCTCAGGGGGCCCCAGATTTGCGCTATCGCGACGAACCAAGCGTATAGATAATACGTGTGAGGAGCGATAGCGTGAAGATGGGGTGCCATGATGCGGCCATAAGAGTGTGTTGCAGTCTTGCAATACACTCTTATTTTTTAAAAAAAAATCTTATCTTTATGTTAAGTACTCATTAAGGTAGAATGCCTACAAAAAAATTTAGGATGCTAACATATGTGTAATAAAATTTCCTCCAATGACATTTCAAGAATTAACCAAGCTCTAACACAAGTAACCCGCTTGCAATCTCCCTACGTCCTGTGGGAAATCGGCCCAGATGCAGGTGGAAGAATAGAAAAAACACAGTTTCAATCCTCTCTTGATGCGATTTCAGCTTTAAAAAATGAAGAAAAAGATCTTTATTATCCAAATCATCTTGAAAAATTTTCCTGTTGGAAAGAACGTGATGTCACAGTCATTGCGAGCTATTTGAAACACCGAAAGGGCTTTAAAAAATTCATCTATGTAATTTGCCAACTCTTCCGCAAAATTTTCTGCAAACCAACAGACAAGCAGCGCTTCCATGAAATAATGACCATGATCGCCTTTGATAAGCTCTACAACAATGAAGTGGACAAAGGAGTCAACCCAGATAACTACGAGAAAAAATTCGAGTTTGGCAGAAAAGTCCACACTGAGCTCTTGAGAATGGATCTCGATTATGTCGCATTTTTGAAAGACGCACTCACTCACGTCTTAGCGGGAAAAGATCTTTCCGAGCTTAAAGAGCGAGCAAACCAATTTAATAATTTAGACTATGAACGCGATGCGCCACAGGTGATTAAGGATATCGTCAGCAGTAGTTAAAACAACCATTTAGGGAGGGGGTCCCATGTGTGTTAAAGTAACGCAATCAGAAATCAATAGCACTCAAGCGTCTTTAAGTAAGGCCTTAGTTTTTCCAACTTTTCATCAAAAATGGAATAACCCAAGGATGGGTAGCGATCGTGCAATGCTACAATTTGCGCATTCATTTGCTCACCTTAAGGCAGAGATCTCCACCTTCAAATTTGATAGCGTATTCAAAGGGATAGAACTTAGCAAACGTGAATTGACGTGCATGACGCGCTACAAAAAAGCCAAGCACCAATCTTTTTGCTCCAAGCTTCTTTACCTCATCGATCAATTTTTCAAGCGCCTCTTCAAGCGCGATACCGACAAAAAGGTCTATGATGGAGCGATGGCGAGAATAAGCTTTGACATGCTCTTTCAAAACTCTGTAAAGGAAATTACCGTCTTATCTAAACCTAAAGATGCCAGCGAAAAATTTAAAGCAGAGCTCTCAGGACTACAAAATAGGTTCGGCAGCCAAATGCATGAGCGACTCAAGGCAAAGGGCATTGACTACGTCAGCTTCTACACCTTGGTGAGCCATACGTTAAAAAAGAGCCCAAATTTTACTACACAAGAGAAACACAAAGATCTACTTTCGAAGGCCTTTTTAGACATCAAAAAAAGTGAAGCCTCGCTCAAAGGCCTCGAAACAGATCTTATAGGGAAACTACAAACTGAATATACAGCTCTTCTCAAGAAGCACCATATTCAATACAAACAAACTGCCACATAGGGGGGAATTATGTGTCTCGTTACAAACCAAAAGGAACTTGGCGCTGCTTACTCGGCGCTCAATCGCGCCTTTTTATTTCCACAACACAAAAAAAAATGGAGCCAAGCAGGGCCATTTAATTGTGAATTTCAGGCAGATACGGCGCTCAAATTCATCAAAGAATCAAACCGCTTAGATCGAGTCAAACCACTTGACATGAACCAAAGAGAGCTTAAAGTAATGACTCGGTTTTTGAAAAACCAGGGCAAATGCACGTTCAAAAAACTGATCTACCGCATTGGCCAGTTTTTTCTCACAATCTTCTGCCAGAAGAGTGACAAAAAGCGTTTCCACGCTATGATGGTCTCTCAATGCTTTTCGCTGACCTTTGTAGGATCAGTAACAGAGGTTAAAAACCCTGACAATGCGAAATTGCACCTCGAATTTGCGCAGACTGTGCACAAAGGCCTTTTAACAATAGGTGTTGACTACGTGCAGTTTTACACCGATCTCGTAATTGAGCTCTTTCAAAACGGCAGTCAGCTTCTTGATGAGAGTCGCGCAAAAGAGCGCTACCTACAGATTTGCTCAAAAAGCATAGAGATGGAAAAAATCAGCGCGCCAATTATCGCTAGATGTAAATCCCGAATTACAGCCTAGATCTCAATACTGCTAAACTTGGCCTAAATCAAATAGGCTGCTAGACTGAAGATATGAATCAACATCTTCTCGAGCTAGCAGCCTTTATTCATGCCAGCAAAACCTCCTGGCACGCAGCAAACGAAATCGGCATTCACCTTGCCATGCGCGACTTTGATCTTCTCGAAGAAGATGAGAGCTGGCAACTTAAAGCCGGCGGCACCTATTTTCTTATTCGTGGAGGAGCGCTTATTGCCTTTCGCATGCCCCAAGAGACCCCAAGCGCGCTCTCGATTATTGCCTCTCACACCGATTCGCCAGGCTTGAAGCTCAAGCCCAACCCCAAAGCTCCGAGTGAAAACATGCTCACGCTCGGCACCGAGATTTACGGTGGCCCCTACCTCTCCACCTGGTTTTCACGCGACCTATGTCTTGCCGGAAGAGTGACTATCCTCAACAACCACGATGAAATCGTCAACGAGACAATCTGCCTTGACGACATGCCCTGCCTGATTCCCAACCTCGCCATCCACCTCGACCGCGACGTCAATAACAAGGGCCACCACATCAACAAGCAAGAGCATCTCTCCCCCATCATTGGCCTCTCAGACGAAAAGGTCATCGCCAAAGAGACCCTTGAGAAGATGATCCACCGCCACCTCTTTTTCAAAGAGCTGCTCGGCTTTGACCTCTTCCTCGTTCCCATGGAGCGCCCCTCCTTTCTTGGACTCAATCACGAAATGATCGCCTCCTACCGCCTCGACAACCTCCTCAGCGCCCACGCCTGCCTCCACGCCATCGAGCATGCCGAACCCTCCAAGAGCAAAATCCAAATGGCCGTCTTCTGGAACCACGAAGAGATCGGCTCCTCCACACGCGAAGGTGCCGACTCCTCCTTTTTTGAAGACACCCTTCGCCGCATCGTCCCCTCAGAAGAGCGCCGACTCCAAATTAAATCGCAGAGCTACTGCATCTCAGCAGACGTCGCCCACGCCTACCACCCCAACTACCCCGCAAAGTACGATCCCGACCACCATCCCCTCCTCGGCCACGGCATCGTCATCAAGCACAATGCCAATATGCGCTACGCCACCGATTCAGAGAGCGCCGCGCACCTCGTGCACCTCTGCAACACCCTCGACCTGCCCCACCAAAACTACGTCACTCGCTCTGATCTTCCCTGCGGCTCGACCATCGGCCCGCTCTTCTCCTCGCAGACAGGCATCCGTACCGTTGACATCGGCTCGCCCCTTCTTGCCATGCATGCCGCACGCGAGCTGGCAGCCTGCAAGGACCATGAGGATTTGTGCAAATTACTTACCCACTCCCTTGGGTAGGCTTCCCCACAACTTTGGCTTGTAAAGCCGCTTTACAAGCTACATTGATGCAGAAAAAAAGATAAAAAAAGAGGCGCAGCTCTTTTTTTTGAGACAACTTTTCAAACTGATTAATCAGTTTGGAAACCTCTCTCTGTGCTCTCTGTGTCCTCAGTGGTAAAAAATTTTCAACAATCTCTCATTGGCAAATTCGCAACTATGTTAACCTGGTTACATGCACGATCATTTTAAAGGAAAAAGTGCGCTAGAGCATCTTGCAGATGCGAGGGTGCGCACAGCAAAAGAGACGGGCGCTTGTCATGGGATTGAAGCGCCAGGGCATTTAATGGCGGGAGCCGATGCAGCGAAAGAGACAGCGCTGATCACAACAATTGTTTGGCTAGTGCTTGAGAGCTTTCCGGCAACAGAGGGCATGCGCATGTTAATGCTCTGTCTCGGTTTTATTGGTTGGCTCGTTTGGAAAATTGGCCGCAGCGCACTACTTGCATGGGGCAGACTTGATAAGCTACACCGCGTCATTGCAGAAGAGAAAAAAGAGATCGACACCAATCGCGAGCAGGAGCGTGAAGAGCTCACCGAGATGTATCGAGCCCGCGGCTTTTCAGGCAAGCTTTTAGACGATGTGATTGATGTTCTAATGGCAGACGACAATCGCCTTCTAGAGGTGATGCTCGATGAGGAGCTTGGGCTAAGACTTGAGAGTTTTGAACATCCACTTAAGCAAGCCTTTGGCTGTGGAGTTGGGGTCTTCGGAGCGGCGATTTTGCTCTGGATTGGCCTATTGCTTGGGCACACAATCGGCCTAGTGATTGCAGGTTTAGTCGTGATCTACGCGGCCTCTTGGATGAGCTCAAAGCTCGAGCGCAATGCACGTATTCCAGCGATTGTCTGGAATATGGCAATTTTTGTTCTCGGCACCGGCTCTACCTGGTTTTTAACGCGCATTCTGAGGTGAGATGTTTCGCTATAATCCCGCTCTAATTGAAGACTACTTTGCCTCGGGAATGGAGGAGCATATCTCCCCCTTCCTCACCCCTGGTTCGCGTAAATGGGCAAGCAACTTAACAGTCAAATCCTCCGTTTTTGCGGCATTTTTGCTCACACTTGCTTTTATTGTTCGCTGGTTTAACATGGAGGTTGCCAATCTCCTGCTCCTCTTCGTCTATTTCTTTGCCGGCATTCCCGCCCTGATTGAAACGGTTGAGGATCTAAAAGAGTTTCGCGTCAATATTGATGTCTTGATGACCTTAGCTGCCTTCTTATCGGTGTTAATCGGCAGTGCCATGGAGGGTGGACTGCTCCTCGTTCTCTTCTCACTCTCGGGTGCTATGGAGGATATGGTCACGGAGAAAACCAAGGGTGCGCTTCAAGCACTTCACAAACTCTCCCCGACAATGGCGCAAGTGATCACTGACGATGGTACGCTCATTGAAAAATCGGTGCGGGAAATCGCTCTTGGGACGCAAATACTCATTAAGTCTGGGGAGATTATCCCCCTCGATGGAAAGGTCGTCGGTGGCGATTCGCATGTGAGCATGGTCCACCTAACTGGCGAGAGCGTCCCAATTGCTAAACACGTTGATGATGAGGTCCAGGCCGGAAGCATGAACATGGATGGCACGCTCACAGTCGAGGTGACAATTGTTGCTGCAGACTCGACACTCTCGCGCATCATCAAGCTCATCACTCGGGCGCAGGCAGCAAAGCCACGCCTACAAAAGTTTCTCGATCGCTTTGGCCAGGTCTACGCCAAAACAATCATTTTGCTCTCTGCGTTTTTTGCTCTGATGCTTCCAATCGGAATTGGGGTTCCCTTTTTAGGCCTTGAAGGATCGATCTACCGCGCTCTGGCCTTCTTAATTGCCGCCTCACCTTGCGCACTAATCATCGCAACACCAACTGCTTACCTGAGCGCCATTAGCGCCTGTGCCCGCCGCGGCATTCTAATGAAGGGGGGCGTCACTCTCGATGCGCTTGAAAAGTGCCACACCTTTGCCTTTGATAAGACGGGCACCCTCACAACGGGCCAGCTCGAGGCAACAAAAATCGATACCCACGGAGAAGCGGCCTGCTCCCAGACTGAGGCTCTCTCAATTGCTGCATCTCTTGAGCGCAGCTCCACCCATCCGATAGCAACTGCAATCATGGCCTATCAGAAACAAGAGGGCGCTGCGATCATTCCTGTGAAGGGACTGCGCACAGTCGCCGGCTTTGGTGTTGAGGGGCGCGTTGAGATGCACGGCGAGGAGCTCGAGGTTGCCATTGGCAGCTTTGACTTTATTGGCGATAAGCTGGGACGCAACCTACGTGAGGTGCACGATTCCCATGCTGAGCTAGGCCACCTAATCACCTACTTGCTTGTAAAAGAGTCGATTTTCATCTTCCACTTCCTTGACGAGGTGCGCCCTAAAATGGCTGAGGCAATTGCCGATCTCAAAAAGCTCAATATTGAGCTTATAATGCTAACTGGTGATCACTCAGACAACGCGAGCTATGTGGGGGAAAAAGTGGGTATTGAGAAGATCCACTCAGAGCTGCGCCCCGATGAAAAGCTCGGGATTATTGAAAAGCTCTCTGAAGGGGGCCACCTGGCGATGATTGGTGATGGGATCAACGACGCTCCCGCACTTGCGCGTGCTACTGTTGGCATCTCGATGGGAGAGGTGGGAAGTGCAACTGCCATTGAGGCCTCTGACATCGTCTTTCTCAAAGACGATCTCAATTCGCTAAGCTGGCTGCTATGCAAAGCTAAAAAAACAACGCGCATTGTGAAGCAAAACCTCACACTGGCGCTTGGGGTGATCCTACTTGCAACAACACCTGCCCTGTTAGGCGTTGTGCCACTGTGGCTTGCAGTAATTTTACATGAAGGGGGAACTATTGTTGTGGCGATTAATTCACTTAGATTACTAAAAGCTTAATCTTTATTATTATTTTTGTTATATGTTAATTGTATAATTAAGTGTAGTAATGGGACAATTAGGTAGATTAACTAAACAGCAGCTGAAAGATGCGATGCTCCACGAGAGTGCTCAGTTTGAAGAGTACTACCTGTGGCTAGAAAATCATATGCCGCCCAATTTCTTTGAAGAAATTGAGCAGTCGCAGTTGATGCTGATCGCGCATAACCTGGTCAACTTCCCCGTCCAAGATTGTTTCATTCAAATTCTATCTAAAGAGTCGGCTATTGTAATCACACTTAACAAGCCGAAAACCGACTTAAAAATCCTCAAGCAGTTCAGCCTCTATGGGATAAAAAACTACCAAACTTACACCTCTGATGCTCCTCCTCCCTTTGAGGGGATCGAAGATAAAATGGTCATTGCCTTGATTCACTTCACGGAAATTGAGGAGACTGAGTGCCATGTTGAGGAGATCCTACAGAGTGAGCGGCGAAATGAGATCTATAATTCGATTAAAGAGCGCAACCCCTCGCTTACACGTGAGGATTTCGAAGATCTTCTCTCTTCAATGAACACCCGCTTCCTACGCTCTCTTACTCAAGAACGGCTTGTTCTGGCACTTGAGATGTTTTTGCGCGCCCGGACACGCGACCACTGCCAATACGAGGTGCGCTACAATGAAGATTGGGCGAGTAAAGGACCGCGCACCCCCTCAATTCAAATCGTCCTCGCCTGGAGAAATGCCCCAAAGCACCGCTTCCTCTACCGCTTGGCAAAAGTCGTTCACCGCCACGGACTCATTTTAACGCGTATGAACGCCTCCTATGTCAAGCCCTACAGTCAAAATAGCATCTTAATGATGTCAATTGGCCTTCATGGACAAAAAGGAGGCGCCGCGTGGGAAGAGGCAAACATTCACGACTTTTTGCAAGAGCTTGCAACCCTTAAATATTTCGACGATCTCGATAATATCGATGCCGTCTTTGTCGACCCAGGACTTGTTCGTGGAAATCTGGGTAACTTCATTCGCTCGATGCACAGCTTCGTCCACCAGTTTTTGCTCCACGCCGATTTAAACCTCTACTCTCACGCCAACGTTGAGGAGGGGCTCTGCCGCCACCCCGAACTCACAGTCCAGCTCTGCAGAGCCTTTGAGGAGAAGTTCCACCCTGTTAACTTTAACGTAGAAGCCTACGAAAAGACGAAAAAAGACTTCCTTGAAAAAGTCGAGCAACTCGATACAGGACACCAGATTAACGACTCGCGCAGAAAAAACATCTTGAAAGCAGGGCTTGCTTTTATCGAGTACACGGATAAAACCAACTTCTACCGCAATAATAAAAGCGCTCTATCTTTCCGCATAAACCCCGGCTATCTCGAAACAGCGCCCTATGTTCGAAAAGAGAAGTTCCCCGAACTGCCCTACTGCATCTTCTTTGTCCGCGGCCTTGCCTTTGTTGGCTTCCACATCCGCTTCCAAGACATCTCGCGCGGTGGATTGCGCACCGTGATTCCGCAAAGACTCGAGCAGATGATTGTCGAGCGCAGCAACGTCTTTTCCGAGTGCTACAATCTCTCCTACACTCAAGAGAAGAAGAACAAAGATATTCCCGAAGGGGGCTCAAAAGGGGTGATCTTCATCAACCACTTTGAAAAGCTCGAATTTGAGACAAAGATCTACCAGCACGAGCTCACTGCCGCCAAAGTGCCAAAAGAGGAGATGCAAAAGCTGCTCTCTGAATATCGCGACTCTCAAAGGGTAAAGTTTCTCTATCAAGCGCAGCGCGCCTACGTCCATAGTATTTTGACCCTCGTCAATTGCCACGACGATGGCACCTTAAAAGCGCGCGATGTGGTCGACTACTACCAACAGCCTGAATACCTCTACTTAGGGCCCGATGAGAACATGCACAACTCGATGATCGAGTGGATTGCCGAGTACTCCAAGCGCACCAACTACAAACCGAAAGGGGCCTTCATCTCCTCCAAACCGACAGCCGGCATCAACCACAAAGAGTATGGCGTCACCTCTTTTGGAGTGAATGTCAATATGCACGAGGTGCTACTTCACCTTGGCATCGACCCAACCAAAGACCCCTTCACGATCAAAATCACAGGTGGCCCCGACGGTGACGTCGCCGGAAACCAAATGCTCAACCTCCTCAAGTACTACCCCGACACGGCAAAACTCCTCGCCGTAACCGATGGGTCGGGAACGATCTACGACCCGGAGGGGCTCGATCTACACACCCTCGCCGACCTCTTCCATGCGACCAAAGCCATTCACCGCTATCCCCCTGAAAAGCTCAATGAAGGGGGGCTTTTGCTCGACCTCTATTCAAAGCGCGAGGAGACCGCCTACGCACAACAAACCCTTTGCTACCACAAAGAAAACGGCAAAATCGTCGAAAACTGGCTCTCAGGAAATGAGATGAACCACCTCTATCGCCACAACGTTCACCAAGTCCCCGCTGACATCTTTATCCCAGGAGGTGGCCGCCCCCGCACCCTTAACAAAGCCAACTACACCGACTTTCTCGACCCCGAAGGGCGCCCCACCGCCCGCGCCATCATCGAAGCTGCCAACCTCTACCTCACCCTAGATGCCCGCTACGCCCTTGAAGAGCTCGGCGTGCTCATCATCAAAGACTCCTCGGCAAACAAGGGGGGCGTCATCTGCTCCTCACTCGAAGTGCAGATTGGCCTCACCCTCTCAGATGAAGAGTTTTTACACCAAAAAGATGCCTTTATGAAGCAGGTGCTCGACTTTATACGCCAAAAAGCGCAAGACGAGGCGCGTCTCATGCTCAAAACCTTTAGCGAAACCGACCTCTCACTTATCGATATCTCCGATCTCGTCTCGCAGAAAATCAATACCTTTACCTATGAAATCCTCAATTTCCTCAAGGACAAAGAGCTCTCCTCTGATCCCAAAGACCCCCTTATCCAATGTCTACTGCGCTTTTGCCTGCCGCTACTCTCTGAAAAGTTTGAAAATCGCATCATCAAAGAGATGCCCGATATGCACAAAAAAGCGATCATCTCCTGCTACATCGCCTCCAAGCTAGTTTATAAACGGGGCCTAAACTGGTCCCCTTCAATCGCCGACATCCTCCCAGTGATAGTCCACGACCCCACCCTATTGAACTAGATTTCAAATCGCAAAAATGGCAAAATCTTAACCATGTCTTTTTCATTTGAAGCACATATTGGTGGATTATCGCTATTTTACACGCTAAGAGAAGCTCACTGCTTTGTTCAAGAATACCCCCTCTCCACTCTAATGGATGGCTACTCAGCTGAAATTGGTAGTTCGAAAAGTGCAGAAATGGGCGCCGAGGCAATGCTGCGCGCAGCGATGAAGTCGAATTTACTGGTTAAAGGCTACCTTGAAAAGGCCACAGCCCATGCAAGGGCAACAGGTAGGGCTGCTGCAGTCCATGCGCTGGAAAGTGAGAGAAGTTTTCTTGAAGCAAGATGCCCCTTTCACGCCCACATTATTAGAGGCCATGAACAACTCGCTATCGATGAGTTTCACAACCAAAAGCCTGAACTTTGGAAGGGAGAGAATCTGCTACTGATGTCGCTTGAGCGCGGTTTCGTGCTACTTCCGATTTTCCTCACCCAATTTGCCAAAGAGAGAGATGCTAAAGGAAGGGGAGCTTTGCATTATGTAGCAAAGTTTGGGGCATCAAAGACAGTCATACAAGTGCTTTTAAATGCTGGCGCAAGGCGTGATGTACTCGATCACAAACAACTGACGCCACTTCAATTAGCAAAGAAATATAAAAATAGCGCTCTTTTTAAAGGAGTGGGCCTTCAGCCCACCCCTGGATCAGTACCAATTATTCGGCCCTAGGACCTACTCAGCAAAGAGCTCAACCACCTTTAGATCGTTTTCTAGAGATCCTCTTTCATCTTCATTCAGATAGGCATTCTCTAATAGTAACTTAGCGAGAGGAATATTATTATTCTCGAGAGCGGCTTCAACAGCAGATGCCGATGGCCCTACTTCATACTCATCATGAAAAAACTCTAAGACCTCTTTAACTTCATCGACTAGATCTTCTGTTGTTGTGAGGACCTTTGAGATTAGATCATCGAGAAACTCCTGAGCATCCTCGAAATAGCTATCTGTATCATGATGAGAAAAGTCGACTGCAAGCACATCTTCCAGAATCTCTACACCATAACTTTCTAAATGTGCGGTGACATCCTGCGAAGACTTCATCATCAATACAACCATGTCAACGACATCATCATCATCAAAATCTAGCTCATGCTCCATTATGTAATCTACAGAGATATCTTCATCTTCTTTGATCGCTTCCTTGAGGTCTTCTAACGTTAATGTGGGTAAACTAGGTGAGAGTCCAAGCCCTTTCAAAACTAAAGACATTGGGGAGCCACTCTGCCTTGGCGTGCTAGTCGGAGTGCGATCTGAAACTGGGGAGACCGACGTCCCTGGAGATGGGGTTCCCTCAAGTACTCTCTGAGCTGCCAGTGCTGCACTACTTGGCTTGACTGGATCTAAAGTTGGCGCTCCAGCTGGAAGTAAAACAGCAACTGAACCATTATTTGTATTTTCCATTATTATCGCCTTTTTATTAAAAATTTGGTAAATTTAATAATAATTATAATATAAATAAAGATTTAATTAAATATAATTGAAATTTTAGTTTATAACATTGTGCTTAAGCAATTTACATCATTTTTCAGCAATCTATCGCTTTGAGTGCTAAAAAATCTTGCCCTCAGATGAGCGCTATGCTATACTTTGGGGTATGAGTAGAAAAAAAGATCGTCAGCAGAAGGTTTTGCTAGGACTTGTCGAGCTCTTTATTGAGACGGGGCGCCCAATTGGCTCAAACACTCTCAAAGAGCATGGCTTTGAGTCACTTAGCTCTGCGACCATCCGCAACTACTTTGCTCAGCTCGAGGCTGATGGCTTTCTTCACCAGCAGCACACCTCAGGTGGCCGCATTCCCACAGATCACGCCTTTAAGCTCTATGCCCTCAACCATGAAAAGGCCGACCACATCAGCTCAGCCGACGATCTCTTCTTTGACTCCTTATTAAAGAAAGAGACCAAGGAGCTTGGCATCTATTTACAACAGGGTCTCGAAGCCCTCTCAGAGGTAACTGGCTGCGCCGCCTTTTTGACCTCTCCCCGCTTTGACCAAGACTTTGTCGTCGATGTGAAGCTTCTCCATGTTGGAGGCGCTCGTGTACTTTGTGCGGTCATTACCGACTTTGGAATGGTGCACACCGAGCTGCTCTACACGCCCAAGAAGCTCTCGAAATTTTCGCTACAACGCATTGAGGAGTACTTCCGCTTTCGCATCACGCAGCGCGATAGGCCAAAGCTCTCAAACGACGAGAGTGTGATCGCAACGCAGTGGTATGAAGAGGTGATCTTGCGCTACATTGTCAGCTACACAAATTATAGCCACGAGGACTACGTAAAGTCGGGCTTCCATAAGCTACTTAAGCAACCTGAGTTTCACGATCCAGCTGTTCTTGCCAAATCGCTCTCGCTCTTTGAAGAGACGCAAAAAATTCAGCCGCTACTTGCTGAGTGCTTCAAGCTTGGAGAGATGAAGTTTTGGGTCGGTTCCGATTTAGAGACCTTTATTGGCGATGCCTGCTCAGTGATTGCAATTCCCTATAAGATTCAGAGCAAAGTTGTTGGAACGATTGCCCTACTTGGCCCAACGCGTATGAATTACGGCAAACTCTTTGGCCAGCTCAAAGCCTTTGCCAACTACTTATCAGAGAATCTGACAAAAAACATCTATACACACAAAATCTCTTACCGCGTAGAGCAGGGGCGCGTCGCGCCTGCGGGAAAGAGTCACCACCTGCTGATTGAGAATCAAGGAGAGAGTTCATGACCGAGGAAAAGGAAGAGAAGACAGTAAGCGTGGGCGAGCTGAAAGATGAGCAGCTGCAGCGCGCAACCGAGGAAGCAACCGACTTCAAAGACAAGTACTACCGCACCCTAGCTGAGCTCGAAAATACACGAAAGCGTTTGCAAAAAGAGAAGAGCGAGATGATGCAATTCTCTGCGCAGAATGTGATCTCAGAGTTTTTACGCCCCCTCGATGAGATGGAAAAGGTGCTCGGATTTAAAGAGCAGATGTCAGATGAGGTTCGCAATTGGGCAATGGGCTTTGAAATGTTGATGAGCCAGTTTAAAGATGTGCTCTCAAGCTACCAAGTTTTCCCATTTGACTCTCATGGAGAGCAGTTCGATCCCCACCTGCACGAGGCGGTGGAGATTGAAGAGACAAGCGAGAAGCCAGAGGGGCTAATCGTCGAAGAATTTGTTAAGGGCTACAAGTGCGGAAATCGCGTACTGCGCCCTGCTAGAGTTAAGGTGGCAAAGCCACCAAAAGAAGTTACTAATCAAGAGGAGACAAACGATGAGTAAGAAAAAATCTGGAAAAATCATTGGAATCGACCTTGGAACCACAAACTCATGCGTTGCCGTGATGGAAGGGGGCCAAGCAAAGGTGATTGCTAATGCGGAAGGAACGCGCACAACGCCTTCAATCGTTGCCTATAAAGGAAGCGAGAGACTCGTTGGTGTTCCAGCCAAGCGCCAAGCTGTGACAAATCCTGAGAAGACCATTTCCTCTTCAAAGAGATTTATCGGACGCAAGGGCGCTGAGGTGGCCTCAGAGACAAAAACAGTCTCTTACAACGTCACATCAAACGCCAATGGCGATGCTGTCTTTGATATCGACGGCAAGCAAGTGAGCCCTGAAGAAGTTGCGGCTCAAATCCTAATTAAAATGAAAGAGACTGCTGAAGAGTATCTCGGTGAAGAGGTCACAGGCGCTGTTGTCACAGTTCCCGCCTACTTCAACGACTCGCAGCGTCAGTCGACAAAAGATGCCGGCCGCATTGCAGGTCTTGATGTCAAGCGCATCATCCCTGAGCCAACGGCAGCGGCTCTGGCCTACGGTCTCGACAAGCAAAACCAAGACAAGAAAATTGCTGTCTATGACCTCGGTGGTGGTACATTTGACGTTTCTGTTCTCGAAATTGGCGATGGCGTCTTTGAAGTGCTCTCAACTAATGGTGACACGCACCTCGGTGGAGACGACTTTGATAACGTGATCATCCACTGGCTCATCGATGAGTTCAAAAAAGAAAACAGCATCGACCTCTCTAAAGACAAGATGGCACTCCAGCGTCTAAAAGATGCTGCTGAAAAGGCAAAAATTGAGCTCTCAGGAACAAACACCACAGAGATCAACCAACCCTTTATTACAATGGATGCCTCAGGTCCAAAGCACCTTCAACTCAACCTCACACGTGCAAAACTCGAAGAGCTCGTTCACGATCTCGTTGAGCGCACAGTTGAGCCTTGCCGCAAAGCAATGCAAGATGCCGGTGTGAGCAAAGTTGACGATGTGATTCTCGTCGGTGGAATGAGCCGTATGCCGCTAGTGCAGCAAAAGGTTCAAGAGATCTTCAAAATGGAGCCACACAAAGGTGTGAACCCCGATGAAGTTGTTGCCCTCGGTGCAGCGATCCAAGGTGGAGTCCTCGGTGGAGACGTTAAAGACGTTCTACTCCTCGATGTCATCCCCCTCACACTCGGAATTGAGACCCTCGGTGGCGTCTCGACACCCATTGTTGAGCGCAACACAACAATCCCTGTGCAGAAAAAGCAAGTCTTCTCAACAGCTGCTGACAACCAGCCCGCTGTAACAATTGTTGTTCTACAAGGTGAGCGCCAGCTTGCAAAAGACAACAAAGAGGTTGGACGCTTTGACTTGACAGAGATCCCACCAGCGCCACGCGGAACGCCTCAGATCGAAGTCTCGTTTGACATCGACTCAGATGGTATCTTGCACGTCTCTGCAAAAGATCTCGGTTCAGGAAAAGAGCAGAAGATCAAAATCGAAGCCAAGTCTGGCCTCGATGAGACTGAAATCGAGCGCATGGTAAAAGATGCTGAGGCGCACAAAGAGGAAGATAAAGCACGCAAAGCAGAAGTTGATACAAAAAACGAAGCCGACGCACTTGTCTTCCGCTCTGAGAAGGCCCTCAAAGACTACAGCGACAAAATCCCCGCTGAAGTCTCCTCACAGATTCAAACCAAAATTGATGCTGTGAAAGAGGCCCTCAAAGGTGGCGACACCGCACGCATCAAAGCCGCAACGGATGAGCTCAATGAAGTGATCCAGAAGATCGGTGAAGCGATGCAACAGCAGCAACCTCAACAAGAGACCCCACAACCACAAGAGGCAAAAAAGTCCTCTGACGAAGTTGAAGAGGCAGAAGTTGAAGTTGTCGACGAAGAGAAGTAATCTAGGAGGAGTGGTTTGGAGGCCGCACCGCGGCAGTCAACTTCTCCCTTAGTACGACTTATCATCCTGAGCGCCCTTAGTGGCGCTCTTCTTTTTTCCCCTCGCCCACACAATTGAAGCACAGAATATTACTAAACTTGCATACTATTCATCAGTCAAATATAATTTCTCCGCACTTATTTTGAGATTTAAAGCAAATAAACATTTAACGAATGATTTTACCGCGCTCAAAGTAGAAACTTGATGCTTTAAGACAGGAGAAAATATCGTGGAAGTACATATTGCAGGAAGAAATGACTTTTCAATGCCCCCTCAATCGACAGAGCCTGACGCTTATGCATCGCTTTTACAAGAGGCCGCAGATGAAATGCGCGCCTATGCAGAATTTATCTCAGCTGCATATGAAAACATCAATGTTTCACAGCTGAATTATACCCCTCCAGAGATAAGTATTGTTGATAAAAAGTTATTTACAAGTGAAATGGAGAAGGTGCGCTTGGTTTTCAATAACTTTGTCCTTGCACAGGAAATTGATGTCGCCTTCAAAATGTGTGAAGAGTTTGATGGGCGCTTTTGTCTCTCAAGCAGACCCGAGAAGTCTAGTGAATGGCAAGTGAGCTCCTACTCAGAAACCGCTCGTTTAGAGCTGATATTTAGGTGCAAAGACCCAGAGTTGCTTTTATCAAATATGCTAAACATAGTCAAAAGTGGCTACTACTTAGATGCAATTGTTTTTGCAATAAAGATGCAGCTACTTGATCGAGAAAAGGTCCACATTAAGGGAACCTTAGCTGTCATGGAATATAGCTACTTCAAACTTGCAGATCTAAGGCATTGGAAGGCTGCCTTGCGTGTCTATAATTCTTACTATTCAATAACAAAAAGTAGCAATGCCGACTTTGAAAACATCGCTTGCCATAGACTTGTCAATAGTCACACAACTGATGAAATGCTGCGAGAGATCGACGATATTCGTAAGACCTGTCCTGGATCTGCAGAACTAGTAACATGGTTGCTGTGTCGTAAATTGTACAGAGAGGGAAAAGCAGATAAAGCAGCTGAACAACTGAAAGAGATTCACTCCACTACCAAGCGGTTAAATATTCTTAAGGAATTCGATCCTGATTCCCTAAGAATTCGAGCGATCATAGAATTTATCGATGAAGGAGTATCCCGAAAGTCTCTACAGTATGTATTTAAAAACCTTCCTGAAGATCCGCCACTTAGAGATGCCATTTGCTGTGAGGTTCTTCATATAGCCAAACGTTTGAACATCATCACCTCAAATGTCTTGGCATACTTGCCCACTGTAATGTTGATTGCAAATCGAGCGCTTCGCCTTGAGGCTCAAAAGCTTTTGACTCCTTACACATTTGAAGAGGTCATGCCGTTTCTTAAAGAACTATTAAACAAAAATCTTCTTCCACTTGCACTTGAAACAATGGCCTCTCTTCCAAGTGGAGATGATTTTGATAAGAGCTGCGCTCTATTTTTAGGACATATCCACGAATCAGAGGATAGTCCGCTTGCCGTAGAGGTGATTCCTCTCATGTATAATCCATTGATGAAAGAGCTTTGGGCAAAAAAATTTCTACTCTGTTACATTCAACAAGCGTTTTTGAGATCTGCCTGTCAGATGGCTCCGCATGTCAAATCTGACCAAATTCTACTCACACTCATCTATGTACTTACCGATCAGAAACTACCCGCTGAGGTAGAAGAGGTCTACAAGTATGTGCAAGAGCCCAATGATTTGGAAAAAAGATTACTCATAGAAACCGCACAGAACAAATCGAATTAATAAACAGCGTCTTTTAGCTGAAAGGTTACCTTAAGGGTCGGCAAAGCCACGTAGAAGACGACTCTCCAAAACTGAAAGTAATAAGATTTCATAAACTTACTGCTTATCATGCAGCAAGTGTTTGTCATGTTCGACTAAAATATTGAAGCTTCTAAGAGTAAACTAATTAATTCCTTTCTTACATGTAACATTCAATAAGACACAAACTCAATCACCACAATTAAATTAAGAGCCGTTTTTAATTGAAATATTTTTAATAAATAATTATATATATTATAAAATGAGGTTTTAATTATGGGCGATATTTCATTTAATTCTGGTGGCAGCGCAAGTGGTCCGAATGAGATCACCCCCCCCCAAGCCGATCCCCCTGCAGGACTGTGGCAACCGACAAATAAGGCTCAATTCGTTACAGTTACAATGAAAGCGACTATTCTTGAGCTTAAGAATGAATTAGCCAATCCACAATCTTATCTCCCTTCACTTGTTTCACAGGCGCAAATCTTGAAAACAATGCTCGTTAATAGCGGCCCACTAATCTACCCTTATGGACCTTCAACAGGTCTTGATCCAACAACTAATATAGGCAATGCAGTCACTAATCTCACCAATTTTATTAACGATCTTTCAAAAAATCCCCCATTTTTGTCAGATGCAAAAGTGGCAATTAATGGAGTCGACGGCGCTCTTATTTTACCTAGCAACGAAACATACGACTGGCCAGCAGCGCAAACCTCAAATCAACTTATATCCGCATTAGGTGTTCTCCTCTCGAGCAACGTGGAAGATATCTCGAAAAACCTTGCAAATGGGACCTACTCTGCATCAAAATCCATTGCCACTCTATATTCGCTTTTTAATGAGCTTGTAGCTCCCCTTGAGCAAGCACCCAACACCTCTAAACAGGACAACTACTTTGTTGCAATGGTCAAACAACTCAGCGATTTTTTTGCACTATTTGCATCCTCAGGTTCGGCAAATACATATCATACAATTAATACCTCAGGCACTGATCAAGAGAGTAAAAACGCTCTGAGCTCATTTAGTTATATCTTAAGTACAGGGTGTTTGTCCGATATTATTGATCAAGCGACTAATAATATCGCTGCAGAATCAACAAGCCCCTTACTTCCAAGCAACTGGAATCCAGAAACAACGAACATGCCTAAAATAGGATCTGGAAGTACAATAGAAGGTCCAAATTCAAGTAGTAATGAATCCTCTGGTTTTAATGGCCTCTACTACTGGGTTCATGACAAAGCAAATAAGGGGAAATCCCTTCCTACAAAAACCTTAGACAGCTTTATAGAAACCTTTTTGCTAGCCGCTCCATTTTCCCAAGCGGGTAATTTAAAAAATCTTAATGAAATAGAGCTTGTTAGCACCTATATGCAAATCATTGGTTTAATCAGCAACCCCTCAAATTCTCCCTACTTGACAAATGGTGAGTCCCTTCCCGGTTCAACACCCTCTGCAAGCCTTTTTGACATTCTTGGCTCGCCACACCCCTATCCAGGTTCAGGAATGATCAAACTCTTTAACAACATTTTTTCATAAGGAATAATATGGGAGATATATCTATAAATAAATCTGGAGGAGTACACGAGCCATCTGCAGACAAAACGGTTCCAGATAATACTCCCTCAAGCGGCAACTACATCCCAAGCAATTCTGTTGAATACGTCGTACTAACGATCAAAGCTAACCTACACCACCTCTATCAAGTATTCACAGGCTCCGGTTCTGTCTATCCAGAAATCGCTTTAAGTGAGGCCAAGGGGGTTCTAGGGCTCATGGAAAACTTTAACAACACCGTTCTTATCCCCCCAGGGGGCACAGTCCCAACAGACCTGCTCTCAAGTGAAAGTGGCCTAGAAACAACAACAAACAATCTCAATATTCTTATCACCTCACTAGAGAAATCTCCTCCTGACATCGAAGAGGCAACAAAAGCCATCGAAACGGCAAACTCGACCTTTGTCGTCAATTCCGACTGCCACTACGACTGGAATGACGCCGCCTCTCCAGACAAGTATGGAAAAATCCAAATGTTCTCCTGTCTAGGAATCGTCATGAAAACCAAGATGGAGAGTCTCATTTCCGAGTATAAAAGTGGCACTCTTTCCCCCACTGACACAGTCAAAGACCTCTACCAAGTCTATGAACAAACCTTCCTACCGATGAGCTCAACACCAGGCCTTGATAAAACAACGGAAAAAACGTGTAAAATCATGGATCAACTCGGTGGTTTTCTCTCCATGTTCACTGCAACAGGAGCGCCGAATGCCACCCTCGACATCTCAGATGCAAGCACCAAAGCCCTCTTTGACCACTTTGTCACAGGTGGAGCCTTCACAAATATCCTATCTGAGGCCACAAATCGGCAGATGCAAGACAACAATGACCTGCTAATTCCCAAAGATTTTGCCCCCCAAAAGGTAGATCTGCCAACACCTGGAAGTGCCTCGACAATTGAAGGTCCCTATGGGCAATCTGGGCCTCCATATACAGGCTTTAATGGGCTCTACTACTGGATTGACAACAACAAAAAAACCACACCACCACCGTCACCTCCTGACAAAATGCTAGAGAGCTTTGCGGAGAGCTTTCTACTTGGCTTTCCCTTTTCGAAAATCACCCAAGACGATGATGTAAATGCTCGCTCGCTTCTCAAAAATTATGTGAACATCTTTTCCCTTACCCTCTCCTCCTCAACAACTCCAGCAGATTATTTTACTGACACAGTCTGGAGTGAGCTAGGGCAAATGGTGAAGGACTTAAACCACCTCTACAACTAAATCCAAAAGGGTGCATCAGGGCACACCATCTTTACGCTAAAGTGATGAAGGGTGTACGGCTAGTGCCTAAGTACAACCCTTCATCACTTTAGCGCAAATCTAGTGCACCCTATAGTCGCAGCAACTTTAGCTTGTAAAGCGGCTTTACAAGCTAAAAAGGGTTCGTATGGATGTTGGAAGTAGGATTGGAAAGGGGCGCCCTGATGCGCCCCAAAAAAAGCTAGTAGCCTAGGTTGAACGAAACTTCAAACAAAGGCTTTTGCGTATTTCCCTGCTTGAAAATCGCAACGACAGGCAGCGCTCCATCGACTTGAATCATCGAGCGCAGCTTTTTCGTGCGGTTCATCTCAAAACCAATTGAGCCATTAGCCATCAGACCAACAAAATCTGCATGACTTGAGTGAAAACCACCAAAGCTTCCACCAAGTCCGTAGACCATTGAGGCCTCTTCTTTAGGATTGACGTACACAAGATATTGCATCTTGGGTAGAGAGTAGGACAAAATTCCCTCTCCATGGTTCAGCACAAGTCCAGAAACAGATGTCGAAATATCAACGCCCGCTCCCTTCTCCATTGCGCGCACACCCCAACCAATTTTGGGAGTCACAATGTACTGTTCGCCATTTGGCAAAAAAGCTGTTCCAATGTCATAGTGTTGCTTGACATAGTCAGTCGAAATTTGCGTTTTTAGTGTCTTTGATTTCTCATCAGCAACAAGCCCAGAGGTCATTCCAAGGGCAATTACTGCTGCAAGAATTTTTCCGTATTTCATAATCAATCTCCTGTTCAATAAATTAGAGAGATTTAAATATGATAGATTACTTAAATATTAAAGCAAATACGACGAATTATTTTAATAAACATCGATTCTAACGATGCTTAAGTCTCGCATGTGTGGGAAAAGGTCTGCGAGTGAGCGGGTTTGGTCGACACCAAACGTGGGATTAGTGATTACACGCTCAAAAACAGGTCTGAGCTGGTGTATTGTCACACTTAAACGCTTGTTAAGTGCAGTTTCAAAAACCTCAATTAGAGGAGCTGTGGTAGAAACAAAACCTGAGCGAATGATTGGGGTGTAACCTCGAGTTCCATTAATTGCAAAATCGACACGTAATCGCATGATATTTCTTTATGTTAAAAATTGGTGTTTAGTAAGAGATAAGCCCGTAGAGCAACTAACGTTCTGGTTTATGGTAGAGTGATAGCTTGCTGACATCAAATGCCATTTGTTCCCTTCCATCCAATAGATCCCTTAAAATCATCTGCCCATTGACTGTCCGATGTGTATCTGTGCGGATAAAAACTAGCGGGGATATCTGAAGCTGCTTGAGATCGTCCAAAATTTCATGGGCAACTTCCCCTTCAAAAAGCGCCTTTCCAACAGCAATGTTAAACACCTCTTGCAAACATTTCAAAGGAGCACGCTCCATTAGCCTAACATGCATCCCTCCTCGAAAGTCACGATAATTGAAAGTAACAATAGGTTCCATTTGAGCCTCCTAAAATAGCTTTGTAACAAGACGCACAACATCTTGATAGGTGACATATGCTAAGAATAAAATGAGCAATACAACAAATGGGATCACCATCTTTTCCATTGAACTTGACTTGATGCGTGAGCGCGTGATCCACTCATAGAGTGAAAAACAGATATGGCCACCATCTAGCGCTGGTATGGGTAGAAGGTTGAGGATTCCGAGATTAAGGCTAATGAGTGCAAGCCAGTACATCGCCTCGGCAAAACCAAGTGACCAGCTGTGTTGCATGACATGGACAATACCGACAGGACCTGAGAGCCATTTTGGCTTGAGGTTACCGGTAAATAGTCCTTTTAGGGTGCGTCCCGTTTCGTCAAAAAAGTCGCCAAAGAGGACCATTGGGCTGGGATTGTAGTTGACCATGCGATCTTGCAAAGCGATGCCGAGAAAGAGCTGGTTTTTGTAGTTTTCCAGCTGCTGGATTGCGGCAGTTTTTTCACGCCCTGAGGGCATGTTGTCTATGCGCTCTTGTGCAGCGGCAATGGCAGCGTCGAGCTGCTCCTGCTTTTTCTCTGAGCGATCGAATTTCTCGCGCGAGACGGGCTTTACAGGATTGAGAAGGTGCAAGCTACCCACTTTACGCATGTCGGGATAGGTTCCGAGGGCTTGAGTGAGTTTAGCAAGGCCTGCTTGATCAAAGCTCTTTTCAAAACGGGCATCTTGATGCAGCGTTGAGAGGGCTGCTACACTTGGATCTCTCTCAACGATAATTTGTACCTGACGCGACTGGATGTGCTTGAGGACTTGGTAGCCGCTGACAACCTCCTGTCCATCAACAGCGATGATGCGATCGCCTGGCTTGAGGGGGCCTGTAGGATTGGTTTCTCGCGCCTGATCATCGACATAGGTGAGGGCATTTTCGATGTAGCAATTTGAGTCGATATTAAATGGGATGAAGCTGAGTGAGCGCACATCACCTTTGAGGCCAACTTCGTGCTGCCAATCGCTAAGCTCTGAGAGCTGCAGGCGGCTGAGGCGCATGTCGCGCAGAGGCATGCGGGGAACGCGCATTTGGAGCGTCTTTCCATCGCGATCGATTGTGAGAAGAGTAATCGGCTCGTTAATAACTCGGCGTAGTTGCGCAAGAGAAAAGATGAGCTCACCATCGACCCAGATGATGCGATCACCATACTGAATGCCACTCATCGCCATGGGCGAAGTTTGTGGGATGGGATTTTCGCGCCCATCGGGAAACTTGTTGTAAATGAGGTAATTTGCGGGGGCTAAAATCCCAACTGTTTTAAATTCTTTATCGGCAGCGTAGGGGTGCTCGTAGCTAGCAACGCCATAATCAAAGGGCGTTTTTTCTCCCGTCCAGTAGTTCACCTTCTCCCCTTTGATATCAAAGGTCTTCTGCTGACTTACGGAGGTGTACATGATATCTTTGAAGCTCTCATATTTGCGTCCATCGATGCTTGTGATGGTATCACCAGGGCGTACACCTTTAGTATAGAGATCAGACTTTGGATCGATAAAGCCGACTATGTTTGTCTGCTCGTGAAACTCTTTGTCGCGGCCGCCTGAGACATAAATGGCTGTGAAAGCAAGGAAGGCAAAAACGATATTAACGAGGGGGCCCATAATGGCCACCTTGATGCGATCGATTGGGCGGGCGTTGTAAAAACCCCCTTCGATTTCATGAGCCTCTTTGCCCTTCTCCCCTTCCATGCCAGCGATTTTAACGTATCCACCGACAAGCACATAGCAAAACTGCCACTTCTCTTTGCCGATCATGAAGGAGAAAAAGGGCTTACCAAAGCCGATACTAAAGACTTCCACGCGCATGCCAACGCGCTTTGCCATAAGATAGTGCCCCATTTCGTGGATAAAGATGAGAAAGCTGAGCCCGAGGAGGGCGAGGATAATGTAGGCAAATGTAATCATTAAATGTTTTGAGCCTCCGCTCTTGCTTGTTTATCGACCTCAAGTATCTCTTTGAGATCTTCTCCATTTCCTTGTTTGTGCGTTGCCATTAGCTCTGCGAGTTTGTCTCCAATTTCAACAAAGTTTAATTTCTTTTGGACAAACTTTTCGACAAGCACTTCGTTGGCGGCGTTCATGTAACAGGGAAGAGTGCCACCGCTTTTGATCGCCTCAGCTGCGAGCTTTAAGCAGACAAAGGTCTTTCGATCTGGCTCTTCAAATTCGAGGCGGCTAAACTGCTTGAAGTCAAACCTAGGCGTAAACCCTTGTACTCTAGCAGGATAGGTCAGCGCAACTTGGATGGGGATGTGCATTGAGGGTGTGCTCATCTGCGCCATCATCGATCCATCAACGAATTCGACCATGCTGTGAACCACGCTTTGGGGGTGGATCACGACGTCGATCTTATCAAGAGGCTGATTAAATAACCAGTGCGCTTCAATGAGCTCAAGCCCCTTGTTCATCAAGGTTGCCGAGTCAATCGTATTTTTCACACCCATCTGCCACGTTGGATGATTCAGGGCCTCTTCGACACCAATCTTTTCGAGCTCGGCACGACTGTAGCCACGAAAGGGCCCACCCGATGCGGTTAAAATGAGGCGCGCAACTTGGCGCTCGCTCTCACCATACATGCATTGAAAAAGGGCGCTGTGTTCACTATCGACGGGGATGAGCATGGTGCGGTGCTCTCTTGCAAGGCGGGTAATTAGGTGGCCTGCGGAAACTAAAAGCTCTTTATTAGCGATTGCCAAATCTTTGCCCGCTTTAATGGCATGCACAGCTGGGACGATCCCCTCAGTCCCCACCATGGCGCACATGACCAAATCAACGCTGGGATCTTCCACTAAATCGATCAAGCCATTTGGATCATTGAGCACCGTTTTTTTAACGCCAAATTCGCGCGCCTGCTCCATGAGCAGTTTTTCAGAGCGCTTCGCGGCGAGGCCGACGACCTCAACGGCTCCCTTCAGGTGCCGCACCACTTCGAGCGTTTGCCGCCCGATGGATCCGGTACTTCCTAAAATAACAATGCGCTTTTTTTGCATAGGCACACAAGGGGTAGATAAGGGCGAGTAGGCTGACGACTAGAGCGCCCGTTGAAAGGGCCAAATCATACACGGAAAGAAGATGTCTCGCAAGGGCAATTGCGATTAAACTCACAAGAGAGCCAATCGCAGCCGCCAGTCCAAGGAGAGTTGAGAGGCGATGGGTCATTAGCCTTGCGATCAAAACGGGGCCAGTGAGCAGAGATAAAATTAAAATCACCCCAACCGCGCGAAAGCCTGCGACGATCGTGAGAGTCGTTTGGAGCATCAATAGGTAGCTATACCAGCCCGTGTGCACCCCCAGACTCGAGGCGTAATCGGGGTCGAATGTCGAGAGCTTATAGGGCAGGTAGAAAAAGAGCGTCATCCCTAAATTAAAGAGAGCCGCTCCAACAGCGAGCTTGAGATCTTGCGGGCGCAGACCATCGACATTGCCCATAATCAGCTCGACACCCAAATGGGCCGAGCGAGCATAGAGCGTGACGCCCAAAATGCCAATGGCAAAGAGCAGAGTAAAGACAAGGCCAATGCTCGCATCCTCTTGCAAATTGAGTGTGCGACGGCAAAATTCTGTGATTGCTAAGGTCACAAGAGAGGTGACAAGAGAGGCGACAAGCAAGGTTGAAAGGCTCAACAATCCCCCACCTAAGATGAGATAGGTTACAACTAGACCAGGTAAAATCGTATGCGTGAGCGCATTTGCGACCATCGTCATTTTGCGCAGCACCAAGAAGCTGCCGACCAGGGCTGCTGAGAGACAAACCGCCATCAAGGTGAAAAGCTGCAGCTCATCGGGCGCAATGCCCCCAGGAAACCCCGTGAAAAATCGCGTGATAAATGTTTGAAAAAAGCCGACGAAGGTGCTGTTCCAGTAGGGATTCATCTCTGCACTCCCGGAATAGGTTGGCTATGGGGATCGCTTGTCGGGTTGTTCAAGAGCTCGGTGAGCTCCTTTTCGAGCTCTGGAGTTAAGATGTGCTCCATCCAGTTAGCATTTTCGTGTACGGCATCTTTGCGATAGCCAAGTGAATTGGAGAGATAGAGCTCCCAGAGCCGGTGCAACCGTACCACACGCTCAGCACGCTGATTGCCAAGAGCGGTGAGCTCAATATTGCCCTTGATAAGTCCCTGCCGCCTAAGCGACCATAGCACAAATGACCCGTGCAGTTGACTCCCATCAATATAGCCCCCGTGGTGCCAAATCAATTTAAGGACATTCTCCTTGTGCATCTTGAAACGGAAGCGCGCACGCCTTACTAAGCGAGAGATTAATCCCCGATTGGGGGCTGCTAGAAGAGAAAAAATGGCAAAGGCGCCTGCAACAAGCACCATAACGGGTCCTGAGGGAATATTCCTTTCGAAGGCAATGGTGTTGCCAATAAAAGCGCTCAATAGCGCAAATGTAGCTGATAGCGGAAGAATATAGAGTAGCTTTGAGCTCCACTGGCGCGCTGCGATTGCCGGTGCGATTAACATGCCTGAAATCAAGAGCGCTCCCACTGAGCGCAAACCGAGCACAATCGTGAGCGCAGTGAGCAGCTGAAGCGCTCCCTCGATGAGGAAGACGGGAAGGGCAACCTTTCGTGAAAAAGATGCGTCAAAGGCAATCGCCTCAAGAATGCGCATGCTCAAAACAAAAAAAGCGAGAGTAACGATTGCCAGTGCAGCATAGAGATAGATATGCGCCGTTGTCATTGTCGCTGCCTGGCCATACAAGAGCACCTGCATTTTGCGCGAGAGTGCAGGCGAAACTCCCTGCAGATAGGAGGCAATCAGCACACCAAAGCCAAGGGCGCTGGCGAGCGTAAAGCAAAGCGTCGGATCAGCTGCAACGCGCAGATTGCGCTGCATGCGCCCCATAAAATAGAGGGCAATGAGCGCTGCAAAGAGCCCTCCTAGAAGCATCGAGCTTCCCGTCATCGCAGCAATACCAAGCCCGGGGTATGCCGCATGCGAGAGCGTCTCTGCTAAAAGAGAGCGCCTTTTAACAAAGATAAAGGTGCCGTAGAGTCCCGCGCAGAGCGCCATCAGTAGCGTAGCAATGAAAGGGGCTTGTAAAATGGGATCTGTGAGGTAGCGAAATATCATAGACCCTCGCTTTTCCTCTGCGAAGTTGCGAGCACTCTCTCTAAAAAGTCCTCTTTTTGTCCGTAGGTCTTTTGTAGGTTCTCCTGAACGAAAACTTCATCGACACTGCCCGAGGCAATGAGGCGTGTGTTGAGCAAAAGGAGGTGATCGAAGTAATCGGGAGCGGTTGTCAGATCGTGGTGGACAACTAAAAGCGTCTTCCCCTGGTCTCGAAGGTCTTTGAAAAGGTCGACAAGCAGCGATTCGGTGGCAATATCAATTCCAGCAAAGGGCTCATCGAGAAAGAAGATATCGGCCTCTTGCATCAGCGCGCGGGCGATGAAGAGCCTTTGCTGCTGTCCTCCGGAGAGCTGAGAGATTTGCCGCTCGGCGTAGCTTGCCATCCCAAGTTTTTCCAGTAGCTCGCAGGCCCGCTTTTTCTGCGCGCGGGTGTGCCATTTGAAGATGCCGAGCTTGCGATAGGCGCCCATCATCACAACATCAATGGCAGTAATCGGAAAGTCCCAGTCGATACAAGAGCGCTGCGGGACGTAGGCGACAGGCCCACTGAGCTGAATACGCCCACTCATCGCCTGAATCTCTCCGAGTAGAGCTTTCAGTAGCGTGCTTTTGCCCGCTCCATTCGGGCCCAAAATACCCGTAAGAGTTCCTTTAGAGAGGCCGAAGTTGAGATCCCATAGAGCTGGGCTCTGGTCATAATTGACTGTCAGCTGTGAGACTAAAACGTCATAGGTCATGCATGGCTCCACATATCGCAGCAGCATTATAGCGCATCATACCGATATATGTCTCCTGATCCGTGCCCTTTTCACCGAGTGCATCGCCATATAAAAATTGTTTTGAAAGACGCACCTCAATGCCAAGGCGCCTAGCCGAGGCGACCACCTTCTCAAGAGAGTCGAGACTGACATTTGATTCAGGGAAAACAACACCAATGCCAAAACGTTTGAGACAATTTAAAATCCGTTCAATATCGCCTGTTGTGAGCCGTCCATCGGGAGAGAGCCCCTCTGGGGCGAAGAAGCGCTCGCTTGGATCCTCACCATCGGAGAGATAGCGCTTGGCAAAATAGTTAAAGGCGTCGTGACTGGTGACTAGATAGCGTCTCTCTTCGGGAATCGCTTTGAAAAGGGCGCACATCTCAGAGTCAAGCTTATTCAATGCAGCCATGACTGTCCTAGCCCGCTCGCGAAAGGTCTCGGCATGCTCGGGCAACTTCTCAGCTAATCGCTCCGCCACCCCATTTGCCGTTTGCATCCAGAGGGAGACGTCCATCCAGACATGAGGATCCCACTGCCCATCGATTTTGATGAGATCTTTTTGAGGTAGCGTCGATGCGAGCTGGTGCACCTTGTCACTTTCTTCAAGATAGGCATGGAGCGAGGCGCCATGCTCTAATCCAAGGCCATTTGCGAAGATAAGGTCGGCGCATGAGAGCTTTTCGCTGTCACCTTTCACCAGCTCGTAGGTGTGAGGATCGAGCTCTCCTTCGATCAGAGTGGTGTGAACAATCTGCACACCACCAATTTGCTTCACTAAATCCCCAACGATGCCCGTTGTCGAGAGAACCTTTGGTCTCTCTTTCTCCATCATCCAGCGTGAAATCTCCGAATCGGGCCCCTTAGAGCTGCAGCCGAAACAGAGCAAAACAATTGCAAACCACCTTTTCAAAATTCCCTCATATATTCGAATGTGTAAATACCCCTGCTACAACCTTGGTTGAACTGAAATTTCACTCCATAGCGTCCAACAGGGCGAAAGGCAGTAAACTGAACTTCTCCCTGAGACTTTTCCCGATTCATCTGACACGCCATGCAGGGACACCCCCTCTGCAGATCGCGTGCAGAAATCTTTTTCTCCTCCACGAGGGCAAAGCGCCCCGCCTCAACAAGCTCCACGGGTAGCGACCTCGCCTCCTGACACTCTAGATCGATCGCCTCCCAAACCTCGCTCTTTTCAAAGCTTGCAATTTGAGGATCTAGGGGGATTTGCGCTAGGAGCTCAAGTCCCCACTCACTGCAGAGCCGCTCTCCACCACCCGATCCAAAAATCTCTATGCGATTTCCAGAGGTGATATAATAACTCATGTTCTCAATTACACCCAAGACTTCTACGTTCATACGAACAAATAATTCGACTGCCTTGCGTACATCGAGTAGGGCCAGCTCTTGTGGCGTTGTCACAACAAGACCTCCAGAGAGCTCAAGATTCTGCATCAAGGTCAAATGCACATCACCCGTCCCTGGAGGTAAATCAATTAATAAATAATCTAAATCTCCCCAAATTACCTGATCAATAAACTGCGTAATAATGCCATTGGCAATTGGGGCGCGTACAATCGCTGCGCTATGTCCCTGCCTGAAATAAGCAACAGAAATAACTTTAATCCCTTCACAATTTGCAGCAACGACCTTATCCCCTCTTTGTTCGGGCAAACGATCTTCTTTAAGTAAGTGCGGAATTGAGGGGCCATAAACATCGGCATCAATAATACCAACTTTAAATCCCTTTTTTAATAGCGAGCGTGCTAGATTAACCGTGACTGTCGATTTACCGACGCCACCTTTTCCCGATGCAATGGCGATTTTTTTCATACGAATAAAAATTGTAATACAACTTTAAAAAAAAATCCACCCCAATTTCCTTGATAATTTTTTCTAGAAAACGAAAGAATTCGAAAAAAAATTAAATGGATTCTTGATTGAAAATCCATTAATAATGTAGACTTCCCTCAAATAAATACGTGCCGTTGCACGCTGTAAATGAGTTTGTGAATTGAAATTAAAATATAGGTCTTATAACATGACCTTTCAATCACAGAATAGTTTTAAAGAAAAGGATGGACAAATGGGCTTTGCTAGCGAAAAAGAAACTCAAAAAGCAAAAGCACTTGGCGAACTAGAAGGTGTTATCTCCAAGGCGATCAAAAAAGTTGGCGGTTCTAAAGAGAATGATATTTGTAAATATCTTCCAATGAACTCTGGCGGCTATATGCACCACTTCACAATGAGAAAAATGAAGTTTAAAGCTCCTTCTGAGCTACTAGACCTCATTAAAAAGTACATCATCAATGTCGACAAGCCCTCTCGCGTTAAGCCTAAGCCTCGCGCTGCTCGTGGTTCTAGAAAGAGAAGAGACAACCTTACATTCTCAAAAACACAAATTGAAAGACTTCTAAACATCGCTCGCCTAGCTGGTGACAAAGAGATGATTGCCATCCTAAGTCCAAAAAAGTCTCTAGCTGCTTACAAAAGAGAGCTGATTCAATCAATCCGTCAAGGAATGGTCGACCAAGAGCTTTGGAACGGTTATGTTGAGGCGGTAAATGCGCACCAGACAATTCTAGCATCTGCTGGCCTTGATCTACGCAATCCCCTTGAAGACAACTAAGCCATACTTCTTTTTATAAAAAAAGCCTTACCAATCGGTGAGGCTTTTTTTTATTTAACAAACAAACTTTTTAACCAAAAACTTATATTTGCAAACAAATAGTTCTACATTTAATATTCCGTTTGTAACAATTGGTTATTATGCGCGGTTTGATACCTATACAAAACTCCTCGGAAATTGTTGACCTACCTCATTGGCAAGAATCAATAAAATTTTATAGCCGAGGAAGAGTAGTCGATTCAAATGGGAATCCACTCACATCTTCATACAAAGGAAAGATCTATCGCCTCATCTCAAAAAAAGAATACTATAAATCAACATCGATCAAAATCCTGCATAAATTTCTTGCGCTCATTCTTTTAATTGGAACATTTGGCCTGATTCGAAAGTGTAAAAGCTTTAAAAACATCAACTCGCACAAATATGTAAAGCGTTATGCCATTGAACTTCAGCCCTCTTCTCGACCTATAAGACCTGTCGAAAATGATGACTCTTTTAGTCGAAAAGAGCTTGCTAAAGGTATTCAAATAAACAATCAAATCTTAAAAAAAATCAATTCGTCCATTTCCTGTTTAATTAATAAAATACCTATTAGCGGCTGCACAGTATACGACTCTGAACCAAGTCATATGGTGTTCTCACTTGACTTGGCTCCAAATTTCATCTTTAAGATCCAAAACCCATTATATGATCACTTTCGACCTCTCAAAGAGCGCTACGAAAATATGGTGAAGGCCAAAACAGCAATCAGAACCGAATGCTTAGATTTATTAGTGCTTCCAAGTGCTAAGCTCATTCAAATCAAACATGCGATATGGGGAAATATTGATATCATTGTAGAAAAAAAATTGAATATTCTAAGCGATGAGCTCCAAGATAAGCTATACGATAAAGCGCAAGACACCTTGAATGAAACCGTGAGACAGTTAGCCGTTTTAATTTTAAAAACAGGACTTGCAGACATCCACAAAAAAAATATTCCATTACTTGACGAGCTAGACTCATTTGGCCACAGGAAAATAGGTTTAATTGATGTTGAGGTGATGGTCGAATCAAGAGAAGATGGTTTAGGAGGGTACATGTCCCCAGGCTTGATTCGATGTGTCAATGAACCCCAGGGGCAATATCTCCAAAAGTTTGCTAAAAGGCACCGTATCCCACTTTCTAGAATAAACACAGCGCTCCAAGAAAGGTGCCTCCAACTGAGAAATGGTGTAAACTACCCTTTTGATCTAGGTGTTTATCACCTTTCCCCTTAATAGCTAACAACCAAAACAGCTAGAAAAATTACATAGATATCTTTATACTCGCCTTACATATAGCGAGAAAACATGCCTCACTTTATCCAAATCAATGATAGATCACAAATCCCTACCGACTCGAGCTGGCATGATGCAACAAAATTTTATAGCTATGGAAGAGTCGTCGATACAAATGGCAGGCCTTTAACCAGTCAGTATGAAGGGCGCACTTATCGCTTGATCGGCAAAAAAGAAAAACACAACTCTAAGAGTAAAAGAATCGCCTTTCTTGTCCTTACGATCTTCCTTTCCATTCTTACCTTTGGCGCCATTTTTAGATGCCGTTCCTTGAAAAACTTGAGAGCACATAAAATTGTCAATCGCTATGGCCTACAAGAGGCGAAACCAATCGCAACAAGCACAAGTCCTCAGACAAATAAAATAATGAGAGAAGTCCTTTTGACTCAAGGAGTCTCAGTTGCTGATCAAATGAAGACGCATTTGAACCAGGTTCTTAACAGCGTATTAAAAAAAGAGAGTGTTGCAGGGGTTTCTCAATACAAATCTCAATCAGATCATCGAGTATTTACCATCGACTCAATCCCTGGACACATCTTCAAGCTTCACATTGATTCAACATCTAATGACATGAAGGACCGGTTTTCAAACATGCTTAAAGCTGTTGAGGAAATTGCGAATAATAAATTAGATCTTCTTGTCGTCCCCAACGCTAAGTTGTTTGAGATTCAACACAATGGACAAACCTACCCTGTACTTGTTGAAAAAAAGCTCACCTTCAATCCAAGTGCCAGTGGACAAGAGCAGCTGTATGAAAAATCTGGAAAAACCCTGAATGAATCAGTACGTCAGCTAGCTCTACTGATATCCAAAACAGGCTTGCAAGATATTGACTTTAGAAACATTCCAATTCTAAAAGAAACCGATGATTTTGGACTTAGAAAGATTGGCTTAATTGATTTAGAATTTATGAATGATCCGACATATTCTGCTTTTTATGGAAACTATTACTGCCGAGATCGTGGATTAATTCGATGCGTCAATCTCTCCCAAGTACATTTTCTAAATAAGTTTACCCGAAACCTCCCAATCAATGAATATAGCCTAAGAAGCGCAATCAGATTGCGCAAAAAAGAGATTGAGGATAATCAAAAACTTGCTGCCTTTCACTCAAAGAGGGGCATTATTGAAGGTGATGAACCGATTCAAATTAATGAGGGAGATCTCACCTTCCCCAACTATCCTGAATTGGAAGAAGAGCTAAAACAGTGGGCACTCAAGTTTATAGCTGAAATAAATAGGCAGATCGAAAAAAGTAGCCCTAACGATTCGAAAAAAGCTCGAAGAAGAATTCAAGTTCCCCTCCTTGACGAGCCTGTGAATTTTAAAGAGATATATTCAAGTGAGCTGCCTCAAATTGACCGTCCTTTCAGTGAGGTAGAAACTGGAATGAAGCTTGATCACATTATCCATAGATTTATGGAACTCGGGCTTCTCTATGGCACAGTTCAGGCGCCTCATGGCATGATTGTACAAGCGTAAACTCTCAACAAAAACAGATTAATTGAAGAAAGAGCGAGCATACTTGGCTATTTTCGCAATTCTTGAATCGTGCGTTGGATGGGAAAAAGAACTAAAGTCAGGAAAAAAAAGCCTAGAACAAGCCCTGTTCAACTTAAGAGCCACTTTCGTAAAAATAGAGGCCTTTGAAACAGCTTGTGTAAACATAAGCTTGCGATCTTCGAAGAATTGAACTCCTCCTTGGGCAATCTCAGGTGAGAGCTTTGCCGCAAACTCATCTGCCTCATATTCACTTCGATAGCGGGCCTTTGTTAACTTAATGAATTCGCCAGTGATGGAGTGTGTTAAAAGAACAGCCCCACCTACCAACGCAAGATAACTACCGGACATACGCTTAAAGAAAATTCCACCACCAACTAAAGCTAAAGTAGCAAGTACCCCAACCTGGCTACCAACATGGGTGTATTTTTGGAATAATTCTTTAATAGGCAAACTAACATTTAAATGGGAATCTCTCTTGAAAACATGTCCCAATTCATGAGCTAAAATAAATTTGTGTACATTAGTTAACTCCTTTTCCATTTCACTGTATAAGTCTTTCGAAAGAAATATGATCGAATTACGCTCAGGTACTACTGATGCACAGGCTTCTTTTGTAGAAACCATGACACCTGGAACAGGCAAACCTTTTGAAGTCGCAACGTTTCTAACAAAATCACAAACTGAACCGGAAGATATCAAAACAAACTCTCTATTTTATTTGGAGATAATTATAACATAAATTGAAATTTTACAAACATAATAAAATAAATTAATATTTATATTTTAAAAAATCATTTATTAACATCTAAGCTTTTATATGCCATTTTACTGTAAATTTAAATTTGAAAATTTGTGAAAATGTTGTTGAAAAATATGGGGACTGGGTGCATAATCCGAGGCGGTTAACAAACTAATGTCGTAAAATTAAAGGAACAAAATGGCAGAAACTCAAAAAGAATTTGGTAAGCTGCGCGCGTTTCTTTGGCCGATCCACAACTTCGAGCTAAAGAAACTTATCCCAATGCTCATGCTTTGCTTCCTAATTCTATTCAACTACACGATTCTTCGCGACACGAAGGATACTCTCTGCGTTACAGCCTCAGGGGCGGAAATTATTCCATTCTTGAAGTTCTGGGGAGTATTGCCGTGTGCGGTTCTATTCATGATCATTTACTCAAAAGCAAGTAATATTTTGAGTAAACCAAAACTCTTTTACTCAACCATGGCCCCCTTCTTGGTCTTCTTTGCCCTCTTCGCGACGGTGCTCTACCCTAACAGGGAAATCTTGCACCCAACCGATTTGGCAGACAAACTAGAAGCGGTTCTACCTGGCGGTTTTAGAGGGCTGGTTGCAATCATCAGAAACTGGACCTTCTCACTCTTCTACATCATGAGTGAGCTGTGGGGCTCTATGGCCTTATCACTTCTTTTCTGGGGTTTTGCCAACGATATCACTCGCGTTAGCGAAGCTAAGCGTTTCTACAACCTGTTCGGTATGGGCGGAAACTTCTCCCTCATGGTTTCAGGTGCTGTGATCGTTTGGTGCTCTCAGATTAGAGCTGGCCTGCCTGCTGGCGTTGACCCATGGCAGATGTCTCTAAACTACATGATGACTCTTGTCGCCATTTCTATTGTACTCATTATGGGTATCTACTGGTGGATGAACAAGTATGTTCTCTCTGATCCACGTTTCTACGATTCTGGCGAACAGAAGAAGATGAAAAAGACAAAGCCAAAGATGTCAATCACCGAGAGTTTCAAGTACTTGATGCGCTCAAAATACATCGGCTGCATCGCTGTTCTCGTTATGTCTTACGGAATCGCGATCAACATCATCGAGGTTACATGGAAGTCTCAGCTTCACGAAATGTATCCAAACTACAATGCCTACAGCACATTCATGGGTAAGTTCTCCTTCTTTACAGGGGTAACAACTATCTTCATGATGCTCTTTGTAGGTGGTAACGTCATCCGTCGCCTCGGATGGACTGTTGGTGCTCTTGTAACACCTGCGGTTGTCTTGATCACTGGAACGCTCTTCTTTACGTTCGTGATCTTCCGCGGCAACTTGACTCACGCAATCGCTGCGATGGGGACAACTCCCCTATTCCTCGCTGTGATCTTTGGAGCGATCCAAAATATCTCTGCGAAGTCAAGTAAGTATGCGATGTTCGATCCAACTAAAGAGATGTCTTACATCCCACTTGATCAAGAACAAAAGATCAAGGGTAAGGCAGCTGTTGACGTTGTGGGTGCTCGTCTTGGTAAATCAGGCGGCGCTTTGATCCAGCAATTCTTGATCCTCATCTTTGGATCAATTAGCGTGATCACTCCCTACGTCGCTGGTATTCTCTTCATCATCATCGGAGCTTGGATGCTCGCTGCCAAGGCTCTTGGTAAGCAATTCAACGTTGCGATCAAGAAGAAAGAGGAAGAGGAAGCCAGAGAAATGGCTGAGGAACCCGAAGAAGCAAAGACGCCACGAGCAGCTGCTGAAGCTCCTCAAAATGCGTAAGCGCTCTTCGATTCGCAAAAAAGCTCTTGAGGAAACTCAAGAGCTTTTTTTTTATCTAACGCTCTGCTAAAATTTCCGTGTATGTCTTACAATCCGAAAAACATTCGTAACTTCTCTATTATTGCACACATCGATCACGGTAAATCGACCATTTCCGATCGCCTCCTTGAACAGACGCAAACCGTCTCCCAGAGAGAGATGCAGGAGCAACTCTTGGACGACATGGAGCTCGAGCGCGAGCGCGGCATCACCATCAAGGCCCACCCGGTGACGATGCACTACTCGCTCGAAGGCGAGATGTACCAAATCAACTTCATCGACACTCCCGGACACGTCGACTTCTCCTATGAGGTCTCCCGCTCCCTAAGCGCATGCGAAGGCGCCCTTCTTGTCGTTGATGCAGCTCAAGGCGTACAGGCCCAAACGCTCGCCAATGTCCACATGGCCGTCGAGAAAGATCTCGAAATCCTCCCTGTTATCAACAAAATTGACCTCCCCGCTGCAGACCCTGAAATGGTCAAATCGCAGATCAAAGAGATCATCGGCTTAGACCCGAGCCAGGCAATTTTGTGTTCAGCGAAAACGGGCGTTGGAATTGACCAAATTCTCGAAGAGCTTATCTACGCCTTCCCCCCTCCTAAAGTTATCGAGAGCGATGAGCTCAAGGCGCTTGTCTTTGATTCCCACTACGATGCCTACCGCGGGGCGATGGCCTACGTGCGCATCATCAGCGGGGAGATCAAAAAGGGCATGCAAATTCGCTTTATGGCAACTGGAAAAAACTACGATGTCGGCGAGGTGGGCATCTTCACCCCCAACGAAACGCCCATTGCTCAGCTGCGCGCTGGAGAGGTTGGCTATCTTGTGGCCAACATCAAAGATGCGACTGAGGTAAAAATTGGCGATACCATCACAGGATCGGCGCGCCCTGCCAAAGAGCCTCTCGCTGGCTTCCAAGAGATCAATCCGGTTGTCTATGCAGGCATCTTCCCCGTTGACACCTCCGACTTCGAAGCTCTGCAAGACTCTTTTAAAAAACTGCGCCTCAATGATTCTGCCCTATCAGTAGATGGGGAAAACTCCGTCGTACTTGGTACAGGCTTCCGCTGCGGCTTCCTTGGCCTTCTCCACCTAGAGATTGTCTTCGAGCGCCTACGCCGCGAATTTAACCTCGACATCATCACCACTGCTCCCAGCGTGCAATACCAAGTGCATCTCTCGAGCGGTAAAATGGTCATCATTGACAACCCTGCACACTTTCCGGACCCCGCTAGCATTAACATGATCGAGGAGCCTTGGGTCGTCTCGCACATCATGGCCCCAAGCGACTATCTTGGCGCCATTATGAGTCTTGGAAACGAAAAGCGTGGTGATTGCGTCAATACCGAAACAATTGACTCACGCAACCTGCTACTCACCTTCCACTTCCCCCTCAACGAGATCATCACCGACTTCAACGACAAGCTCAAGTCAGTAACGCAGGGCTACGCCTCTTTTGACTACGAGCCCTACGAATATCGCCGCGGCGATATCATCAAACTCGAAGTGCGCGTGAATGAAGAGCCCATCGATGCCTTCTCGACCCTCGTGCACCGCTCGAAGGCCGAATCCAAAGGGCGCGCCATCTGCGCTAAGCTCAAAGAGGTGATCCCACGTCAGCAATTCAAGGTGCCGATTCAGGCGGCCATTGGCGGCAAAATCATCGCTCGCGAGACGCTTTCTGCCTTGGCAAAAAACGTCACTGCAAAGTGCTATGGGGGGGATATCACCCGTAAGCGCAAGCTGTGGGAAAAACAGAAGAAGGGTAAGGCCAAGATGAAAGAATTTGGCAAAGTCTCCATCCCCCAAACCGCTTTCATAGATGTGTTGAAAACCTCCGAATAGGTAGGGAATAGGCGCATCTTCCAGTTAACGCTAATCGATGCCCCTCTAGGTGACTCAAAATTCTACTAAGACTTAAGAGCCTTTCAGAGTGCCCCATTAAGACTAGATTAAAATTAGAACTTAAAGTATAATCTATATGTAAACCTTAAACAAGGCTTAAGCAATGACCTATGACACACCAAAGACCAGACAGCTTATCCTATTGAATTTCAATGACTTAGTTCTCAATAAGCCCTTGATCTTCTCGCCATTTCAGCTCTTTGACCAAAAGGTCGAATCCGAGCTCACTGCCCCCATTCCAAAAGATACAGGTGAAAAAACTCAGCTAGAGCGCATTTAAGTAGTTGCATTCTAAGTCGTTCATAATTACACTCTTGCGCTATTATGGACGCTTTATCTACACCACTTACTTATAAGCCTTTTACTTTTAGCACAGAATCGCTACAAGTGGGCGCAATCAAATGGGGCGATCTCGAAGAAATCACTACATTTGTAAATTCACATCTTCATGACGAAAGTAGACACTACTCTGCAGCTGAGAGTCGCCTGCCTGTCGATATCTTCTTCCTAGAGAGACACGTATGTGTCGTTATCAAGACTTTGGGTGATTTTGCAGGGGCGCAGTGTTTTCCCCTCCTTCTTTACCGGTTTGATAGAAAGACTGGAAAACAAACTATCGTCATCGGAAAAATGCCAGTAAATGGCTTTGTTGATAAAGAGGCTCTTGAAGACATTGAAAGAGGTGATAAAGTCATTCGTGCTGCAGGCAGTGAATACCATGTTAAACCACATAAAGGCCTCTACCGGTTTGGCCTATACACCCAGCTAGCAATGCAAAAGTGGTACCGTGGTGGCGATGCCCTTACCTACTTCTCTGAAAGTGTTCGCACTCTGCCAATTGGACAAGTCATGGACGCTTTTAAGGCGTATTCTGAGACTGTGCTGCTAGGAGTAGTGGCTTGTCACGAAGCGGGTCATGCCCATGGAGATGCGCGCCCTGAAAATGTTTTTGTTGAAGGAAAATCGAGCTCATTCAAGTTGGGGGATTTTTCTCGAAAAAAAGAGGGGCCTTATCCTGCCGAGGTGATTCAAGGAGACACGCTCTATACTGTAGCTGAACTCGCGCAAGTTTTTCTTACGCTAGGCCCAACAGAAGAAGATCTAAAAGATCCGCGAGGCATTGAAACGCATAATCTACTGAAAGGAATCTTTGCTCGTTGCATCGAAATGATCAATAAAGCGGCAAAAAATCCTCGCATATGGGCAATGATTGATTTTGGTCTACTTGCAAAGCAAGGAAATTCCGATCGTTCATTTGTAGCACATGTTTGTAAAGCTGCCGGAAACATTGGCACGGTTGGGGCTGAATTCCTTAAGAACCTCAATAGTAAAATTCAAGCGGTCAAAGGTGGAGTATCTCCAACCACTGTTACATCTGCAAAAGTCTACGATGTCTATACACTTTGCCCATCATTCATTACTTTGGAAGAAGCCAAGGCCCACCATCACAGCACCACAAAAACTGAGGGTTTTTCCATTTAAAAGATGAGGCGTCCTCTGAGTTCGTATGTTGCGTTATGCAACATACGAGCTTGAAGATACATCTCCGCCTTGACCTGTCCAGTTCGTGTGGAAAAACTTTCCACGTGGCTGATCAATGCGCTCATAGGTGTGCGCTCCAAAGTAGTCGCGCTGCGCCTGTAGAAGGTTTGCAGGGAGGCGTTCTGAGCGCACACCATCAAAGAAGCAGAGCGATGTGGTGAAGCACGGGAGGGGCACTCCCGATTCAACACCGAGGGCGATTGCCTTGCGCCAGCCTGCAATCGCACCAGTGATCTCCTTTTTGAAAAAGTCATCAAAGAGCAGATTTGAAAGCTCCGGATCTTTATCAAAGGCCTCTTTAATTTTGCCAAGGAACTTGGAGCGGATGATACAGCCACCGCGCCACATGAGGGCGATTGAGCCGTAGTGCAACTTCCAGCCCATCTCTTCAGCCGCTGAGCGCATAAGCATGAA
Organism: Simkaniaceae bacterium; assembly: GCA_022763045.1. Classification (GTDB taxonomy): domain Bacteria; phylum Chlamydiota; class Chlamydiia; order Chlamydiales; family JACRBE01; genus JALEGI01. The sequence goes on along the minus strand of JALEGI010000020.1, from coordinate 19,497 downwards.
GCCTTGAGCATAGGAGACGATCTTCGAGGCGTAGAGCGCATCGTGTATGCACTCGATCATCTCATCGGCATTTCCTGAAAACTTGTATTCGGGCCCTTTGTAGTGGGGCGCCATTTTCACGCGCTCGTCTTTGATAGCTGAGAGGCAGCGAGCAAACACAGCTTCACCAATGAGGGTCACGGGCATGCCAAGGTCGAGGGCTGAGATTGCTGTCCACTTTCCCGTCCCTTTTTGACCAGCAACATCGAGAATATTATCAACTAGCGGCCTGCCATCTTCGTCCATGTAGTTGAAAATGTGGCTCGTGATTTCAATGAGATAGCTGTCGAGCGCGCCCTTATTCCACTTAGTGAAGATATCAGCGAGCTTTTTGTGATCGCAGCCAAGAACTTGCGACATGAGGTGGTAGCCTTCGCAAATGATCTGCATGTCGCCATACTCGATGCCGTTGTGGACCATTTTGACGTAGTGGCCTGCGCCCCCTTCGCCAACCCAGTCGCAGCAGGGCTCGCCGTCGTCAGATTTAGCGGCAATGGCTTGGAAAATCTCTTTGATAAGAGGCCAGCCGTCGGGGTGGCCGCCGGGCATGATTGAAGGGCCGTGACGTGCGCCCTCTTCTCCACCGGAAATACCGCAGCCCATGTAGTAGATGCCCTTTTCTTTACAAGACTCATAGCGGCGCTGCGTGTCGGGATAGTGGCTGTTGCCACCATCGATGATGACATCACCCTCTTCTAGGAAGGGAAGACATTCTTGGATAAGTGAGTCAACTGCTTGGCCTGCTTTGACCATAAACATGACTTTGCGTGGGCGTTTGAGCGATTTGAAGAGCTCTTCGAGCGATTGGCAGCCGATGACCTTGCTCCCCTTGGCAGCGCCCTCCATGAAGGCATCAACTTTGGCGGTGGTGCGATTCCAAACGGCAACTGTGTAGCCGTTGTCGTTCATGTTCATTACGAGGTTTTGCCCCATCACTGCGAGCCCAATCAGGGCGATATCGGCTTCTTCTGCCATAGCTTTTACTTCCTTCTTGTCTTTTTTCGACCCCTGAGGGTAAAATAATTGCCTTATGTCCTCGTAGCTCAGCTGGATAGAGCAGTTGCCTCCTAAGCAACAGGTCGTGCGTTCGAATCGCGCCGAGGACGATTAAATCCCCTCACCTGTGCTTGAAGTAGCGATCAACGCCTTCAGCAGCTCCACGAGCAATTTTCTCGAGGTACTTGTTGTTTTCTATCAACTTACCTTCTTTTGGATTTGTTATAAAGCCCCCTTCGATCAAAATTGCAGGCATTTTGGTCTCACGAATGACGCAGAAGTTGCCTTTTTTGACCCCACGGTTGCGTGCGCCAGTGCGCGAGACCATGCGGGTAAGTACGCTTTGTGCCATACGCTTAGACTCTTGCAAGCGCGTTTTGTGCTTTCCTGGGTAGTAGTAGACTTCAATACCAGTCGCCTCTTTGGCCTTTGCGGCATTAAAGTGAATCGAGACAAAGGCCTCAGCTTTTGAACTATTTGCAACTGAAGCGCGCTTTTTAAGTGGAATAAAGTCGTCGCGATGACGTGTGAGCTTAACGCGGTAGCCCTTTTCGTTGAGAAAGTGCTTGACCATCAGCGCTGTAAGTAGACAAGGCTCTTTTTCACGAATCTCGCGCGTATGAGCGCCCGAGTCGCAACCACCATGGCCTGCATCAACGATCACCAAGGGGCCGGTCAAAGCGCGCTTTTCCTTTCGCTCAGTGATATGGGTGACGCTGTTATCTTGGCGCCCACTGGAGACGCCACAGCCTGATAAAATAAGGCATAAAACTAGAAGTGCAGATCTCAATTCAAAAGTTCCGTTGCTATTGCGTAGTCGTTAAATGGATAGCTGCGATCGGCAATGATCTGGCGACTCTCGTGTCCTTTTCCTGCAACGAGAATTAAATCACCAGGCTGCGCCATTGCAATTGCCATTTCAATTGCCTTGCGCCTATCGAGTTCAATGACGCCTTTACGGCCATTGAGAATCTCTTTGGCAATTTGCATGGGATCCTCATTACGGGGATTGTCATTTGTGACGATCACCTGATCGGAATACTTTTCAGCGATATCCATCATAAGCGGACGCTTTTCGACATCGCGCTGTCCGCCGCATCCAAAAACAGTGATAATCCTCTTTTGAGCGATTTCTCGCAACGTTTTTAATGCCGATTCAAGGGCATCTGGGGAGTGGGCAAAATCGACGTAGAGATCAAAGGGACGCGTTGAGATAACGCGCTGCATCCGTCCTGGTGCAGCCGAAAAACTTTGGATGCGGTGAATCAAATTTTCGATCCGCTCTCCTTTGACCAAAAGGGCGCTAAAAGCGGCAAGTAGGTTATAGACATTGAAGCGACCGACAAGTGGTGCAACAACTGGGTAGCTTTTTCCCTTGTATTCGAGGATAAACTGCATCCCCTTTTCTCCGAGCGCGATCTCTGTTGCACGTAGATCTGCCTTTTGATCAAGCGCATAGGTAAAAACTATACCCTTGGGATGCATTTTTTTACTCCAAGGATCATCGATATTGAGAATAGCGTTTGGAGCAAGTTGAAATAGGCGCGATTTTGCCTCAGCATACTCTTCCATTGTACCATGATAGTCAAGGTGATCGAGCGAGAGGTTTGAGAAAATTGCGACATCAAACTGCACTTCATCAACGCGATTTTGCATCAAACCGTGTGAAGAGACCTCCATGACAGCACTTGAGCAGCCACTTTTGACCATCTCGTAGAGCAGTTTTTGACACGTAACGCTATCTGGCGTGGTGAGCTCTGCCGTGAGGTGGTGATCGCCAATGATCGTTTCAATCGTCCCCATAAGTCCGCATGCACGTCCAAGAAGGTGACGAATCATGTAGGCAATCGTTGTTTTCCCATTGGTTCCTGTAACGCCCATTGTAAAGAGCTTGCTTGAGGGGTAGTCGTAAAAGCAGCTCGCAATTTTTGGCTCGATGCTGCGCACATCTTTGTGGATGATTTGCACAACATTTTTCAAAAAGGGGTTGTAGATGTCGGTTAAAATCGCGCTCGCTCCAGCATCGAGCGCCTCTGGTATGTATTGCGTGCCATCGAAGCTCCCACCTCGAATTGCGAGATACAAATCTCCTGGTGAGACCCGCTTTGAATGGGAGCAGACCCCGTTAATTGTGATTCCCTTTGATCCTTTGACCATTTCATAGTCAATCTCTTCCAGTAGCTTTTTCAGTTTCACGATTCTCGATTCCATTGTTTATAGAGTTCACTAAGCGCTTTGGTGTGCAACATCCAATCGGCCTTCTCTTGATCGTAGCGGGGATCTCCAACGGGAAATCCATGCGGATCGTCTTGAGGCACTCCAAGAAACTCGAGCGAGCGGCGCGAGATCTCTCGGAAAATGGGTGCTGAACACTTTCCCCCAAATTGGGTCGAACCCCAACCTGGAATATAACGTTTTTCTGGCTCATCGACTGCCACAATCAACATGATACGCGGATTGAACGCAGGAGCAAAGCCAATAAATGAGGCAAAGTTTTTATCCTTTGAGTAGGAGCCGCCAATAATTTTTTCGCTGGTACTGGTTTTGCCCGCCTCGGTGTAGCCGTGAATGTCCCCTAGAGGCGCTGCGCCGCCAGGTTTTGTGACATACTTCATGGCATAAACGATTCGGTAGGCAAGCTCGGGATCCATCACCTTTTGGCGCTTGATCGGATTTTCATGCAGCACCCTCTCTTTTCCATCACGTCCCTTGTGAACGATCTTTTTGATGAGCGTCGGCTCGACGCGATAGCCCCCGTTTGCAAAAATTGAGAAGACGCGGAGCATCTGAATGCCATTTGTCATCAAGTTATAGCCCATTGCAAGAGAATAGGGCGTTGGCGTTGACCACTCAAGTCCCCCTCCAGGGTGCACCTTTCCCGGTGTAGGCAACATTCCGGGATTTTCATAGGGCAGCTCAATTGATGTGCGCTTGCCAATCCCAAAGATATTGGCTAGCTGCTCGCGATACCAGAAAATTCCAAGTTCATTGATGATCTTATCAACAATGCGAGCCATGTAGATATTTGAAGATTTTTGAATCGCTAAATCAAAGTTGAGGAAGCGATGAAGCCGCACATCTTTCAAAGGCCTTCTTCCAGGAAGCCTACCATCCGAGCAATTGACCATCTCTTCCGGATCAAAAAGGGGCGGCTTGCCTTGACGCTCCATCACCTGATTGGCCATCAAGCCAATGGCCCCCGTGACCGCCTTAAATGTCGAACCGGGCTCGAAGCAATCTGAAATTGCTTTGATCCGTGTGTTGTCAATCAGCTCAGAGCTATTATAATACTTTCGATAGTTTGCAGGCTCGAAGAAGGGGTACTGCGCCATTGCGAGAATGTGGCCCGTCTTCGGATCCATCATGACAGCCCAGCCACCCTTAGCGCCCACTTTTTTTACACCCTTTTCGAGCTCCTCTTCGGCAATCGCCTGTAAAAAGTGATTGATCGTCAAGTGTACATCTGCGCCATCAACTGGCTCGGAAATGATCCGATCTGTATCAAAAGAGCACTTTGGCGAGCGCTCAACGATGCGCTTGCCCTCTGCTCCTTGCAAATATTTGTCAAATTGCATCTCCAGTCCCCCTGTGGGCAGAGATTGCTTGGTAATCTCATCGCGATTTTCTCGCACCGTGTGAAGGACCTGCCCTAAAAGAGAGCCAAAGGGATAGGAGCGCTGATACTCGCGGACAAAGTAGAGGGCATTTTTCGGAATGCGATTTTTGCGGGCAAAGAGCTGCCACCACCTCTCGAGAACTTGATAGTTCTCATTTGAGATCCACGTGACGAGTTTGCGCGAGCGCGAGCGCTTATTGAGCTGATCGCGTATAAAGCTTTTTTTCTTACTATCAATATGAAGATCCATTGCAATCTGCTCAGCAATTCGATTTCGAAAGCGCTCTGGAATCACCAGCGGATCGGCAAAGAGGTGAAATTTTGGGACATCGACTACTAGAGGTACTGACGTTTGGGGGTGCCCCTCTTTAACTGTGGTATTTGAGTAAAAAACGCCCCGCTTGAAGGGCTCACTAACAACGATTTGGTGCTGCGCTCTGGCTTTAGCAACCCACTTTTTCTCTTCGACAATTTGGAGGCGATAGAATTGAATTGTGAGAAGAGAAAAGAGAAAAAAAAGGGACAGCGAGATCCACAGCAGCCGCCTGCGCTCTTTACGCTTGGGGGGTGGTGGATCACTCGAGTGTTGCATGTGCTATTTGGCACCCAAAACTAATGTGTGTCTCGTTGATGAGCTTAGCTCATTTTGTCCATTGCCAGCAGAAGGCTCTTTTTTCAAGCAGACTGACTGATTAATTAGCAGCACTTGATCGACCACGGGGTGTTTCAAATGGCTATACTCTTTTTTCGCAAGTAGCTCGAGAAGGTGCGAGGGATTTTCAAACGAATCGACTTCGAATTGCAAGCGGGCGTTGTTCTCTTGAATAGCAGCGAGCTGCTTGGCCAGCTCAGGTAGCTGCATGCGCTTGATCGTGAGCGCATTGGTTGCCTCCAAATAGCCGTAGAGCATAAACCCAAAGCTCGCGAGGCAAACAAGAACTTTTGCAAGAAGTAGTGTCTTTTTCATATCCTCTGTAAAAACCGCATCTTTGCGCTTCTAGCTCTACGATTGGTGCGCGTTTCGCGAAGACGTGGAGTGATTGGCTTTTTTGTCACCACTTTGAATGGAGAGCTACCAATTTTTCTGCCACGATCGCTTCTTGGGGGCTCAGCTGCAGCGCGGAAGACATTTTTGACAATGCGGTCTTCCAGGCTGTGGAAACTGATGACACCCATCTTTCCGCCAACCTTGAGTAGAGAAAGCGCCTGTTTAATCGCTTCTTCCAATGATTCAAGTTCGCGATTCACACAGATGCGCAGAGCTTGGAAGACAAGCGTTGCCGGGTGAATCGACTTTTTACCTTTATTTGGAATCGCAGATAAGACAATGTCAGCAAGCTCTTTTGTCGTCTCGATCGGTTTTTTCTTGCGCGCTTCGACGATCGCCTTGGTGATGCGTCTCCAGAAGGGCTCCTCGCCATAGTCGCGAATGCACTCACCGAGCTCTTGCTCAGAATACTCGTTGACCACCTCTTTTGCGCTGATGGGATTAGAAGGATCCATGCGCATGTCCAGAGGACCGCTTTTTTTGAAACTAAATCCTCTCTCTTCCTGATCAAATTGCATAGACGATACTCCTACGTCAAAAAAAAATCCGTCGACTGCCTTTATCCCAAGCTCTGCGACACACTCGCTAAGCTCGGAGAAATTACCGCGGTAGAAGACAGTCTTGTCCTGCCACGGCTCCAAATTCTTTTTGGCGATCTCGAGGGCCGTTGGGTCTTGGTCACATCCGATATATGTCTCAATTTCCGGATGCGCCTCGAGCAGGGCTCTCGCGTGCCCGCCCGCTCCCAAGGTGCCGTCGAAAAACACCTTAATATGGCAATCTGCAAACTGCTCTAAAAACTCATCTCGCATCACCGAGATGTGAGGCTCACTCTTCGGCAAGGATTTCGCTTAGCTCCTCTTCGACACTCGCGCTCTCATCAAGCAGCGAGAAAGCCTCTTCAGTCAGTTTTTGCAAATTGCCCTCTCCCCCATTCAAGAATGCTTGTAGATCGAGCTCATACTTTTCGCTGGGCCAGATCTCAATCTTGTTCATCACACCCGCGACAACAATGTCGCCCTTCAAACCAACCGCCTTCTTCAAAATTTGAGGAACTAATACGCGGCCAAGCTTGTCGCAAGTTGTGTGGTGCAAAGTGGAAAAGAAGAGAGTAAAAAACTTTTGGTACTTCACAACGTGGGCCTTTGCTTGGAACTTCTCGACAATCTTCTCAATGTCAGACTGACGGTAAATTGCCAAACATCCCCCGATGCCTAGCCCAATGGTGAACTCAAGACGCCCATTTTCCACAAGGCCGTAGCGCATCTGCTGAGGAAGGACGAATCTCCCCTTCTCATCAAGCTTTGTCTGGCTGCTTCCACTGAAAAAGTGTTGTGTCATTAGTTTCTCACAGGGCACTATTACCACTCATTTCCACATCCTAGCAGCAAGACCAAAATTCAACAATAAAAAAAGACATTTTAGACAAAAATTCCACATTAATTTTTCTTAAACTACTACAAAACAGAAGCCTAAACAACCAATCTAAAAGTGGAATTGAGTGGAAATACGATAAAACACAATCGTACTCTAGCAAAAAATCCGTGCCCGTGCCCGAAATTCACACTCCGCCTCCTCCATTCGTCCCCGATCCCCCACAATCACCGCAGAACAATTCCATCCCGTTCCCCGTGCTACAACAATCGTACTCTAGCAAAAATCCGTGCCCGTGCCCGTGCCCGAAATCCACACTCCGTCTCCTCCATTCGCCCCCGATCCCCCACAATCACCGCAGAACATTTCCATCCCGTTCCCGTGCTATAACAATCGTACTCTAGCAAAAATCCGTGCCCCTGCCCCTGCCCGTGCCCGTGCCCGAAATCCACACTCCGTCTCCTCCATTCGTCCCCGATCCCCCACAATCACCGTAGAACATTTCCATCCCGTTCCCGTGCTATAACAATCGTACTCTAGCAAAAATCCGTGCCCGTGCCCCTGCCCGTGCCCGTGCCCGAAATCCACACTCCGCCTCCTCCATTCGCCCCCGATCCCCCACAATCACCGCAGAACATTTCCATCCCGTTCCCGTGCTATAACAATCGTACTCTAGCAAAAATCCGTGCCCGTGCCCCTGCCGCCCGTGCCCGTGCCCGAAATCCACACTCCGTCTCCTCCATTCGTCCCCGATCCCCCACAATCACCGTAGAACAATTCCATCCCGTTCCCCGTGCTACAACAATCGTCATCTCATTCTAAAAACGCTTTAATAGGGAAAGGGAAAGGGGTGATATTGTTGGGTGATAGTTGTGGTCGATCGGAGAGCTATGACCGATAAGTCCTACCAGTTTCGGGCACGGGCACGGGCACGGGCAGGGGCAGGGGTTTTTATTGCTGATTAACGGTTGTGGTCGATCGGAGAGCTATGACCGATAAGTCCTACCAATTTCGGGCACGGGCACGGGCACGGGTTTTATTGCTGATTAACGGTTGTGGTCGATCGGAGAGCTGTGCCCGATACCTCCTACCGGTTTTGGGCACAAACAGCTGGTGGAAGAAGCGCTTTGATTTCCAAGACAACTCCATGATCTTCTGGAAGAAGATCTAATCTACTTCTCATTTCTTCGATCAAATCAGAACGTCGCGTTGCAAGGTAATACAGTTCTAGTTCTTGCAAGAGAATAAGGCGACATTGAAGGGACAGTGACTTACAAAATTCTGGAGGAGAGGTGAGCAAAACTCTACCGAAAAGTTCATCTATTTTTAGATTGTGATGACGCATTGCAACAACTAGATCTAATATCATTTCTACTGAGTAGGTCTCATCACTATTTTCCAATATGCGCTTTGCAAAACAGGTAAAAAAATGTTTGGGGAGTTGACGATTGAGGTTGGTATAGCAAAGTAGCAATCGCCTGCACTGATCATAAGTGAGTTTTTGCATGCTTAATTCAACATGTTCGGGCCGCATCGATGACCCTAGTTGAGAAATGAAGGAATAGTGAAATACTCTGGGCAAAGAACCAAGATCGGGAAATCTCTCTGCAAGTGCTTGCAAATCCTCTACACTAAACTCAGAATGACGCATCTGCGCATACATGATTAATGTTGACATTTCCTCGCTATTGAAAATTTTTGGAGCAAGATTGAGGATCGTAATTAACTCAATGGTCGTAAAACGATTAAAATTCAAACCAAAATAGGTCATAAACGCAAGAGAGTCATCACTAGATAAGACAACCTTGTTTTGGATAATGAATTCAAGAATAGCAATAATATTTTTATGAGATGTTGCTGCAAGTCTCTTCATAAGCGAAAGAAACAATCTAGTGACAAGTCGCTCATCATGTAATTCACAGTCAATTGCCTCTGATACTAGTTGTAAACCCGTCTCGACACTTACAGTCGTAAAATCAAAATCTGAAATAGCTTGGGAAATAGAATTTCTAAGCTCTCTATGCAAAAAAAGCTTTGCGACATTTATAGCCTTAAGACAGTGAACTACATCAACTTTTTTGGACCGCGCTAGTAGGTCTTGAATAATAACTCTCGCCCTATCAAATAACTGGGGATGCTTATCTTGTGGAATGGATTGATAGAGACCGTGAAAAATATCGAAAAAACTCCGCCCACAATAGGTTTTATCTACATGTAAAAAATACCAATGGGTCGTATCCAATAATGTTCGATTAAGACATCCACATTCAAGTGTGCGAATAAAAATATAGCTGACTACTTCTGTGTGTAGTTGAGCAAAATTCTCTTGCAAATACTTTGTCACCGACTTTACCAATTCTGTATGAATGGCGCTAGAGGGGCTGTGCGTTTTAGCTATAAGAGAACTTAAATTCTGCTCCAAAGGTATCCTGCGCAATTTCTCATCTAACTGGGAAAAAAGTATTGCCGGAGGAGTTGTAGGTAAAACATTGCTGATGTATTCAAGAGCTTTAAAAGCGACATCCTTCAGGTTGGGCTTCCAAGGGTTTTCATCCCCTTTCCAAATAAATGCGCAATACACAAACTGTATCACATTTATCAGCATAATTTTTGGATCTTTTGAAGATATGTCAACTGCAATTGCCTCAACAATCTTAGGGAAAACGCGGGTGTCTTTAAATTTGCTATAAGCTTTTTTTCTGGAAAAAGCAAACAAACATACCTTAACCTCATCTCTATTGAGCACTTTCTTTTTACTTAGATTGTCTAAGTAGTCCAAAAACATTTTTGATCTTAGGGCGTCAGATGATTTTTCCATGATTTTTACCTTTAAGGAGTTCGAGGAGAATGATTTTTTGAATAAAATTGTCTAAGGGCGAGCAAAATTTCATGATGAACAGTTCCTGTAGAGGGAATGCACTCCAATCTACTCTCGATTTGATGCGCGATCTCTATGCGTTGCGACTCCCTAAAGAAAGAGAGCAACTCATACATAAAAATGAGACGAAAATCGATAGGTTGTAGTTTGAAAAAAGATAAATGACATTCGGCGATCATCCTAAAAATAAGCGTTGAACGATCAAGTTTTTGTATGCGCATTGCTACAATGAGATCTAATGTGAATTGAAGACCATACTTATCATCTGCACTTGAGGTAATCCGCTTTTCTAGATGGGAAAAAAAGATTTTTGGTAGCGCAAGGCCTTCTTTAACATGTTGACTAAAGAGCTGTTTATGGCATTCAACAGGTAGTTTACCCATGCTTACATCAAAGAGCTCATCTGTGAGAAGATTCGCAGAAAATAAACTTGAAGATCTTAAGATAAAGTAATAGTAAAATTCATCAGTTAAGTATCCAAATTCGTGATATCCCACTGTAAAATGCGCGAGTTCTTCAGTAGAGAAATCGGGCACCCGCGTTCGAACTTGCTTCATTAACGCATCCATCTCATCTTTTTGCAAAAATAAGATCGCTAGATCAAGAGCTTTGACTAAATATTTAGTAGAAATTTTATGAAAACTGTATGAAAGATACTCGTATACTGGACGATGAAGCTCACAAAACTTACGACGCTTTTTGACAATCAATTTAAGAAAAGAAATAAATACAGTCAAAGATAGCTCTCGAATACGTTCCAAAGAAACTTCTACAACATGATCATAAAGAGCATCATCGACCAAACCGCAATCGAAAGCATCTAAAAAAGCTTCAATACAAGGAAAAAAGTTTCCCCTATCATCAACAAGCTCGTATAATGCTTTTATCGCAAGGACACGAAGTTCGGGAGGTAAAGGAAGATTGACCGCTTTAACAACTTTAATCCAGTGTGTTGCATAGGTCGTTTTCTCTGATGAAATCATCACATGTAAATCTTTTCTCACTTGATCAAATATCAAATGGTGCTGATCTCTAGGAGAGTATTTTAAAAGAGTGAATACAATATCAACAAAACTACGACCTAGGTATTCACGCCCCCCAACCAAGAAATATTGAAAAACTCTTTCCACTGATTTCGGACTAAGAGAGCGAGATTCGGATAGACTGAACAATAAATTTCCAATCACTATCGGCTCTAGTTTGTCAATATTTTCAATTAAATATGCATTCGTTGAAGCTGCAAGAGGATCATGCATTGGAAAAACGTCATGACGTGATTCCCGTACAATATATGACAAACTACTTGCAAAATGTTTATTGAGTGATTGTATGCCTGATAAACAATTAAACTGATCAGCTGGGATTTTATTTAATGTCTTGCTTACATACAAAACAGCCCGGTAGATAAGCCCTTCTACCGATGGTGCCCATACATTTCCCTTTCCCTTCCACACATAAGAGCAGTAGATAAAATATATGGCGCTTTGAGGCGTTAATTTTGGAGAATCTAAATGTAGTTGATTTCCAACCACAGTAACTATTTTGGGGATAATTTCAGATTTTTTCAAAGCTGAAGTATTTCTACTGCTTGCAAAAATCATTAAACACCTTTCTATATCAACAAGAGGCGGAAATGGTTGTTTATTGACACTTTCTAAAAAATCTCTATTACTCTCCTGAAAAGGTCTAAATCCAAAAGATAATTTTTCCATAAGTTTTACTTTTCTATATTTACACTCGTTTTTCAGGCGGAAATTATAAATGGTATTCGTGTTTACTTCCATTTCTATTTTCACCTAATCTAATAAAAGGAGTTGTTCGGGTACGGGCAGGGGCAGGGGTTTTTGTTGTTAGATGACGATTGTGATCGATCGGAAAGTTGTGGTCGATTCGTCCTGTTTTTTTTTCGGGCACGGGCAAGGGCACGGGCAGGGGCACGGGTTTTTATTGTTGGGTGACGATTGTGATCGATCGGAGAGCTATGGTTGGTAAGTTACTTGTTTCGGGTACGGATTGTTGGGAGCGATTGTTTTTCAGTAAGTTAGATGTGGGTTGTGAAAAATCGTGGCATGAAGGGAGCAAGCGTGATATGATGGGGAGAAAATGGGAATTGTACATTGAGCGAACGAAGTGGACCTACTACGGTATATAATGTTGATCCAAATGAGCATTTAAAATGGATGAAGGCTCAGGATTCTGAGGTGATTCCTGGCGGGCTTGGTAAGAGTCAGCAGGTATCAGTTCAGGTTCAACTGGATAGCGTTAATCAGCGTCTTTCTGCGTTAAACAAGCTCTTTCAGATCGATGTGCGCAATCAGACGTATGGTCTTTTTGAACCCCCAAGCCTTTTTGATGTGCAGGGTGGGCGCATTTTTTCACGAACACATGTGGTGCCAAGTGTGATTAAAGGGGTTGATCAGGCAGAGGTATTGCTTGAGAAGCTTCACAACCACTCGGGACATATTGCGGAGAATCTTGAGCTGCTGTTTGGCCCTAACAAGGCTGAAGAGCTGGTTGCTAAGCTTCTTGAGATGTTGATGGAGCTCGACAAGATGCTAGAGACAATTCAAAATGAGATGAAGCGCTACCAAAAAGGATAGGCATGGCAGAGCATTCGATAAACGAAATTCTTGGGTGGGATGAGGAGCAGCTAAAAGATCTGCGTTATGCTGGCTACTCCTACGTTCGCAATGGGCGCTACGAAATTGCGCGCAAGTTCTTTGAGTCGCTGTTTGTCATCGATCCATCGAGTGTCTACGATGCACGCACACTTGGCGCGATTTACCTGCAAATTGGTGAGTATGACCTCTCATTAAAATTGCTAAACCACGCTAAAGAGCTTGATGATACCAACGATATGGCACGCAACAACCGCTCGCGCGCCCTTTTTCACACGGGGAATAAAGAAGAGGCTCTTAAACTCGCCCATGATCTGGCTAAATCGCAAGATGCGATAGTGGCGCAACGTGCCGAGGCCCTGCTTATTCTCATCAATGGTTGAAGATCTACGAACTAAAATTCAGGTACACGAGCAAGTGCCCCTTCAGTTTTGACTTTGACCTCTCCAAAGACTCTCGTGACCTCTACATAGAATTTATGTCCCTCGGGAATGTGATGTAATCTAAGCATAATTTCATGCCCTAAATCAGCTCGATTGGTTTGACTGTAGAAAAAGAGTAGTTCTCGAATCAAAGAGAGAGAAAATGGCTCTTTTATTTCCATTAGTGACTCGTGAACCTCAATCTCCAAATCAGGAGGAAATACTTGCGTTACTACCCCAAAAAGTCCCTCAGGTGTGAGGTTTTCTAGCCGCATTGCTTTTATCAGATTGAAAACATCCAACGGAGTAAAAATATGAGGAGATGCGACAATGTGATTTTCCATTTTCGTAAAAAAAGCTTTTGGAAGCTTTAAACCTTGATAAGTGTAGCCAAATAGGAGTCTCTTGTAGTCATCAACAGAAAGTCTTACCAAGCAAAGTTCAAGGTGTGCAGGCAAAATCTCATTACCCTTGTTCCTAATCAAATCGAAATAAAAAGGTGTAGGGAAACAATCACATTCTGGATACTTTGAGAGAAAAGGAACTTGCTCTTCAAAGGTATATTTAGCCAGATGCTTCCTTGCAAGATCTATTAAAGCTTTTTTATCTTTTTCGTCGAATAGTTGTAGAGCTAGATGATAGATTGGAAAAAACTCTTTGAGCTCCATTTTTTCAATATTTTCAAATATGTATGTTTTAACTCGTAAAAAAATAGAAGCGGTCATCAGTTTCTTTTCACAAATAAAATTCACACAGGGCACAAAATCTTGGATAGGCCATTTGAATTTTTTTTTCAATATAGATTGTAGATACATCCGAATGATTGTTTGATCAGTAAGCCCGATAAAATAAAGATTTGAAACAAATTCTGTACAAAGCCAGATGGATTTATGTTCGAAACTGTACTTATAAATAGTAGGTCTCGCAAGGTCCTTTAACTCCTCAGACACCTCTATGTTTAGTAGTTTGATAATTTTCAAACAATAGAATAGATCATTTGGGTCACCCTTAGAAAACAACCCCTCTAAAACAACCGGAATTCGATCCATCATCGATTGCTTTTTTTCTTCTGGAATAAACTGTAAAAGTCTGCATACAACTTTATACAAAGCGCCTCCAGAGTATTGATGTTTATCAGATAAAAAATGGCCTAAAACTTTGTCTACCAATTCAAAATCTACTGACTTTTTCTCACACAGCTTATGGAACAAATGAGAGACTACTAGAGGATGAAGATACTCAATATTTGTTTTCATGTAGGTAATTACTGACTCAGAGATCATACGATATACAGGTATGGTGTCCGAAGAAGCCTCATGTAAGATACTACCTAGCTGATGATATATGCAGTGGCAGTTGGAACTTGAGATTCTTTTAGAAATCAATTTTGACGGCTCAATAGTACCAATATTTTTTGATATTCTCTTTGCGGCCACAAAAATGCCACGACTCATTTCTGTGTTCCAAGCTGCCCCATTTTTCCAGGCGTAGGCAGAATAAACGAAACGTATTAAAGTTATGATCGAAATTTGAGATCTGGGCATAGTCAGCTCAGTACAAACTCGATTTTGGAGCCTGGGAATAATACGGTGGTTATGTAGTTCGCGGACTTTATTGTTTTTTGTAACTTGCTCAAAACAGGTCTCGACAACATCCAACGACAGATATTTCTTTGAATCAACGCAAGTTAAAAAGTTTTGAATATTTGAACGAAAACCGCTTATAGCTAAAATCGACATATCTATACCCTATAAATCATTTGGGGGAATATTTTTATAAAAACAAGGAAGAATTATATTCATTTACTAACATAAAGTAAAGATCAATCTATTTTACTAAACAGATTGACTCCTTATAAAATTCAGATATCCTCTAACATCAGAATGCCAATCGACTTGAGTCAGCAAAGAAGCAGCGTATGCAAACCCCTCTTACATTAGGGGGCTTGATGTACTTACTCCATGCATTGAACTCTTAAGGAAGAGAGAGTTCGACTGAATAAAAGCATCTTTTACCTGCAACAGCTCTTGAAAAGAAGATCCCTTTCAATTGTTTCTTGCGAGGAGCTGGCTGTATGTCTCTAATGATTCCTTTTTTTCAGTAAAATCAACTTTGAGTAAATTGACCAGAGTTTGCGCTAAATTCGAAGTCGATACCAGAAAAGACTCTTGCAAATATTTATGAAATTCAAGAACAAATTCGATGTTGGAAGTTATGAACAATTTGCTTCGGTGTTACCGATTCTGTTGTTGAAAACTCCCCTGAAATGGGGTTTTGAACAGGTTTTCCTGTTCAAAACTGGCTGAAAAAAAAATCAAAATCCTCCGCTCTATGAAACTCAGTACTTTAGGGACAAATTCACCCACTTTTCGAGAAAAAATAGTTGCTCTGTTTGCCCTTTGATGATAACTTTTCGACGTAAATTGGTTGCTAATCACTTCCTGTGGAAAGATTGTTCATAAAAGGATCGAATTGAATGCTAGCGGAAAAAATTGAAGAGACATGGTCGCAGTTTCTCGTCTTCATCGAAAAGCAGTGCTCGAGCGCTGAATACAAAAACTGGTTCGCCCCAATCAATGTACTGAGCGAGAGCGAACACGAAATTGTGCTCGAAGTCCCTAACATCTTTGTTCGTGAATATCTGCTCGACAACTACCGCAGAGAGCTTGCGCTATTTGTTCCAAGTGATGATCAAGGTAATCCCTCAATTGTTTTCCAAGTTGCGCAATCGAAGCCCAAAGCGAGCAATGGAGAACTTCCACTTGATATCCCGGAAGAGACGCCAACTCCCGACTTTCGCGGTCACCGCTTGCAACTCAATCGCTACTACACCTTTGAGAACTTCATTGAAGGGGCCTCTAACCAATTTGTGAAGTCTGCTGCCCTTGGGGTTGCCATGCGCCCCGGCAAGTCCTACAACCCCCTCTTTATTCACGGAGGCGTCGGCCTTGGCAAGACACATGTTCTTCATGGGATCGCACACTACATCCAAAAAGACAATCGCAAACTTCGCGTCCAGTGCATCACAACTGAGTCGTTCATCAATGATCTTGTCGATAATCTACGCAATAAGTCGATCGATAAGATGAAGCGCTTCTACCGCTCACTAGATGTTCTGCTCGTCGATGATATTCAATTTCTGCAATCTAGGCTCAACTTCGAAGAGGAGTTTTGCAACATGTTTGAGGCGCTGATCAACCAAAATAAGCAGGTTGTGATCACAAGTGATAAGCCTCCAAGTCAACTCAAGCTCTCAGAGCGTCTCATCGCCCGTATGGAGTGGGGCCTTGTGGCAAATATTGGGGTGCCCGATCTAGAAACCCGTGTCGCAATTTTACAACACAAAGCCGAAATCAAAGGCGTGCGCCTCCCGCAAAACATCGCCTTTTTCATTGCCGAGCATATTTTTAACAACGTGCGTCAACTTGAAGGTGCAATCAACCGTTTAAGCGCCTATTGCCAAATGATGGGACTTGATGTAACAGAGGATGTGGTTGAGAAGATCCTCAGCGAAATGTTCCAATACGTGCCGAAGAAAAAGATCACTGTTGAAAGCATTATGCGCAGCGTCTCCTCGATGTTTAATGTACGCGTCTCAGATCTACGTGGATCGTCACGAACCAAAGAGATTGCCTTCCCCCGTCAAGTTGCGATGTACCTTGCAAAAGAGCTGATCAATGAATCGCTGATCAAGCTCGCCTCTTCATTTGGTGGAAAGACACACTCAACGCTATTGCATTCATGGAATAAGATCAAAAAACAGATCGAGAAAGATGAAACACTTCGTCGTCAAATTCACATGACGAAACAAAATTTGGAAGAGTAATTCTTCCTTTTGGATGGGCTAGTCTCTACAACTAGCCCTCTACTTCTTGTTATATTTCAAAGGATTAAACTGATAGCGTGGCAGCCAAGTTCCTAAAACTGAAACGCAGCGCGTTTCACTTGGATAGCCCTGCAAAAGGATTAGTCCTCTCTCTTTTAAATAGTAGCTATTGATACTTGCAGCCAGAACGTATTTTCCCTTGATCGACTCTTCATTTCTTACTGGTCTTTCAAATAAATGTGCAAGGGCGCGGGCGAAGGGCTCATCTTGGGGTAAACAAGGGACAATAAGGTCGGGAAAATCCCACCTTAGATAGTAAAACTTTTCAATCACTTTGTGGGCAAAAAAAAGAGCAAGGCGACGCTCTTGCAAGGTGAAGTAGCGATGAGTGAGTGCGCTTGCTGGCCCCTCGCGCTCAAAAAGCCACACTCCTCCTCGATAGGGCGAGAGAAAAAAGGTTTGCCGACCGCGCAGCCGCGTCTCTTCGCCACACTCGGGGCAAATGAGCTCACGCGAAGGGTAGGAGCAATACAAGCACTCATGCCCTGGAAAGAAAAAGCGTTTTAAAAAATCCATAGACTGCGAAGGCGCAATTTTTTGCGCACAAATAACACTCTAAAGATACCAGAAACAAGCAATGAAATCACAAGAGCAATTCCAGCTCCTGTTAAGTGCATACTTGGAATGAGTAAAAAATCAAGAAGAGTCATCAAGATCAGCTGAAAAATTGTGATGTTAAATCCAATAAGCTGATTGCCAGAATAGAGCAAAAGAGCGCGAGCAGAGCTAAAGCAGACGCCGATGAAGGTGCCAATTGTGAATAGAACAAAGGGAAGGTAGCTCTCTGCGTAGAAGGGGCCAAATAGCAATAAGAGGGGTTTGCCTAAAAGTAGGAGTAAAAGTGCAACACCTCCTTGCACACCTAAACGTAAGGTGTTTGCTTGATTGATGTAGCTCTGCAACTGACTCCCCGGCTCTTTTCCCATCTCTTGCATCAACTCAGAATGAAGAAGTAGATCGAAAATTCCATTGATAAGCACCATCACACCAATCACTGTTAAGATGGCAGCTAAAAACCCAACATCTGACTCATAAGGACTCACAAGCTCTGCGATGGTGATGCTAAAAGCGCCCACACCCGTGAAAATCACAGTACCTGTCATTAACTTAAATGAGCTATCCCCCCAGATTTGCTGGTCGAGCTCAAGCCCCTTTTGCCCCATCTTTTTGCTCAATAGAGAGGACATCGTGAGAAATTGAAGCACAATCACAGCTAGCGAGAGCATGCCAATCACCAGCATCGCCTGAAATTGCCGCTCGTAGGGGATGATTTTCTGAAAGAATTGGGAAAAGACAACACCAATGGCAACCAGTAGCCCTAAAAAGCAAAACTCTCCATAAAAAACTGCCCAATTGTAGAACTTGAGTGCAAAAAGGATGAGTGATTGTAGAAAAATGAAAATAAAGAGTGGAATGAGCCAGAGAAAAAAGATGATCACCTCTGCTCTCTCTGACACAATGTCAAACTCTTGGAAAATTGTCAGTCCCATCAAGAGAAATGAGCTTCCCAAATAGGTCCAAAATGCCCACTTAGAAAATCTCTCCATATTCCACAAAAGGACAGACAAGATACGAGAGCGCCTCTCCTCTTCAAAGTAGACGGGAAAAAGGCGGTTAAGCATCACGCGCGTGCCAAAGTGGGCAAAGGGGGTGAAAAAGACGAGGAGGAAAAAGACGACATTGATATCCCCGAAATCATCTACTCTTAAAAGATTTGCAAAATAGACATTCGCAATGAAAATAAGAAGATAAAGCAGACATAGAGATCCAATTAATCTCCACTTTGCTAAGGCCTGCTCTTTTAATGACGAAAAATTCACAACTAGGCAAGAATCCCATTTTCTTGTAGATATACAATATTAGAGCTATTAGGCAAAGAGGAAGCTATGATCCACCCGCTTGTTGTCCATTTTCCCATCGCGCTTACATGTGTTGCGCTGATACTGGCAATTATCTCCATTTTCGTAAGATCGCGCGGCTTCCACAGCGCCTTTTTCCTCGTCGTCATTTTTGCCATGATTGGTGCGATGGTCGCCGTAGAAACAGGAGAATCCGCTCTTGCTGCAGCCAAAACCACCTTGACAACACAAGAGCTTGATCTAACAGTTGAACACTCAGAATGGGGCCGAAGCACACGCTTTGTTTTATGGATTTGCGCAGGTCTTGCGATTATTCAGATAATCTTTGCGCAGCTCAAGCTCGTCAAGCCGACACGCCTTATTGCGCTTCTCACAACTCTTGCTCTCATTGTTGCAACCTTTTTCATCTATGAGACGGGAAAGCGCGGAGGTAACCTCGTCTTTGAACATGGCATTGGCGTGAAGCAGCGCGTTGAAGTCATGCCTCAGCAAGAGACTGAAAATCAAAAATCGCCCTCTTCAAATAGGTAGCATTCGACAAGAGGATAGGTTCACATATCCCTAACACAGCTCTGTTGAATATTTTTTACCACAGAGGACACAGAGATCACAGAGAGAAATCTAGCTTGTAAAGCTGCTTGGCTGTGTTGCATAATTGCTTTCGCAGCCTTTTGGCCGCATCATGGCACCCCATCTTCACTCTATCGCTCCTCACACGTATTATCTATACGCTTGGTTCGTCGCGATAGCGCAAATCTGGG
>JALEGI010000019.1 GCA_022763045.1 Simkaniaceae bacterium | reverse complement strand
TGCGCCAGCTCGTCTCCTCGCTTATCCTCGAATCAAACCCCCTCCGGAGGTTCTCATCCCCCTCTTCCGCAAAGCAAAAAAGAGCCCAGTGGGCTCTTTTTGCTTTGCGGAAGAGGAGGGATTCGAACCCCCGGTCCCGTGAAGGACTTCTGTTTTCAAGACAGACGCATTCGGCCACTCTGCCACTCTTCCAGAATCGGTTATGCGAAATAATTTAGCATTTACACCCTCTTACTTGCAAGGAAAATCTCTGCGAGAAATTCTTAAGGGGCGATTTATTCGGTTTTTTTCTTAGATCCAAATATTGCTCTGGCAACGCGATCACCTACATGATAGCCAACGGTTCCCCCAAGGTTGATTCCCCCGGCGCTAACGACGGCTGCAGCGGCAAAATTCATCGGCATGATACCAACTTCAGGTGGCTTTACTCTGCCAAACATTGAGTTCCAACCAAAGATCCCGGCAACTGCTCCACAAATACCACCAACACTCGCTCCTGCGGCGGTCCCAATCAATCGGACAACATTTCTCCCAACACAGGTGAAGGTCGAATCGTCATATTCATGTTCATCTCTAGGTCTTTTGTTCTTATGTCCGAGAATGGCTTTTGCCACTTTATCAGATATGGCATAACCAACACTGCCACCAACATTCATGCCTGCTCCACTAAGCGTTGAAGATGCTACAAAGGCAAAAGGAAGGAAAACTGAGACGTATCCACCTCCTGTCTCATAAGAGGCTTCATATCCAAAGATTCCAGCTGCAGCTCCCACGGTTCCACCGACAACTCCACCTATTGTAGTTCCTGTAAGAAGTATCACTTTCCTCTTAAAACAGGAAAATCGCGACTCGACATATTCCGACTCAAACGCTCTTTTTCTAAGACAACAGCACAACATAATCCACCCTAAAATTTAAATTATATCGCTATTATAATGTAAAGGCTATTTTAAGAGAATAAGAGGTATATTTTAAATATGACGATGTACTCCTCTGACAATTCAAACCTTTAAACTAAATTATAAATCCGTTTCAATGTATAAAATTAATAATGTAATTAGACATTTAGTATTTACGAATGATTCATGTTGAATAAATAAAAAAATCGCAATATCTAGATTAGAAATCGACCGTTACTCCTAGATTCTAGAAGGAAGAAATATCAAATAGACCAAGGCAATTAATCCTTAAAACATAAGTTAATGGGTGCAAAGTCGACAAGACCACCTTTGACATGTCTTCGATAATCAATCACGCGATCCCTCAATTCTTTCACAAACGCACAGGAGCTCTTAAACTTTTTCGCAAGGCCATTGTCAAAGATGCCGTACTCACCATCTTTTTTCCAGAATGCGTACGTATGCCCTGAATCTTCTGTTGCATCAAAGGCCACTCTACCCATAAAAGATTTTTTGGAGGCTAAGTCTCGTGAGACTTGACTTACCCACTCAGACTCATAGGCAACAACTCTTTCATCATAGCTAATTTTTCTCTCATCCCAAGGAATCCCAAAATCACCGGTAAGTGTATCCTTTTTTGCGCGCTCTTCACGACAATAGGCATCGCGGTAGGTAAATTGCTTCGAGATCGCATCACAGAGAGTGACACGCTTTGCAAGACTAAAGGGCGATGTGTAGGGCTTTGAATCGACTAGTTGAAAGAGACTCGAGACCTGCCCAAAGCAAATCCCCTCTTTTGCCTCAGTCGCCATTCTTTGCTTGGCTTTTTCTGGCAGAATAAATCCATGCTTTCGCTCAAAATTTTCTGCATATGCATCATAGGCTTGATTGAAAGCGTGGTTAAATTTCTCAGATTCAACATTGTAATATCTACCGGCTACTTCAACGTCAGGTGATCTTGTAGAAATGTATAAAATAGTCGCCATAAGCCCAACGCATACGGTTGTTTTTAGCCATTGCGATGGCGATTCAGGAACATCATCAGATGTCTTTACAAATGAGGTACATAGATCAAATATACAATTCATAATAAATATTATAGTATAAATAAGTTTAAATTTAAACTATTTTATTATAAAATGCTTTTATGAGTTGTATTAACCACTTTGCTAAGTCTGGAATGTGGGACCATAGAGCCACAATTTTACCTGTTGCAAGTGCTGCTCCAGTTGCGATTGAGGGTGGCATACTACTAAAAAATTTGCTTACAAAACCTGAGTTTATACCTCAAACCATTAGAAAGGCAGCAAACTGGTTAAAAAAATCATTTACTATGCAACAGGGGTGTAGCCAGAGAGAAGAGATTCTTAGAATCTCTAAAAACGCGATCAAACTTGTAAGCTGTTTAGCTCTCATGTCGGCCGGTGTTTACCTCTCATTTATGCTTTTGCCTGGCGCTACAGCGATTCCTGTCGCCCTTTCAGCTACCCTTTACATTGGAAAGATCTTCAACGGTATCCCAAAATTCATTGAGCAATTTAAGGCGCAAGAGGGAGAGAGCCTTGATGATGCAAAAAAGCGCATTCGCAAACTGATCATCAAAACAACGATTGTTGCTGCGATCTCCGTTGCGACGATTTCAATTGGTGCTGCAACTATATACCCTCTCTTGACTAGTGGCTTCACATGGAGTCTTAGCCTGCCTTTTGGTCACCAGCAGCTGCTTTCCTTCCTAGCTTATGCTGCTCTGGGAACTCTACATCTAGGCCTAGCGTTTCGATCATATAAAAAGGGCGATCATAAAAATGCCCTATTCCATCTCTTTGCTGGTATTCTTGGCTTTGCCTTTCCTGCTTACTATCTGCATGCAGGAGATATGCGCTTGCACCACTCATTTATCGGCCTTGCTCTGATGGCGATTCCCTCCAGAGTGACGAAATTGATAGGATCAATGATAACTTTTGACTCTTCACTCTACGCATTAGAGCCGCTTCGTGGCTACCAAGGCATGTGGAATTTCAATCAGTTTGACTTTATGAATATCTTTTGGAATCACTTCCCAACATTTGCCGCTTCGATGGGAGGGGCGCTATTGATGGAGGGGATTAATCGGGAGTGGAACCGAGAATCAAGAGACAAACTGGGAGAGAAACCGCATGTCGTTCTCCATGAAAAGGCGGATGTCAGAGATGCCGTGGCGAAGCATGTATAGACGCTCAATTCCACCACCCCAAGCATATCCTGAATAGACCTCAGGATCAAGACCACCCTCTTTGAGCACTTCAGGGTGCACCATTCCCGCACCACAAACCTCTAGCCAACCTGTGTTTTTACACAGGCGGCAGCCACTACCTTCACACTCAGTGCAGAAGATATCGACCTCCATGCCAGGCTCCACAAAGGGGAAATAGGAGGGGCGCACGCGAATGTCGATTTTGCGCTTGAAGATGCGAGAGTAAAACTCACGCTGAGTCGCGAGAAGATCACCAAATGTGACGTTTTTATCGATGTACATCACATCTATTTGGTGGAAAATCACGTGAGAGCGGGTAGAAATTGTCTCATTGCGGTAGCACTTCCCAGGACAGGCAATCCGAATAGGAGGCTCATGGCTCTCCATAATGCGCTGCTGAATATTGGTGCAATGAGAGCGCAGAAGAAGCTCTTTACTGATGTAGTAGGTGTCCTGCATGTCACGAGCAGGATGATCTTCTGGATAGTTAAGGCCGCCGTAGTTGTAGTATTCCGATTCGATTTCAGGAGAATATTGAATGGAAAAACCCATGTCTTTCAAGATCGTGCAGACCTCTTCGATCATTTGAGAGATTGGGTGCTTGGAGCCAAGGTGCCCGCGATGGCCAGGTAGGGTGACATCTAATGTCTCTGTGGCGAGCTGGGCATCGAGCTCTTGTTTGCCGAGTTTGAGCTTGTGTGCTTCGAGCTTTTCGGCAATTTCAGTTTTGAGTAAATTGATGGACTGGCCAAATACGGGTCGCTCTTCAGGAGAGACATCCCGAAGACCCTGCATTAGGGAGGTGATACTCCCCTTTCGACCGAGATATTTGACTTTGAGCTGCTCAAGATCTTGAGTCTTTGTTGCAGCTCCAAGGTCGTTTTCAAATTCTTTAGTAAGAAGCTTGACTTGTTCTTTCAATTTACGCTAGTGCTGATTTGGCAGTTTGTGCAACTGCTGCAAATGCTTTTGGATCATTTACAGCGAGCTCCGAGAGCATTTTTCTATCGATTTTGCAGCCAGCCTTTGTAAGGCCGTCAATAAGCCTGCTGTATGAGAGGCCATTCATTTTTGCTGCAACGCCGATGCGCTGGATCCAAAGTTGGCGGAAATCAGACTTTTTCTTCTTACGGTGCTCTGTAGCAAAGGCCATCGCCTTCATCACGGCATCTAAAGTGAGGCGGATGTGATTTTTTCTATCGCCCCAGAAGCCCTTAGCTCTTTTAAATAGACGCTTTTTGCGCTTTTTACGTGCGACTGCACATGTTGCTCTTACCATCTTAGACCCCCATCATACGTTTGTATTTTAGAAGGTGCGTCGACTTAACCTCTTCAGGTCTTGCGAGCGCGCGCTTTCTAGCAGAAGATTTTTTCGTCAAAATGTGACGTCGTCCCTGTTTGTGGAACATCAGCTTTCCCGTTCCAGTCACTTTGAAGCGAGACTTAGCTGCTTTGTTTGTTTTCTGTTTGACTTTCGGCACTTTTCGTGTCCCCTTTTTTCTTCGCTGTTTTGCCAGTTGTCGGTGCCATGACAATAATCATGGAGCGCCCCATCATTTTGGGCATCGACTCGGGCTGGCCGAGATCTTTCAAATAGTCAATCACATCGAGTAAGACGTCGCGTCCCTTTTGCTGGAACATCATCTCTCGGCCCCTAAAAAAGCAGGCGAGCTTCACTTTGAAGCCCTTGCTCAAAAACTCGTGAGCTCTGCGCTTTTTAAAGTCGAGGTCGTGGTCGTCGATG
Organism: Simkaniaceae bacterium; assembly: GCA_022763045.1. Lineage (GTDB taxonomy): Bacteria > Chlamydiota > Chlamydiia > Chlamydiales > JACRBE01 > JALEGI01. The sequence goes on along the minus strand of JALEGI010000019.1, from coordinate 85,095 downwards.
TTTGGTCTGACCTTGATCTCTTTAACTTTTATTTGGTGTTGAGCTTTTTTGCTCTCTTTCTCTTTTTTCGCCTGTTGGTAGCGAAACTTTCCGTAATCGATGATCTTGCACACCGGGGGCTTTGCAGTTGGGGCGATTTCGACTAAATCGAGTCCTGCCTCTTCAGCGAGTTTCATTGCGTCAAAAATTGACAAAATGCCCGCCTGCTCGCCATCTGCTCCGATGACACGCACCTCTTTGGCGCGAATTTCTCTATTGGTTCTCAAATGCACTCTTCCATCGTTCACTCTCCGAGAGCCAGGCAACAACTCTCTCGACTGAGCCGAGTAGAGAGGCCTGCACTACATGGAGCTCTTCACCAAACTCCTTTACATCTATTGATGGGCCCTCCCACTCTCTGCCAAGTAGATCGCAAAGAGGTGGAAGATCCACCGTATCATTAAGACCCAGTATTGTAGACATTTTTTGTATCAATTGCAAGCACGAAGTGCGCATTTGCTCAATTTCGTCCTCTTTTCCGATAAAAACAACGGAGTCTTTCAAAATTTCATTAGGATCCCAAGCGCTTAAACCACTGCCAATTTCTGCTCTTAGCTCACAGCTACGCTTTAGTCCAAGGGCAATGTGCGCCTCGCACACATCCCCAAAGGTTTTAACCTCATCAAGATCGCAGGTCACTTCTCGCCACTTGGCAATCACCCATTGATAGAGCTTCCATCCCTTGGGAAGATAGACAAGCTCCCCCTCAACAAATCGAAATAAATCGCGCCCTGGCTCTTCCATTTTTGCTAGCTGAGTGACCTCTTTGCGATCCTCTCCACATACCCCGTGAATACGAACTGCACGCCCTCGCTTTTCAAAATCTAGGAGCTTGACTGCTCCAATAGGCTCAAACGGTTCGGTCGAAAAATCGACCCCCTCGCCCCATTCAATCACATGGAGGGTCTCTTCCTCTTCAAGAGCCATCTTTGCGCGCTCATTTTGCCCTAGAGATTTCAAATATTCACTTGTTACATAGGGGACCATTTCACGTAGTTCGGGCTCTTGTTTTATACATAGGCGCATGCCATCTTCGAGCATTGCGAGGTGCTCGTAGCCAAATTCGAATGGAAATAGGAAATCGTAGTAGAAACGGTAGCCCGCCTCTCCCCCACCTAAGAGCTTTGTGCCCGGAAAGACTAAAGAGGCCGCCCCGGCAATAACCGGCACGGCCTTGGATTGACATAACATTGGGATATAGCTGACTCGAACAGCTGACCTCCACCATGTCAAGGTGGCGCTCTAACCAACTGAGCTAATACCCCTCGGAAATCCAAAGTATGTTATACTGCCAGCCACATTATATCAAGCAGTTTTTATGCATCTAGCTAAAGCCCATGAATTTTGGTCCTCTCATGTCAAACCTGGAGACCACATTATAGACGCCACCTGCGGCAATGGCCACGACGCCCTCTTCCTTGCCAATCTATCTCCGGGCTCTCTACACCTTTTTGATATCCAGCCTGAGGCGCTAGCCGCCACCCACCACCGCCTCTTTCACTTAAAGGACCTCAACGCCCACTATTACCTAGCATCCCATGAAAATTTCCCCGAACTACCACCTATCTCTCTAATTGTCTACAATTTAGGATATCTGCCAACTGCAAATAAAGCGATTACGACGTGTACGAGCTCTACCCTACGCTCGATAAAATCAGCTTTAACCCTGCTAAAACCGGGCGGAATGATCACAATTACCTGCTATCCTGGACATTTAGAGGGAGAAGATGAATCAAATGCCCTGAAAAAATTCATTCCAACCCTCTCTAATTGTGAATCTTACACATATTTTTTTACTAATAACTTAAAAAACCCATTCTTAATTAAAATTATAAAGATTAATTAGTTAAAATTTTATTGTATTTGTGTTATAATTATTTTATTATCAACAATAATAGGTAATTGTAATGGCAAGTAGAGTTCCAAGTGATGCATCGCCCCTAAAGCCTCTAGCGGAGAGGGCGGCCAAACTCCTGAGACAGACCAATCAACTAGAAAGCAAAGTGGGCGAAGTTGCCCTTGGTCAAATTTTGATCGCTGCGACTGGACTCTATGAGAGCGCAGGCGCTCTAAGAGCAGGCGTTCCTAAACTCACAAGACGCGCAAAACCGGCAAAAAAACAAGCAGTTAACAAGCTAAATACAATCATAAATGCAGTCCGAGCTAAGACACTACCCTATAGCACATCTAAAAAGAGCTACCAAATCTCTTTTCAAGCTGCAAGGCGCCTAACCAATGGGATCACTCAGCGTTTAAAAAAGCCCGTTACCCAACAAGAACTGGGCAATTTAAAGGAGAAGCTCGCCAAAGCAAAAGATTTGATGTCAGCGCCCAAGTTCGCGATCCCCATTCCAGATGCCGATCTAAGTGCTGCTGTAAATACATTAAAACTAGCTATAGAAAAACTGGACGCTAAATTAAATGGAAGATCAGAAGAGACTTTAGCAACACAAGCAGAGCCTACCTCAATTGGTGATTACTTCAATCGAGAAGAATCAACGATCACTCAAACATCGACAACTCTGCACCTCACACGTTCGACAACGCGTGATCAAGTCGAAACATTCATCGGAAGCGAAGTTCCTGCGCATAATGGTAAAATTGCAATTCAATTAAATCTACAAAAGAAAACTTTTCATGTTTTCATCGAAAAAAACGGTGAGCAAGTCCTTTTTAGAGCAAATTTTAACGGAAAAGAGGTGCTCGGAACGAATCTTCACGAGGTATTAAATGCATTCCCAGAGCTCACTGTCAAACGCTCTTTTATGCAAGTCATATGTGGAAAAACGATCCAAGCGCAAGTAGTTGTTTTCAATAAGACAGCGCCAGCAACGACCTATACACCTCCTGCTGCTACAGTCAAAGGAGCGAGGCCAAAACCGCCAACCTCTTTAGAGCACGAGCAAGGTGATGCTGTTGAAATGACAACAGTCCGAAGAAGAGAGCCTCCAGCTCCACCCTCCCCTCAAGAAGCTGACATCCAGATCGAAAGACAAGCATTTGCTAGAGCTGAAACGCCCAGCCCTGGGATCTCAAGGTTTTTCAGAGATTACCACCTATCAACCGACCTTAGAGAAAATCACCCTGTCAGGTTACTTGAAGAGTATACACAAGAGGAGACAACTGCCCAGAGACGCTCTCAAATTACCGATCTTCTCGACCAAAATTTTAAAAACATCATTAGCGGCGCCTATCTCGCAGTAAGAGCAAGCCGAGGCTTTGGCGATGAAACCAACACTGAAATGCTTCGCGCTGTTAGAAATGTTTTAGCAAAAATTGAAATGCAACGACCGGAAGTTCTTGAGCTACCACAAACGCCACCTGCACGCCCCGAATATGGGGAAATTGTATCGCTACCACAAATGCCATCACGCGCGATCCATCCAGAAGTGCAGCAATTTAACTTAAGTAATATTTCTGATGCGCGTGCCTATGCACACCTGATTTCTCAAATCTCACCCGCTGATTCAGCAAGCTATTTTGATGCTGCCGTAACTGGAGATGAAAATGCGCTACTGCACCTATTTACCAGCACCACCCCACTATCGATGGCAATCGGCTACAACTACGAGCAGGGAATGTCTCTTGCTCAAGCAGCTCTCACAGTGATTGCCGACTCAAACTCAACGCTTTCTGGAAAACCAGTAAGTGAAACGGTCCTCTTGCAATCTGGAATTCCAGCCAATATTATTGATATGGCAAAAACGACGACAATGTCAGCGGCACTCATCCAGCACTACAAAGACAATCAAGAATTGACTGAGCAAGTTGTCCCGGCAATCAGACAACTGAAATTAGCAAGTAAAACTCAGGGAGATATACTCTCTTCACTCAAAGAAATTGGCATGAGCGAACTTGGTCTTGCAATTCTCTCAAAGTATTTTGAGATTACAACTGCAAAGCCCGAGCTCAATGTTTATACAGCCTTAGCAAGAGCCTGTGATTTTGTAACAAAAGAAATCATTACACAATCGTACTCTCGCGCGTCAATCCCTTCGGTTGATCAATTTCTTGAAGAGGGAAATACAATTGAACCTCAAGAGTACCAGGCCATGCTCGCTTCAATCCCCTCGCAAGATCTCAATGCAATTGAAACAATTCCCCCTGAAAAAATGTCAGAGGCATTCACAAACCGAACCCTTGCTCCAGCTACCCTAAAGGCAATTGCCCACCTCTACAGCCAAGGCTTAGCTATTGACGGATGCCGTGACCAAGTTCTTTTTGATGTTTTGCAAAACACAACTGCAACCGATCGCAATCTCATCCGATTAGGCATTTCTCGCGCTGATATTGCAGCAGCAAAATCGATGAGCTTTGAAACTCTTATTCAAGGCGAAATCACAAGCCCTGTTACCCAGTCAATAGCAAGAGAGAACTTAGACACCTTTTCTCAATCTGGAAACCTAAAAATCCTAAGTAAGAGACTTAGAATTGCGGTCATCAAAAAATTTGCTGAATTAACTCGCAGCCCTGCTACAAGATTAGCTCGTGGACCTGCTCCAAGCCAGCAACTTTTGAAGCAAGCGGGCCATGATGTCAAAACACTTGTGAATTCTATTGGCCCCGTAAGGCCATTGGAATCTGCGGCTCTACTCTATGAGATGTATGAAACTCCCTCAAAACTCTTACTTGATAAATTTAAGGAGCTCGACAGCGATGCTCACACCCAACTTTTAGAAGAGTACAGTATCGCAAAACTCAGTGGACAAGAGCGCCTAGATGCCATGAGAAGTGCTGTAGCTGCTGTTCTTATGGAGTTTTTCCCAAATGCACCTGAGACATATCAACTTATTGACAGCTCTGTATCAAACCACGATTCAGGAGTTGTTGCCGATTTTCAAGACTTAGAAACCGAAGAAAAAGCAAATTTACTCGAGCTCGTGTTGAAAGCGCAAGACGATGCAGAACTAGGCAGCGTGATGGAGCAGATGAAAGCAGAAGACCCACAGCTCTATGCGCAGTTTTCGGCCGCAAACCTCCAATCTCCAGAACAAACCAGACAGCTTGCCACCGTCTTTTTGACGTCAATCGACCCTGTTCGTGTTTTCAATCAACTTCCTCAAGAATACCAAACCCGTTTCGAAATTTTTCAGCTCTTGCAATACTACCCGCAAGCTCAAGATACCCTCGTCACAATTATTACGACACAATCCTCACAAAAAATTTCCTCTCTTCTCAAAGAACTTCCCAGCTCAATCCGAACTCTTATCCAACACAAGGCAGGCGGAAATTCTGTTGAGGATGTCAAAAGAGCAATCCATCAGCTGCACGATCAGTTTATTACCTACAGCACACTTAAGAACTTAGATGAACAAGCCCAATCTCTGACTGGACAAGACCCCACCTTCTTAGCCTCACTTGTCAATGATGACGATCTAGAGCGGTTAAATGAGATGGCAAATACAGAGACAAGTGCAGAATTTATCGATATTTATGGTCTACTCGAGCCCCTTACTCAAAGTCTATTACTTGAGCTGTTACCAAAGGGCGAATTTAGTAATGGCGCTCGCTATCGTGACGCAGCAAGACTAGCTTATGACTGTACGACTGAAGTGCGCAAAGCTCCTGAGTCGCTATCACCAAGCACAACAGCGAGTACTCCCACAACTGCTACCCAAGTGCAAAGCACTCCAGCATCAACTCCTATTAGCGATGACGAGGATTTCCACGCCGAGTATGCGGCTGCGATGTCTCAAATACCCGATTCAGATATTGGAACTCTACAAGAGATGCTCCTTGCGTATCGAGGTGAAGACCTAAAACTAGATGCAACAAAAATTCACCCAGCAACCGCCGCTGCGATTTACAATCGCAAAGAATTTTTATCCCTTTCAATGTATGATGCCATGACAACTGTTTTGTCCGTGCTTTTAGATAGCCGCACCCAGACAATCCCTGCGGCCGACAACTCTTTTGATGCGCTAATCAACAGCGGAGAGGGCCTCTCACCCACAAAGCAAGAAGAGCTTGCCAATATGGCGCAACTCTACACCGATCTACCAATGATCAACGCTCTAAAAACGGACAACGAACGACAAGCAATTTCGCACATCAAGCTACTAACAGCACCTGTTAAGCAGCTACTTTTAGCAAGAGTTGCTGGTCTTTCGTCAGAAGAGGCTGGCCTTGTTGAGCTAAAACGCGCAGGGGCTGAAGTTCTAGAGATGCTTAACCAGGTGAAGGCAAAGCGTAGTGAAACGCGCGCATCAACACCAACTGCCTCTTCAGAGTCTCTAGCTCCAACGCCCGCACCAGACGAGTTTACTTCACCCGAGCCGATGGATTTGATCGCACTTATGGATAACCTAGAAGCAAGGGATGTCCTTTATCGCTATGCAATCGGAAGGGATAATGCGCCAGAAAAAGATGATGCGCTTGTTTCAGATCCCGATTTCCCAGCAGAACTACTCGCCGAAAGAGTTCCGGAAGGTGCAAGTAAATCAATACTGAAAGATGCTGCCTATGAGCTTCTTCTTGAAGTCGCTAGAGGATGCGAACTAGCGCCATTTGCGAGAAGAGCTCTTGAGAGCCATGTAGAACTTTACCCCTATCTCGATTTAGCACATTACAATGAAGGTGAGCAAATCCTTGAGACGGGTGAAAGAGTAGAAGAGCTACTAGACACCTTCTTAGACACAGATCAAGTTCCGATGCAAAGAACAGAAGCAATTCGAGAGCTTGTTTCGCTCATGAGTGATCACGACTACTCGATTTTTGTCACCTGCCAGACTGAGGCCGAAAGAGCCTTTGGCAAAGAGGTCACAGAAGTTACGGCTGTTAACTACAATATCATTATGCGCCACGCTCTTCAAAAATTTCATAGAATCAAGAAAACCGAGTTTAAGGCCAAGCAGGCGATCTCACAAGTCAGAGATCTTGTACGAGCTCCAGAATTCACGCTCAATATACGTGCAGAAGCCGGTGATCAGGTAACAAAACAAGATAAATCGAACATCGTTCAACAAATATTGCACTCGGGTAACGTTGTCCCACTCTCTTCTGGAGACTTTACTCAAGTTTCTCAGTCTGGAACCGATGCAACTCTTCGTCTCATGAAAGCGGCCAGACATGCCGCTGAAATTATGTTAGAGAAACAGGTGATGCAAGAGCCTCCAAGAGAAGAGGTACTTTCCATACTCGACAGCATAACCTCTGGTGGTGATGTCGAAGAGAACTTGCAAGCTTTAAAACAGACCTCTAAGAGTTTCTACAGACTCTTTAAGCTCCAAAGCAGCGCCTACGCTAGAGTCTCTTTAGACGATCGTGCAGAGCAAACGCGATATATCGCGGCAAGACTAAAAAGACAGCTACGAGCGAGCTAATCACCCAAAGGGTAGTTAAAAATGTAGTCATTAGCTAGTCTTAGGGAATGCGCTTTCTTACCCTAGGACTAGCTCTTTTTTCGCTCTCGCAAATATTTGCACAAGCAGATGGGCGACAAGCACTCTTTCTCTTTGTTCAAGGAGATATCGATTCTGGAATTAATGCCTATATCGAAGCGGCAAAACGAGAGGGACACAACCTCGATGTCCTCCAAGAGATGGCAACCCACCTCATTGAAAATGGAGCAAAAAGCTACGATTTAGAAGAGCAGCTGATAAGCATGTATGGAATTGGCGTTTCAGGACTTGCACGCGCCAAGCAGATTTTGTGGGAGGGCGTGACAAGCGAGCACCCCCAAGTGGTCCTTGCCTCTCTGCAGCTTCTTAGCGAATCGGGTGATGACATGGTGGAAGATGCTCTGTGCAAAGCCATGACATCCCCCTACCTTCCAGTGCGGGTAGAAGCGCTTTTCCACTTAAGCCGGCGCAAATCGCGCTACGCTCTTCCCCATGTTGAGTCACTTAGAGGGCGCCTTCCCGATGAACTGAGTGTATTTTTCCCAGACTTCTACGGATTGATTGGCACACCCGAGGCGATGCGCGTTTTCCAAAAACTCTTTGAAGACAAACTCACAGTCGTACGTGTTGCCGCCATTTTGAGCGCAGCAAAATTTGGTCGCGATGATTTTCTTCCAGGAATTAAGCGCGCGCTCACTCACCCAAGCCCAGCAGAGCAAGAGGCGGCTGCCGCTGCACTCGGGATGCTCAAAGACCTAAGCGCTGTTGAGCGCCTCGAGAAACTAGCCAAATCGCCCTATGATGAGGTGAAGCTCGCAGCCTGCACTGCACTACGCGAAATGGGCAGACACGCCTACGATGATACCATTGCAGAGCTTGCCAAGAAGGGAAACACCTTTGCGATTATGCAATCACTTGTACTCCCCGATTGTGAAAACCTTCTTAAACCGCTACTGAAACATACGAACCGCCAGGTGCGGTTAAATGCGGCGCTTGGTCTACTGATGAAGCGCGATCCAAGCTCACTCGACACGCTTTGCGACCTCATCTTTGATGACGTCAATGAATGGGGTTTTTACCCAACGAGTTCGGGAGGCCACTCTCTTTATGCATGGAAGGTTGCACCTAGCGCCTCAAAGCTTCCCCTCTTTGCACAAACTGATATCGTTGCGCTCTCACTTGCTTTTCAAGAGCGCATGCTTGCAATGGCAGTCGATCTTCCAAAAGAGAATTTTCTCAACCTTGCGCGTCGCATTTTTGCCACGCGCCACCTCGCTCTTGTTCCGTTAACTGTAAGACTGCTCGAAAACTGCGAATGCCCTGAAGTGATTTCACTATTGCGCTGGGGCTCGCAAATGCCTGGAGCCCCCCTGATCCGGGGCTATTGCGCACTTGCCCTCTATCGCCTTGGCAAAGAGATCGTTGAAAAAGAGCGCTTTCTCGCATGGATTCGTGAGCAAAAGGGTCATGAGCTTTTTCGCTTTCGCCCAATGGTAAGCCGCTCACCTGAAGTGAAAGACCTCTCGGTTTTTGAACTCACACCTGAGGAAAATTCCCGCCTTCTCATCGAGAGCTACGAAACGCTAGCTATGAAAAAAGAGGAGCACAGCATTGAGATTCTCCTTGATGCAATCAAGAGCGGAAACCCAAAAAACCGCCCCGCGCTAGCAGGCCTATTGCTGCGCGCAATTGACTAAATACATTTTGAATTTAATTTAAATAGTTTTTCTTCTATTATTTATAGGAACATGGAGGTAAAAATGGAATTGGCAAATAATTTTCCTGAATTTAACTACATTCAACAAAAAGGGATGTCTTTAGCTATTAATGGAGCTCAAGACGTCGTTTTTGAATCAGTGAGAGGCTGCTTTGAATTTTTTTGTAGCATGCCTGTTTTTAACAGTGATCCTTCCCCTCTTCTTGCAGCAAAGGGTCTAACACGTATAGCTATAAGTCCGGTAAAAGGAACACTAAAAATTGTAACGGGAATTGCTCTAATGGCATTCTGCCAATGTCGCTGCGCTAGAAGATAAGCTCTTCTCCTTAGCATGACAAATAAGTGTCTATTCTCTACAATTGGTTCTCCTGTAGAACCAATTGTTTTGTATGCGAAGGCACTTGTGCGTTTTTACACTTTCTCTTTTCTGCGCTTTTGCTAGCGAGATCGAAGTCACTCTCAACGATCCCTCCTATGCAAATGGGGAGATTCGCACCGACAAGGGTGGTGTTGTAATTGGTGAGGGCTTTTACATTCAGGGACAAAAGATCGTCTACACAAATCGAGATGGCGTGCGCACAATTGCCTGCGAGGGCGATTTGATGGTTGAGTATCAATCGCGTGTTTACATTGGAAAGAGCTTTCATTACGACTTTATCAAGCGCGAGGGCTCGCTCATTTGTGGTCGCGTGAGCGATGGCCAGTGGATTATGGGCGGTGATCGCATTGACTTTCTTCCTGACGGCTCTGCTGTGATGACAAACGCCTATGTCACAACAAGTGAAGATAGCAACGCCTACTGGGACTTTCACGCATCCTCTCTATCTCTTGAAGAGAAGCACTACCTTGTGGCGCGAAACGTGACGTTTCGCTACAACACCTTTCCCATCATGTACTTCCCCTACTACAGCGCAGATTTAATCAAAGGGGATGAGTCACCTGTAAGCTACAGCGCGGCATGGGACTCTGGACAGGGACCTAGAGTGGGAGTGCGCTACCGCGCTTTCTCTAACGATACAACCTCTGTATTCACAAGACTCTACTACCATATTGCGCGTGGGGGTGGTGGAGCGTTAGAAACAAAGTACAAATCGCGCGATGGAAAGCTGAAAATTTTTACGAAGAACTTCATTGCTCATGATACCTTCCCTCAAGATCCAAAGCCCAATGTCTACCGAACTTGGTGGCGCCTTCAAGGTATTTTGGATATGAAAAGGCAGGAAAATGACAAGATGGATGCCTTTGCTCGTTGGGACAAGATTAGCGATAAGTATATGGTTGGCCATTTTCCCTCTGATGATTTTGAGCTCTCAACCGGCCAGCGCACCGAGCTCACCATTAATCGCACAGACTCGTGGGTCACCTCCAACTTATATGTGCGCCCGCGAATTAACGATTGGCAGGGCTTTAAACAAGAGCTTCCGACAGGTAAGGCGCGTATTAAACCGCTAGCTGCATCTGATTCTGGAATCACCTACACTAATGACATAAATGTCGCCTACCTCGACTACGACTACTCGCGTGAGGCAGATCCCCCACCGGGCGATACGGTCTTAGACAACTTCCACGCCTTTCGTATTGAGTCAAACCAGTCTCTTTCCAAGCCGATGCACATGAAACTTGCGACGCTAACTCCCTATGTCGGCTTCACAGGCATCTATTACAACAACAACCAACGTAGCAATGACGCCGGTCTGGCAATTTTTAAAATGGGAGGCTCGCTCTCCACATTTTTGAGTAAACACTACGGCAATTTTAGCCACTATATTGTTCCAAGCATCGACTACAATTACTACAATTTAGCAGATAGGGGTGAGCTTCACTATATCTTTAGCATCAACGATGGCTGGAACGATCTGAACCTCTTTCGGGTTGGTATCGACAACTATTTCTATCCCCGAGGCACCAATTTTGCAATGCCAAGCGTTGGGTTTAAGTTTTACAGCTATGGATTTTTAAATGCCGAAGCGCTCACAGAGGCTTTTCCAAGAGTTTATGGACAGGTAGATTTCAACTTTGCCTACTTTTCACTATGGTCTAAGATCATCTACAATATTCAACGCGATACTTTTGAGACGACAAATGTGGGCATTAAGTGGACTGTTTCAGATCGCTTTGCCTTTTCATGGGAGTTCAGACACCGCGACAAGTATGCCTGGAAAAAAGATCAACCTGAGAACTTTATTTTGGATGTGACGCGCAAGACGCGCGCCCTACTTGAGTCCCCACTCTCTGATCAAAGAAACGTGGTACTTCTTCGCTCACAGGTCAATTTAACCCCCTTCACTCAACTGCGCTGCCAGGGACATTTCGGATGGGCAAGAAACGATGAGCCTGCATATCAAGAGGCAAAATTTGACATTCTGAGCATGATCACGAGCAACTGGCGACTGCGCATCACCTACAAACACACTGTTGCAGATGATCAAGTTTCAGTAGGTGTATCGCTGATTCAGCGCTAGCTTTGAGGATATTTTTTGATAACTTTACGCAATTGGGGCTTGAGTGCCATGCGCTTGCGCCTTGGAGCGCGATCGATTGTCAGAACGCCGTTTAGGTGATCGTTTTCATGCATCACCATACGCGCCTTAAATCCTTCATAGCGCTCCTTATGCATTTTTCCCTCAAGATCCATCCACTCAAGGGTGATTGCATTGGGACGAACGACATCGACTCCAACATCGGGAATCGACATACAAAACTCTTCATATTCAACGAGCTCTTGAGAGGGCTCAGATAGAACGGGATTGATGTAGGCTTGAGGCGGGTCGTAGTGAACCTTTCCCTCAGAGTCAAACTCTCCAAGAGTGGCTACAAAAATTCTGACATCCGCACCAACCTGTGGAGCGGCAAGTCCAATCGAACGATTGTCGTGGACCATCGTTTCGATCATGTCGCTGACAAGTTTTTTGATCTCGTCATTAATCTCTTCAACACGCTTGCATTTGACTCGCAGCCTTGGATCATCGTAGAAGACGAGATCTAAAATCATTGCACTTCCTCAATTGCAGGAGCAGCAGCTTTTGAATGGCTACGGCCAAGCGAACCTGTCCATAGAGAGAGAATTAGGCAGCTGAGCATAAAGATAAGAGCGAGATATGCGGTGAATTTCTTTAGTACATCTGCTGTTGATGTTCCGAAAAGGGAACTGCCCGAGTCGCCACCAAATGAGGCGCCAAGACCGAGTGATTTACTCTCTTGAACCAAGATAACAAGCGACAGAAGGGCGCATAGACCTAGGAACAAGAAAACCATAAAGTAAAAGAAGAGGGTCATGATTGTGATCCTTGTTTAATAATTTCTGCAAACGAGCTTGCCTCAAGTGACGCACCACCAATGAGAGCTCCGTTGATATCTCCTTGAGCCATGAGCTCAGCAACATTATCGGGTTTAACCGATCCCCCGTAGAGAAAGGGCAGATCCTGAGCAAACCCGGCGCCGAACATCGAAGAGACGATCAGCCTTGCTGAGTTGTGTGTCTCTTGAGCCATTTGCGGACTTGCTGTCACGCCAGTACCAATTGCCCATACAGGCTCATAGGCGATGATAAGTGATTTCAATGCGCTCGCTTCAAAACCGGTGAGTGCTCCGCGAATTTGAGCCTCTAAAACGGCTTGCGTTTGGCCCGACTCGCGCTGAGAGTGGGTTTCACCAACACATAGAACGGGAGTGAGTTGATTTTCAAGCGCTCTGTGAATCTTTTCTTTAACAGTCGCCTCTGTCTCACGAAAGATTTTACGCCTCTCGGAGTGGCCAATCAAAACAAACTCGGCACCTGAATCTTTGAGCATTTGCCCAGAGACTTCACCTGTGTAGGCCCCCTGGACCCACTCACTGAGATTTTGCGCTCCGACTGCAATTTGAGTCTCTTGGCACGCTTTGGCACACTCTGCCACTGCTGTGAAGGGAGGGGCGATCCACACCTCTCCTTGCACTTTTGGCATCAACTTAATCAGCTCGCCGATAAAATGGCGCGCTTCAGGTGCTGTTTTGTGCATCTTCCAGTTAGCTATCATAATGGGGAGATTTTTCATGCGCACCATGATAAACACATTTTGACCGAAAATCAAGGACTTTGACGAAAATACGAATTGCGCTAAAGTTTTTCCATGGCAATTTTAACCGTCACCCAGCTCTCTCAGGAAATCAAGTCTTTACTTGAAGGCAATTTTACTCACATTCAGGTCAAAGGTGAGGTGTCAAACCTACGGACGCAAGCCTCTGGCCACACCTATTTTTCCCTCAAAGATGCCGGCTCGCAAGTCTCGTGCGTGCTCTTTAAAGGCGCCTCAAAAGGTGTCAAGCGGATGCCTCGAGATGGCGATCAAATCACTATTTCTGGTCAAATTTCGCTATATTTACCCCGAGGCAGCTACCAAATCGTTGTTAGAGATGTACGATACGAGGGTGTAGGCGATTTGCTTTTAAAGCTCCACGAGCTCAAAGAGGAGCTGGCGAAAAAGGGCTACTTTCTCAAATCAAATAAAAAGCCGATCCCTACAATGCCAAAGCGTATTGGAGCGATTACCAGTCCCACTGGCTCAGTTATCCAAGATATTTTGAACGTTTTAAGAAGGCGCTATGCCGGCTTTAATCTCCTATTGGGGCCGGTGAAGGTGCAGGGTGAGGGCGCGGCTCGGGAAATTGCTCAGATGATCGATCTATTCAATGAACATCGCTTAGCAGACGTTTTGATCGTCGGTCGTGGTGGAGGCTCTCTCGAAGACTTGTGGCCATTCAATGAAAAAGTTGTCGCTGAGGCCATTTTTCGCTCACAAATTCCAATTGTGGCTGCAGTTGGCCACGAAACAGACCACTCAATCACCGATTATGTCGCTGATGTACGTGCGCCTACTCCGTCAGCTGCGGCTGAGCTTGTCTCTAAGGAACAAGCTGCGCTAAACCGCGGTCTTGATGAGATGAGCCGCAACCTCAAGCACGCCGTCAGTGCGCTATTAAAAAACCACAAATCTCGCCTTGAGCGCTTTACTCATCATCCCCTCTTTGCCTCTCCAGACTTTTTGCTGAGCCCCTATATACAGCGCATTGATGCTTTGCAGCGAGAAATTGTCGCCCTACAGCCCTCAAAACAAATTCAGCAGAGGAAAGTTGATGTCTCGCGCATTCAAGAGAGCTTGACGCGCTTGCTCAATGAAAAAATCAAATATCGAAGAGCCGCGTTGCAAGCCTTGGCTGAACATTTGGCCTCTTCAAACCCAAAAACTATTTTGAAAAAAGGCTACTGCATTCCCTTCCGAGAAAAGAAAAAGTCAGTTATCATGTCGGCGAAAGAAGTTCAAATGGACGATCGGCTAACACTGCTATTTCATGACGGTGAAGCGGGCGCCACAGTAAATACGGCAGAAAATGACGCAAGAATTCCCCTTTGAAAAAGCATATGGTCGGCTAGAAGAGATTTTAGCTAAGATGAACAGTGGCACCCTCTCTCTTGAGGAGTCTTTGAAACTCTACGAGGAGGCAGATGGTCTACTCAGCCGCTGCTCAAAATACCTCAATAGTGCTGAACAAAAAATTGAAACGCTCATTAAAAATCGTGAGGGCTCTCTTGAAATCGACCAGAATGGCGAGCTAAAAAAGGGCGATTTTGCCATGTCAACCGATCAACTACTCACGAGAAATATCGATGCTTAACACCATTTCATCTCCGGCAGATGTCAAAACTATTCCCAGAGAGAATCTGCCAGCTCTTGCAGATGAAGTGAGAAAGCGCATTGTCGATGTTATGAGCGAAAAGGGAGGCCACCTTGGATCAAACCTAGGAATTGTGGAGCTCACAATCGCTCTACACCGAGTCTTCAACGCCCCTCTTGATAAAATTATCTACGACACCTCCCACCAAACCTACCCCCACAAACTTTTAACTGGAAGAAATTCCCAGTTTGAAACAATTAGACAACTCGATGGTCTCTGCGGCTTTACCCATCCTGTAGAGTCTCCCTACGACCACTTCTACGCAGGCCACGCCGGAACAGCTCTTTCACTTGCACTTGGCCTTGCTGAATCGACAAAAGAAAGCGAGCATGTGATCGCAGTCATTGGCGATGCCGAGCTCTCATGCGGTCTCACTCTGGAGGCCATTAACAACATCCATAAAAGGCGCGTGATTATCGTTCTCAACGATAACGATATGTTTATCTCTCCAAGCACAGGCCGCTATACAAAGATTTTGCGTGAGATTCGTGAGGGAGGACAGAGAGCAGGAGAGATGTTCTTTGGCAAACTCGGTATTCAATATATTGGACCGATCGATGGCCACGATATCGACAGATCCATTGAAGCAATGGAGAGGGCAAAAGAATCAAATGGACCTATTCTCATCCATGCGCTAACAGAAAAGGGCCACGGACTTGATCACGCAATCGCAAATCCTGTCGCCTTCCATGGAGTAAAACCCTTTCACCAAGAGACAGGAAGCTTTAAAAAAGCAGGCTCTCTCACATTTCCAAAAATTTTCGGCAAACAGATGCTTGAAATGGCCGATTCCGATCCAAATCTCTACGTAATCTCCCCCGCAACTCCTGCCGGTTCAGCGCTCACTGCCATGATGGAAAAGTACCCAAACCGCTGTTTAGATGTCGGCATCGCCGAGGGACACGCCGTCACCTTCTGCGGCGGACTCGGATGGAGTCGTGACTGCAAAGTCGTTTGCTCAGTCTATTCAACCTTTTTACAGCGCGCAATTGACAACATCTTCCACGATGTCTGTTTGCAAAAAGTACCTGTTGTCTTTGCCATTGACCGCGGCGGACTGGCCTCAGGCGATGGCGTGACCCACAATGGTATCTACGATATCGGACTACTGCGCCCAATCCCGAATCTCGCCATTTGTGCCCCGCGAAATGGCCAAGTCCAAAGAGAGCTATTTGACTCTGCTTTCTCATGGGGCATGCCAGTTGCCATTCGTTACCCAAATCTTGCAACAGAAGAGGCAGCTGAACCTCTAGCCTATCGCAAACTTGGCAAAGGCGAAGTGGTTAGCTCGGGTGAAGAAATTGCAATCGTTGCACTTGGACACATGGTGTCAATTGCCTTAGAGGTTAAAGAGCGCCTAGTGGAGGCGGGATACAACCCAACAATTGTCGATCCTATTTTTGTTAAGCCACTGGATGAGCCCCTGTTTAATGAGATCTTGAGCTCACACCGCATGGTCGTTACAATTGAGGAGCACGTATCAAGCTCTGGACTTGCCTCCATTGTCAATAATTTTATCGTGACAAAGGGTTATCGCGATATCGAAGTTGTAAATATTGGCCTTCCCGATGACTATATTGACCATGGAAGTCACGCCTCACTTTGCGATCTATTTGGATTAACGAGTGAAAAAATTGCCGATAAGCTGCTTACGATACAACCTGTAAGGACGTAGTTATGATTGTCATTCTCTATCCAAGCACCAGCCACGCGCGCTGCGTTGAAATTGTGGAGCACGTCCATCAATTTCTCGTAAAAGAGGGCTTTCAAACAGTCATTGCAGGCGATCAGAGCGATCAGTTTTCGATTCCCCATGTCAGCACAATCGATGGCCATGATGCGGGATTAATTATCTCATTTGGTGGTGATGGCGCATTGATTCGCTGCGCGCACCAGCATATGCATCTCGACGCCCCAATCTTAGGCATTAACCTAGGACACCTTGGCTTCATGGCAGATATCCCTATTCAAGACATTGATAAAAGCTTAAAAGACTTCATTGCAGGTGAATATACCATCCAAAATCGATTGATGGTGGAAACCAAAGATCCAACGGGCAAGACCTACACCGCTATCAACGACTTTGTCCTCCACCGCTCAGGAAACCCCAAGCTCATTGAAGTATCTATTCATGTTGATGGGACCTATGTGAACAACTTTGTTGCAGATGGTATTATCGTTGCAGCTCCCAACGGTTCAACTGCCTACTCACTAGCAGCTGGTGGCCCGATTCTCGACCCAAGCCTTGAGGCTTTTGTCATCACCCCCGTCTCCCCCCACACGATTTCAAATAGACCCATTGTGATCTCCTCCTCAAAAAAACTTGAGATCAAGTATCTATCAGACAGTCCTGTCGATGTAGTAATTGATGGTGTGGAAAAATTCCCAATCGATCAAGAGCAATCGATTCACTTGAGCCGCTCTAAGCAAAACTTCAAGCTCGTTAATTTGATCAGAAATGACTTTTTCTCCACCGTTCGCTCAAAGCTCGGATGGAGTGGAAAGCTTCACTAGTACGACGATGTTCCTATTCTCACCTTTCCTCTAAAGGTGTGATAGATGTAGCACCCGTAGGCAATCACAAGCGGCACCCCAATCACAACAACAGTTAACACAACCTCCAGAGTCTTTTGTGCTGAAGAGGAGTTGTAGAGTGTGAGACTGTAATTTACAGGATCAATTGATGAGCGAACCATAAGTGGGAAGGTGCCAAGCCCAAAGAGACAAAAGAGCAGAATAATAGAGAGTGATGAGGAGATAAAAGCCCACCCATCATTACCTTTGTGCACCTGCCAGGGAGTATTGATGATAAAGAGGAAGGCGAGAATTGGCACGATATAGAGAAGGGGGCGTGAATTGTGCAGCTCAAGCATATTAGGTGCATTGTAGAAAGTAGCGAAGGTGACGATGATGTAAAAAATGGCAAAAAAGGTCATGATACTCGGCATCCATGTGCGAATTCTTTGGTGTAGCTCCCCTTCGGTTTTCATCAGCAAAAATGTGAGACCGTGAACCATGAATAGGGAAATTCCTAGGATGCCAACAAGGATGGGATAGTAGCCAAAAAAGTCCCAAAAGGTGCCGACATAGACTCCCTCTCCATTAATTTTGATCCCCTTAATCAGATTTCCAAGCAAAACGCCAACAACAAAGGTCATGACAATTGAGGCGGCAAAAAAGAGAAAATCCCATGTACTTCTCCAACGTGGAGACTCGACCTTTGAGCGAAACTCAATGGCAACAGCTCTAAATATAATTCCAGCGAGTAGAATCATCACAGGCGTGTAAAAAGAGGAGAAGAGTACAGCGTATACGGTAGGAAAGGCCGCAAAAAGGCCACCTCCAATGATCACAAGCCACACTTCATTGCCATCCCAAAGGGGGCCTATGGCGTTTAAAAAAATTCGCCTCTCATCATCTGTACGCGCAAAAATATGCAGCGAGCCGACACCGAGATCAAACCCATCGAGAACACAATAGAAAATCACAGCTACACAAATAACGAGGTAGGCAAGAAGTTGTAGAACTTCGAAATACATAATTATGCTCCATTTTGGGGATTACTATACAAATTCTCCTCATCATGCTCATCGGTTGGACCGTGCTGAATCTTACGATTAAGAAGAAAGAAAAAGAGTGAACCAAGTAGCAGATAGATGCAGATAAACATGATAAGAGAGCCAACAACTTGAGAGCTGACAATCGATCTAGACACTCCCTCTGCTGTTCTAAGCACCTTCCAAACGATCCAAGGTTGACGACCAAGTTCAGCTGTATACCACCCTGCTATATTGCAAATTACGGGGGCAAAAACGGCAAATGTCGTAATCCAAAGCAGCCACCTCGAGCCACCGCGCATGATTGACTTCCAAAAGATCAACGTTAAAATAGAGATAAACATCATAAGCCCCCAAAGCGCAATCATTAAATGATAGGCTTGGAAAACAAGTGGGACGTTTGCCCAATTCTCCTTTGGAAATTGATCAAGACCACGAACGGGCGTTTCAAAATTGCGATAGGTCAAAAAGCTCAATAAACCTGGTATCTGGATGCTGTGCACTTCCTGATTTTCTGCATCAACCCAACCAACGACATTAATTGGGGTGTAGGGCTCAGTTTTATATACTCCTTCTAAAGCTGCAAATTTCTCAGGCTGATTCACAGCAACACCTCGTGCAGTTTGATCTGCTTCGACTAGTTGCAAAATTAAAACGATAAATGCAACGATTGCACCTAGCTTAAAAGCGGCTCTACCTTCATTCTGAAAGCGATTTCTAAGGAGATAGTACCCGCCTATGCTCATCAACATGAATGCGCCATTAATCCAACAACCTAAAATAACATGTGTCAATCTATCCACTGTTGAGGGATTAAAAAAGACATCCCATAAGTTTGTAATAACTGCTCGCGACTCCGAGCCTGTTCCAACAACTTTATAGCCAGCAGGTGTTTGCATCCAGGAGTTAGCAATAACAATCCAAGTTGCACTGAAGTGTGCGCCAATTGCAACTAAGATTGTTGAAACGTAGTGTGTCGTCGGTTTGACTCGATCCCAACCAAAGAGCATGATTCCAATAAAACCAGCCTCCAAGAAGAAAGCAAAAACCCCCTCAGCAGCTAGCACGCCGCCAAAAACATCCCCGACAAAAATAGAATACTCCGCCCAGTTATTTCCAAAGGAAAAGACCTGAACAAAGCCGCTGGCTACTCCTAGCGCAAAAAAGAGGGCGAAAATTTTAGTGAAAAACCTTGCAAGACGGTACCACGTATGGCTTTTGGTTTTAAGATAGAAACCTTCAATAATCACAAGCATAAGTCCAAGACCTATACTCATTGGTGGAAAGATATAATGAAACGTTATGTTGAGTGCAAATTGGATGCGCGAGAGCATAACAACGTCCATAAAAACTCCATATTTGAGACTTGGAATTGTGCATGTTAAATTTTAATTGTCAAATATCGATCCCTCAATATGATAGGGATTATGCCAAAAATTCAAGTAGAAGATTCTGAGCTATATTACGAAATCCATGGAGAGGGTCATCCCCTGCTACTTATTGCAGGTTTTGCCTGTGACCATTCAATATGGCAACTGATCCTTGATGAGCTTAGCAAGAACTTTCAGGTTGTTATTTTTGACAACCGAGGAAGTGGGCAATCGACAATCTCGGACCACCCCTACAGCGTTGAAATGCTTGCAAACGACGCTCTGGACTTAGTTGCACAACTTGAAATTGAAAAACCCCACCTTCTTGGACACTCTCTCGGTGGTGCGATTGCTCAGGAGATTGCAATTAATCATGGAGATAAGATTGATAAACTTGTTCTAGCAAATACAACCGCGCAGTTTAGTGCAACCAACTGCTGGGTGAAAGATTTTATTGAAGAGCTCTTTAAGCAGGGAGCCCCAAGAAGGCAGTTAATTCATGCGATGATTCCTTGGGGGTTTTCTGAAAAGTTTATTGAAAATGAAGTAGTCATTGAAAAAATGATCGAGAAAATGGAGCAAAACCCCTTTGCAACAACGCTTGAAGGATACGTAAATCAAGCAATTGCTCTAAAAAAGCACAATGCTCGCGATCGGGTCAAAGAAATTCAAAACCGCACATTAATTCTCTCTTCAGATCAAGACCTGTTAACTCCTCAGCGCGAATCAGACTATTTGCATGCAGAAATCAACTCTTCCAAAATCTTTCAATTTAGTGAGTGTGGACACAACCCCATGATTGAACAACCGCTTCTTTTCTCAGAGACCGTAAGTCATTGGTTATCAGATGCTTAGATCAAGTATTTTATTTTCATTGATTTGTTGAAATAAATTCCATAGAGCTGTTGTAATGGTGTAAGTGTAATATTCTAGGATTCGATGTCGTTTTTCCAGACCATAACTCCGTTTATCGAGATCGTTATCATTGCCGTGATGATTAATTACCTCCTCTCTTTTTTCTGGAATACACGCTCGATGGATCTGATGTTAGGGCTTTTTTCCTTTCTCGTTCTATTCGCAATTTCAACTTGGCTTCACTTTTATATCCTGCACAAAATTCTATTCCTTGTTGGAAACGTCGCAGTGATCGCTATTTTGATTATCTTTCAGCCTGAACTACGCGTGGCGCTATCAAAGCTAAGCCTCAAGGGCAAACGCTATCGCGAGATCACAGAATTTGATAAGTTTCTAGACGAGCTTGCGGCAGCTGTCTACCGCATGTCAGATAGACGAATTGGCGCCCTTATTGTGATTGAAAATGAAGACAACCTCGATGAATTTGCCCGAAAAGCTGTCATGCTTCAAGCGCACTTTTCACAAGAGATGCTCGAGTCAATTTTTATCACCTCGACTCCCCTTCACGATGGCGCTGTGATTATTCGCGACATGACAATTGTTGCAGCAGCAGTGATTCTTCCTCTTGCAGAAGACACGATGCAGTTGGCTAAAACAATGGGAACAAGGCATCGAGCAGGCCTGGGCATCTCACAAGTAAGCGACTCTCTAGTGATTGTCGTCTCTGAAGAGACTGGTAAGGTCTCAATCGCACGCGATGGAATCATGACGCGCGGTGTGAAAATTGATCGATTTAAAGGGATTATCCGTAGTATCTTTAATCCAACACCACAAACGACCATGCGCTCTCGCATGAATATCAAGGACTGGCTGAGAAGATGAAGACGATGCTCTACAATCTGATGATCCAGAATTGGCCGCGAAAGTGTATTGCTGTTATCTTGGCTGTGGTGATCTGGCTTGTCGTCGATCAAACCTTGACAACGACAAAGACGGTATCCAATATCCCCATTCGCGTTGTTAACATCCCCGATGGAAAAACAATTGAGGGTCTTCAATCAAACAACTTCCTCAATCGTAAAGTGACATTAACTCTAACAGGGAAGAAAACCGTTCTTGAGGAGTTGAGCTCTAACGATCTCGAGGTCATTATTGATGCCCAAGATCGCCCAGATGAGTGGGTAAGTACAATCACAAAACGCAACCTGAGCCCCCTCAACCCTGAAATTAATGTCTCACAAGACATCTCTAAGGTTTCGAGCAAAAGCTTTATTATCAAGCTCTCAAAGCTAACAAGTGAAAAAATCCCTGTCTTTATCTCTCAACCGATCGGCGAGTCACCAAAGGGATATCACTTCCTTGATGTTTGGCCCTACCGCATCTATTTGACAGTCAGCGGCCCTGAAGAGGTTGTTAAAAAGCTCAAACAAAAAGGTCTAAAGCTAACCTTTAATCTAAACGACATCTCTAAAGCTGAACTCGACAACCTCCAGACAAACACTACCCGTATGCCAAGCGATGTCGTAAGCTTTTTTGTACCCAACCAGTGGAAACAGGTCTATCTTCCCTCTCTGAGTAATGCACCTGTGGCAATTGACGATCCTGATTCGAAATTTCTTCGCATTGATTTTGTTAGATCTGAACTGCTCCCCCTTGGATTGGAGCTTCCAGTTTCCTACTTCCTCTCTCCCCACCACAGATCTAATCTCAATCCAGGCCAGCTGAAAATCTCGACCAATCAGCTCGTGAAGACGATGAATGGGTTGCCAACTCTTTCGATGCAACTCTATGCAAAAGGGGTAAGTGAGCTCTTTATTGAAATCGTCAAGGAAATGCTAGAGGTCGTTTTGCTCTTCCCCTACAAGGGTGACGTTTCAAAAATGGATTGGAGTGTCCAATTTATCAATCCAAAAGTTCTAGAAGATCGCTACGTCAGCACACTCATGTCTGACACATCAAATCAAGAATTTCGCTACTTGCAACCAAGTCTTCGCCAAGAATACCTTAGAAATCGCTTTAGAAATTACATGAACCGGTTCCAACTATTCAAGGCAGATGATAAACTGTTGGAATTGCAAGTCCAATTGAAGGGAAATCAAATTGTTGTCTCTGAACCAACCCCACAATCCTAGCGTCTGTTTTCTCAAAAGACGCATTGGTAAATTTGGAGGGTTGGAGAAGTATGCAGACCGTCTTTCAAAAGCCTTTCTTGAAAGGGGCTATAAAGTCCATTTTTTCACCGAAACTCCGATGAAAAATACAGGACCGATTACCTATCACGTTGCAAAATCCTCGGGCATCTTCGGCTATCAAAAAATTCGCTCTTTTGACAAGTCATGCTCGGCATTCTTGAAAAACAATGACTTTGACATTGTTTTCGGTCTCGATCGCAACTCAACTCAAACCCACATCCGTGCAGGAAATGGGGTCCACCGCGCCTACATGGATATTCGCCAAGCGCTAGATTCTTCCTTTAAAAAACTCACCTCCCCGATTAACCCCCTCAATCGAACAATACTGGATATCGAGCAAAAAAGCTTTGAACACCCCGATTTGCGAAAAATTATCTGCAACTCGAATATGGTGAAAAAACAAATTCTCTCCTACTACGACGTCAATCCCGATAAGATCGAAGTGATTCACAACGGCGTTGAATGGAGTGAAATGGAGCAAGACTTTCTCAATTGGCCCGAGAAAAAATGGAAAAATGCAAGCGATCTCAATCTAGATCCACATACCTACCACTACCTATTTGTCGGCAATGGGTATGAGAGAAAGGGACTCACAATTTTGTTGCATGCAATGAGTCTAATTCGACATTTAGACATCCACTTAAGCGTTGTTGGAAAGGAGAAAAAACTTGGACGCTTTATTCGCCTTGCCAATTCTTTGGGCCTGGGGAAAAAGGTCACTTTTTTTGGAGAACAGTCCTCGCTAACCCCCTTCTACCAAATCGCAGATTCGCTCATCATTCCCTCTCTCTATGACCCGTGTGCCAATGTGACAATGGAGGCGCTTGCGATGGGGCTATTTGTTATTTCATCAAAGACCAATGGAGGGCATGAAATTCTCACGCCTGAAAATGGAAATGTGATTCCCTCGATGTACGATCTTGAGGCAATTGTTGAAGGACTAGTCAATGCCTTTAACACCCCTAAAAGCTTCCTCTTATCAAAGCAAATTCGCGACTCAGTTCAATATCTCGACTTCAGTACAAGGCTCAATGAAACCATCAATCTTTGCCTATAAATCACTCGCTCTTCTACCACGTGCTCTTCTTTGGCCCCTTGCACGCACGCTTGGCCGCCTTGCCTACTATCTAATCCCTAAATTTCGCAAACGAGCGCATTCAAACCTAGCACTTGCAAGCGAGCTCAACCTCTCTAACAAGGAGATCAAACGTCTAGCAAGGGCATCGATGGAGAGTCTTGCTATCAGCATGCTAGAGTATGGTAAGCTAGAGCGCACACTAAACTACATTCGCTGCCGAAATCCTGATGAGGCACAAGAGCTGATTAAAGAGGGTAAAGGGGTAATCTTTTTCTGCGCGCACCAAGCGAACTGGGAAGTTCTCTTTCTCGATGGATGTAGACGCATGGAGGGCGCTGCTATCGGAAGACCGATTAAAAACAAGGCGCTCTATGAGTGGATCACCCAAGTGCGTGAGCGCATGGGGGGCAAAATGTTAATTCCTAAAAATGCAATCAAAGAGGGGCTCCGCGCGCTCAAGCAGGGGAAATTTTTAGGCATCGTTGGCGATCAAGGAATGCCAGAGAGCACCTTTTGCTCAAAATTTCTTGGACGCAGCGCCTACACCTCGACAATTCCCGCACTACTCTCATACCGTACAGGAGCTCCCCTGATCTTTGCTGAAACGGTGCGTAAAAATGACCACTACCGCATCACCTACAGCCCTCCTGTTTTCCCAAGGAAAGATGCCCCAATGGAAGAAGAAGTCGAGAGACTCATGAAAAAAATGCTGGGCAAGCTGGAAAAGAGCATCAAGCGCCATCCAGAGCAGTGGATGTGGCAACACAATCGCTGGAAACAAGAGACTCCAGCCAATGTCTTTTACGCCTATCGCTACGACTCGATTTTACTCATTCTCGACGACAACTCCCCTTCTGAGATTGCGATAACGCTCCGCGAAATTTATCCACGCGCTTTTATCACTGCGCTTGTTCCAGAGGGAGTCGTTATTGAGGGCTTTGAAACGCTATTCTACAAAAATCCAAAAGAGCTCTACCTCAACGACTACCGCTTCAAATGCATCTTTAACTACACTTGCCATCATTTAAAGCGCCACTACAAACGCTTGAGCGCAGAAAAGGTATTAAATCGACGCTCGCTTGAGCGCCTTGCAACTAAACGCCGCGGAGCGATCTCTGATCTCTCGGAAGGGCAAGTCCTGAGATGGGCAATAACAAGAGAGCCAAATGCCACATAATCGTTTTTATACAGACAAAAACCTTAATGAGGGAGCCGAGATCTCAATTGATGGTCAAGAGCACCACCATCTAAACAATGTCATGCGCCTAAAGGTCGGCGAAAAATTAGAGCTCATCAATGGACGTGGCGCCCTAGCAAGTGCGATAATTAATTCGCAAAATCGAAGGGAAACTCATGTAACTATTGATCAAATTATACATGTTGAGCCGCAATCCCTTAAGGTTAGCTTAGTGATTGGCCCTTGTAAACCGAAAGCAATCGATTTAATCTTACAAAAGGGAACTGAAGTTGGCGTCGATCGCTTTATTCTCTATGGCATGAAAACCTCAAGACTCGAATCGGTTGTGATTTCTGCCATTAAACAGTGCGGGAGACTTTGGCTTCCCGAAATTGCGCTTGCCCCCTCATTAGAAAAGGTTCCGATAGCTGGAGATCAAATCTTTTTTGGCGATTTAGAAGTGCAATCTGAAATGCCCAATAAAGTTCAAGCGCCAGCGATGCTCTTTGTTGGCCCAGAGTCGGGTTTTTCAGAGAAAGATCTCTCTTACCTGCGAGGAGTTGGAACGGGAATATTGCTTCATGAAAATGTTCTGAGAGCTGAGACGGCTGCTATTGTTGGGAGTTTTCTTCTCCACTCCCGAGTCGTCTGAAGTGGCGATAACACACCTTTGCTGTCATCTCTTTTTCAGTAGTCACCTCACCGTCAAAGACAAGGCCTCTTCCTGGGTCAAAGGTCACTTTTTGTCCCTCTTTCAGGGCGTTCATTGCCCCATCGGCGCGTAGAAGGAGGGGGATTTTGAGCTCATCTGCTATTGAGCGCGCATGAACTTCGGAGGCTTCATCATCGGGATGATTTTGCAAAATCAAGCCAGCGGCATCTTTCAGTACAGGAAGATAAGTCTCATCACAGATCGAGGAGACGACTATTTTCCCCTTGATATGGTGATACTCCTTTTCACCCGCACCAAAAACAAGAGCTATCTCTCCATAGAGCCTCCCCCCATCACTTGGCAGTCCCCTGACCAAGACATCTCCAATATTTTCAACGACCATCAAATTCGTTGTCCCCGAGACACCAAATGGGGTGCCTGCTGTAACGATGATCAAATCGCCATACTGCAAGATCTCCTCTTGCATTGCATAGCAACTTGCCGCATCAACCGCCTCCTGGATATGACTCACCTTTTCAAAGAGTATGGGAAAGACCCCCCAGTGAATCGCGAGCTGGTGGTAGACCCGTCTTGAAGGGGTCACCGTCAAAATCGGAATCTTAGGTTTAAAGCGGGAAATCAACTTAGGAGTTGAGCCACTTGAGGTGCAGGTAATGATCGCTCCTGCTTTGGAGCCGTAGCTCGTTTTCACAGCAGCGACAGCCACTGATGAGCCCACATCGTAGTAGTCGTTGCGCGAATTCATGTGGAAATACTCGGCATAGTCGAAGTCTTTTTCTGAGGCCTTGATGATGTTGCACATGATCTGTACAGCTAAAATAGGATATTTTCCGACAGCCGTTTCACCTGAGAGCATCACCGCAGAGGCCCCATCGTAGATGGCATTTGCCACATCGGAGACCTCAGCACGTGTCGGGCGGGGATTTGTGAGCATCGATTCGAGCATTTGAGTGGCTATAATTGCAGGCTTTCCAGAACTCACAGTCTTAGAGACAAACTCCTTTTGAAGACGTGGGATCTCCTCAAGGGGCAGCTCTACACCTAAATCACCCCTTGCCACCATGATGCCATCAGACATATGAACGATGCTCTCAAAGTTCTCAACTCCTAAAGAACTCTCGATTTTGGCAATGACCTTTATCATTCGTCCGCCGTGCTCACACAAAAGGTCTTTAATCTCAATGATATGCTCTGCTGAGCAAACAAAGGAGGCGGCAACTAAATCGACTTCCTGCTCACATCCAAAAATAAGATCTTTGCGATCCTTTTCAGTCACATTGGGAATATCAAGCTTCACTCCAGGGACATTAATCCCCTTGTTGCTCTTCAAAATCCCATCGTTTTGGATCTCGATGATCACATTCTCATCCACACTCACCACTTGGGAGGCGATATTGCCATCATCAAAGAGCACGCTATCACCTTTTTTGAGCTGATCGACGATATTTTCTGGGGTGATCGGGATCTCCTTTCCAAGTGCAACTTGCATGCCGCGAGTCAATGAGAGCTCTCCTCCCTCCAGTTGAGCTACGCGCACCTCAGGTCCTTTAGTATCAAGCATCAATGCCAGAGGGACATTCCGCTCTCTGCGCGCCTCTTTTAAAAGAGCGATGGTTTTTGCGTGCTGCTCATAGGATCCATGGCTAAAATTTAGCCGCGCGACATTCATCCCTGCATCAATCAGAGCAAGAATAGACTCTTTAGTGGCACTAGATGGGCCAATTGTACAGATGATTTTTGTCTTGTGAAGGTTACTCATACCCCCTATTTAACATATCAAAGTTTAAATAGGGAGAGAGGATTTACGCTGCTGAAATTGCACGTAGAGCCGCATGAGGTGTGATCCCTCGAATCGGCGCATCAGCAGGTGAGAGCTTCTGGGCACGCTTCAATAGCTTTGCACGTTCGCCCGCTCTGAGAGCGACGCGGTGACGATCACCCTCCCAGCCACGCTTTTTAGCATGAAGGAAGTTATTCACAAGGTGTGGGTGACTCTCATTGCTAATTGTTGCCGATTGGTGTCCCTTCTTAGGATTTGCAACAACCCCATGAGGACCAGTCATTAGAGAGCGCCACAGTTTGCGCGCATTGAAGAAACAGTTTTCCCTGCGGATTGGAAGCTCAAACGGGTGAGTTGTTCCAAATCCATTTTCATCAGAATGGCTTGTAATGCGCAATTTAACTTTGCTTGAATCAACACCATAACCAAGGTGACACTCGCCGATGTGTGGTGTGAGATCACCTCCATTAACATGGTAGTGAATTCGGATATTATACTGATTCAGACGATCAACAAGAAGCTTAAAGGCTCCCGCGGTCTCAGCACCAACTGCTGGTGGAGCAACGATAAAGGCTTTGGCAAATTTGTGCTCACCATCTACAGAGACTGCTGCATCTAAGAAAATATCGTTTTCCGCCCCTGTTCCCCCAAGGCTATACCCTTTCAAATCCCATTTCCCCGCCACTTTATTTAGCTCTTGGCGTGTGTCGTGATGAGTACGCTTAGCGCCGTTGTACCCAATCTCTTTATGCATATCTTCTCTAACTGAGGTCCAAGAGTGGGGAACTGCCTTTCCACCCTGCGCTTGTGTCGGCAAAATAGCCATAATTGGACGAATATTTCCAGCCGTCTTTTTGCCAAAAACATGCCAGAACATCTTATACTGACCGCCACCATGAACGCGACTTCTTAAAACGCGCCAGTTTCCATCGGGCATTTTTACAAGTGATCCATCGGGGTTTCCCCAGCCGGCAACGCGCTTGATAAACTGCATGTCACCAATAGACTTGTTGTCGCAAATCCCCTTTTCAGTGTGCATCCGGTTCACTTCCATAGCAAAGTTAACTAGACCATCTTTGGTGCGGCCACGATCGTAACCTGGGTGGGCATACTTCGGCATCGATCCGAGCATTGCCTTTCGAATTCCCTCTTGCCCCATCGCTTGAATGGGGTTTGCAATCGCATAAAGAACGTCGATGTCATCTTGACTCAGTTGCGTGAAACTTTTATTCCTAAAGCGCTCTCTTAACTCTGCTAAAGAATTCGTTTCTAGGTTTCTTTCGAGAAGCTGCGACTCTTCTTGATCTTCCCCTTTTAACCCCTTGAAAATACCCTTGATATCGAGCTCAGTAACAGACATGATCCCTGCCATAAGAGTGCGCACATCATTTTTCGAAATGAAGAGTCCATTTTCTCTCTTGTGGCGAATATCAAGACCGACTTGTGAAGAAATTCTGTGAATTCTATTCTCTCCGAATGTCTTATAAAACCAGTCTATGGTATGTTTGTTAGCTGAACGATAACTTTTAGGAAAGAGGCAGCTGATAATCTGCGAAAAGACCCACTGAATAATTTGTAGAAAGTGGTATTTGCTCTTCGCGTGAATGCGACCATCACCTCTTTCATAAACAGTAAATCGCGAACAGTTGCACGCCTTTTTACTCCCCTCATAAAGGGCATCTAAATTGTCGTGGTAAACCTGATTGAAAACGACAGAGCTCATAGCTGTTAAACCTCTCACATTTAGCATCTATGATACATCAATTGTGAGAAAAATAATATAGAAAAAAAATTTTATGAATCGTTTTCCAATAGTATTAAAAAATGTCTTTGTCAATAACTTAAAAAAGATTTCTTTAAAACTAGAGGCAAATCAATTAATTGTTATTACTGGCGTCTCTGGATCGGGGAAATCCTCTCTAGCTTTCGATACAATCTACACCGAGGGTCAAAGGCGCTACATCGAGTCTCTCTCAACCTACGCCCGTCGTCATCTCGGCAACCTCCCCAAGCCCGACGCCGAATTAATTACCGGAATTTCTCCTACCATTGCAATTGAACAAAAGATTATAGGCCGCAATCCCCGCTCAAGCGTTGCAACGATGACGGGAATCTACGATTTTATGCGTGTGCTCTTTGCTCGAATTGCCACGCCCCACTGTCCTGACAGTGGAGAGTCTCTCAAAGCGCAGTCGGCCGAGCAAATCGCCGCGTCGATTGAGGGGCTAGAAAAGCAAGCAAAAATTTTAATTCTTGCCCCTTACGCATCGGCTAAAAAAGGGACCTTTGTCGAAGATTTTGAAGAGATGCAGAGGAAGGGGTTCACGCGGGTTTTTGTCGATGGAGAGCTGCTCGATCTCTCAGAGCCCCTTTCGCTAGACAAAACGCTCTCACACGACGTTGATGTCGTGATTGATCGTCTCATTGTCAAAGAGGGCATGCGCGCGCGGCTTTTGGAGGTCATTGAGCAGACACTTGAAATCGGCAAAGGTCTGATGCGCGTTTATAAAGTCGATTCAAAAGAGATGCTTCTCTTCTCTAAATCAGCCTACTCTCCAAAATCGAAAAAGTCCTACCCACCCCTTGAGCCACACGACTTTTCCTACAACCATCCGCGAGGGATGTGCCATACCTGTGAAGGACTAGGAGTTGCCACCGAATTCGATGAAGCGCTCATTATCGACCCCGATCTGTCCATTGCAGAAGATTGCTGCGCCGTTGCCGGTAGCTACAACACTGTGCGGTGGGGCAATATCTATCGCAACCTTGCGCGCATCTACGAATTTGAAATCAATACGCCATGGAAAGATCTGCCCAAAAAAGCAAAAAAGGTCTTCTTGTATGGAACACAAAAGAAGTGGACGCGCATGTTTTTCGTACACCCTGTGAAGAAAAACAAGTGGACCGACTATGTCCAATGGCGTGGGGTCGTAAATGAAGCAAAGCGTCGCTTGAGTGAGGCCAAAAGTGAGAGCTATCACAAGGCAATGTCTGGCTATATGCGCAAGATGCCCTGTCCCGATTGTAAAGGATCTAAAATCCGCCCCTATCCAGCTGCAGCGCGCCTGGGCAATAAAACGATCTTTGAAATTTGCTCACTTTCCATCCGCGATTGCCTCGACTTTTTCGATAAGCTCAAGCTCTCAGAGCGGGATCTCAAAATTGGCGGTCAGCTCAAAAATGAAATTGTGCGTCGTTTGCGCTTTCTCGATCGAGTTGGCCTGCACTATCTCAGCATGAGTCGCATTGCTCCTACTCTTTCCGGAGGAGAATCGCAGCGCGTGCGCCTCGCCTCGCAAATTGGCTCTGGTATTGTCTCTGCCACTTACGTCCTCGATGAGCCCTCAATTGGACTACATCAACGCGATCACGAAAAGCTTTTAGGCTCTCTACTTGAGCTGCGCGATCAGGGAAACACAGTTATTGTGGTCGAACACGACGAGCAAACCATGCGTTATGCCGATTGGGTAGTTGACATTGGCCCGCTTGCAGGCTCTCTCGGAGGTAAAATCACTGCAGAAGGGACTGTTGAAGACATTCTCAAGTCAAAAGAGTCACTCACTGGCGCCTATCTTCGGGGGGAAAAAGAGATCGCCATCCCCAAAAAAAGACGCAAAGCAAAAAAAGAAAAAATCACTATCCATGGCGCCACCCACCACAACCTCAAAAATGTAACTGTTGATATTCCCTTGGGTATTTTTGTCACAGTAACAGGTGTCTCTGGCTCGGGTAAGTCGTCTCTTATTCGAGACATTCTCTATCCATCGCTCTCTGAAGCAAAACTAGAGATTGGTGCGCACGAATCGATCGAGGGGAAAGAAAACATCGACAAGGTGATCTCGATCGATCAATCTCCCATTGGACGCACGCCGAGGTCAAATCCAGGAACATACATCAAAGTTTTTGATGAAATCCGCAACATCTTCTCTCAGACAAAAGAGGCTAAAGCGCACGGCTACAAACCGGGACGTTTCAGCTTTAATGTACGTGAGGGCTCGTGTGGTCACTGCCGCGGAATGGGGGAGATTCGCATCGATATGGATTTCATGGAAGATGCCTTTGAGACCTGCGCCCATTGCAGCGGACGCCGTTTTGACATGAAGACTCTTGCGATCGAATTTAAAGGGAAAAACATCTTTGATGTCCTTGAGATGACGGTGTGTGAGGCCTACGAGTTTTTCGAAAACATCCCAACTATCCAACGCAAGCTCAATCTACTAATGGAGGTGGGGCTTGAGTATGTCAAAATCGGGCAAAGCGCAACAACGCTCTCCGGGGGTGAAGCGCAGCGAATCAAACTCTCCAAAGAGCTCTCACGCGTCCCAAAGGGAAACACTCTTTATATTCTCGATGAGCCAACAACAGGCCTACACTTTCACGACATCAATAAGCTCATCGGCATTTTGCAAAAACTGACCGATAAGGGAAACACTGTTGTTGTGATCGAACACAACCTCGAGCTTATAAAAACATCTGATTGGATCATCGATCTTGGCCCTGAAGGTGGTGATGGAGGTGGGACGATCGTCTCAACAGGAACTCCTGAACAAACGGCAAAGATAAAATCACCAACAGGCATCTTTTTAAACGAAGCGCTCAAAAAAATTCCCCCTTCTGCCCCAAAAGAGCGGCAAAAAATTGAGCCCATCAAAAGCATCTCAATTTTAGATGCCACGCAGCACAACCTAAAAAACCTCACGCTCGAAATTCCACGCGATAAAATTACTGTCTGCACCGGACCCTCGGGCTCGGGGAAGACCTCCCTTGCACTCGACACCATTTTTGCCGAAGGGCAAAGGCGCTATGTCGATTCACTGCCCCCCTATGCACGCCAGTTTCTCCCGCAGATGCCCAAACCAAGCGTAGGGGCAATTGACGGTCTCTCTCCAGCGATTGCCATTGAACAGAAAAAACATGCTGGAAATCCCCGCTCTACTGTTGGAACGATGACAGAAATTCACGACTATCTGCGCCTGCTCTACACGCGACTAGGAGTTCCACATTGCCCAGAAACTGGAGAGCAGATTCGCTCGATCTCTCCTGAGTATGTTATGCGCAAAACTTTTGATCTTCCCGAGAAGACAAAGGTACAAATTCTCGCTCCACTAGTTGCAAGGCGCGAGCAAGATCTAAAGACGCTCTGTGAGCAGTTCCAAAAGCAGGGCTATCTACGCCTGAGACTCAATGGTGAAGATTATGCCATTGATGAAGAAATTCCCTTCAACCAGAGCCGTAAAAACTCGCTCGCGCTAGTCATTGATCGTTTGCAGGTAAAAAAGGGCATTGAAAAGCGCATGCTCGATGCAATCGACATCGCGGCGCAAATTTCAAACCGCCACGTCATCATTGCACTGCCTGATCGCGAAATTCCCTACAACCTCGCCTTTGCTGTCGAAAGCACTGGAAAGTCCTACCCCTCAATCACACCGCATACCTTCTCATTCAACTCCCAAGATGGAATGTGTCTTGAGTGCACTGGACTCGGATTTCTCTATGGAGCTAACTTGCGTGAGATTCCCGAGGTAATGGAGATGAGCCCAATGGAGCTCATGGCCTTTTTATGGAAAGAGGAGGGCACGCGCCTTGCCTACAAGCTCTTTCTCAAATTCGCACAGCAGATACACCTACATGAAGATCTAGAGCTCAAATACCAACCTGATGAGGCACTTGAAGCCTTTCTACACGGCACCGATGAGATTATCCACTTCCCAGACGAGGGCTTTGAACTCAAATGGGTAGGCGTAGAAACGCTCTTTGCTATACTTGCTAAAACAGGGTCGCGTCCAATCAAAGAAGCTCTCTCACCAATGCTCGAGAGCTACACCTGCCCCTCCTGCAGCGGGCACAGGCTCAACCCCCTCGCACGCAAAGTGACCATCAAAGAGAGCTCAATATGCGATCTGTGTGAAATGCCAATTCACGAGGTGCTCTCTTTCATTCAAACACTTGAGGCAGATGGATTAGAAGAGGTTATTGACGGCCTCACCTCTAGACTCCAGTTTCTTTTAGATATTGGGCTCCACTATCTCTCACTCAACCGCTCAGCCCCCACCCTCTCAGGGGGAGAAACGCAACGCGTACGTCTCTCAAGACAACTTGGCTGTGGATTGACAGGGTGTCTCTACATCCTAGATGAGCCGACAATTGGACTTCACCCCCACAACAATTCCATGCTCAACAAAGCCCTTGAAAGAATGCGCGATGCAGGCAACACTCTCATCTTAGTCGAGCACGACCCAATGACCATCCAGATGGCAGACCACGTCATTGACTTTGGCCCCGGTGCTGGGGTGCAAGGGGGACAAATTCTCTCTCAAGGCTCAATCAAAGACTCCCCCACTGGCAAATACCTAACTGGAGAAAAAACGCTCCCTGAACGCAAAAAACGGCCAGCGCCAAAAGAATTCTTTGAAGTGCGAGGAGCCAAACTGCGCAACCTCAAAAACCTCGATCTAGACATCCCCGTCGGACGCATGACCTGCTTTACAGGAGTCTCTGGAAGTGGAAAATCGACACTGATGATGGAAGTGATCAAGCCACAAATGCAAAAAGAGCTTGATTCTGTGATCGCCATCGATCAGAGTCCCATCGGCCACACCAAGCGCTCAGATGTCTGTACCTACACAGATCTTCTCACCCCGCTACGTAGTTTTTACGCCAGTCTGCCCGAGGCTAAAATGCGCGGACTGCAGCCGCGCCACTTCTCATTTAATCACGTCAAAGGGATGTGCTCTAAGTGTCAGGGAATGGGCTACCAAACCATCGATCTGCAATACATGCCCTCAGTTGAGGTCGCCTGTGAAACCTGCCACGGCGATCGCCTCGCGCCCTTGAGCCGTAAAGTCCTCTATAAAGAGAAGAATCTAGGTCAGGTGCTTCGCATGTCGATTCAAGAGGCGCTCGAATTCCTCCCTCCAATTGCCAAAATTACCCGCATCTGCGAAACGCTCATCTCAATCGGACTTGGCTATCTCGAGCTAGGTCGCGGCGTTGCCACGCTCTCAGCAGGTGAAGCTCAGCGCCTGCGCCTTACCAAAGAGCTCATACGCAGACCGAAGGGAAAAACGCTCTACCTCTTTGACGAGCCGACAACAGGATTGCACTTTGAAGATATTGCCAAATTACTCGACATCTTCACCCGACTGGTGGATAAAGGCCACACCCTGCTACTCATAGAGCACAATCTCGATGTGATTTCGCGCTCGGACTACATCTTTGACATTGGACCAGAGGCGGGAGAAAAGGGAGGCAAAATCGTGGCACACGGGACACCCGAGAAAATTGCCAAATCGAAAAAATCTCTAACAGGAAAGTATTTGTAAAAAGAGCCGGAGATTGGCTTTAGGCATACGGCGATGCTCTTAAGGCTGCTATCTTCCGATCCTGACCTGGTTCGTGCGGCCATACCACAAAAGGTCCCCGGCAGCCCCAATTATACATATACAGCAGAATTTTGACACTCTTTAAAATAATTATTTAGCTTGTAAAGCCGCTTTACAAGCTATGAAAATGCTGGCTTTACATAGAGAGGCAAATAATTGAGGGTGTTAATGGTGCAAAGATGCAGTGCCCTGATACGCCCCCCCTAGAAAAAGATGATGAGGCCTGCCTCAAGTCCATAATAGCCAACTGATCCGTTATGGTCCATGCGGATCTTCTCTTTAGAGTAGTGGATTTGATCACCAGCGACAGCAACATTACGGAAGTAAAGAGCATCATAGGCAAGGCGAATGGAAGCGGTTGGGTAGATGTCGAGTTTGAGGAAAATATCAGCTTCTCCCGACCACGTTTCATGGACGCCAGAGGCCTGCTGTTTGCGTAGCGTGATCGAACCATTGTCATCGGTGAGTAGCGTTTTTTCTGTCTCAACATCGGCATATAGAGCTGCGCGAATGGTAAAGCCCCAGGTAATCCAGCGGTAGGGGTGGCAGGAAAACTCAAAGGCACCTTGGATGCCCATCATATCGTTGCGGGTGTTGATGTCGTAGAGCGATTGACGGTTAGATTTGTAGATATTGGTCTCAAATTCCTCATCGATATCTGCATAACGAAGTCCTAGAGCCCAACCAATATTGAAGTAGGTTGAGTCGCGTGGGTTGACATGGTGCCACCACATGAGGTCGGCAGAGTAGAATTTTGCCCAGTATTGCGCCTTTAGCCGGTCAGCAAGGCTCCAGTCAACAGTACAGAACTTGAATGGGAAGGTAATGGCCGCGGTATCTTCTAAGCGACGTGTCCCGTGCCACTCAAGGAGACCGACGTAGCGCAACTCTACGGTTTGGTAGGCGTGTGGCATAAAGTAGACGCAGGCGCGCAGACCGGGACTATCGGCCATCTCATGGGCGACATCTTTGGTCGAAAGAGTCTGCTGAAAGATGTCGCAATGATTGAGGTCATATTCTGCAATACGATTATCATCACACTCAGTGCGGTCGTAATAAAGAAAGTCTGCTTCAATGGCAAAGTGATTATCAACTGGAGCACGCTTTTCATACTGTGCGTATCCTGAAGCAAAAAAAGCGAGCGCGATGGGAAGTAAGCGGCGTAATTCCATAAGAAATTACATTAATTGAGTTGTGAAAAATAGTCCAGCAGGAAGCGTAAAGGTTTTATTTTTATTGCCAGTAAAGCTTAAGTAAAGATAAACTTTTACCCTCTAATTGACCAAGGAGTGTCAATCATGGAACCTGCAGCTCTTCAACCCGCCCCTCCCGCACCACCTTTCCAACCACCAGAACCAGATCAACCTGGATTTGTCTCAGGACTCCTAAGTAAATTTTTCGCCTTTCCAGCTAGTATTGCGAGACACTCCTCAACTCTTGCTACAAAACTGGGTGTCAATCCCCTCGATCAGCCAGATAGTTCAATCGAACACCTTCTCCTTTCAATCCACAATTTAAAGAGAACGGCATCAGAATTAGCCCCCATAAACCCAATAGCTCTTGCTGAATTTCGTCAAAACCTAGCCGCTGCTAAAACTGGAAACGACCACCGCCACGAATTTTATTTAGCCAATCAGGCGCAATTCGATGCCCTTGAAAGAGATATCGAAACTTATTCCTTCGAAGATTTAGTTGCGCAACTTGTAATCGTTGAGGGTCATGGCACGCGTTTTATTAAAAAAAAGTCGGGACGCCTTGCATTTTTATCACATCTTTTTGAGCATGGACCTGCTGGCTCTGCTCAGAGATTCGCTGCCAAACAAGTGCGAAGAAATGCTCCCCATTCTCTTGCGCATCAACTAGCTGAATTCTTGGGCCATAAGCTACCCGAGCTTCCTCCTCTTGAAGGCGCAATTGCAGCTCCACCACAACAACGCTTTCCGAATCCCGTTGCGCAAACGGCATACAATCTTCGCAACTTTATTTTTAAGATCAGACAGCACACTCCTGATGGCGCGATTCCAGATTATGCTAAATGGGCCCTTGGCGTATTTGGCACCCTTGCCGATAAACTGATTGGCTCCGGATATTTGAATGACTCGACAATTGGGGTTGTTAATCAACTTGCGGTGGGGGCTGGAGTTGTCTCTGCTGGAGTTGCAGAGGGAATGGTAGAAGAGCTTGCAGATACATTAACCCCATCCTCTCCAGTTCCTGGAGCCACAAATGTTGAAAATGCTGCTGCAACGATGGAGCAGACTGCTGCGACTCTAGATGCTCCGCCTCCACCAGATGACATGCGCTCTCCTGAGGTGCTTTGTAAAGTGACAGATCGCAAGCTCAAGGATTTTATTGAAGGGACAATGATTCCCAACTTTATCCATAAAGCTGTGATGTTCATGATTGGTGAAGATACAGGTAGGTTGCAAACAATCGATGATAAAATTCGCAGTGAAATACAAATCCCACCCACTGATCCTCGTTGGGAAGAGCAATATAAAATGAAAAAACAGCAGATGGGATGGGCGCGGGCTGAAGCTCTTACTTTCCAATTTCTCTGGCGAAAAGTCTCGCATCTTCCTCCGGCTGCACGTCGCAAAGCTCTCTTTGATAAGATGAAAGAGATCGTGGACAAATCCAATGTTGGTTGGCTCAAAAGAAGATTCATTAAATCGCTACTTGGTTTAGTCGATAGTCGCATGGGACATTTTTTGACCCACCTGAGCAAGGGAGGCATTTCTGAGATCCGCGGTTGGTTTGCCCGAATTCGCAATCACCCATTGAGTGAGATGAACGCTGCCCCATTCAAGTGGTTAAATGGCTGCTTCAATTCAATGCTCAATATGTTCCGGGATTTTGCAACAGATCGCGATGCAAAAGGAATTGATGATTTTTTGGTCCTAGCTGCTACACTACCTGAAAATAATGGGCGTCGCGATGTCAATTCGATCTACTCCTCGTTTACCTCGTTTATCGTGAAAAACATTCCTGGTTTCAATTGGACCTCTAAGGTCAAAGGTGCGACGCAGAAAATGATTGACTGGGTGAATCACTCAGGCAACCAATCTGTACGCATCGTTAAGATGATGCTTATCTTTCCAGCCAGACTGTTTATGTATTTTATCCAATACGCTGTGACTTTGCCTATTCAAGCGATCACAAACCTTGTTATGAAAGCGATTATCAAAAGCCAGCTAAAAAAATATGGCCTGGCAAAGCATATCGCTCTTGAAATTCGTAAAGCGCTTTATGGTGATTCAAAGCACAACGAGTACTCGATTCCTGTAAACACAGTTATTCGCGAGCTTCTAGCCCTGATTCGCAACGCATTAGTAAAATCTCAAAGAACAGAACAACAAGGCGCTCCCCAAAAACCCTTTGAAACAGTTCGTCCATCGATTTCCGATTGCATCAGCTCTTTGCTACAAGTTGTGGAGCTCGTTCCCCTTGGTGATAGCCGCGAGGCCATTCGAGATGCACTCAATGGGAAATTGAGCACAGCAACGCGATTAATCCGTCGAAAAGTCATGCCATTTGCCTCTGGGGCCCTTTCAAAAGTTCTCTCTATTCTCATTCGAGACCTCGCAAAGCCCCAGCAACATGAACCGTTATTTGTCAAGTGTATCGATGTTTTTGAAAAGATGATGACACAAGGCGGTGGGGTGCTAACTCATGAGAGTCGAGAGGAGGTCGATCGCCTGCAGCGTGAAATTCCTCTACTTAGAAACGAAATTATCCAAAGATCTGTTGGAAAAGAGATTAGAGATCAGCTAAATAAACTTGTAAATGCTCTTCCTCTCTGCGTGAATAGAGGATTTAGTGAGCTACGTGATGAGCTGACCAAACCCTCACCTGTTGCAGAACATGGAAATGTCAATCCGCGAGCCAAAGTGGGGCTGTTAACAAAATGGATTCCAAAATTAGGCGCTCCTTTTCAATTTAACCACGGGCTTTTGACAACTCTTCATACTTTAATCAAAGACCTCAAGACCGCCCTTGAACGCGCGAATATCTCATTTACTGAAATCAACAAGGGACTTAAAGGGCGCAATAGCGAGATTACAGCAGCACTTACAACTCTTTCAACACATCTTGTTGAAGCCGCAGAAGGTGTCAAAACCCTACACGGAAAAAGCTGCAATGCTTTCCATTGCCGATCTTTACAAACAAATCTCGCTAAGATTAAGACAATCTACCCAAGGCTCGTGCAAAAATGCCTTGAAACCGAGAGAAAGATTCGTGAGGGGCAATCAGTTAACATCTCTGAACTCGAAAATGAATTAGGGGAAATGGAGAGAGCTGCTGGCGCTCTCAAAACGACAGACAGCTCAGATGCTGTCAATCAAATGGTCAACAAATTACTCACCTCAGACCTTGTTCTTGTAAGATCTGCGGTCAAGCATTTGAGTCGATGTGACAGAGTTACTCGCCTTTTCCACGCTTTTAGGATCAGTCAAAGCACGCAACACCAAGTTTCTGAGCTGTTTGAAAGATATGATCTCTCTGAGAGAGCAAGACACCTAGACGAACCCCTGATAACAGCTTTAGTCAAAGCAAAGAAATCAAAACTAGGGCATCCCAGCACAGCAGTTGCCACAATCACAGGGATCGCGCCCGAGTTCGATGTTTTACTCAGTGATGCAAGTGCTCTTGCAAAAACGCTAAGAAGAGCCGATCGGGGTCAATTTATCACAGATCCTCATCACCCCGAAAATCATGGGCTAATGACGAGACTCAGCTCAGCTGCAAATCAGGAGGAATTAAAGGCATGGCAAGATGAGTGGGCGCAAACAGAGACGCGATTTATGGCCCCCGATGGCCATTTTAGAGTCGATGTCCACAATTCACTCACGCATTATCAAGCACGCTCAGCAAGCCTTGTTACTGAAATCGATGAGCTCTTGGCTCAGGTCAATAGCGATCTCACAGAGATACGAAATCCAGCGTCTTTAAATGCTCAAGTTCAAGCCCTTAAAAACATACTCGAACAGGCCCAGCTCGCCACAGAGGGACTAGCAGATCAACCCACTCGGGATGATTCTGTCGAAGAGCTCATTAATGATCCTTTCACGACCCAAGTTACCTCTCTAGTCTATAAGTATCTCACAGGAAAAATAGATGGCGTACAGAAATTATTTCAAAAAGAGGGCTTCTGTACCGTATTAACTCTGCATACGATGCGATCTATATCAAATTAAATTTTTTATTAATGATTATTAGTTAATTAAAATTTTGTATCCATTGTTTTATTAGCCTTTTATTTAGTATAATGTTCTTAAACAATTTATACTAAGGTTAACTATGCAAACCCTTCGTAATTTAGCGGGAATACCTGGAAGAGCTACTGGTAATTTTATTGCCCACACTGTAGGTCAAGTCAATACCCACTCAAAACCGATGATGGTCACAATTGCCCAAGCACTTGCAAGCGCACGCGCGCTTGAACGCAATGTAAAAGGTGGAGTTCTTGCAAAAAGCCCGGAAGAACTTAACCAGCAGCTACATTTTCTTGACCCCACGCGACTTTCACAGATTGAAAAGCATTTAAAACCTCAGGATGTAAAGCGCCTTGGACCAATCGTACAGAAACTTACAGAGTTAAGCGCTTTTGTTAGAGGCCTACTACAAGACATCTCAAGCCATCGAAACCCGACAGCAGAAGACAAAGCGCGTTTTGCTCAAGGAAGGCAAGCAATTTTAGCCAACCTCCATTCGCCCACAGGCGAAGTCGCCCCCGAGCAACCCGATTATTCTCACCACCATTTACCACTCATTCAGCAACTCTATGAGTTAGGCAAACTCTCTAGTGGTCAAATCACTCAAGCGCGTTTAAATCTAGAGGAGCAATTTGCAGGTATGACAGCAAATATGCGTGATCAAGCCATTGACGCGATCACTGATATCTGCCCAATTGCAAAAGGTCTACTTTCAAGAGCGACGACACAGCCAATAGTTACCGCACCAACTGTTGCTCCAGCTCCGATTGCAGGAGCGGGTGCTGCAGCCGCTGGCGACCCCACTGTGGCACCAAGGGGTGGAGAGCCAATTCTAATCCCAATGGACAAACCCTCGACAATTGGCGCTCTTTTTGATCGTATGCAGCAGATGATCGTCTCAGGTCCGACAAAGGCCGCTGCTGGAGCAATTGCCTACCTACTTAATCTGGTAGACTCTTCTATTGGCTCGCATATTATGGTCAGCGACCCTCAAAGAGCTGGCGAATTTTCTCAGTTTATACAAGGCGCAATTGGACAAATCAATGCATTTGCTGCTAATCCGAATGCAGGAGCGGGTCAGCTAGTAAACCTATGGAACAATTTAACTGACACCCTTCAAGGCAAGTACCGCTTGGTATTTGAAGGTCTAATCCGCCTTCCTCTTCTACCAAATGCGCCTGCAGAAATGCCAGCATCAACTCTGGAAACGATCAATGAGACTCTCAGACCAGAGAAGGCGCCAGCTAAAAACCTCATGGAGCTACGTGAAGAGACTGAGCGAGATCGCAAGTTGATGCAAGAGGATATGACTCTTCTTGGTGAGTATGAGATGTTCATGAAATTTGCAGGTGGCATCCCAGACTTTAGCGAGATTCAGCTAGCGGCAACAAAGCGGATGCTAGCTGCTGGCGAGACGCGCACCTCTCTTGGAGACGGCTACGAAGCGAGACACCGACAGGTTGTTGAGACAATCGAACGAGAGCGCGGCGTCTATGGCCTGCGCTTTGACACCATTATGGAAAAAGTCAATGCTCTTCCAGAAGGAGCAAACCGCATTCACACGCTACGCTCACTGCTAAAAGATGCAAATAAAAAACGGACAGACCGCTCAAAATTTAGAAGATGGTTTTCTGTCGTTCTTTTCTCGGTTTTCCGCCCAATTATCTCCTTTTTTACAAAGATGTTCACTAAGCGTATTGTGAACCACGTCCACGATCAGGTTGCCAAGCTCAACACAGGAGCTCTCAGCGTACCGACATCACACTTCACCAACGCCTCGCAAACGATGCACTTCATGCTCAAGTGCGCAAAAGAATTTGCGGCGGGTGTTGGCCCAGACGGCAAGCCCATTTCCCACACGCGTCTAAAAGACTACATGGAAATGCGCATGGATGGCCGCTGCCCGTATAACAAAATCAGCGGTAAAGCAGTTGATCGTTACATGGGCGACCTTTCCATGACAACCCCAATCAATAACGCCTCACAAACGATGATCAACTGGATCAAAAAGGGTCCTGTTGGTGTGAATATCGTCAAAGGCTTCATCGCAGCCCTACCGATTGCGATCTTAAGTCTTGTAAACTACATCTTTGTCTGGCCAACAAACAAAATTGCATCCCTAATCGCCCGTCGAGTAACGAAAAATATCCTAACAAGAAGCTCAACCTTCGAAAAGCTTGGGAACCTTACTGGCGACTTTACGAAAGAGACCCGTGTAAAAACGGCGATTGCAAAGATCCTCGCTGATAAAACTCACGACCTTCTTAAATCTATTGAGGAAAACGGCGGAAGCCTGAAAATCGATAGACCTGGTGGAAGCGCGCAAACTGCTGAAGAGGGAGAGGCTATCCGAGCATTTGTCAAAGATGCCATTGCCCTTTCTAAAGTTGCAACAAAAGTGCATCCAACCGATGTGAAGAGCGCCCTTGGTGGTGGAATTCCGGGACAGCAGGTCCTAGATGACCTTAGA
This sequence comes from Simkaniaceae bacterium, assembly GCA_022763045.1. Classification (GTDB taxonomy): domain Bacteria; phylum Chlamydiota; class Chlamydiia; order Chlamydiales; family JACRBE01; genus JALEGI01. Next base: position 42,537 of record JALEGI010000019.1, on the reverse strand, counting down.
ATGGGTGAAATCGTTAAAGGCCTACAGGGAGTTCTTTACGATCTCATGCACATCTTAATCAAGCCAGAAGAGGCCGAAAAGCTCACTTCCAGCATTCTTCGTGAAGCCTCAAGAGCGATCCGCAACGGCGGCAAGGCTCTTACAGAAGAGGAAAATACACGCTTGCGTCAAGAGCGTGAGATGTACGAAACAAACCAAGCTGCTGACCAGCAAAAACTGATTCGACATGTAACTAGAACAGCCGTCAAGAAAACCCTCACGAAAATTGGCTTCATTGATAGTAACAAAACCTCTGAAGAATATGTCAGCTGGCTAAAAGCAACATTACTAGAGTCTAATCAACCCACACCTCCAGCCACACCAGCTCCTGGTGGGTCGGTGACGCCTCCAAACGTCCCTGCAATCGCAGCTACTGGACTCATCCCCGATTGGAGAGAGCTTGCGAATGCCTATGCAGCAGATGCTAAACCCGAAATTCTTGAAAGCCTCAGAACCTCAATCCAAGGTTTTATCACCGACTGGCGCCGTCGTCAAGATAACGACTCCCAAACAACTCGCCTGCCTGAAACGCAAGCGCTCATTGATGCAATCCATCAACTATCTGAGGAAGTTTCTAGACTTAATAAAGGCGAAGGAGATATTTCCGCTATTCAAAGGATTTTAGTTCCTGGTGGTTTAGTGGAAACGGCTCAGCAAAATCTACGTCCAGTCACTGATGTTGAGGTGAGCATTGCTCCTAAAGAGGCAGTCATTGAAGCGGTCAATAGCTTCATGTTCACTCTGACAAACAAGACGCTCACAGAGATTATGGCAATGTTTAAGCGTCCAGAGTATGCCAAACGTCTGATTGAAACAGTCGTTGGCCCCTATTTTGGCGTGGAAATGGACCTTAAGCGATCCTAATTTGAAGAAAGGATTGTGATCTAATTCTCTGAGGTGATAAATTTCTCCCCATGACTAAGGGAATCTTTATCGCCTCAAATGGGCAAAACGTTGGCAAAACTACCTCATGTCTTGGCCTTCTTTCTGGACTACGCAAGCGCTTCAATAGCATCGGCTTTATGAAGCCTGTCGGCCAAGAGCATGTCGAAACTGAGGAGGGGCACTTTGTCGACAAAGATGTCTACCTATTTAAAGAGCACTTCCGCCTAGAAGATCCGATTCTCCCGATGAGCCCAGTTCTATTTCCGCGCGGTTTCACCCGCGATTTTCTCGATGGGAAAATCGATCACGGCGCTTTGGAGAAAAAAATCATCGACTCGTATGTCCAAATCGCAGAAAAACACGAGGCAATGCTTGTCGAGGGAACGGGCCATGTTGGTGTCGGCTCAATTGCCGAGCTCAATAATGCCCATGTCGCCAAGTTGCTTGGCTTGGATGTGGTCATGATCGTCTCGGGAGGCCTTGGCTCCTCATTCGACGCTCTTGCCCTAAACAAGCAGATGTGCGATGCCCATGGAGTCCGTGTGAGAGGGGTGATCCTCAACCGCGTACTTGAAAACAAGCGAACCATGGTTGAAAAATACCTACAAAAGGCGCTCGATCGCTGGAAAATCCCTCTGATTGGATGCATCCCCTACACCCCTTTTCTCTCCAACCCGTGTATGGGCGATTTTGAGCTTCTCTTGAAGGCCAAACTGCTCTCAGGAATGAGCTCACGCATGCGCCATTTTGAAGATATTCGCCTCATTGCAACGAGCGCAAAAGTCTTTCAAAAGCTGATCCAGCCGGGGATGCTTATCATTACCCCAGCATCGCGCGAGGACGTGATTCAAGCAGCCCTTGAGCGCCACTGGAAAACCAAATCTGACAACCGAGACAAAGATATGCGCCTTGGGTTTATCCTAACTGGAAAAACCCCTCCGCGGCCCGAGATCATTGCAGAAATTAAGAAATCAGATATTCCGACTCTCTACGCTCCAATGAATAGCTACGATGTGATGAAAAAAATCCACTCGCACACGGTGAAGATATTGAAAGAGGATGAAGAGAAGGTGCATGAGGCAATTGAAGTTGTCGAATCACACGTGAACTTCGATCACTTGCTTGAGCTGATGAGCTAGAGCCTCTGGATCGTGGTTCATACACGGGGCAGCGCATGTTCTCAGAATGGGGCAGCGCTTATTGAAGCTTTTCCCGTAGGGGCAACTCCCCTGAATAGCAGCGTGCGGCGCGTAGGCTCGAGCAAGAGAGGGGCCAAAGATCCCAAATGTGTCAATCCCCTCCTCACTTGCCAGGTGCAGGGCGCACGAGTCAACTGAAACCACCGCCCGGCACTCTCTCATTAACGCTCTCCAAGCGGGAAAATCGAGATCGCCGCGCATTTGTCCACCTAGACGCTCTTGTAGTTTAGTCGCAAAAGCGCGCTCTTCATCACTTTTCCAAATAAAGAGCCACTCATAGCCCTCAATGCGTGAGAGAAAGTCAATCCAAAGCTCTAAGCTAAGCCTTTTACTCGCCCAATTTGAGCCAAAACAGATCATGATCATTTTACTCATCGATTTGGTTGATGGCAGGCGCTCGAGTTTGCCTCCGACAAGGGTGAGATATTGCTCGCGCATCGGTGCAGTTAGATCAACGGAGATGTGCTCACGAGTCGCAAGTGCATTGGGCCACTCAGGGGCTTGAGAGAGCGTAAAGCCAACCTTACGCTTGGCGCGAGCCATCAAAGTGAAAAGGCCCGACTTGCAATTACCTTGTAGATCGTAGAGGACATCATACTTTTCTGCGCGCAGCTCTTTGAAAGTCGGCTTGCGACTATTAATCGCGATCGTCTTATGAATTTTTGGGTGATCTTTGACAAGAGAGGCGAATTTTTCCTCAACAACCCAATCAATCGTCCCCTCAATTGAGGGCAAAACTGCAAAGGCTTGCAGAATATCCCCAAGAGAAGACATTTTGACAATTAGAACGCGCATGGAGAGATAATTTCAATGTAGTTGCCAGTAAAGGGGTGGACAAAACCGAGACGTAGAGCGTGAAGCATATGGCGCACCGCGTGGTGAGGGAAGGCGCGTGCGTAGACGTAATCGCCAAGTACTGGATGGCCCATCTCACTCATATGAACGCGAATTTGGTGTGTACGACCCGTTTTAGGTTTGATCTTCAGTAGAGTGCAACCATCACCGGTTGCCAGCTTTTCCCAATCTGTACGTGCGTAGTGCCCTTTTGGAGCCGAAGCCCAAATCTTACGGTTTGGAGACTTTTTAGAGACATCGAGATAGCTCTCGATCTTGCCCCCATCGCGAATGACAATACCACGAACGATTGCGCGGTATTCTTTATGCACTTCGCGCGCTTTAAATAGCTTTGTCATCGCCTCTAAGGCCTTTTCACTCTTTGCAATCAGATAGACGCCGCTAGTCTCTTTATCAAGGCGATGGACTTGTAGAGGCTCTTCGCAGACAAAGCCAACGGGCTTGTCGTAGGCGATGAAGTGCTCATCTTCAAAGAGAACTGCCTGCAGAGAAGTGTCTTGTTCGAAGGCCTCTTCGAAGACCTCGATACGGTCGGCAAGGCGCAGCTTAAGGGCAGCATTGAGCTTTGGGGCACCATTGACTAGAACGCCCTTTGCATCTACGCCGCGCTTGACCTTGCGGCGCGAGTCACCTGGGTAGATCTCGCGCTGCAAAGCGCTTGCGAGGGATTCCCCCTCAAACGCCGCTTTGAGTCCCCTAGAAGGGGATCTCTTCATCCGAAATTGAGCCTGCCGGCGCTTGCGCACCTTGGCCTTGCATCGATTGGTCATAGAAATAGGATGATTCCTCGTTTTGTGTTGGAGGCTGGTTAAACGCAGGAGCGCTGCTTTGCTGTCCTTGCTGCTGCCCTTGTCCCTGTTGTCCTCCACTGCCCTTTCCAAAGGGACTAAAGTTAATTGTATTTGCCGTGACGTTGAGTGACATTTGAGGCTGGCCTTCACGATTGTTGTAAATTTCAGCTTTTGTCATTTCACCGTGGACGATGATAGCAGAACCTTTTTTTAAGTGAGGCATCAGCTTATCAAACTGGTCTCCCCAAAGGGTGATTCTCCACCAAATTGTCTCTTCTTTGCCGGCTTTTCTTGAATTAGTAGCAAGACGAAATGTCGTGACTTTCAAACCTGATGAGGTGTAGCGCACTTCTGGGTCGCTGCCCATGTGGCCTGCGAGCATGAGATGGTTCATAATCGGCTCCTTATATTATTAGCGACAGGCCCAGTGTAACACTGAAAGACGCTTGTAACAAGAGTTTTTTTCTGACCTAAAAAAAATAATTTTAAAAAAGATTTGGACAAAAATGGCTCTTTTGTTTTAGAAAAAAAACTTGCGTTACTAAAGGATTAGACGTTAGTAAAAATGGGAAAAAGAACGCCAAACGGACAGTTTTCTAATGACTTTTGGAAAGACTCCAAGTCTCTCTCAAATAGCTCTGTTAGACCCAATCAGCCAAGTCCAAAACAGGCGCTCTCTGCCAAAGCCTACCTCTACCCAATCGATGAGTCTGAAGAGTTCTACGACCCCTTCTCTGATCTCAATCTTTTTTTGACAAAGAAGATTAAAAAAGAGATGTTAAATGCAAAAAAGCCCAAGCAGTGGTCTTCTAACATTCAAAACACTCTTTTAGAGCGTATTCTTCCCGAATTTCGTCAAAAATTTCCTAAGTATCACCTCGGCTCAGCTGCACTCAAAAAAAGCTGGGACAAGGTGCGCTACTACTACGACAAAGTTGGCAAGCAAAAGGAGATTTTGACCGCTGAGGGCAAGCTCGATATCTACCGCATGATTCGCCACTCACTTGTCCCTGAAATCTTAGATGAGCAGCTCGCAGGTGTTCACCCCTACAACTTCTCCCATCAACTGGCTGTTAAAATCTCTGAGTGTGTTGCCACCTTAGATGGCATACGCCCAAAAATCGATCACCTCACAAAGCTGATTTGGGCCGTTGAAAAGCACCTGATTCCAAGGGAAAGTATTCCGGAAACGATACCTATTGAGGACTTCGATAAGATAGATAAGCTCATCGTTCGAAGCCTCCTCACGCAGACTTTTGAAAGTCCTCTTCTTTCGCAAAAAGCCCTCTCCCATAAAATCAAAGACTCTCTACAAGACTATCTCCAACTCAGCACTTTCAAAAACATCGAAGAGGCCACTCCCTACTTTTCAATTGCCCTCTCAAAAGAGCTATTCCCTCATACAACTTTGCATAAGTTCGATGAAGAGACAAAGGCAGCCATCACAACATTCATTCAAGGCCAACTTAAAAGATGTCGCAAAATTCATGGAAGAACCATGAAGCTAAACCTCACCTCAATTGTTCGCCGCATTCTCTCTCTCTATCCGCTTGCTGCTGGCCTTCCTAAAAAGCTCGCTGACAATCAACTCGATGCAGCGATGAAGTACATCTACTCACTCTCGACAAATGTCTTCTCTCCTGTCTCCCCCTCAATCAATCAATCGATCTTTACCTTCATCAACTCAGAAATCATCGCTTTAAAAGATCGTAAAGACACCTCCGCTTTAGAAAACGTGATCGGCACGCTGCTAGGCGCCTTCAAAGAGGGAGCGAGTCTACCAAAACTGAACGACAGCGAAATGCAAGAGCTTGAGGTTTGGGTCTGGCAGGTGATTGAACAAGAAGAGAAGCTACTGGCAAAAAAATCAAGTGAATTGCGCGCCCTATTGAAACAAGAGATCTCGCATATTTTGATCGATCAAAAAGAGTTTCATTTTGAAAAAGCCATTTTAGCAACGATCCATTTCTTCAAGCAGATCCGCGATTTCCCCATCTTCAAAAACTTCTTTGAAGAGAATGCCGCTGGATGGCAAATCGTTGAACCTAAAATCGAGCGCTGGGCTGTCCAAAATGATATGGTAAGCGCTTCGCTGCACTTTGACGCGGCACATCCCCTCACACGCCTTTGTCACAGAGAGGGCCAGGTCTCAGACTATCTCAAAGACCATCCCTTCCTACGAGGACTTACTCGTGAACTCAACCTGCACATGTCAATTATTCGTAAAACGATTTGGTATCGCGAGCACCGCGCTAAGGGAGAAACAAACTTTAGCCGCTTTCTCAAATGGCACCAAAAGTTCCACTCAAATCAAGATTTAGGGCACCTTGCCCTCTCCCTGCTTCCTCTCACGCCCATGCCAAAAGAAGAGGTAGAGTCCAAAAAGTATGCAGGGAATGCTGAGTAACTGCCCCATTGTCAGCGGAAATTCAGTAGCAATAAGAACGCTCTGCTTCTCCTTGATAAATTCAATCAGAAAACGAAATCCAAAGACCAGAATGAAAAAGAGTCCTCCAAGCAATCCCGCTTTCAACTTCGTAAAGTGGTAGTAAAAGATGTGCATTAAGCAGAGAAAAACCAAAAGGTAAAAGAGCGCCTCATAAATTTGAACTGGATGGCGGGGCACAACTGGAAGACCATCAATAGGCGATTTAAAAATAACCGCCCAAGGAAGATTGGATTGGGTTCCTAAAATCTCTTGATTCACAAAGTTTCCCAGGCGAATAAAAATTGCCGCCAAGGCTGTTGGAACTGCCATATAATCAACAAGCTTGACCCAAGTAAAGCTCGAATAGGTATTTCGAATGCGATATTTGAAGAGCGCAAGGGCAATAAAAATTCCAACAACGCCCCCATGACTCGAGAGCCCACCCTCCCATGTCATAAAAATGCGCCAGGGCTGCACAAGATAGGTCCAAACGTTTTCATAGAAAATAATATCGCCTAATCGAGACCCAACAAGAGTCCCAACGACCACATAGAGCGTTATTTGATCAACAAATTGACGCGCGCGCTCTTTAAGAGGCGTTAGAATTTTTGGATTTTCCCTCTCAAGCATGAGCCTCATTTGGATTTTACGATACGACTCGGGATCGAGCCGATTTTTAGCGAACCTGAGAAATCTTGAATCGAAATCACAAGACTCTGAATCGATGCGGTGATTAAACTCTGGTGAGTTCGTGTAGGGCTTTGTTAAAAGATAGCAGCGCATCATAAAGATGAAAACGTAGTATCCAAGAAGAAATCCGAGGGCAAACAAAATGCCATACCAGGCAACTGGGTGGTTGATAATTGGGATCCAAAAAGCCTCGCGAATGGGATCCCAAGTGACATAACCCATCATCTTTCAAGCGTTCCCATACGTAGGAAAACAGCATTGCGATAGTAGAGCATGGCTCCATTAATCAATGCAGAACCAACAGCAATATCGACAAGTCCTCGAATATCATTTGGCACAAAACGCATGAGCTGGCCTAAAACGACCATCGCCCCAATGATGATAAAAAAACGGGGCTTGTAAAGCCGCTTGACATCTAGAGGTAGTGGCAGAGTTAAAATGTGGTCTGTCACCTGCTTAACTGTCTTTTTCAAGACATAGCGTCCCTTCACATAGCCGATGAAAAGCCCAAAGCAAACTATCAAAAGGGCGCGATTTTCAACTGCAGGTGAAAAGCTCACCAAAAAGTCCATCAAGGGACCCGTTGCCATCGGCATGCCGACTGCAAGTTTAAGCCCTTTTGATAAGAGCATAATTCCAATTGAGAGCCAAATTGACCCAGAGAGCACGAGTGCTTTAGTGTGTGTAAACTTCATAGGCCACATATGATATCGCAAATCAATTGAAAATGAAAAGAAAAAAGTTGATTGAAAGGCATTTCATTTATATGCTCTCAGAAGAGTCTAAATAGGGACATACTATGAATATTTCTCTAGCATTTACGCGGCTATTTTTTACAATAATAAGCGTATTTTTAATCACAACCTATCTGATTTCAAGCCCCCATGGGAACATGGTGACCAATGCAATCATTGGAGTCATCTCAGGTCTTGTTTTCAGCGTCTTACTTTTTGCCTTTGATACCATCTTTCGCCGCTTTAATCTGCGATCATTTAACATTGCGGTAGTGGGCCTTTTTCTCGGCTACCTCATGGGCCAAGCGCTTGTGATTGTCTTTGATGCCATCTTAAAGATAAGCGCCATCTCATTTACCCTCTCTCCAACAGCCATTGAGATGATCGAAATCGCGCTCTTTATTTTCGGCACCTACCTCGGAACAATCATGACACTGCGCTCTTCAGATGAGCTCTACGTCTCGATCCCCTTTGTTAAATTTGCGGCGACAGCGCAAAAGAAAAAAGACATCCTACTTGACATGTCTGTCCTCTCTGATGCTCGCATTATTGACCTCTGTGCAACTGGAATCCTAGACCACCACCTCGTGGTCCCCCGCTTCCTAGTTAAGGAGCTCTACTCAGCTGTCGAAGGTGGCGACGAGCAGGCTAAAGTGCGCGCCAAGCGCTGCCTTGATTCGATAAAAAAACTCGAGGGAGTTCCCCACCTTGAAATGCGCTTTAACGACACAGATTTCCCCGAGGTCAAAGATCAAACCTCAAAACTCATCCGCCTCGCGCGACTCATTGATGCCAACCTAATTACTGCAGACATCTCACGCGTCCAAATGGCCTCAATCGAGGGGGTAAAAATCATCAACATGCACTCGCTTTCAAATGCCCTCAAGCCGCTGATGCAGGCGGGAGAGTACATTAAAATCAAAGTTCAGCGCTACGGGAAAGAGCCGCGCCAAGGTGTCGGCTACCTTGAAGATGGCACTATGGTCGTTATCAACGGTGGTGGCGACTTTATCGGTCAAATCATCGAGGTACAAGTGCTCTCAGTCAAACACACCTCTTCAGGCCGCATGATCTTCTGTAATGCCCTTGAGAGCGAAGATGGGCTCCCCTTTGAGGGTGAGGACGACTACCATGACGATTGAGGGCATTGGCACTGATATCATTGAAGTGGACCGCATTGCCAAATCGATTGAAGAACATGGCGAGCGGTTTTTAGCCAAACTTTTTACTGAGGAAGAAATCGCCTACTGCAGGCGCCATCAAAATGTCGCCCAACACGTAGCAGGCCGCTTTTGCGCTAAAGAGGCCTTTGCAAAGGCCCTTGGCCTAGGCTTTGGCAAGCACGTAGCCTGGCGTGACATTGAAATTCTCAATGATGAGCTTGGCAAGCCCCATATTCATCTCCACGGGTCTCTCAAAGAGCGCCTCACCACGCAAAAGATCCACGTCTCAATAAGCCACACCCACACAGTGGCAACAGCCACAGTCTTGATTGAAGCTTAACCTGCAATCGTGTAATATTTTCCTCCACCATTCATGGAGGAGATGTGGAAGTAGCAAAAAAAGAGAGATGGACATGTGACGATCTAGCACGCGAAGTAGTTAATTATGTCGACCCTGTTGATACACAGGCTTTACGTCTCACCAATAAGGCGTGGAAACGAATTGTAGACTCGCACTCTGTTTGGACAAGCTGGTCAAAAAGTCTGTTTGGAAGAAGCTTTTCACCCGTTCCCAAAAGCCCCCGCTTAGATTTTTGGTTTCTATTTAAATATACTGGATTTAAATCTCCCTATTTAGCCTCAGAAAAAGGGGCCATTGTTCCATTTGTAAGAAGATTTGGATCTGATGATTTTGGCCCCAAAACTCCAAGTTTAGAGCTAGCTCTGCTGGATTTTTCGGGAACAAATAGGATAAATGGCATAAAAGAGGAACTACTTGAATCGTTAGAGCAGGTAAATGAGCAACTTACACTCGAAATCGCTGACGGACTGAAGCTCTCGTTTCAGTACAAACCAACGGTTCTTTACTCTTTTGCTTTAAACCTCTACAAAGAACATGCGCTAAAACTTCTGCCATTACCTCTAAAAGATTTTGAAATGACTAAGAGAAAACTTCTCTTTAAGGTCATTTGCCTGATTACAACACCAGAGCAAAAAGCCGCTCTCGTTCAAGAGGCTTTGAAAATAATCAAAGATGAAGTCCCAATCCCAACAGGAAACATTATAGAAGGTGAAGAAGAAATTTTTTATGACACGGTCGTTAACCATTCGCGCGCTAGAAAACTCTATCTTATTGCAGAAGCATTAAACGACCAAAGATTAGCAAAAAAACTGAGAAAAATCCTAGCCAATCCCGATATGACAACCACAGTTCATGGTTTTAATCTGTTTCATGCACGGTGTTTAGGCGGCAATGCTATCAGTATAACTGATCTATTTATGCACTCTGAACAACCCATTGATGTCAAAACTGCACTTAAAGGTGAGCCAAACGATAAACAGGGAACTCTTGGACGAAATCCACTGCATTACGCCGTGATCTCGGGCGATCTACAAACCGTTCGTTACTACTGCGATTGTATAAAGATACTAATGCAGGTCTATCTTACATCCTATCGCTTCGGACCGTCTCCCTCAGATTTGAAAGTCACAACGCTTTATGAAAAACCCCTACACACATTTTCCCATCTGAAGCTAGGAGAACTTTCCGATCCCAAAAAAGCTGAGCGAATTCATCAGAGTGTCTATCAATCACTTGACGAGGCTGGCAGATCCCCTTTTGACCTCGCCTGCATGCTCGGACATGTAGAAATCGCAATGGAGCTTTTAAAAAGAGAGCCCAGCTATCGCAAATTGACGATCAAGCAGTTTCTTCTTATTGCACAAGGTGGAAACCTGGAGCTTTTCAAGGAGGCCTACCGGTTAAGTGGAAACGAGCGCAAAGCAATTGTAGATGCTAGAGATAAGCTTAAGAACAATCTGTTGCATATCGTGGCAAATAGCCCAGGAGATCATGTTGAGCTCTTTCAAGAAATTGCAACTATTGCACCTGAACTTCTTGTGCAAACGGGTTCGTTAGGACGCACATCCCTTCATAAAGCTGCAAGGCGAAATAACGAAAGGATTACACTTTTTCTTGTGAAAAAAAGGCCTCAAGACCTCAATGCGCAAGACCTTCAAAAGAACACTCCTATCCACTCAGCAGCATCTATGAAAGCTCACAAAACACTAAAAATTTTAACAGCTGCTGATGAAGAACCCTTTAAAGAGGAATTGAGCAAAGCTCATGAGGAGCTCCAAATGCCCCATGTGATCGCGGCACGGAGCAAAGATTGGAAATCGTTGATGATTTTTTTAGACCACGGACTAGATCCCAAAGCTGCTTTTCCCTACTCGGTAGCGACGGCATCGCCTCTTGTGCACTTTGCAGCAACGCTCGGAGACACCCCTCTTCTACACGCTCTAAAAGAGGATAGAGAATTAGAAGATGAGCAAGGAGAGAGAGCCATCCATTATGCTTGCAGGGCCAAACAACTAGGCGCGGTAAAATATTTGTCGACGCATAAGTGCAGCCTAAATAGAGGCAGATCTTTTGCACCCCCTCTACATATTGCCCTTCTTAACGAAGATAAAAAAACATCTAAGCTCTTGGTCGAACAAGGCGCAGGGGTACAGGAAAGAGACCAAGAGAGAAATAGTGCCGTTGATATCTACGTAGATGCTCTTAAAGACGAAATCGTCGAAAACATCGATCTACTTGACTTCATCTCTCCAGTCGATGCCTTGAATACTCTTATTGGACATCGTTTGACAGCTCTTGCAACAAGAGCCGTTTATAGCGAAGGTCGCGTTGAAATCTATAGCCAGACACTCCTAAAAGTCTATCTTAGAAGTGATATGACAGATCAAGAATTCAACCTTTTTTCTAATTGCTTCAATAGAAGATTCTCTCCAAAAAATCTCGCATTTTCATTCCTCGATCAACGCACTTTCCCTGTAGAGCTACTCTCTTCCCTTCCTTCAATACCAGCAATTGGGCACTCTCCTATTGAGTGTCTACTAAAAGGATATAGAGAGAATAAAATTAAAAAAAGTTCAGTCAGATACTACGCGCGGTTATTGGGTGTTGATATTGAGAGTCGTCTAAATCGAAGAGCCTATAACACTCGGCCAAAAAGGCGCAGGAGGTAAATTTTATGATCCGACCACCAAGTATTTTTTCAACACTTTTAACTGTGCCTGAAGATGACCTACTCTCTCCTGTAGCTGGACCAAAGGCCGAAAGAATAGAAAAAATAGTTGCTACCATAAAGATGAACGATGATCCGGAAGAGGCTATTTCACTTGCTAATAAGCTTGTTGAAAACCTCGGTGTGGGTTGCATCAGCGATCTTTTAGCAGCTCTAGGGGCGAATGTATACGCTCCATGTTCAATCCGCGAGCTAGCCTATTTTGAGCCCGCTTTTTTTGGACTCAATGCGAATAAGCTAATCCTCTTCAAAAAGGTTGCTGAAGCGTTTGCTACTCAAACAGAAATATCCTCTCATTTTGGACAAAGTCAATTTGAAATTATCGAAGAGTTAATCGTTAAGAAAAGCAGGACGGCAGTACGATTTATTCAATCTATTTTAACCTCTGCACTTCTTACAAACGAAAATTGGTTAATAGACGCTATTTTGGCACTTGAAGGAATAGAGGCTGTCTTAGAAAAACATTACTACCCCCTACTTGAAAGTGCCGCAACGAATAACCATCATGAGCTGATACCAAAATTGGCCAAAGGGAGAAAATTAACTGGTCTATTTGCGCCCTTTACCCCCATGCAAGCTGCAATTTCAACCAGATCGTTTGAATCACTTCAAGTACTTGTCAAGCTTGCAGAGGGTGCTCCAGAAGTTCTACAAGAAATTGGTGAGAGCATTCCTACAACACCGTTGATTGAAGCCGTTAATATTGAAGATGCCCGCATGGTAGAGCTACTACTCGATGGAGGTGCCGATCCCAATCAAATAGTAAATGGAACAACGGCTTTTTTAATAGCTTGTAGGGAAGGGACAAAAGAGATCGTAGAAACGCTACTACCCCGGGCGGATCTCTCTATCAGTGATTATCTAGGCAACTCTCCGGCTCACTACGCCTCTGAAAGAGGCGAGATATTATCTGTTATGCCTGAGGAGATGGATGTGAATTGTCCCAATCGACATGGTAAAAGACCTGTTCATATCGCAATAGAAAAGGGTCTGCTAGATTGCGTGATAGAGCTTCAAAGAAGAGGTGCTTTATTTGACTTTCCTGGCACTTTAACTGCCCCTCCTGCAGTTTGCCATGCTGTGATGTGTGGCCACGAGGCAATTGTGGCCCATCTTGTCACATTTTGCCCAATGCAAGGAGTCATGAGTGATGAAGGTGAAGAACTCTTGCCGATGCATCTTGCGATTCAACATCGGTTTCTAAAGTTCATATGCTACTTAGGAGATCCTAACGAGAAGGGAGCCCATTCAATGTCTCCACTAGAGTTTGCGGCAGACCGTGGCGACAAATTCGCCTGCATAAAATTAGTTGAATCTGGAGCTGAGATTGGCCGGGGCTTTGAGCTTCACTACGCCTGTCAAGCGCAACATACAATTATTGTGAGATACCTCGTTTATAAAGGATACCCATTAGATAAAAAAGATGGGTTCGGAAAAGATTTTGGCATACTTGTCAATGAATGCTACGGGCCAGACCACCCCGAATTTGAAGAGCTCTCTAAAATAGGGAGAAGGGATAGTCATAGCGAATGATGACTGCTCGGTAGTCAGAAGGGTAGCTATGTGCATAGATGCGATATAGCCCCTCAAGAGAGAGCGTTCCGTAGATTTGAAAGTGGTAGCGGTAGGCAATTTGGGCATCAATCGAGCGGTGCGCAATGTCGTAGTAGCCATCAAAGGTGTTAACATCAATTGCCTGCACATAGCCAAAGCCAATGTAGGTCTTCAGATCGAGATCGAGGCGATGGCGATTGGCAAAATTGGCCCCTGCATTTAGGTCGAGGCGAAACCAGGGATAGCCCTTATTTGCCATTCCAATTGCAGCCACTCCATAAGTGCGAAAGATCCAGTAGTCACCTCGAGAAATCTCTTTTCCAACTGCACTGTTCAGTTGAAAATTACTGACAAAATGGTAGGGCACACCTGGATCTTTAAGACGCCAGAAGGGCACAACGCGATAATCGACTCCAGCTGTTAACGAAACGGGATCTCCCGCTATGTCATCGAGAAATTGCATGCGAACTGAGGTTGCAAAGGACTGGAAATTGAAGTTGAGCCGCTGACTATGGTAGAGCTCAAGTTCTGCCTGCACGTCGATATTCGACATAAAGGCCACACCTAAATTAAATTCGGCGCGCTCTAAAGTATTGCTACTATCGATCTGTGCGCCGCGCGATTCGATTGAGGGGTAGTAGCCCACCTCAACTGCGGGTCGAAAATGAAAGAGATAGGGCTCGGTAAGCCAGGGAAGTTCAACAAGGGCAAAAACTTTCGCCTGCACTAGGAGCAATAAAAGCGCAAGTCGCTTCACTAAATCAAGCCCTCTTCTAGTAGCCACTTTTCACAATCGAGCGCTGCGCGACACCCTGATCCTGCTGCAGAGATCGCTTGACGATATTTAAAGTCATAGACATCGCCAGCTGCAAAGACACCTTTCACTGTTGTTGCCGTCGAAAACCTCTCAGGCATATGAATGTAGCCGAACTCATTGAGCTCAACTTGTCCACGTAAAAAATCGGTATTGGGTTTGTGTCCAATTGCAAAAAATACGCCAGCTCCCTTTTTGGAAATGATTTCCCCGGAGTTGAGATTTTCAATGTTGACTGCTTGCACCACCTGATCTCCTGTTATAGACACTAGAACATGATGCCAATGTATTTCAATCTTTGGATTTTCAAGGGCGCGCTTTGCCATAATTTTTGAGGCTCTAAGCTCCCCTCTTCGGTGAATGATATGCACCTTTTTGGCAAACTTTGTCAAAAAAAGTGCATCCTCAACAGCTGTGTCACCACCACCAATAACAAAAAGCTCTTGATCGCGAAAAAGCGGCATTGCTCCGTCACAAACAGCGCACGCTGTCACCCCGCGCTGCCAGTACTGCTCAGCACCTGGCACGTCAAGGCGCTTGGCACTTGCTCCAGTCGCCACGATGATTGCATCGGCTTGCACATCAGTTTTGTCTCCTGTAATGACAAAGGGCCTTTTCGAAAGATCGACCTCTTTAACATCTTCAGTAAGTATCTTCGTGCCAAAGCGCACTGATTGCCCGCGCATCGCAAGCATCAGGTCGGGACCCGAGATCCCATCGGGAAATCCAGGGTAATTTTCGACATCGGTTGTCGTCATCAGCTGCCCGCCTGGAGCTCCAGAATAGAAACCCTCATACATGAGGGGATGTAAGTTTGCCCGGCTTGCGTAGACCGCTGCGGTATGCCCTGCTGGGCCAGATCCAATAATTACAATTTTGTGTTTGTCCATGAAGTAAACATTTTGCTTCATACAAATGTAAAAAGCAACCTATCCAAGAAATTATCGATGGGGTAAAATCATTCTCGCTCAAGAGCAGTAGGTAGAAATTAGCGCCTTTTCATAGGCGTAGGCAACTCGTTTTTAGGGGTTTATGAACAGGGAAATTCGACTAGAAAACGTCACAAAGACAAAAAATGGTGTGACGATTTTGAAAAATATCAATTTGACGATTCCCTCAAGTGAATTCTTTGCACTTTTGGGCCCTAGCGGGTGTGGAAAAACGACCCTTTTACGCCTTATTGGCGGGTTTGAAAAGGTCGATTCTGGCCGCATTTTCATTGGCGATCGCGATATAACAGATTTGCCTATCCATGAAAGAAGTGTCAATATTGTTTTTCAAAACTACGCCCTCTTTCCCCACCTCACCGTCTTTGATAACATTGCCTACAGCCTCGTCATTTTGAAACTCTCCAAAGAAGAGATCAAGCGCAAAGTAATGACTCTACTCACCGCCTTTCACCTTGAAGAGCACGTCAATAAGTACCCAAGCGAGCTCTCAGGCGGTCAGCAGCAGCGCGTTGCAGTTGCTAGAGCCATTGTTAATGAGCCCGATGTTTTACTCCTTGATGAGCCGCTCGCAGCACTCGATTTTAAACTGCGCGAGAAGATGCTCATCGAACTCATAGATCTGCAAGACAATCTCGAATCGACATTTGTCTACGTCACTCACGATCAACTCGAAGCGCTAACTGTCGCCGATAAAATGGCGATCATGAATCACTGCGGCGACCTGGAGCAGATCGGCACCCCAAAAGAGATTTACGAATTTCCTAACTCTTCATTTGTCACCAAGTTTGTTGGAACAACAAATATCTTCCATGGAACCATAAAAGACACCTCTACCTTCTCAATTGAGGGACTTGGAGACTTCAACATCTACATTCCAGAGAGAAAGCCGTGGATGGCAGAAGGCTGCGAGGCTGTCATGAGCCTACGACCAGAAAAAATCTACATCTCCAAAGAGCCCGTCGAGAATTTCTCGAACCAGCTTAAAGGAATTGTCGAGGCAATTGTCTACCACGGGCGCTCCACGCAATACAACGTACGCACTGAAGGTGGCGAGCTGATTCAAGCCTTTGAGCAAAATGAAGAGCACTTCCCCCACGAGGATATCGACTACGACGATGAGGTCTACCTCGCCTGGCAAAAAGAAAATGTCGTACTGATGGAGACGTGATCGATGGAAGCTGTGCTAGATAGGCCCCTTGAGGGTGTCAAAGAATCAAAACCCAAACGAAAAAAAGACACCCCTTTTGCAATTGGCGCCTCTGCAATTGTTTGGCAGCTTCTCTTTTTCTACCTTCCTCTTGTTTTACTTCTAGTCTCCGCCTTTTTCGATGGCAATGGATTTTCGCTGCGCCCCTTTTATCCCGTAATGAAACTCTCCTACTCGATGGTAATTGTCAATTCATTGCTCTTTGCCTTTTCAACCGCACTCATCTCGATATGTATCGCCTTCCCCGTTGCCCTCTTCATTGAGAGACAAAAAAAACGACTGCGCAACTTTCTTCTCTTTCTCCTTATCATCCCCTTTTGGACCAATTTTCTCCTTCACATCTACGCCTGGTTCTTTGTCTTAGAAAAAAACGGCTTTCTCAACCTGCTGCTTATGAAAATCGGTCTCATAAATGAGCCTCTCGGTCTGCTCAATTCCTTTGTCGCTGTGATGATCATGATGATCTATTACTTCCTGCCATTTGCTATTTTGCCCATCTACTTCTCTCTAGAGCGTTTCGATAGCACTCTCATCGAAGCATCGCACGATCTCGGCGCCTCAAAGAGCCAAACGTTTCGTAAAATTCTACTACCCATGAACTGGCGTGCGGTGCGCGGCGCCTTTTTCCTGGTTTTTATTCCCGCATTTGGCGAGTTCATTATCCCTGAGCTCATGGGCGGCAACAAAATGTTTTTTGTTGGAAACGTCATCAATCTCTTTGTATTTGGGGAGGCAACAGCGTCAATGGGCACAGCATTTACCGTCTACTCAGTCGCCGTTTTACTGGTTGCCATCGCTGGGTTAATGTGGATTTTTGAGCGCTTTCCAAGGTGGTTTTGCCGATGATGATTGCCGTACTCACCTACCTTTTTCTCTATTTGCCGATTGTGATACTGATCATCTTCTCATTCAATACGGCAACTTTTCCAGCCCCTCTTGAAGGCTTCACACTCAAGTGGTACCGCGAGCTTTTTTCCACACCCGATCTCTGGCACGCCTTTTTCAACTCGCTCAAAGTAGCCGTCAGCTCAACCATGCTCAGCCTCACCATGGGAACGCTCCTCATCTATCTACAGCTTCGCGGCGGCCGCATTAGTAAGTTCATTCCCCTCTTTTATGGAAACCTCGTGATTCCCGAATCGATTCTTGCAGTAAGCCTCATTGGATTTTTCGCCCTCTTTCACATCCCTCTTGGTCTCACTACTCTGATCGTTGCGCACACCATACTAGGTCTCGGATTTGTCGTTCCAATTCTCTATCTGCGCTATCGCGAAATTGACCCGCGCCTTGCAGAGGTGAGCTACGTTCTTGGCGCCTCCCCTACAAAGACCTTCTTTAAGATTATTCTCCCGATGCTCAAGCCGGCCCTTATTGCCTCTGGCCTGCTTGTATTTGTTATCTCATTCGATGACTTTATTCTTAGCTATTTCTGCTCGGGAACATGCTTTGAAACGCTCTCGCTCTATCTTGTCTCATCGATTCGCTTTGGCATCTCCCCCGTTGTCAATGCCCTAGCCGCGATTTTACTTATCTTAACGAGCCTACTTACTGTCCTCTTTTTCAGCTCAAAACGTAAAGTGAGGGTCTTTTAATGCGTAAGTTTCTTATCGCCTTTGGCTGGGCCATTCTCTTTCTCACCCTCATCTACCTCCCCTCCAGCGGCCTTTTGACTCGCTCAGACGAGCGCACTCTGAACATCTTCACCTGGGCTGATATGTTTCACCCCGAGGGAATTGCCGCCTTTGAGAGAGATACCGGAATTAAAGTGAACCTCCACCCCTTCACCTCAAATGAAGAGCTCCTCGTTAAGCTCGCCGCTAATCCTGGCGGCTACGACCTGATTACCCCCTCCGACTACGCCGCGGAAATCTTGATGAAAAAGGGCGCGCTTAAAGTGCTCGATCACAAAAAGCTCGACCACCTAAACAAGCTCTATCCTTTCATCGCCAATATGGACTACGACCCCAACCAGAGCTACACCATCCCCTTTTGCTGGGAGCCCTACGGTCTGAGCATCAACCGCGCCCACTTCAAAGACCGTAAATTCTCATCAGGGTACTCTCCCATCTTTGATAAAGAGCAGATTGACTACAAAATCACCATGACGCCTGAACCAGGTGAAGCAGTCGCCTTTGCAGCCTTTCACCTCTTTGGCCCCGTAACGCACCTCACTCCCGTCCAGGCCAAAAAGGTACGCAAGCTCTTGCAAGAGCAGCGCCAGTGGGTCTCCGCCTACTCAGACTACCGCTCACAATACCTCATGATGACCGGCAACAGCAACCTCACCATCTCACGCGCCTCTTTTGCCTGGATGGCAATCAACGACGTTCCCGAAATCGAATTTGTGCTCCCAGAGAACCCCCACATTTCTATAGAGACCCTAGCGATCCCTAAAGAGAGCCACAAAGATGCCCTCATCTACTCATTCATGAACTACGTCATGAAGCCCGAAAACCACATCAAGCATGTTGAAGTTGACCTGATGTACCCCTGCATAAAAGGGGTCTTAGAAAAAATGCAAGGCACTCCCCCTGAGTATGCCAAGACCTTCTACAAAGCGCAAAAATGCAAAAAGCTCTACCTCTTCCGCCTCCTGATTCCTGAGGAGCAAACTAGAGACATCTGGGTCTCCACCAAAACCTAGTTAGTAAATGCGGTTAATATATATTTTATTTACTTCAAAAAGATTTTATTTTAAAATACTAGAAATAAAATAATCGAGGCAATAATGATACACGCATTTACAACTCCAGGTGCTAATAAAGCAGCGCAATTTATTTTGAGCGAAATTGAAACTTCCAGTGATCTATTGGAAGGATATAGAGATAGGGGCCACCTTGAAAACGATCTAGCTTATGCGCGTAAAACAAGAAAAAAGAAAACAACTATTTCAAATTCTGTTGAAAGAACATTCAACGAAAACTGCACCCTAACTCTGAATCCAGGAGAGCGTACTGACGAAACAGAAGTGCACCTCCAATACCGTGGTATTATTGCGCATGCAAGCAAAGAGCACACTGGTCAATTTATCAACATCACCCTCTCACTATTTACAATAGGCACTATGGCAGTAAAACCTAGATGCCTCTCTACAAGCGGGGGTACATTTAAACAAATTGAGGATTGGCTCGCTGCAGCAAAAGGTAAGGGTCAAGTCAAGTCAATTTTCGCAAGAGTTGATGCAAAAGACGCATGCAAAAAATGCTCGGCAATTGCGCAAAAGCTCCTTAGCAATCCACCAAAAATAGATAATGATACAATGGCGTTTTACAGGACCAATAATAGATATCACTGTTACACCCCCGATTTTTCCTTTCATCTAGGAGCAGACGACCTTGAAATGATTAGGCAAGGAAGAGCAGTTTTTGACAATAAAGTGAAAGGTATTTTGGGGACGATACTCCCACGATTAACACATTCTACTCCAGCCAGCCCTCCAATACCCCCTAAAGCTGGAGCAGGAGAGCCGCCTCCACCTCCTGAGCCTACCGAAGCTCTTCACGCATCAGGCTCTTCAGCAGGGCCCGATACAGGACGCACTCCAGTTGCACTTCCTCCAGGCGCAAAACGCTCTGAGGCGCCCAAAAAAAGTAGCTTATCCGCCGATGCAAAAGCTTTTGTATATAAGAGGGGATAATGTTACCCAGTATGGTTGGATCAGATCGATGTTTGAAAAACTCCCCTCAAAGTCAAAATTAGGTATTCTCATTTGTAAAAGGGGGGTACTTTAAGGTGCCATACAAAGCATTCAGATAAAAAATTCTATCTGTTGTACTTGTAGCCTGCATAAAAGAGTATAGATCATTTTGAA
This sequence comes from Simkaniaceae bacterium, assembly GCA_022763045.1. GTDB lineage: Bacteria > Chlamydiota > Chlamydiia > Chlamydiales > JACRBE01 > JALEGI01. Next base: position 22,328 of record JALEGI010000019.1, on the reverse strand, counting down.
TGTTATCCATACAAGAAATATAAACTGATTTATAATCTCCGGTGAGGTTTTGACCCATAGCCTCCAAAATGTTCAATTCATTGCTTAAATCTGTCGAAATGGTGGCCCCGTTTTTACACTTGTTATATACAGAAGTTAGCCAGTTTCTAAACATTGATGTTACACAAGTATTTGGTGAATCATTATTATTGACACCTACTAATATAGAGGTCAAGGCACCAAAAGCGCTAATTATTTTTTGTAGATTTTCTACTGCGTCTGGATCTGTAGGATTAAGATTGATGATCGCCAAAAATTCACTGCTAAACACCTGTGAAAAGAAGGGAGGTTGCGTTGAGATAAAACTATTGTAGACTTGCCTCAACATGGTTTGTAAACCTGCAATAAACGAGCTATTCAATTTTATTTGATATGTCAGCGATCCAAGCTCTGAAGCTAGAAAATACAAGAGATTATCACTTCCATATATGTTTAATTTAGGATTTTCAAACACAGAACTCAGAGAGGTATTTGAAGGCATATTAGTTAAAAGTGTAGAAAAATCTTGTAGAAATTTATTGTAATTATTCATCGACAAATCTGAATAGCAAACTGATAACATACCTTGCGATCTTAGAGAATCACCTACTTGAGAAAAAATCGATAAAATCCCTTCAAAATAACTTATGTTACCAGCTTCTGTTTCTGGCGTTGGCATGCTATGAAACATATTTAAAAATCTCTGAGCTAAAGGAGATGGACATACTTGGTTTGGTGTCTCTCCATTGAAAAAAAACTTTGAAAAAATAATTACATCTATCGGATCGATACTATTGTTTTCAAACTTACTCATAAGATAATTCATAGTCGGCTCAATTGGACTATAAGTATCAAACATAGATTTAGCATCACCTGTTAAAAAACTGCCAACAGCCGTTAAGACCTTTAGCGTATTTAATAAAGCATTTGTAGGCGCAAGTCTAATGCTTATATTCAAAAGATTTACTTCATTATAAAACAACTGTTTTACGGCATCTGCGGGGGGTGTCGAATTTTTAATTCCATTTGAGAGTGTAATTAAGCTTGATAAATCATTGAAAACAACTGAAGCATTTGTCAGGAAATCAGAAGAACTCGAGTCAAGAGAAATAAATGAATTGAGATAAGTTCCAAATGTTTCAGAAAAAAAACTCGATTGAGTTGTATCTATAGAATTATAGATGGATTTTACAATATCTCGTAGTCCCTGCATGGCAGTGGCATTCGAACCAAGTCCACTTCCTGCAGAGGCTAAAGCCTGAGAAAGCATGTATAGCAAATTATCAGAGCTGCCAGTTTGTTGGTTGCTATTTATAAGCGATGTCCACGAATCAGTAGACGAAAAGGAGGCTTCAAGTTTAATAAAGGTCTCTTCAAATCCATTAAGGTTTCCGCTAGCGAGTTGACTGTAGCATGCTTTTACCAAAGCACTTGCTGAAGGAAACTTATCTAAAATGGAAAAAACACCTTTAAAATAATTTAAAGTATCTGATGTGCCATGGCTATTTGCATATTCAAGAAACAGACTTTCTAAAGCGTTAGCTACTGGTGATAAATATATATTATTCGGATCTTTGCTATTTAGGATAACTTCTTCCAAAAAAGTAAGATCAACTGGATCTACTGTACCTTGTCCATAATTGCTGATTATATTATTTAATGGCTGCTCAATCTTGTCATACAAAAGATCGAACTCTGACTTCCCATCACCTGAAAGCGCACTTCCAAACACCTCTAACACTCTTAAATTTGTTAACGCAATTTGCGAATTACTAGTACTGTAATTCGCAGCAAGATACTTTACTGCGTTTATAAAACACTCTTTAACAGCATCCGTTGGTGAGGTTGCGTTTGTAACACCATTTGACAAAATTAGTAATGAATTTAAATCCCTTGAAATCAGACTTATATTTGAAGCGAAATCTGGACTATTTGGATCCAGTGCAACAAAGCTCTTCAAATAGGGACCAAATGTTTGTGAAAAGAAACTAGAAGCGTTTGCACCAGAACCTGTCAAGATTGATTTAATAATACCCTGCAGACCAACAAGTCCCTCAGTATTCCCGCTTAAACCACTAAGAGAAGAAGATAGAAACTCTGAAACCTGGTAGAGAATGTTTACATTACTATTCTGAGACAATAGAATTTGACTCCAAGAAGCATTACTATTAACTAGTGTTGTGATCAAATTTCCACAGTCATTTTGAAAAGTAGTAAAATCCCCCTTTTCTAAATCAGAATAGCACTGCTCTAAAATTGGCTGATACGCACTCGATAGCGATTGACTCAATAGAGAAAAAATACCCTTAAAAAAGTCTATATTCCCTCCAGCATCGCCAGGTTCAGCATGTGAATCAAATAATTGAATTAGAGCTGATGCAACTGGAGAAATTGTACCAGGATTGGAGATTATTTCTGATACATAGTTAATATCCATCGAATCTTCTTGACCAGCAGACCAAAACTTTTCGGCTGAAATCAATGGCACACGAACTTTATCAAGCAGCTTATTAAATTCGACACCTACAGCTCCAGTGAGACGATTTCCCAAATTTACTAAAAACTGAACATACTTCGCTTTATCTTGCGGAGTTAAAGACGTTGAGGCATCAAGTTGCACTGTGAGATATGTAAAAATACTATTTATTGCCTGTGTATCTGACTCTCCAGAAGTAACATCAGTTATTAAAAATAAAGAGTTTTGAATATTTTCAACCGCACTTTTAACTTCATCAGAAAATGAGGATGAATTACTTCCCAAAGGGTTATTTGGAACCTCGACAAAATCATTTAAATACGAATCAACAATTGGACAAATCACACTTGTTGAAGTACCAGCTGGAATACCATTAGACGATGTAGGAGAAGCAGCTAAAGCTGTTTGCAATATTTTTTGCATACCTAAAATTGCATGGCCCCCTTCACTTCTATGAAAGGTACTCTCGTAGATGTTTGTATTAACAGCCCTAAGTAAACTACTAGCAAGATTTTTTGTATAATCGAAGCCATCAGCTTTAACACCATCACTCGAACTGAATACTTGACCCCAAGAAAAGTTATTTGTTGCATTTATTAAACTTCCTAAATTAGCAGTAAAACTAGAAAAGTTATTGGACTCCAGATCTTCTGTACAAGACTCTACTAAAACCTTAAATTCTGGATTTTGCGATTGCCGTAGTACAGCAAAGATGCCGCAGAAGTAAGCTTCATTATGAGAGGAGTTCAAAGGTGAATAAGGCGCAGAACTACAAAGACTTAGTAGCGATTCTCCTACAGAAGAACTATTTATATTGGGATCGTTACTTCCAAAATTCGAAGAAATACCATTAGCGTTATATGCTTCCATAATAAACCTCTTTTTTTTAATTTAACATTATTAACAATTAAAATAAAAAAAATAAACTAAATAACTTGGATGGATTAATTTAGAGGTTTCTAATGATGATTGTCTTATCGCCCAGAAGGGGTGCATCATCAACTAGCAGTTCAAAGTCCCCTGTCCGAATGAGCTCGCCTTTTGATGGATGGTGTCCGAGCACCTCGGTCATGAGATCCTCAAGTGTAACAACTGAGTCGCTGTGGGTAAGGTCGATCTGCAGCTCTTTGTTGATGTCTGCAATAGGTGTGTCAGAGCAGTAGGTGCGATCGACATGAACGCGCGGATGTTTCTTAGCCTTTTCAGGATGCGTTTCAGTGAGAATTTCATCGATGATTGCATCGAGGGTTAGAATCCCAATTGCCGTTCCAGTATCGGAGAGCACGACTGCTAGGTGCTGATTATTCCAGCGGAACTGTTTAATAATTTGGAAGATAGAGTTTTTCTCTGTGATAAACCAGGGAGAGCGAGCATGGTCGCGCAAATTGCTTTCATCGGGGACGCGAAGGAGATCTCGTGGGTAGACAATTCCGGTAATATTGTCCTTGCTCTCATGGTAGACTGGGTAGAAGGGTAGGTGCTTTTTTTGCAGTTTAGCCTTGAGGTCTTTCACCTTTGCATGGGAGGAGAGCATGGTGATTTTTTCAATCGGGTGCATCAGTTCACGGGGCGATTGGTTGCGTAGACCAAAGATGTTAGAGACAAGGGTGTCAAACTCCTCTGATTGCTCCTCGCCCATGCGCTCTTCGCGCGCCTCAATTGCCTTCTGCAGCTCTTCGCGGGTGAGGTAGTTTGTAGGTGCGCTGGGCAGACCAAAGAGTCGCGTGATCAGGTTACATAGAGAGTCAAGCAGCCAAATGAAGGGTCGCATCACGATTGAGGAATAGTAGATAAGGCGCATCCCGAGCATCGCTACACTCTCTGGAAAGCGGCGGGCAGCAAACATCGGCGAGAGCTCTGCAAAAAGAACGACAAGGATGATTTGTGTGATTGGTGCCCAATCAGGACTTAGTCCAAGTCCAGCATAAAAGCGACGTGAACACTCTGAGCCAAATTGGAGGGCAACATTCACGCCAATAAGGGTCGTACCAAAGAGGCGTGAGGGATTAGAGAGTAGATAAGAGAGCCAACGCGCTTTTTTACTCCCCTGACTCAAAAAGTGGAGCAATCTCACCCTATTAAAAGAGACGCAGGCCATTTCCATCATGGAGTAAAAGGCTTGCACAAAGAGAAATAGAATTGTGAGCGTTCCAAAGAAGAGCCAATTACTTTCCATAAAGCCTCCTCTTACGCGCCTGTTTTAATTTACGGATATACACGCGGCGAATACGCGTCTCGGTTGCAGAGAGAATGTAGAAGAGAAAATCGTCTGTGACGTGCTTGGCTCCAGATCTTGGGATATCGCCCATCTGCTCAATGAGCCACCCTCCTATTGTTGCCATGTTGCTCGGACTTGCAAGCTTCACATCAAACTGCTCTTCGAGCACATCAAGCTCAAGTTTTCCACTAGCAATAATCACATCAGCCCCAGAGCGGGTAAAGAGACTGACATCGTCACGCTTGTCCTCAATCTGCCCCACCACAAGCTCAACAAGGTCTTCCTTTGTAATCAGACCAGAAAGTGAGCCATATTCATCAACCACGATGGCAAAGGTCTCGTGCTTGCGGTTAAAATCACTGAGCAGCGAGCGCGCTGTGATCATCTCGGGAACGTAGAAGGGCTTTTTCAACAGGGGAATTAAATCCTCCCCACTCTTAATCTCTTCTCGATGAAGCAAAAAGACCTCATTTGTCAAAATGCCTAAGATGTTCTCCTGATCCTCGCGAATGATCGGTATCCGCGAGCACTCATCGTCGACAAAGAGCTTGACCAAGTCCTCAATCGGATCGTTGACATCAAAGTAAATCATCTCTTGTCTTGGTCGCATCAGCTCTTTTGCAACATCCTCTTCTAAAGAGAGATAGCCATTAATCAGCCTCACCTCATCTTGATTCAGCACCCCATGCTCTTTTGAGGCCTTCATCGCAACCCGAAGCTCCTCAATCGAGATCTCCTTACCCTTACGCAAAAAGAAAAAGAGAAAGTGGGAGATATAACCCGTCATCGTATTGACCGCGCGGCGCAGAGGACCCAAAGCGCGCGAAATAAAGTAGAGCAGCGGCGCTACCTTAGGAGCAACCGAAGTGTTTGAGCCAATCGCTATTGTCTTTGGAAGCGCCTCTCCAAACACCAGAGTCAGCACCAGCGGAACGCCCACAGTGAGCGCCCAAGTCGAGAAGGTGCCAAAGAGACCAGAGACGACGTTTTGCACCAAAATGTTCATTGCCATATTGATCATCAAAATCGTCACAAGAAGGTCGCGCGGCTTAGTTAAAAGCTTCGCAGCCAAGCGCTTACCTCTCGCTTTATCGCGCTTGAATGACTGAACGCGCATCGGAGAGAGGGAAAAGAGCGCCGTTTCAGAGGAGGAGAGAATTGCTGAAATCATGAGAAGCAAAACGAGGATGACGAGAAGAACAATATGATTCATGAACCGCTATTTCGAAAATGGACTTTTACCTGCCCCTCTGGGACGACACCAAGTGTACGCATCAGCATCATTTCAATAAAGCATGGATCTGATTGACTCTCGATTCTTAGCCTGAGCTCGTCTTGATCGCGCAGAGCAAGTGCTGTTTCAACCTGCATCAACTCAAGTCTTGCCTGCAGCTCAAGTAGATCCGATTCCTTGCTTTGCATGAGGAGAAAGTAGAAGCCGTAAGTGACAAAAATGAACGCAAAGACCCACCAGAGTCCTTTTACAAACTCAGTTACAGCGCGTGCAGAATGTAACCAATGTTGATTTACGTTCATAACATTATTAAATTAACTCCCCTCTTTTTATTAAATAACACAATGTCTAATTATTTATACAACATCTCATGAGGAGAAACCCCAGAATGGGGATTTTTGAAAAATAAATCAAACAAAATCTAATTAAAAAAACTGGGGCTATTCGTTGTTTTTTTTTACCACAAAGAACACAAGGAGAGAAGGGAGGCCTTCGCTAAGAGAATTGGTTCACTCTTGCCCACCCCACAGGCGCGCTAGTTGTTTTTTACCACAGAGGACGCAGAGAGAGGTTTGCTACGGAAGCATTGATGTAGAGGGGGGGGGCAGGGTGCTGTAGATTTGTGCTAACAAGAGGAGGGGTAGTACATTTAGCGGTCAGCGTACACCCCTACTCTTGATAGTGCAAAGATGGCGCGCCCTGATGCCCCCTCCCCTCCCTCTCTAGATGCGGGGGGTGATTGCTAATTGAGGTTGTCGGTTGTACTTGCCGCCGCGGTCGGCATATGATACCTCGCAAGGCTCATCGCTTTGATAGAAGACAACCTGAGCAAGGCCCTCATTTGCATAGATTTTTGCTGGAAGAGGCGTTGTATTGGAAATCTCAAGAGTGACATAGCCCTCCCATTCGGGCTCGAAGGGCGTGACATTCACAATAATGCCGCAGCGAGCGTAGGTCGATTTCCCGATGCAAAGAGTGAGCACATCACGAGGAATGCGGAAGTACTCGACACTGACTGCAAGAGCAAAAGAGTTGGGAGGAATGACGCAGACGTCAGCTTCAATATCGACAAAGGAGTTTTCACAAAACTCTTTAGGGTCGACAATGCGATTGTGCACATTTGTGAAGACTTTAAACTGATTGGAGACGCGCAAATCGTAGCCGTAGCTTGAAAGACCATAGCTAACGATCTTTTCACCGAGCTCATTTTCACGAACAAGGTTTTCGTGAAAGGGTTCGATCATTTTCTTTTTTTTGGCCATTTCTTTAATCCAACGATCTGACTTCAGTGACATAGTTTCTCCAGTTTTACAATAGTGTATGCGGTGATGTGGGTTTTTGGCTAGATTTTCTCGCAGCAATTACATATGATGGTGCGCATGGAAGATGAAGAGTGGACAAAATCCGACCGAGCCTTTGAGCAGCAGCTCAGGCCGCAATCGCTAAATGAATTTGTAGGACACGAGGGCGCCATCCAAAAGCTGCGCGTCTTTTTGGGGGCTGCAAAACAGCGCGAAGAGCCTCTTGGGCACGTACTTTTGCATGGACCACCAGGCCTTGGAAAGACCACACTTGCAAGCATTATTGCTAAGGAGATGGGGACGCAAATTGTCACAACTTCAGGTCCTGCGATTGAAAAAGCGGGCGATTTGGCGGGCATTTTGACGAACCTACAAGAGGGTGATGTCCTTTTTATCGATGAGATTCACCGCCTCAATCGCAACATCGAAGAGTATCTCTATCCTGCGATCGAGGACTTTGTGCTCGATCTGATGTTAGACAGCGGGCCAAGTGCACGCAGCGTCCAGGTGACTCTCAATCGCTTTGCCTTAGTGGGAGCAACCACTCGCATGGGCTACTTAAGCTCCCCTCTGCGCTCGCGCTTTAACTTTAATTGTAGACTCGACTACTATCCTGCCTCCCATTTACAAACAATTGTGTTGCGCTCGGCACAAATTTTACGTCTAAAAATTGAAGCAGAGGCAGCTCTTGCGATTGCACAAAGATCGCGCGGCACCCCCCGCATTGCCAATAACTTACTTAGGTGGGTGCGCGATTATGCACAGGTGCACCATGTCAATCTCGTTGATTTGGCATGCGTTGATGCGGCGCTAAAAATGCTCAATATTGACCATCGGGGTCTAGATGAGATGGACAAAAAATACCTCAAAGTGATTATAGAGCATTATGAGGGAGGGCCCGTGGGGGTCAATACTCTCAGCGCCGCTCTTGGCGAGGAGGAGACGACTCTCTCAGAGGTTTATGAGCCCTACCTGATTATGCAGGGCTTTTTGAAAAGGACACGTCGTGGGCGTGAGGTGACCCCCCTTGCCTACGAGCACCTTGAGGAGATGTTATGAAACGTTTGCTAATGCTTTTAGCCCTACCAATTGCTGTTATTGCAGCCCACAAACCCCCAACAATCAAACTACTCATCGGCAAAGAAAAAGAGGCCGCAGTTGTTGAGGTAAAGGGAAGCTACACTGTGATGAATCCACTCACGAACAAAAAAATCGATTCAAGCTTTTCCTCAAGACGCTTCTCTCTAATGCCAACCGAAGATGGAATTCGTTGGGGGGCAGACTACCCTGGCGTCTACCAAATTCAAATTGTGCCCAACTCCTGCGAGTCGACAATTTTAATTGACGGCATTGAGTACCGCGGTCTTTTAGAGGCATACAATATCGACAATCGCCTAAGCATTGTCAATGAAGCAGACATCGAGTCCTACATTAAATCAAGACTCTCAAAAGAGCTTGCAACGCGCACGCTTGAGCGTCCAGTCCTTGAAGCTCTTGCAATCATCGCGCGAACAAATGCTTTCCACTACGCAAGACAAGAAAATCGACCCTACTTCCATCTTGATGAGAGCAGCGGAGACTACCTCGGTTTTGCTTCCACTTTGATCAACTTAGAAATTGATCGTGCCGTTGATGCGACGCGCTCAATGATTATGCTCATGCAGGGCAAACCCTTCCCCTGCGAGTGGACCGAAAACTGCGCAGGCAAAACGATTGCCTATAATACGCTTCATCGCCAAAAGGTGATTTGCCCCAGGGGCGTTGGCATTCCTCTTGCGATGAAAACGCGAGAAGAGAGCTACTGGAAATACTCAATCGAGAAAGAGAAGCTCGCCGACCTGACCGAAATGAACCACATCACAGAAGTGGCGCTCTACATTGACAACGTCTCTAAGCGCGCCTATGCTCTTCAAGTTAAGAGCGATAAGCGCTCTAAAAACATCGACTTTCTCGCCCTGCAAAAGGCCCTAGGTTCTGAGAACATCCGCTCATCAGATTTTTCTGTCTCCCTTGACAAAGGAATGGTGCACTTCGAAGGCTTTGGCGAAGGTACAGGGTGTGGACTTTGCATCTTAACTGCTCGCGAGCTAGCAAAAAAGGGGGATGGAGCAGCTGAGCTTTTAGCAGACTTTTTCCCGATGACTCACCTGGAAAAAAAAGAGTCGCTCTTTGAGCGGCCAATCGTAGATTTGGAGGACGATGAGTAGAGTACACACTTCGCGCAGACGCGCTAAAGCAATCAGCTCGGCAATTTTCTTTATTGGTTTGGCAATTATTGCCTTTCGCTTTAATTGGTGGCCCGCCATCTTGGTGCCGATTGGGATCTCACTTGCCGTTAGACAATATCTTCTTGGCAGATACCGTGATATGACCCTCTCTTTGGTGATATTTATTGGAGCGTTTGTCACTTCACAATTTAATGTCAGCTGGGAAATTATCCTTCCCATCATCTTTGTGATCAGCGCGATCTATATCCTTGCGCGTGAATTTCTCGAGCCCACCAATGAGGTGGAGAGTGAAGAGGATCTCAATGATGAGATTTCAGAGGATCAGAAGTAGTTAATTTGCATTGCTGAGCGCACCGCATCAAGTGTTTGCTGCACGCGCTCGGAGGCTCTTTCGCTCCCCTGCTGTAAAATGCGCATCACCTCTGCTGGATCGCTCGCATACTGCGCGCGTCTCTCGCGAATAGGTCCGAGCATCGCCTCGAGAACTTCGAGTAGATACTTTTTTACCACTGAGTCACCAAGACCTCCACGTGAATAGTGATCTTTCAACTCTTGTACTTTCTCTGTATCGGGGTCAAAGGCATCTAAATAGGTAAAGACGGGATTACCCTCAACTTGGCCGGGGTCTTCAACGCGCAGGTGATTTGGATCTGTGTACATCCGCTTGACCTTCTTAGCTAGGACATCTGCAGGATCACCCAAAAAGATCGCATTATTGAGCGTTTTAGACATCTTTGCGCTCCCATCAATTCCAGGAAGGCGGGTAAATTTTGAGTAATAGCCTTCACACTCGACTAAGACATCTGTCTTATAAGTCTGATTGAACTTGCGCACAATTTCATTAGTCTGCTCGATCATCGGCTTTTGGTCAGCACCGACGGGAATGACCTGCGCCTGCACACAGGTGATATCTGCTGCCTGGGAGATAGGATACATCATAAAGCCAGCAGAGACGTTGTCTCCAAAGCCCTTCTGTTTGATCTCTTGCTTGACAGTTGGGTTGTGCTTGAGACGGTTCATGGTCACTAGATTGAGGTAGTAAATCGTGAGCTCGGCGATTTCGGGAATGAGCGACTGGATAAAGATGGTGCTCTCTGTCGGGTCGATGCCAACTGCGAGATAGTCGCAGGCGACCTCAAAGACATTTTGGCGCACAACCTCAGGGCGATCGTGGTGATCTGTGAGCGCCTGCACATCGGCAATCATCACAAACTGCTCATGAGATTTTTGAAGTTCAACACGTGAGCGGAGAGAACCCACAAAGTGGCCAAGGTGCAGAGGACCAGTTGGCCGATCTCCAGTCAAAATTCTTTTTTTCATAAGGGCAATAATGACAAGAATCTCTATTTCGAGCAATCAATTCTTGACCCTATTTTCGACATATAGTTGAATAGTCCGCATGACTGGAGAGTTAAAAGAAAAAATTGGCATTTATACGCTGGAGAAATCTCTTGGCGAAGGGGGCATGGGCGAAGTTTTCATGGCCTTTGACCCTATTTGTAAGCGCCATGTAGCGATTAAGATGATCCGCAAAAACCTGCTGAAGTACCCAACGATCGTCTCCCGCTTTCTCAGAGAGGCCCAAATTGCCTCCGGCCTTGCTCACCCCTCAATCATCCCGATCTACTCGATCCACCAAACCGATCAGCAGCTCTACTACATCATGCCCTACGTCGAGGGTGAGACGCTCAAACAGATTCTCAATAATACCCGCCGCCGCCTCTCTCGCGGCTCTCTTCCCCACCCGATTGGAAGCTCAATCCCCTCTCTAGTGCGCATCTTCCTCAACGTCTGCCAAGCAGTCTCCTACGCACATGCAAAAAATATCCTCCACCGCGACCTGAAGCCCGAAAATATTATGGTGGGACGCTTTGGGGAGGTCTTAATTCTCGACTGGGGACTTGCAGAGTACATCCATGATAGGTCGATCGACATCGATCTCGACATCAATGAGCGCGAGGGGCTCACAAGGCCAGGTAAAGTCGTCGGGACCTTGAGCCACATGGCGCCTGAGAGGGCAATTGGAACTCCAGCTGACAAGCGCACCGACATCTACGCCCTTGGCGTTATTCTCTACCAACTTCTCTGTCTCAAGCTCCCCTTCACTCGCAAAAACCTCGCCCACTTCCGCTCGATAGTCGAAACCGAATCTTATCTCGATCCAGCAGAAGCGGCCCCCGATCGAGACATCCCAATGCAACTGTCGCACATCATCGACAAGTGCCTCGCCTTTAAACCCAATGATCGCTACCTCGAAGTCAATGAAATGATTGAAGATCTTGAGCGCTACATTGAGGGTAAACCCGATTGGATCTACAGTCAGGCCCTCTCCCTAGAGCGCAAAGAGGACTTTGAATTTCAAGAGACCGTGATGCTTCCGAAAAATATCGCCCTGACAAACGCGATGTCAGAGTGGGTTGTCTACTCTGTTGCAAAGGGAAGCTTTTCCGGTAATGTCAAAATCGATGCCGATATCAAACTCTCGGAAGACTCTGGAGGCATTGGTCTGCTCTTTTCTCTACCAGAGGCGAGCGAGCGCAAGGGACTTAGCGATGGTTTCATCCTTTGGATTGGCTCAAAAAAGCACCCAGGCGTGCGCCTGATTCGCTCCAATGTTGAGGTGATACACCTACCTGAAAATTACGTAGCGCAAAGCCAAATTTCCATTGAAAAAATCGACACCAATGTCAACTTTTACGTCGATGGCCAGCTGCTATTTAACTATGCCGGACAAATCCCTACAGTCGGCAATCAGCTGGGTCTTCTTTACAAAGACACCGAATTTGAGCTCGACAACTGGACTATTTTCACAGGCTCGCAAAACGCCATGGTGGGCTGCTTATCGATTCCAGATGCCTTTTTGGCCTCAAAAGATTTCGATAAAGCCCTCTTTGAGTATGAGCGCATTGCCGCCTCATTCAAAGGGCGCGTTGAAGGGCGTGAGGCAATCTTTCGCACTGGAATTACCCTTCTTGAAATGGCAAAAACCGATCCCAGCTGCTTAGAGCGCGCCTACCTAGAATTCGAGAAGCTAAAAAAAACCTCGGGTGCACCACTTGAGTACTTGGGTAAATCTCTTATTTACAAGCTTGAAAACGAGCACGACGAAGAGGTCAATTGCCTAGAGCTTGCTCTGCGCCGCTACCCCAAACACCCCCTAATCCACCGCCTCGAAGAGCACATTATTTTTCGCTTCCACGAGCTTGCCAACAAACATCGGCGAGGCACCTTTCTCTTTGCACTTCTGACGCTGAGACAATTGGGGCGAGCCTTTTCTAATCGAGATACACAAGCGCTACTCAACTCTTTGAAAAAAAACCTAGAGCCGCTCTACTTTATTCAAGAGCCCAAGTTTGAAAAACCGGCTGAGGAGTTTAGCCACATTGCCATCCAACTCGCCTTTTGGCTCAACAAGCCGCGCATCCTGCTTGAGATGCTCACCTACCCCCTACCAGATCTTCTAAAAACAAACATTCTCTATTGTCTACTAGAGCTAGATGAAATCGAGATGGCAAAGAAGGGGCTTAAGACCCACCCAGAATCGACAATTGAGGCTCTTTTAGAGGGCAAAATTCCCGATGATCAAACAGCGCGCCTCTACTTAGCTCATAAAACGCCTTCGCTAGAGCTACTAAAAGGGCTAGCCCAAACCCCTCTTACCGACGCTCTGCGAGCTAGAGCGCTCTTGCAAACTGGAGAGGACCCTACACCAATTTTTAAGAAATACTCTCGCGAAGAGCTGACAAACCCCGCATCACCCCTCTACGCCCCCTTTGGCGCCCACCTGACTCGACAAGGGAAGGCTGAATCGGCCTTCCGCGACCTTCTGCAAACCCCCTTCCCCAAGACAACCTCTCTTCTTGGCCACCACCTCTCTCACAATCTACCCGATGAGAAGGGCTGGACCACCTGGGCCTTCAAATGGGAAAAAAAACAGCTTGAGGCCCAGCTAAAACTTGCAAAACTCCCTAGCGTAAACAACTAAAAATTAGCAATTAAATAAATATATTTTTATTTGTTAATATTAATTTAAGAATATGTTATAATATTTCCTATATTAGGAGGATATTATGGCAGTAGCTAACGTAGCCAGTGTTTTACTACCAGGAATTTTAACAAAGCCAACATTAGTTGATTTTAACGAGACAACAACTGTAGCAGATGCACTTCGAGCAGCAGTTTTACAAAACGCGCATTTAAATGCGATTCGTGAAAGAGATCCAACACCCTATTTTTCTGGGGTTGAAATCAACGGAAGAGTCTATCCCCTTACAGCTCGAGTAGAAGAAATTCAAGCGGCGCAAAAGGGTCACCTTCGCGCAACAATTGGTGTTACTCCAACACTACCTGAGCCAACATTGCTTGAAAAATTAGGCAAAACCATTTCTAGCTTTTTGGGACTCTAAATGGATACAGTCAAGATTTCTGTGCCCACAATGGGCACAGCACAAATAGCAAGACCTACAGATCCCCACCTCACCTTTGAAAGACTGCTGACAACACTATTTGGTGATCGGGTAAATAATATTGCGTCAATTTCGGTTGGCAGTTCGCGCTATGAGCTCTCAGCGCTCGCAGCTCCTGCGCTAGCAACGGCTCGTACCGCTCTTGGACGCGTGATTTCTGCACCGACAAAAGAGATGTTTTTTACCCTCTTTCCCTTAGGGATTCATATCAAAACGCGTGTCCCTGTAGAAATGCGTGTCGAAGCTGCCTTTGAAAGGGCGATGGTAGAGAGCTCTTTTCCTGAGACTCACGAGTTTCTTGCCTTAATCAATCGCCCCCTTTTCACACAAGCAACTCACGATTCAACTACGCGCTATATTGTCTCAGCAAAACCGTAAGTATTTGGCAATAGAAAAGTCGCCCACTTTCAACATTTATAATAGTTTTTATATTTTATTTGAAATTCTTTTTTTGGTATTGTATCGACAATAAACAAGGAATTCAAATGAGAGTCAATTTCAATTTATATTTTACTCCTTCAATCATTGAGCCAAAAGAGGTCGAAATAAATGTAAATTCCACTGTTAGTGAAGCATTCCTCAAAGCATTTGAACTCCTCCCCCCACGGGTGCAAGCATCTCCTTGTGGCTCGGCTCTTTTAAATCGCCCTCACTTTTCCGATTTAAGCGGAGCTCCGCTCCTTGAGACATCGGCAATTTTTCCGGGCACAATAAATGTCAAATTTGAAGGAGAGCCTGATGTTAGTTAATTTTTCAATTCATGGAAATGGGTCCACAATTGAATACACAGGAGATCTCGACATAGAAGATGGAGCAACAGTTAGCGCTGTCTTTCAAGAGGTTGTTAGCTCAGTTCCTCTTCTTAAGGGTGTGAAATTTGAACATGTCATCAACCGCCCAAGATTTACTGTCTTTCAAACGCCAATTGAAGTTGCGAGCCATGTAGTTTTTAACGAACGTTTTGGTCAGATTAAGGTTGAAGCTAGCTCATAGATTGACTTCTCACTCCATTTCAATTATCATCTTCCCCTATGGAAAAGTCGTACGATCACAAAGGCGTTGAGCCAAAATGGCAAGAAATTTGGGAAAAGGGAGGCCACTTCAAGGCCGATCCCTCCTCAGACAAACCGGGCTACTGCATCATTTTGCCCCCACCTAATGTTACCGGTGTCTTGCACATGGGACACGCGCTGGTCGATACGATCCAGGACATTCTCGCTCGCTATAAGCGCATGGATGGCCATGAGGTGCTTTGGCTTCCTGGCACAGATCATGCCGGAATCTCGACACAAACAGTTGTTGAGCGCCACCTGATGGCAACAGAGGGAAAGAGACGCAGCGACTATCCAAGAGAGGAGTTTCTCAAGCATGTCTGGGCCTTCAAAGAGGAAAATCAAGAGCACATCATCCGTCAGCTAAAAATGGTTGGCTGCTCACTCGACTGGTCACGCCTACGCTTCACAATGGATGAAAAATCGAACCACGCGGTGCGCTCTGTTTTCAAAAAGATGTACGATGATGGCCTGATCTATCGAGGCGATTATCTCGTCAATTGGGACCCTGTGACGCAAACAGCTCTTGCAGATGATGAGGTGGAGCACGAGGAGCGCGACTCAAGTCTTTGGCACCTGCGCTATCCTGTAGTGGGCTCTGATGAGCATTTGATCATTGCGACAACGCGCCCTGAGACCATGCTTGGTGATACAGCCGTCGCCGTCGCTCCAAAAGATGAGCGCTACGTGCATCTGGTTGGCAAGAAAATTCGTCTTCCGATTGTTGGGCGAGAAATTCCGATTATCGAAGATCACCACGTCGATCCCGAGTTTGGAACTGGCGCCCTTAAAATCACTCCTGCGCACGATTTTAATGATTGGGAAGTTGGGCAAAGGCACAATTTAGAGGCGATCAACCTGATGACTCCCGATGGAAAGATTGCCGAGGGTGAATATGCTGGCTTATCGATGCTAGATGCACGCAAACAGATCGTCGAGAGGCTGCGTAAGGAGGGACATCTTGAGAAAGTCGAGCCCCACAAAAACCGCGTTGGACTCTCCTACCGCTCAAAAGCGGTCATTGAACCCTACCTCTCAAAGCAGTGGTTTGTCAAAGTCACCGCATTCAAGGAAAAGCTCATCAGTGCCATTGCTGATGCCGATATTGAAATGGTCCCCGACTACTGGAAAAAGACCTACTTTCACTGGATCGAGAATCTGCGCGACTGGTGCATTTCTCGCCAGCTCTGGTGGGGACACAGAATCCCAGTCTGGCACCATGAAGATGGGCGCACACTCTGCTCATTAGAAGACATGCCTCAAGAAGTCGCTTCCGAGCCCGAGAAGTGGGAGCAAGATCACGACGTCCTCGACACCTGGTTCTCCTCGGCGCTCTGGCCGTTTTCATCACTTGGCTGGCCCGAAAAGACCCCCGAGCTTGAAAAATTCTACCCCACCTCAGTCCTCGTTACTGGCCACGACATTCTCTTTTTCTGGGTTGCTCGCATGATTATGATGGGGCAATACGTGATGGGGGAAAAGCCCTTTGATGCCACATTTATTCATGGGCTCATCTACGGTAAGTCCTACTGGCGCGAATCTACTGATGGGCACATCAACTACGTCCCGCGCACAGAGCGTATTGAGTATGAGCTGGGACAAAAACTTCCAAAAGATGTGAAGAGCAAATGGGAAAAGATGTCCAAATCAAAGGGCAACGTGATTGATCCCATCGAGATTATCGAGATGTATGGTGCTGATGCAATGCGCATGGCGCTATGTGCATCCGTTTCACATGCACGGCAAATCGATCTCGATCGCCGGCGCTTCGAAGAGTACAAAAACTTTTCAAACAAGCTTTGGAATGCCGCCCGTTTTGTTATGATGAATCTGGAAGACCTCAAAGAGGGCGAGATTGATCAGAGCCAATTGACCCTTGATGATCGCTGGATTCTCTCACGCCTATCAAAAACAATTTCAGCTCTGCGCCATAACTTTGACACCTACGATTTTGACGATGCGGCAAATCGCATCTACACCTTCTTCTGGGATGAGTTTTGCGCCTACTACGTTGAGTGCTCGAAACCCCATTTGAAAGGTCCCTTGCGTGAAAACAAGCAACGGATCTTACTTAAGGTGCTCTCAGCTTCCATTCGGCTGCTGCATCCAATTGTTCCTTTCATTACCGAAGAGATCTACAGCTCTCTACCTGGCGTTGACACTCTCTGTATGAATGCACCATTCCCAGTTGCACGAGAGGTTGATGAGGAGGCTGAGCGAGAATTCGAAGAGGCAAAAGAACTTCTCTACACCGTGCGCAATATTCGCGCGGAAATGGGTCTTGCCCCAAACGTCGCCGTTGATGTCCACATTGTCGGTGAGAGCAAGCACACAGAGATTGTCTCAGCCCTTGTTAGAACAAAATCGATTCAAATGCACTCTGAAGAGCCTAAACTTACATTCGCCTCCGTTGCAATGGCCGGACCTTTGAAAGTTCTCATCCCCCTTCCCGAGGATCTAATCGAAAAGGAGAAGGCGCGCCTTGCAAAAGAGCGGGAGAAGCTCCAAGCTCAAATTGAGTCATTCAAAGTTAAACTATCAAATCCAAACTTTGTTAATCGCGCTCCAAAAGCTCTTGTTGAAGAGACGCGAAATAAACTTGCTGAATTAGAAGCTCAAATTGCAATAAACTAACAACTTCTTTATTATCTCCTGCAAATTAGGGGGTAATTTTGGAAGGTATCAGAGCTTATGTTTTAGAAAAAAATCTTGACAAAGTCCTAGAGACGGATGGCATGGCTCTTGACTATCGCCTTATGCCAACTACTGATCTTACTGAGAAAGCTCCTATAGGATGGATATTAGCCTCTCTTCCCTCATTAGATTATGGTAGAGAGCGCTCTGCGACGCTCTCTTCAAAACTGCTAACCTACCTTCAAAAAGACCCTGGTTACCTGTCTCCACAAGCAGATGTCATCAATGCATGTGTGATGGCATACATTGATGGAATTTCCACTCCTAGACAATTAGGAAAAATTGAAAATCTTTTTTATCGAGCTGCAATGACAATTGCACATCTTCCTGAGCATACAATCGGGATAAAGCACTTATTTAAAGCTCTAAGAACTGAGCTCCTTGCCTACCACCTGATCCCAGGAACGATTAATAGTGGCCTGCGTCCTAATGGAGAATTCATCGTTTTGAATTCCACAGAATATTCGACTTTTGATCTTGACGAAGATTTTGTTCCTCTAACAGTTTATGTGGCAGATTGCGTGAATTTTGAAGAGTATTTTGGCTCCAAGGCAAAAGTATTTCGCTTCAAAGAGGAGAAAGAACTTGAAGTTCTTGAGAGACTGAAACCTCTAATCAATGACCCAACAGTTCCCTTAAACATCAAACGTTGCGCTGAGTCGCTAGCAAGTTTGGCGCAGATTCGCAGCATTGGAAGAGAGATTAATAGGTATGAGGCCAAATATGTGGAGCTAGCAAAGCAAATCGCTCCCTACTCGCACTTCCCCGGAGTCGATCTTTTCACCCCCTACCTTAATCAACTTCACAAAATGATCGAATTCCAGGGCACGCTTCATCGCTTTACAGCACTAAAAGCTTCTCTATATGAGAGATTCCCTCCTGTAAAACACGCCCGTCTCAAGGTATTTTTCGAGAAGTGCTTAAACTATAAAAAGACGCATGGTAGCCACCAGCTATTTCTTCGCCTAGTCATGCGATACCTGGTAAGTGTAAATATTACGGGTTTTGGCGAGGGACTCCCTTGGCACGAAGGTGAGAAATTAAGTATGCTACAGGGCGCGAAAATTGCACACTCAATTGGCCTAACACTTGAAGATATCGACAAAATCTCAAGATCTCTTGATTATATTGAAGAGGAGCACAATACCATTCTAGCTCTTGTGGATCGGGTAGTTTCTGCTAAAGAGCATCATCTTGAGATGTATAAACGCCTACACAAAGCACTTCGGACTGAAGTTCAAAGACCAAGAGAAGTTGAAAAATCTTTTCAGAGATTCTATCCAAGAGTAGCTCCAGCTATCGGCGATCCTGAGACAAAAAGTGACTTTGCTAGTGAGTTTGAAGCTAGAAATCGTCAGTCTAAGCCACATAAGCGTCCAGCAAAAGCGAGTAAATCTAGACGGCG
The DNA here is from genome assembly GCA_022763045.1 of Simkaniaceae bacterium. Classification (GTDB taxonomy): domain Bacteria; phylum Chlamydiota; class Chlamydiia; order Chlamydiales; family JACRBE01; genus JALEGI01. The sequence goes on along the minus strand of JALEGI010000019.1, from coordinate 3,236 downwards.
TAAAAGAGTCGCGCCTCCCCCGCCTCCTTCAGAGCCCAAAGCACCCGAACTAGATACCCTCGCACCAAAGATTCGTGAAACAGATATTAGACGCACCGACAAGCGAGTTTATCTCTTCGATCGCGACCCTGATCAGGCCTACTACTCCAAATATGGTGCTGCAGCACCCGGGGGGCAGATCAAGGCTGATCGCATAAGCGCTTCAAGTGTCCCCTACGATCTATTAATTAGGCTCGCGGCTACTCCTTATGCAAAACCCTTTCCTTTTATTAGAGAAGACGGGAGTGAACACATGCGCTACCTTATTCCTGGGGCATGGAAGGGTAAAGTCTGCTTTTTCGAAATTACCGTTGATACGGAGGGAACCGTCTACCACTGCGTAGCAAAAACAGACTTTCGCAACTCGATGGAGTACATGCAGCACCTTGTACTTCAAACAGCGCACGCCCATAGCAGAGATGAGCGCCAATTGATCTCTAAAATCCGCATCGACCCAAGTTTAACAGAAGATGTACCTCATAAAGTTTTTGAGGGACTCACCTTTGATGCGATTGGAACACTCACCTATGGTGAGGCGCGCTTTTTTAAATGGCCCGAAGAGAGAGGACCTCGCGCAGGCGCAGGCGCCCCTCATTGAGGGAGTAATCGCGATTCATGTTTAACGATTTGGACAAGACAAACAAGAGCAATCAGGTTTGGAATTGCCATCAAGCCGTTCATTAGATTTGCGTAGTGCCAAACAAAGTCGAGAGACATGAAAGCCCCTGGGACCATGAAGAGCGTAAAGACGATGCGGTAGGGCACAACGACTTTGAGTCCAAAGAGATACTCCATGCACTTTTCCCCATAGTATGCCCACCCTAAAATCGTCGAATAGGCAAAGGGAATCACAGCTAGTGTGACAATCATCCCACCGTAAGGAAGCAGCGCGTTAAATGCCGAAAGGGCAAGAGCAGAGCCATTGAGCAGTTCTCCATTTGCACCGAATGCCCCCAACTTTCCCGAAAGGGCAATGACTACACCTGTAATGGTGCAGACAATTCCTGTTGTGATGAAGACACTAGACATCGACACAAGGGCCTGCGTGACAGTGCACCCCGTTTTTGCCGCAGCTGCTGCAATCGGGGAGCTTCCCATCCCCGCCTCACTTGAAAAGACGCCGCGGGAAACCCCATACTGAATCGCCGCCATCACCCCAGCACCTAAAAAGCCCCCCATCGCGGCTTGTCCGGTAAAAGCTGTCTTAAAAATTAGCAAAAAGACGCCCGGTAGATGAATTATGTGAGCGCAGAGAATCACAAGTCCACCGACGATATAAAAAAGCGCCATTGCGGGGACAAGAATCGAGACAATTCGGCTAATGCTCTTAATCCCTCCAATGATTGAAACGCCCGTAAGAACCATCATTAGTAGCCCCATGTAGATCGGATCAATACGCATCAGCTCATACGCTGATTCGGCAACCGCATTCGATTGGACAATATTTCCAATCCCAAAAGAGGCGCCGACACCAAAGATGGCAAAAAGCACTCCAAGCCACTTTTGCTTCAATCCCCGTTCGAGATAGTACATCGGGCCACCACACATCTCCCCCTTTTCATCAACAACCCGATATTTAATCGCTAAAATTGCCTCAGCATACTTGGTGACCATAACAAGTAAAGAGGTGACCCACATCCAAAAGAGCGAACCGTAGCCACCTACCACAATTGCTGTTGCCACACCTGCAATGCTACCCATGCCGATTGTGGCAGCAAGAGCCGTCATCAGAGCGGCAAAGTGGCTCATATCTCCTTGGGCATTGGAGTCATCTTGAGTAAAGATGAGCTTTTGGCAGTACCAAAAGTAGCGAAACTGCACACCTTTAAGGTGGACAGTGAGATAAACACTGACCCCGAAGAGAAGTATGAGCAGAGGCCCGCCCCAAAGAAGATTATCGAGCCAAGCTATCATGTACTAGAAATCCTCTCATGATCGAGCATCCGATCAAAGAGCTTTGTCTCTTTGCTCACAACTCCGGCAAGAACAATCAATCCTATTAAATTGGGGATCGCCATCAAGCCATTCATGATATCGGCGATGCGCCAGACAACATGGAGGTTCAAAACTGCTCCCGGCAAAACAACAAGGGTACTTAAAATACGATAAAAGGGCACAGCGCGCACCCCAAAGAGGTATTCGACGCACTTTTCGCCATAAAATGCCCATCCCAAGATCGTCGAATAGGCAAAGGGAATAAGAGCAATCGTGACAATAAGTCCACCGTGTGGAATCACCTGATCAAAGGCGACTAGAACTAAAGCTGCTCCATCGAGAAGTTCTCCATTTGCCCCCTGCTGGCCCAAAACGCCAGTCATAGCGATCGCAAGACCTGTGATTGTACACACAATGCCTGTGGTGATAAAGACGCTGCACATAGAAACAAGCGCCTGACGCCCTGGTGAATCGGTCTTTGCAGCGGCTGCCGCAATTGGAGATGTTCCCAGACCTGCCTCACTTGAAAAAACGCCTCTTGAAACGCCCGCTTGCACCGCCTGCATCACCCCAGCGCCCAAAAATCCGCCGACAGCTGCCTGTCCACTAAAAGCCGACTTGAAGATCAACGCAATCGCTTGCGGGACATAGGTAATCTTTATTAAAACAATGATTAATCCCCCACCGATGTAGAAAACAGCCATCGTAGGAACTAAAATCCCAACAATCTTGCCGATGCTCTTAATGCCTCCTAAAAGGGGGACCCCAACGAGGACCATCAGCATAAACCCGACCCAGAGAGGGTTAACCCCAAGCAGCTCAACAGCAGCATTGGCAACAGAATTTGATTGGATCATATTTCCAGTGACTAGCGCAGTACACGCCGTTAAGATTGCAAAGGCGCCTGCGAGAAACTTCGAGTTCATTCCCCTTGAGAGATAGTACATCGGGCCGCCGCACATCTCATCTTTGGAATCGACTACTCGATATTTGATCGCTAAAATCGCCTCAGCATACTTAGTTGCCATGCCAAAAATCGCAGCTCCCCACATCCAGACAATTGCCCCAAGGCCGCCCGCCATTAAAGCTGTGGCAACGCCAGCAATACTGCCAATTCCAATTGTCGCTGCTAAGGCGGTCATCAAGGCTTGAAAGTGGGAAATATCGCCCTGCGCCCCGTCATCGTGGCGCGTAATCGCCATCTTATGAGCGAGCCAGAGGTGACGGAATTGGACCCCGCGTGTGCGAAATGTGAGGTAGAT
>JALEGI010000018.1 GCA_022763045.1 Simkaniaceae bacterium | reverse complement strand
GGTGCTGGTGCTGGTGCTGGTGCTGGTGCTGGTGCTGGTGCTGGTGCTGGTGCTGGTGCTGGTGCTGGTGCTGGCGCTGGTGCTGGTGCACCTACGCCAGCGCCCGCAGATGGAGTCGGTACACCTGCGCCAGCAGACGGAGCGCCCTTTTTTGCCTCATTTAACGCCTCAATCGCTTTAAAAAGGTCTGCTTTTAATGCGCGTGTTTCTTTAATTTTCTCATCGCGCGTAGGTCTACTTTGGGCTCTGGTTAATTGCCTTTTTGCTACTTTTAATTTATTCGAATCATCTCTCCAGCCTTGGATTTTTTCTTGTGTGATTCCAGGTGGGTTCTTAGCAAGTAATTCTTTGGCTATTGCGTCAACACTTGCAGCTGCTGTTTCGACTGCTGAGCTTGTTGGCAATGTGCCTGGGGCCCCCCTTGCTGATCTGGTTGTGTCTACTGCGCTTGCATGACCCATAATGGACTCCTAATTAAAGATTTAACGAAGATTTTATATTTTGTTGTTATTTAGCGCAAGGTTTTAAGTAAACATACTTGTGTTATTAATTATTATTTTAATTTACTGATTTTGATTATTATTAATTAATTGCGGTTAATATTGGTTTTTGATAGTCTAGCGTTACTAAAAATTTAAATTTTCTTAACTTATGCATTTCGGCAGTTTGACAGAGAGGCTATTCGATCCTAGGCAATTGCCAAAAGAGAGGTTTTTTGTACCTCCGGAGAGGAAGATTGAGGGGCTTGCTACAGATGAGCTTACACTTGAGCTGAAAGAGCGGGATGAAGATCTCTTTTTTTCTAATCCAATCGATATGGATCCTGCGTCAGGGCGATATTTCGCAATGCTTCATGGGGATCATATCATTGGAAACAGTGGGTTAGAGAGTGGCCGGGGGTTGATTGCATGTCAATATTTGAATCATTGGTTTGGACGCGCGCAAGCTTTTTTGTCTGATGAGGAGCGAGATGAGCTCACCGCGGTGACCGAAGGGCTTGATCAAGTTGTTTCTGATACGGAAGCTGTTAAGGGGTGTGTTGGCTATGCAAAGGTGCATAAAGTTTTTGAGCTGTTGCATAGACAAGGTAGTGCTCGACTCTCTCTTCGATTTGGAAAGCACGTTTATTTGATAGAAGCCAAGGTTGCTACTGATGGAAGCTATTCACTCTCGATCTATAATGGGGGGCTAGGGGTGAGCGCGCATCCTGCTTTTTTTGCGCGATATAAAGTCAAAATCGATCCGCGTATGCAATATCGTGGTTTTTCTGATTCGAAGCTATCAAGCGTTTTCTCTCTGCTTTTTTCAATTCATGACGATAAGGGAAATACCAAGTACAAAAAAGAGCAAGTGTACAATGTTTTGAAAGCTCTATTAAATGAGCACTATGTGATTGATGAGCAGAAGCGATTTAAGCAGCCTCACCGAAGCGGTGTCTGCGCGATGGCTGCTTTCAAGCATTGGGCGGCCTATCATCTGCGCCCTGAGCTTTTCAAAAAGTTGATGACGCTCACGAAATGGCTCACAGTCGATCGCATTTGCCAGGCTCTTGGGGATGATCTGCAATGTGCAAGATATCACCGAGCAAATCCCGCAGTCATTTATTTTTTACAAAGGGCGATTGAAAATACGGCAAGGCGTTTTGAAAAGAGCTCCTATGGCACTTTCGGGCCAGATGTAGAAGAGATGCAAAAGCGGCTTGAGGGCTATATGGTCAAACTTTTGCACCCTGTGCCAAGCGACTTTCCAACCTTAGAGTCTCGTGCAGATCCCGCAGTATTTAATACAGAGCTGAAAATTTCCGATAAAGCTTATCCAAAAAGGCAGTTTTTCAATTGGAAAGCGGATTACATCCCTCTTTTTGAGAGCGAGGGCTCTGAAATGATTCCAGCAAGCGAGTTAATGGATGAGGCAAAGCGGCTTTTAGAAAACTTGGAAGGCGGGAAGAGGTGGTATGACAATGCTGAATTTTCAGCGCGCGAGATTGCCCGGTTTACTCGCCGTCTAGATTTAGATGAGGATGCACTTGCAAAGGTGCTTGATAAAGATGGATATTGTATTTTGATCTATCTTTCTGGGATCTACTACTACCACTCAAAACTTTTCCGAAATAAATACTCTGTTGTCTCGGCAGAAGATATCAACGCCTCTGCGGCTCTCTATGCGGCAATTCTAGGGCTTTGCCGGATTTATGAATCTCGAATGAATCCAGAGGAGAGCTTAGAGGTTGCTAGGCATTTGTTGCCTTCTCAAGAGGACCTCTTCCGCAAGGAGATTGTGCCCCTCAATCTCGAGGATCTTAAAGAGTTTGATCGCGCTCAAGAGGCGATTAAGCGTGGGCAAGTTGATGGCGCGATTTATGCGGATCTTGAAAAAGAAGAACTGATAGTTTCTGAGAAGACTTTTACAGACTTGCCGCCGCTTTTGAAAAGTGTATCTAAGCTTTTTCGCAAAGAATGTGAAAAGGAAGCATCTGATCATTTGGAAGAATTTTCGCAGTTTTATCACAAGCTGATGAGAGCTGTGATGTGCAGTGAATTTGAAGAACCAGAAAGTCCATTTACGGAAAAATCGGAAAAGTATGCCTATCTTGTACCTCTTTTGATGTCTGTTCACTCTTATCAGCATACCACGACTTCCATGTATAGTACTTTTCGAAATGAATGGCACGAAGGAAATCACCCTAAAAGTGAAAAAATATCTCCACTAGATATGGATAAGGATTCATACGGGGATAGGCATGAAATGTTTTGGAATTTTGCTCTCGCACACCGCTGTCGTGAGAGTGGTGATCCTACTGTTTTAACTACCTTGAATAAGATTGAAGCGCTCTCTAGAAGAGAGACGCTTTATGATAGAGAAGCTGAGAGAGGCTATTTAAAGGATTTAGAAGAGGTTGATGAGCGTATCAAAGAGGTCGCTATTTTGATGCTCAATCAAAAGGAGGCGCCCCACCATTTGGTCTCTTATCTCATTGACCATCTCTCGCTACTTTCTGATCCTAAATATGTGGCGCTTTTCACCAATCAACTCTGTAAATCTGTTGTTTCAGATAAGGGAGAAACGCGCTTTTTAATCGAGGGCGCAGTAGATGCAAAGTTAACTGCTTTGCTATCTCAATTTCTTGAGCGGTTGCTTGAGCTCTATCCTCTGCGTCCTGGACAGCCGAAGCAGTTGGTCTCAGAGCTCTGCGGTGGGGTGCGTCTTGTCAGCTTTGCGCTCCATCTCATCAAACAAGTTGCGCCACTCCACAATTGTGAGACACTCGAAGAGAGGCTCAAGTCGCTTCCCTTTGAGGAGTGGCTTGCGACTGCTGAGAATGTAGAGGCAAAGAGCTTGCTTCGTATGCACCGTCTCTACATTCAGCTCACATTTGGTGGAGATGACCAAATGATGCTCTCAGACCATCTATTTTGCACGAGAAACCCTTTGACTAAAGAGAAGGCAATTCCTCTTCTAGAGATGGAGATTGTCTCGCAATTTAATAAGATCAAAGAGGGGAAAAGGGCACTTGCATTCACAAAAGAGAGCCTTCATGCTGCGTTAGTTGGGGCTGGCTACATAGAAATTTCAGTTGGGATCGAGCATTTTTCGCATATAAATACAACAACGGTTCAATGCACACTCACAAATGGGGATCGGCTTGAAGTCAATAGCGAAACGGCAATTGTTTCAAAATACAATGATGAGCTGCACGAGTATCGCATGATCGCCTCGGCCAGGGATTTTAAAAGAGATGGCCCCTATTTGAAATTTGATCATCTATTTGATCATCCCGAGCGGATCAAACTGCATAGATCCGAAGGGGGATTTACATTCACGTATGGGGGCAAGTCGTTTTTCCAGGCTCAAGACAGAGACCCGAGCGGTATGGATCCTCAGCGCCTCAATATTCTCTATGAGGGCCGCTACTATTGCTACAATCCAGAAGCGCAAATTTTTGACGATCAAAAAATCAATGGGCTTAACTTCTTGAGGAGCCCTGATCTACTCTGCTTTGAAAGAAGAGAGTTGGATGAATCTGGTGGCCGTGATCTACTTTTTTTAGATGCAAAGACCTTTGATGTGCGCTACACAATTCCCGATGGAGAGAGAATTTTAGATGCTTCAGGCAAAGAGATCAAATTAATGGAGATTCCCTCAGTTTCAGGCATTGATCTTTCAAGGTTTCAGCCTCCAGGGTACATCACGGAGAAAGAGGGACGTATCGAGATTCAGGACTCAAACATGAAGCTTGAGGATGGTCGTCTCACTCACCACCCAAACTACCATCTATCTCAACTCGATTTAACGGACCACTTTTGTGGCTTTAAAGACTATCTTGCCTTTCAAAATATCCATGAAAGAGACAAATACCTCATTGCAGTTCCCATGCAATCTTTAAAATCGGATGGTGAGGCAAGTCTGAAAGATTTTTCTCCTCGTTCCTATGAGTGGGAGCGAAAATCTATCTCTTCATTTGTCTATCTGACCTACGATGCAACTGCAGGTAAGATTCATGCAACAGGTGGGGCTGAGAGACTCACACTTGCCTACCTTTTTGCAATCATGCGCCAAGGTGCACTTGCTATGGAGCAGCTTAGACACATCACTCCCGATCAAGCTGCTAGCAATGTAGAAATTCTTCACAGAATTAGAGGTATCACCATTCGCGACCCGGAAGTGACACCTGCTATTCTTTATGCCATGCTTTTAGAGCTGAGAAATGGGCAGAAGACCAAACATTTAGTTAAACAAGTTGAGGATTTCTATTGTCACTCTTATTTGCCGCTCTTAAATAATTTCTCATTCGATGCAACGCTCGAGAGAGTAGAGGAGCTTGAGCTCTTAAGTTATTTGGGAGATGATGAACGACTTCAAGTGCGAAGAGATCAGCTTAGGAATTTTGGTGATTTAGATTTTCATGAGCTTCCACCTAAATGGACATTCCAGCAAGAATTTAAAGTAGACGTTCCGTCCTATTTTGAACCCTATTTTTTGAAAGAAGAGGATGCTGAAAAGTTTATACAAGCAAGAGATGCCGCACTAGAGAGTGATGCGTTCACATACGAAGAGTTTTTTGCCCTGGTTGCAAAATACCCCTCTAAACTTGATCAAGAGGGGTTAACTCTCTTGCTTAAGCTTAGGTTAAAGAGCTCTGAAGAAATGCGCGATTTAGCATTTAGAGGGATTCTTGCCCTTGAGGTAGAGGATTCGCGCTGGGAATTTGCTTTGTGGGTTTTATCTGAAGATTGTACCGATGCAATTGAAGCTGTTGTCGATTTAGAGAGCTACAGAGCTTTCTTGAAGAGTCTTAGGAGTGAAGATTCCAAAGAATTTATTGTAACAGCCCCTGCTCAAAAAGTTACAGAGGGGCCGCAAAACTATCTTCCCTATCAGCGCTCTGTTCAAAAAAAGTTGCGGCGGTTCACTGAACCGATGGTTTTTGCGGATAAGATGCGCTCTGCCGAGTTTAAGTCATTTCTCGAGGCATTTTTTGCAAAGAGAGACGATTACTCGATTCCAAGGCCCAAAGTTGATTTAACCGAAGATTCTATGCTTGAGCTCATCGATGAGGCTCTTAGAAGTATAGACTCAGTTGTGTCTGATCCCAGATATTGTGACGTTGTCAAAAAAGATCTTGAAGAGTTTAGAGAGGCCTATATTGAAGGGGCAGACTACGTTGAGTCTCCGTATCTATACAAACTACCTGAAGAAAAAGTGACAGTTGAGAGTGAGTGGATAGAAGTGCAAAAAAAGGTGATCGGTCAAGCCCTTCAAAAGGTGACTGGTGAGGTGCTAGAGATGATTCGAGAGGGGAGGGTGCAAAAAGTGATCTTAGGGCTCGAGCGGCCAATTGAGCTTGATGATCTCATCAATTTTGCGGTCTCAGGGGAGCCTCAAGATATTCTCAGATACCTTCCCGATGTTGACCATGAGCTTCTTTTCGAGCGGGTAATGAACATGATGCTTTTAACCATCGCTACAGATCACCTAGAAGCGTATGAAGAGGGGCTCACAAATCCAAGTCAATTTAACAGAGCGCTCGCTCAACTCAGTGAGTTTTCTGATAGCGCTATATGGGATCAGCGCCATTTGCTTGCCCACATGTACCGCAAGCGGGTGCGCTTTTTCCCCGACCCCTCCCCACAAGCAGCGATTATCGATAAGATGTCTCGCGAAAAAACCCTTGCTGAAGCTGTTCCCTGTGGGGGTGGAAAAACAACGCACATCTTGCCTGCATTGCGTGATGGAGAGATCGCTCAGAGACTTTTGCCTCTCACAATTATCCCTGAAGATCAATACCGCTCTTATATGGGAATTGTCACTGAAAAAGATCCCCACATTAAGCATGTTACATTTGATTTAGATCGCGATGAAATGACTTATGATGAGCTGAAAAAAGTTGAGAGAATGCTCGCAAACGCTGCACTTGGAAATGATGAATATGACACTCCTCATGAGTTGATCTTAAAGAGGGAAACGATTCAAACTCTCGCTTTGGAGCTCACTGCAACGGCGCAAAAGATTGCCTCACTTAAGAGAGTAGATGAAACGCTCACAAACAAAATGGAGCTACTAAAGGACATCTTATCGACGATTTGCAACACAAATCCAGTAGGCGATGAGGGCTCGATTTTACTCGATATCTTCTCTCGCGTGAATTTTCCTGTAGGCTCCGCCGGTTTTCTTGATGCACCACCGGCAGAGTTGATGCATCGAGCAGTGAATTTTCTTTTGACAGATGAAAAAATGGCGGGGATTGTTGGACTGCAAACAAATGAGCAAGCGCACCTTTCAGAGGGCATGTATCATGCAGAAATTGCCCCCGTAGTCGTTAGACATCTCATTGAGAGTGGCGCTTTACCAAATCATGATTGGATTTCAGACTATCTTTTAAAAAAGGGAAATTTTGATCGCGAGCTGGCTTTAGTTGAGCCGGCCACAAGGGATTTGATTTCGTTTGCCTCGCACTTTATCCAAGAGCTTTTGTATGCAACGCTGAAACAAACCCATCGCATCTCTTACGGCTTAAAGGGTCCCGAAATTGTCCCCTATCTCTCCGCAAATACCCCCGCAACAACCAAGTTTGGCTACGGCTTTGAGCTCTACCTCTACTACCTCTTTTCAGCAGCACATGAGGGCATCTCCCTTGACATGGGAGATATTTTACTTTCCCATCTGCAAGAGGAGTCGCAACTTGCCTGTGAGCATTCGGGTGGAGTGCTCGACTACAATAATACCCAAGCAGGCGCTTTTTTTACGCAGATTACCGGTGGAATGACGCTCTCGGCTTGTGAAAGTGGAGCCGATCGCGCTAGTGCAGTTGAGGCGATCAATACAAATCCCTCATGCCGAGTAACAGCCGCATCAAAATTTGCTATGGATCAAATTCGGATCTACAGCCACCACATGAGCGCCTCGAGCATTTTTTTAGTCGAGCTCCTGGGAAATAGCCGCATCTTGTCGGGTACGCTTAAGGCCGTTTTCTACTCTCTGCATCAATCAATTCTGACAAAAGGCGAGCCGGCGCAGCTCAACCGCGATTCAGGACGTATTGCCTATCGCTATGTTCATCAGGGGCAGGTACACGTGATCGATGAGCTCAAGCCGGGGCGGGTGATTGCAAACCTATTAAAAGAGCGCACCCCGGTAGAAAAAGAGCGTTTGCGCACTCTTGCAGACCCTGGAGGAGTCTTTCGCATCTGTAAAGATAACCTCGAGGTCGCCCGTGAGCTCTCCGAAGCTCTGATCGAGGAAAATCGTCCCGCTGTGATCTTCTTTTACGCAGATAATCATCAGCCAGCACTACTTTTTGCCCCCGATGCAGATCCCGTCCACATTGCCGCGCCCACTAAAGAGGTGTACAAGCGTCATGGAGTTGAGCCTGAGCACGTGTTTAACTTCATTGATGCTGCGCACTACTATGGAACTGATTGCCCCATCCCGCAAGGTAGTGAGATGGCGATGCTCCTCGATCGCCAGTTGACTGCTGAGCGTATCGATCAAACGACCCAGCGCCACCGCTATTTTCTGGAAAATCAGACCGTTACAACCCTTCTTCCTCGTAAATTTGCGCAGACCCTTGGAGTTGAAGATGACCCCCTTGCTACGCATAAAACTCTTCTCAAGGCGCGCATTTATCAGGCAGAACAGGCAGCCGATAAGGCGCAAGAGGCGGCGCAAGAGCACATTCGCGGGATCGTCTCTGCAGTCTTTACCCGTTTCCAGTTTGAGATAGGCTTTGAAGAAACAGAGGAAATGCAAAAGCTTCTCAAAGATCTCAAATCCTACATCTATACGGAAAATTCTACCGACCACTATGCTTTGCACGGCCCCTCGCTCATCGAAAAGGACAATTTGACCTACCTTTCAGAGCTTATTAGAACAAAACGAGACGAGCTCACCCCTCTTGATTTGCCAGAGGAACTAATTGAGCCCATTTTAGAAAGTTTTGCACAGTTAGAGACAAATATCGCAAAACTTATCGAAGAGGGCCGGCTTGTCAAAACAGCTTTTGTTCGACCCGGCGCCGTTGGCTCGGCTCCTGTTGGCCATCAGCTGCAAATTGCAGAGCACGTTGAGATGAAACTCGAAGTCGAGCAGCGCCTTCATGTTTCAAAAGAGGTGCAAGACCTTTTCAACGTCTATAAAAATGATACAAAAGATAGCTATGCGGAGCCACTTCTCGATGTCGATCGCGTCATTGACGCCTTAAAAACCAATAAGCCTCCTGAGGGATATATCGATCTCTCCACACATCTCTCGGATCGTGCAATATACAAGGCAGGTGACTACGGCCGCTTTTTCAACGGGGTCCCAATCTACATGACTTATGATTATCTTGATCTAGACCGAGCCATCCTCTCGCGGCGCGCGCGCGCATTTGAAAACCTATTGCTAGTCAAGGGTAGTGCCGGCTACAAATTGCTCTGCCTCTCCCAGTTTGAGATGCAGTACTACAAAGAGGCCGCAAAAACGCAAGAGAATGTCTGGGTCGTCTCAAGTGCAGGCAATATTATTTGGGGCAAATCGGTCATAGAGAAGCCCAAAGACGTAGAGATGCTCATCGGCACCACAAACCTACTTGCGGGCAAGATCGACCTCGCCATCCGCAAATTACCCGTACTCAGCGATTGGCTCAATCAACTCATCCCACAAAAAGATTTTGATGAGCTGATGCAGCTTGCAGCCCTCTCCACCTCCCAATGCCAGTGGATGCGCTACATGAAAGAGCTTCGAGACAGCAAAAAGCGTCATGAGCTCACCCGCCTCATCACCCCCGCCTAAGTCACGTCGAGAAAAACACAATTGGAATGAAAAGACTGGTGATCCAAGTGATTGCAAAGAGAAAGAGAAACGTTGCAATCACAATCGTCCACTGCTTGCCCAACGAGAGCCGCTCTGCATGCTGATGGTGGTGATGCATCTCACCTGACATGCTCATCATCCCATGCTTGATACCCCTTGCCACCATCCACGAGTTGATCGGATAGGCAAGGAGCGAGCCAACTAGCGTTGCCACGCTCATCGTCCCCCAGAAAAGCAGCCCACCCGGATCGCTAGCCGCTGGAGCCGCATGCTTGATTACCATGATCGTTGGCAGCATTCCCGCCATCACAAAGTTCATTGAAACCGTCTCAGCAAAAACCGACTTCACCACCGCCTCCGCATACGAGCCGAACATACCTCGCATGAAAAGCGCCTGGAAAATTAGCAGGCCAAACAGATAGGCAACAACGTATTCAATTACCGACTCAAGGCCATTGGGCAGCTCATAGAAGGATAGGACAAGCGCGCTCAAAATGATTGCAGTCGCATCACCCGCCACGCAGTGAATTTCTGAGCCCAGCGCCTGCTTCCAGTGGGGCTTGATAAACTCATCGTGCGTGCCCGGCATGGGTTGGCGGCACGAGGTGAAGTAAAAGAACAGACCCACTGGCCCAGTGTACAGAAGAACAAGTACCCAAGCGAGCGTCATAATCCGCATTGAGGGCGTATTAGTCAGCTGATCGTAGAGCACATATGCCGTCGACAAAATTGTTAACACAAACCAGAGTATAAGGGCGCCTTCTATCATAGCTTGCTTTTACAACAAACTGGAATTAGAAGCCAACCGAGTAGGAAAAAAGCGCAGTTGAGGCAGCTGCAGCTGTGAGAAAACCAATATCTGACTGACTCAATTTTCTTGCACGGGTTCGCTCTTCTGAACCATAAAATACTGCCGTTGCCCCACCAAGTACCATGGCTACTGGAAGGACATTCACTCCAAACTGTGAAAAACGCAGATGGTTTCTCTCAGTTCCCCATACGAGCTCAATATTTGGGAGGGGAACAGGGGCTACAGTCCATCCGTAGCCATACGAGACAGGAAGGAGAAGCTCAAAGCCGACTCCAAAGTATCTCGAAGAATGGCTAGGAGGCGAGTATTTAAGAGTCGTGTATTTTATTGAGGGGGCAGCTAAGATATGGCCCTGGGTCAAAATAGGAAGATTTACGTTGGAATTGAAAGAGAAATCTTTTCCCGTCAGAGCCTCTTCATTTTTCATGCGATAGCCAAAGCCAATATTTTGGTAGGCGACAGATGAGCCAATTTTTGTATAAGAGTAGTTCTCTGCTTGTAGAAATCCGACTGCAATTATCGCTAGTAATAGTTTTTTCATGTTTCTCCTGAATAATAATGGAGAAATAATAACAGAAGCGTTTGTTTATTTAAATACTAGGCGCGATTTATAAGTGATTGGGCGCATAGGATCTCGAAGAGGCTAGGTCAAGTACAAACGGTAACGATGCGGGTAAATCAACCGGCTTTGTTAGAAGAAAGATTTGATCTTTTCAAAGAAGCTCTTTTTGTTCGGCGAGTTCTTTGGCTCTTCCGTTTCAGCAAAATCGGTGAGGATTTGCTTCTGCTTGGCGTTGAGGTTGACCGGGGTCTCCACCTTGACTTGGACGAGAAGGTCGCCTTTGCCGTGGCCATGGACATTGGGCATGCCCTGTCCTTTGACGCGGAGGATTTTGCCCGACTGGGTCCCTTCGGGAATCGTGATGCGGTAGGTGCCCGATAGGGGAGTTGGGATCTCTTTTTTCACGCCGAGGGCAGCGTCTGCAAACGAGAGGGGCAGTGTGATCACGACGTCGTCGCCGTCGCGCATGAAGATGTCGTGCTCTTTGACGGAGATAAAGACGTAGAGATCGCCGGGAGGGCCACCGTTTTCACCGTCGTCGCCGAGGCCAGACATTTTGAGGCGCATGCCGTCGTCCACCCCTGCCGGGATGGGGAGCTTGACGCGCTCTTTGAGTTTTTTGCGGCCTGAGCCTTGGCACTCGCCGCACGGTTTTGTGACGATTTTACCTGCGCCGTGGCAGTTGGGGCATGCGCTTGTCATCGAGAAAAAGCCACGAGAGTGGTGCACCTGCCCGCTGCCGCCGCATGTGCCGCAGTTGGAGATGTCTTTGGGGCTCTCAGCACCTGAGCCGCTGCACTTGGTACACTGCGTGTAGCGAGTGACGTTGACCTCTTTGGTAACGCCCTTGGCCGCCTCGTCAAAGCTGATTGTGAGATTCATCTTCTTGCTGGTGCCCTGCGTCGCGTAGGTGCCGCCACCTCCGCCGCCGCCACCGAAGAAGCTGTCGAAGATCGACTCGCCGCCACCGCCACCGCCGCCACCGAAGGCGTTCATGAAGGTGCGCAGCGCCTCATCCATTGAGGCAAAGCCGTGTGCTCCTGGTCCACCACCCATGCCACCGCGCACGGCATCGGCGCCGTACTGATCGTACATCTGGCGCTTTTTCTCGTCGCCGAGAATGTCGTAGGCCTCTGAAACCTCTTTGAAGTGGGCCTCAGCTGCAGCGTCACCTGGATTTTTATCTGGGTGAAACTTTAGAGCCTTCTTGCGGTAAGCTTTTTTGATTTCGTCTTGGGTTGCAGTTTTTTCAACCCCTAGGGTGGCGTAGTAGTCGCTCATCGAGTCTTTTTAATTTTGTATTTTAGGGCTGCTTTAGATTTTGCACGCTTTTTCACAGAGGGTTTGTCGTAGAAGCGGTGTGCTTTTGCAGCTTTCATAATACCCTCTTTATCAAGTTTTTTCTTGAGAGCTCTGAGGGCTTTATCAATAGAGTCGCCTTGGCGGACTTTGACGTTAGTCATTTATTCCTTGTTGGTAAAGAGTTACGTTTTCTGCACATATTCTAAGAGGCTCTAGGATTTATTTCAAGAGGGAATCAACTGGGAGGTCAGCCTCTCCGTAGGGCTCGAGGCTTCTAGAGTTGATTCTCTCGATAATGCACCCCTTTTCGGCCAGCTGAGCGATGATCCCATCTCCTACCAAATGCGTTCCACCTACTGCAACAGTAAATGTTTTATTTGAGCCATCGAGCTCAGCTAAGAGTCTATCTGCCCAGACAGCTTCTCGATCATAGAGCTCTTCTCGAGAGGGGGTGATCTCTCGACCTTTTTCAAAGAGAGATTGATGGCCAATGTGGGCCACATAGATGTCCCAAATCATTTGCGAGAGTCCAAATACGGCAGGGATGCTATCATCTTCAGCGGGTCTCTCGGCATATTTTTTTCGTATTCCTTCGAGAAGCTCTGGTGTATCGAGCTCTTCAATCGGGACGTGAGTGTTGCGTAGTTGCCTTTCTATATTGAGAAAGTACTCGCCTAGCGTTTCATGTGGCTCTGGCATTCTTTCAACGAATATTTTACTAGATCCCTTAGCAACGTCAAAAATTGGGGTGATGTTGCATGTTGCTAGGTCAAAATGAGAGATTCCAAACACATAGGCAGTTGTCTCACCTTTACTCACGCGGTAGAGAAGGGGAGTATAGGGGCGAGTTCTCAGGTTTTTTCCAATGGTTTCAAATAGGTGCTCGGCACTGGAGGTCATCTCAGCGCGTTTTCTGTCATCTGCAGATAAGTACTCTGCTTTCAGTGCTTGTAGACCTGCAACGTCGTAATTTGTTAAAAGTTTAATCATAACTAGGGCGTCCTCAGGTAGGTGATCGAGACATCTTTTGTGTGGGGACGTACTTTGAGCTTTTTGGCGAGTTGGTGCAGGTCGATTGGGGCGTTTAGCTCCCGTTTGCCATCGAGTTTTGCGGGTAAGTGGTGCTCGACGCTCTCACCGCGGATACCAGATAGGGTGTAGGTTTTACCCGCCTTGGCGTCGGTGACAATTGTGAAGGGGCCTGGCTCTTGGGGAGCGTAGAGCTCAAGGGAGCAGAAGGGAATGAGCGGCAGGTTCATTGCATAGGAGAGGGACTTGGCAACCATAACACCAATGCGGGTGCCGGTGAAGGCGCCGGGTCCCGTGCCGATGGCGATGGCGTCGAAGTTGCCAAGAGCTTTAATGCGGGGTAGCAATAGGTGTGAGCTTCGCCCTTCAAAGCTGTAGTCCTCGATTCCATCTGGTGTGCTAATCGCGAGTACTGTTTTCTCGCCTGAAGTGTCAATAATTAAAATTATCATGCAGTGAGTCTAGCATAAATTGGAGAATATTTCTAGGATTCTGTATACGTAAAACAAGGCATTTTTTGACGTAAATTTTTGGCTTTACAGAGAGAAAAAGTTAGCTTGTAAAGCGGCTTTACAGACATTTAAGATTTTGTAAAGTTGCATTCAGAGCGTATTTGTGATACGATTTGCGAAACGATGAGGTGATTTTTGAGCGAAGAAGAGCAGTTTCCAGAAGACTTAACAGATATCGATTCACTACTCAATATGGGCAAGGGTGAGGAAGAGGAGAGCGAGGCATCGGCGCCTGCTCCCGACACGCTTTTTGTCCTACCGCTGACGCGCCGCCCCTTCTTTCCTGGGATGGCCGCTCCGCTGGTCATTGAGCCTGGTCCATATTATGATGTGCTCAAGCAAGTCGCTAAATCAGATCACAAGATGATCGGTCTTTTTCTTACCAAAAGCGAAGAGGCTGATATTTATGGTTTAAAGGTAAGTGATCTTCACCGTGTTGGTGTTGTTGGTCGCATTTTACGTATTATTCCCATCGATTCAGGTGGTGCGCAGGTCGTATTCAACATGGAAAAGCGCATCCAGATTAAGCGACAGGCACGTGGGGGGAAAAACCTCAAGGTTGCTGTCAATTACCATGAAGATCCCGTGGGCGAGAAACAATCGCGCATGGTCAAGGCCTACTCGATCAGCATCATCACAACAATTAAAGAGCTTTTGAAGCTTAACCCTCTTTTCAAAGAGGAGCTGCAAATCTTTCTGGGCCACTCCGACTTTACAGAGCCGGGCAAGCTCGCCGACTTTGCCGTTGCTCTGACAACAGCAACGCGAGAGGAGCTGCAAGATGTACTCGCTTCATTCCCGATTTCCGAGCGGATCTCAAAAGCGCTTTCGCTTCTCAAAAAAGAGCTTGATTTAAGTAAGCTCCAAAGCTCGATCAACCAGAAAATTGAGGCCTCTGTTTCAAAGACGCAGCGCGAGTTTTTCCTCAAAGAGCAGCTCAAGACAATTAAAAAAGAGCTTGGCTTGGAAAAAGACGATAAACAATGCGACGCTGAGAAATTTGAAGAGCGCATGAAAAATCGCCAGGTTCCCGAAGAGGTGAAAAAGGTGATTGATGAGGAGCTTGAAAAGCTCAATGTTCTCGATGTCCAGTCTGCTGAGTACTCTGTCTGTCGCAACTACCTCGACTGGCTTACAATCGTCCCTTGGGGCATGTTTAGCAAAGAGCGCCACGATCTGCGTGCAGCAAATAAAATTTTGCAAGCCGAGCACTACGGTCTAGAGGATATCAAGGAGCGCATTTTAGAGTTTATCAGTGTTGGCAAGCTCTCAGGTGGCGTGAAGGGGAGTATCATCTGTCTCGTCGGCCCTCCTGGTGTTGGTAAAACGAGTATTGGAAAGAGCATCGCCCACGCGCTCAACCGCAAATTTTACCGTTTTTCTGTTGGTGGCATGCGCGATGAGGCTGAAATTAAAGGACACAGGCGCACCTACGTTGGCGCCATGCCGGGTAAATTGATTCAGGCGCTCAAAAATGCCGAGACAATGAACCCTGTGATCATGCTCGATGAGGTCGATAAGATGGGCGCGAGCTATCAAGGCGACCCGGCCTCAGCGCTTCTTGAGGTGCTTGACCCCGAGCAAAATGGTACCTTCCTCGACCACTATCTCGATGTGCGCTGCGACCTTTCAAATGTTTTATTTATCGTCACTGCAAACGTGCTCGACACAATTCCTGGTCCACTCAAGGATCGGATGGATATTTTACGCCTCTCTGGCTACATAATGGAAGAGAAGGTGCAGATCGCCAAAAAATATCTTATCCCGCGCAATCGCGATGAGATGGGCCTTAAGGGGACGCAAATTGCCTTCACCGATGCAGCGATTCGAGCCATTGGCAACGAGTATGCACGTGAAGCGGGTGTGCGCTCGCTTGAAAACAATCTGAAAAAGATTATGCGCAAAGTAGCCAAAGAGATCGTTTCGAAAAAAGCGACGAAAAAAGTGACGGTGACGGAGAAAAACCTCAATAAGTATCTTGGGCAATCGATCTTCACCTCAGATCGCTACTACGACAAGACGCCTGTTGGGGTAACAATGGGCCTTGCTTGGACCTCTCTAGGTGGCGCGACGCTCTACATCGAATCGGTTAAAACGCCTGCAGAAAAAACGGAGATGAAGCTCACTGGTCAAGCGGGAGATGTGATGAAAGAGTCGTCGCAAATTGCGTGGACCTACCTCAATTCACACTCAAAACGCTTTGCTCCGAAGCTTGAGTTCTTTGACAAGTCGCAAGTGCACATTCACATCCCGGAGGGGGCGACTCCAAAAGATGGCCCTTCTGCAGGGATCACAATGGTAACCTCACTCATCTCGCTCTTGCGTGATGAACCGGTCAATCAAGACCTTGCGATGACAGGGGAGCTGACGCTCACGGGAAAAGTGCTCGCGATCGGCGGGGTAAAAGAGAAGTTAATCGCCGCGCGCCGCTCTAGTGTGAAGCAGATCATCTTCCCGAAAGAGAACAAGCGCGATTATGATGAGCTACCCGCCTACTTGAAAAAGGGTGTGAAGGCGCACTTTGTGAGCACCTATGACGAGGTTTATAAAATCGCATTCAAGCAGAAGAAATGAACATATACGAAGAGAAATTGATTGATCCGGAGGGCGTTGAAAAGAGGGTGAAAGAGCTCAAAGCTGCTGGCAAGTCAATTGTGACTCTCAACGGCTCTTTTGATCTGATGCACGCTGGACACTTGCGCATCATTCACGAGGCCTCCAAGCAGGGGGATGTTCTTTTGGTTGCTCTCAATTCGGATGCCTCCATCAAAAAATATAAAAGTCCAAAGCGCCCAATTATTCCTCTCGAGTATCGCCTTGAGATGATGGCGGCGCTCAAAGATGTCGATTACGTCACATGGTTTGAAGAGACCGACCCCATAGCCTTTTTGACAAAAGTGCAACCCGATGTGCACGTCAATGGTTCGGAGTACGGTGCCGATTGCATTGAAGCGCCAATTGTGCTTGCAGGCGGTGGTCGCGTGCATGTGGCTCCGCTCAAGCCGGGCCTTTCGACTACAAATATCATTGCAAAGGTCAAATGCGACATTTAGGAAAAGTAGAGTCTGAAAAGCTCGCCTACCGCTTGTACAATTTTCTCAAGAAAGAGGGGATTGACACTTTCTATGAGAAAACAAATGGGGACTATAGCATCTGGGTTGTTGACGAAGATGCCTTTGATGCTGCAAGTCAGATGTACACAGACTTTATGGCAGCGCCGGATGAGGCGCGCTTTGATGCTGAAGAGGCGCCCCCACCAGCTGAAGAGCAGGTCGAGGAGCTTTTGGACGCCTCACGCTTGGAGCGGATCAAAAAGCGCGTTGAAGAGCGCCAGGTGCATGTGCGCTCCTACTTTGGTTGGACGCGTTTCATTATAGGACTCTGCGTCGCCCTTTTTTTTGTGACGATGTACCAGAGCTACAAGCTGCGGCAAAATGATGCCGTCACCCTTCCCTTTACCCACCTTGAGAAAGCTTTTTTCTTTGAGTACCCTTCGGCATTTGAACAGGGCCATGGTCTCATTTGGCCGGGGCTTTACACCATTATTTTGGACTGGCCCCAATCGCGCATCGATTTGCAGGCGCCGATGTTCGAGCAAATCGCTCAAGGACAGCTTTGGCGCTTGATCACACCGGTCTTCCTGCACGCTGGAGTACTGCACCTTCTCTTTAATATGATGTGGCTCTGGCTCCTGGGTAAGCAGGTGGAGGAGCGAGCGGGCGTTTGGCGCTATTTGCTTCTCTCGCTAATCATTGGGGTGATTTCCAATACGGCACAATATCTCATGTCGGGATTTAGTTTTATTGGCTACTCTGGTATCATTTGCGGCCTTGCTGGCTACATTTGGATTCGGCAGAAAGTGGCGCCCTGGGAGGGATATCCCCTCCAGAAGGGAACGGCTTTTTTTCTCATGATCTTTGTGCTCGGAGTGGCAGCTATGCAGGTGATTTCGTTTTTGCTCAGCTATACTGGGCTTGTGAATATCACACTGCCTTTTGCCAATACCGCTCATGTCGTCGGCGCACTAGTTGGAATGGGCCTTGCCCGCATACCTATGTTTGCTAAATGAGTGTACGTGATTTAACTATCCTCGGCTGCTCCTCGCAGCAGCCTACCCGCCGCCGTAACCACGGCGCCTATCTCCTTCGTTGGAACGAAGAGGGGCTCCTATTCGATCCCGGTGAAGGAACGCAGCGCCAATTCATCTTCGCAGATGTTGCGCCCACTTGCGTCACGCGCATTTTTGTCAGCCACTTTCACGGCGATCACTGTCTCGGTCTTGGCTCAATGCTCATGCGCCTCAACCTCGATAAGGTGACCCATCCCATTCACGTCTACTACCCAGCTTCTGGGAAAAAGTACTTCGATCGCTTGCGCTATGGGACAATTTATCATGAGACGATAAATGTTGTTGAGCATCCCGTTTCCAAAGAGGGGCTTGTTGAAGATGACGGTAAATTCCGCATCGAGGCGACCTTCTTGGAGCACGGAGTGGAGAATATCGCCTGGCGCATTACTGAGCCCGACACGCTTAAAATGGATAAGAAAAAGCTCGCGGCGACTGGACTGAAGGGGCTCGCAATTAAAAAGCTTGTGGAGACAGGGCGCTCTGGGGATGTCACGCTAGAGGATGTCTCATGGGTGCGCAAAGGCGACTCATTCGCGGTCGTAATTGATACACGGATGTGCAGCCAGGCTATAGAGATTGCGCGCGGAGCAAAAATGCTCCTCTGTGAGAGCACCTACCTTGAAGAGCATCGCAAATTAGCGCGCAAGCACTTTCATTTGACGGCCAAAGAGGCAGCTACAATTGCCAAAGAGGCGGGGGTTAAAATGCTCGTGCTGACCCATTTTTCAGCGCGCTATCTAGATCTCGATCTTTTTGAAGAGCAGGCGCGTCCCATTTTCCCCAACACTTTTGCCGCTGACGATCTTAAACGCTTTCAGTTCGAACGCGGCTAATTTGCGTTGCGATTGCAGCGTAGGCGCAGGCGACGTTAAGGGAGTTCTTGCCGCCAAATAGGGGGATCGAAATGACGTGATCTGCTTGTGAGAGCATCTGCTCTGAAATTCCACGCTCTTCATTGCCTAAAATTAGGGTAAATTCCTCTGGGAATGCAAATTCTGTGAACGGCTCTCCAGAAGTTTCGAGGGCAATCCAAGGTTTTGGAAGGTGGGTTGCAGTTGGGACAAGCTCGGCGGTGCCCATTGAGGTAGCGATCACTTTTGGGTGAGTGGTGGTGGGCGTTTGCCCGCCGTAGTAGATCGAGCCGAGGCGCAGAGCCTCAGTGGTGCGCAGGATTGAGCCGACGTTGTGTGCGGAGCGGAGGTTGTCGAGGTAGATTGTGTGTGGGAGGAAGGGGGCTCTACTGAGTGTGTCGCCGCGTGAGATAAGTAGCTGCGCTTCGGAGAGCTCTTGCTCTGCAAGACGCATGTGCTCGTGAAAGCGGTTTGAAATTTCCTCAAAAGTGTTTGCGATTGGGGAGAGCTCAAGCCATGAGGCGAGATCAAGATAGTGTGCAAAGGAGCTTGAACTGGGATTTGTGTGGTGGGCGCGTAAGAGCTCTGCCGCTTTTTTGTGGCGCTGGCGCAGCGGCAGTGAGTCAAACTTAGGCTTGGCGAACACGGAGATACTCTTCGAGGGGGCCGTCAAAGAAGACAGGGCCCGTTTCTTCTAATGAAATAATCTTCGTTGCAAAGCTATCGATAAGGCTTCTATCGTGAGAGGCGCAAATCACCGTCCCTTTAAATTCGTTGAGACCCCACCCCAGTGCAGAAACTGCCTCAAGGTCGAGGTGTCCATTGGGTTCATCGAGAATTAGCATGTTCTGGTTCACGAGAATAAGCGAGGCTAAAATCAGCCTTGCCGTCTCACCACCCGAGAGTTTTGGAATCTCTTTGAAGGCATCTTCGCCGCCGAAGAGCATCTTACCAAGTACTGAGCGAATCTCTTGATCGTAGGCTTCCGGTTTTTTGGACTTGAGCCAATCAAACATCGGCATATTCTGGCTTTTATCGACCGCATCTTCGTGGTTTTGCGGGAAGTAGCCCTGCACTACGTTGTGGCCCATCTCAAGGGTGCCGCCTGTGGGGGCTTCAACTCCAGCGAGCATTTTAAGTAGCGTTGTTTTACCGCGACCGTTATTTCCGATGACTCCGATTTTATCGCCACGCATGATCTCATAAGAGAGATTTTTGTAGACATCGACTTCGGGGTAGGACTTGGCGACCTCTTCGAGCTTGTAGGCAATCTGACCCGATTGCGTCTCGGGCGCTTGGAAGCGGATGTAGGGGCGCTGAATGTTCGATTGCTTGAGATCTTGCGGCTGAAGGCGCTCCATCTCGCGCATGCGCGACTGCACCTGAGAGGCGCGTGAACCGGCGCTGAACTTTTGCACAAACTCTTTGAGTTGCGCAATTTTCTTCTCGCGGTTTTTCATGTCGGAGAGCTCACGTGTACGCACAGCCGTTTTGGCTGTTACCATTTCGTCGTAGTTGCCTGGGTAGGTAATGATTGTGTCGTAGTCGATGTCGGCAATGTGTGTTGTGACAGAGTTGAGGAAATGGCGGTCGTGAGAGACAACGATCAGCGTGCCATCGTAGTCGTGCAAGAAGCCCTCGAGCCAGGTGATCGAATCGAGGTCGAGGTGGTTGGTCGGCTCATCGAGAAGCAGCGCTTCGGGTTTTCCAAAGAGTGCTTGGCAGAGGAGGACCTTGAATTGAACGTCAGTTGGCACCGAGTTCATGAGAGCCTCGTGCATATCGGTTGGGATTCCCATACCGACAAGAAGCACCTCGGCGTCAGACTCGGCAGTGTAGCCATCCTCTTCGGCAACAATCTCCTCGAGATCGCCTAGGCGCATGCCCACTTCGTCAGTCATCTCACCCTCATAGAGCGAGTCGCGCTCTTGCAGGGCATTCCAGAGGCGTTCATTGCCCATGATGACAGCATCGATTAGGCGGAAATCTTTGTAGGCGTCGATGTTTTGCTTGAGGAAGCCCACCTTTTTCGGAAGTGAAACAGTGCCACTGTTGGCCTCTTCCACGCCCATCATAATTTTGAGAAGTGTTGACTTGCCGGCTCCATTGGGGCCAGTCAAGCCGTAGCGGTTGCCTGGGCTGAAAGCGGCGCAGACATCGTCAAAGAGCGTACGCGCTCCGACCTTTTTAGAAATCTTTTCTAGCGTTATCATATGCCGTAGAGTATACCAAATAGTAGAATGAAAGAAAAGAGCCTATTTAAAGATTGTGTCGACCACTACCTCGAGTTTTTGCGTGTGGTGAAAAATGCCTCAGACCACACTTTGCGTAACTATCGACTCGACTTCGATGCATTTTCTCTCTCTGTAAAGCCAGAAAAAGTAGAGGAAATTGACAAGTTCAAAATTCGCGCCTATTTGGCAGAGCTACACGAAAAAAATCTAAAAAAACGCACCATATCACGCCGCCTCTCCTCGCTCAGATCGCTATTTAAATTTTTAATGAAAGAGCGGGTAATTACAAAAAACCCCTTTTTGCAAATCGATCACCTGAAGCTTGAGAGGCCGATTCCAAAAAGTCTCACCTATGATGAGGTGCAAACTTTCATCGAGCAGCCCGATACAGGCAAGCTCATGGGAGTGCGAGATCGGGCAATTTTGGAGCTACTCTACTCTTCTGGATTGCGGGTGAGTGAGCTCTGCGGTGCCAACCGACTTGACTTCGACCACAAACAGCGCCTTGTCCGCGTCAGGGGTAAGGGAAAAAAAGAGCGCATTGTGCCAGTCACACCAGAGGCGGCACGCTGGGTGCATGCCTACCTTAATCATCCAGAGCGAGAGCAAAAAGATGAGGAGGCAATCTTCCTTAACCGCTTTGGCTCAAGGCTCACCACACGCTCGGTCGATCGCCTCTTCAGAGGCTATCTTCTGCGATCGGGACTTGCCCAAACTGTCACACCTCACACACTGCGCCACGCTGTAGCCACACATTGGCTCGAAAATGGTATGGATCTCAAGACTATTCAACAACTTTTGGGGCACTCGACTCTTGTTACAACGACAATTTATACCAAGGTATCGCCGAAGCTCAAGCAGGCGGTTTATGATCAGGCGCATCCGCTCTCTAAAAAAAAATCGGAACTAACCGAGGCTAGTTCCGAGGAGTTGGTTGGTGAGTAAGCCGGATTCTGTAGCCGCCAAAAAGGCGGTGCAATCATTCGTCTAGGGGGTGCATCGCTGCACCTCTCAAGCGGCCCTCAGAGAAAAACGCCCGCCGAAACAAGCGGTAAGTCGTGGATGACTTGTCTTCTCCTTGCCTTGCATTGAATGGGGTTTACACGCACGTGACATTACTGCCCCGGGTCAAGCTCCTAAAGCTTGCATTTCACCCTGTCTGCTAAAAGCAGCGGAATATTTTCTGTTGCACTTTCCGTAGCCTTACGGCCCCCAGCCTTTCGCTGGCATTCTGTTTCTGTAATGTCCAGACTTTCCTCTCCCCAAAGGGAGCGATTGCCACCCCAACCAAAATTCAGTTGTAAAGCCGCTTTACAAGCTTGTAAAGCGGCTTTACAGACATTTAAGATTTGTTAAACATTGACTCGGCGACGGCGACGACGTGTCGGTGCTGCGCCATCTTCGTCAGGAGCCTGCTCTTCGTGCATGTAGTGAATGCGTGAGCAGTGCTCGCAGAAGACAAGACTCTCGCCTTTGCGCACCATGTTTTCGTGCTGCGGTGTGAGGGCGATGTGACACCCTGAGCAGTAGCGGTTTTCAATCGGTACGATTACGCGGTCGCGCTTGTTTTTCAATAGACGCTCGTAGATGGCCATCACTTCAGGGTCAGTTTGCGAGAGAATCGCGTCGCGCTGCTCTTTGAGCTTAGCGCCTTCGCCATTGATTTCAGTGATTGAGGCAGAAATTTCTTTCTCAAGCTCAACACCGCTCTCTTGAGAGGCTTTCAAGCTCTGCTTGATTTTCTCGAGAACTTCCTCTTCAGCACTGCGCTCATCTGTTTGGTTAGATACGTTTTGCTCGAGGCTCTTTTTCTCGCGCTCAGTGGCGGTCATCTCTTGAGTCATTGCGTTGAATTCTTCGATCTTTTTAATCGAGGATTGCTTTGACTCGAGGTCTTTAATTTTTTTTGTGAGGAGCTCAATTTTTTCTTCATCGTTTTGGATCGACTGAGTCATCTCAGCAATCTGACTCTCTTTTTCACTCTGCTGAGCGGTGAGCTCTTCGGTGATTTTGTGAAGCTGGTCAAGTTCAGTTTGTCTCTGTTTTCTGAGGCGAATCAAGCGAATCATCTTGATATCGAGCTCTTGAATCTCTAAAATAGGCTTTAATGGTTTGTACATTTTCCCTGCGCATTTGATACAATGATGGGATGAGTATAACAAAATTTGACACCAGAATCAAGCGCTCTTTGGAGGAAATATGGATTTACTTGAAAAATATTTTAATGAAACAAGCAGTGAAGAGCGAAGCAAAGCGGCGATTGCCTATCTAGCCGCTCTCGACCACGTGGGGGAGAAAAACCCCGAAATAGCAAAAGCAATTTTGAAAGAGCTGCAAGATCAGCGCTCAAAGTTGAAGATGATTGCTTCAGAAAACTACAGCTCGTATGCGACCCAGCTTGCCATGGGCAACCTGATGACAGACAAATACAGCGAGGGATTTCCCTTTCACCGCTTTTATGCCGGATGCGAAAATGTCGATACAATTGAGCAGCAAGCAGTCGAAGAGCTCAAAAAACTTTTTAACTGCGATCACGCCTACGTTCAGCCCCACTCGGGTGCCGACGCCAACTTGGTCGCATTTTGGGCTATTTTAACCCACCGCGTGCAATCGCCGATGCTCGGCGAGCGCACCCTTGATGCGCTCTCGCCCGCAGAGTACGAGGAGCTGCGCCAAGCCTTAGTGAATCAAAAAATGCTTGGCATGTCTCTCAATGCAGGTGGCCACCTCACTCACGGCTACCGCCATAACGTCTCGGCCAAAATGATGCAGGCCTTTGCCTACGACGTCAATCCAGAGACCATGCTCCTTGACTACGATGAGATTGAGCGCCAGGTGAAAAAGGAGCGCCCGCTCATCTTGATTGCCGGCTATTCAGCCTATCCACGTAAAATTAACTTCGCCAGAATGCGCCAAATTGCAGACAGCGTTGATGCGACTTTCATGGTTGACATGGCCCACTTTTCGGGGCTCGTCGCAGGCGGCGTCTTCACCGGAGAGGAAAACCCCATTCCCTACGCGCATATCGTTACCTCAACGACGCACAAGACACTTCGCGGCCCGCGTGGAGGCATGATTTTGTGCTGTGATGAGTACAAAGACGTTGTCGATAAAGGGTGTCCCTTAATTTTAGGCGGCCCTCTTCCGCATGTGATGGCGGCAAAAGCGGTCGCTTTCCGCGAGGCGGCGCAGCCTGAGTTTAAAGAGTACGCGCATCAAATTGTGCGCAACAGCCAAGCCTTAGCTGAGTCGCTCATGCGGAAAGGAGTTGAACTTTTTACCGGTGGAACCGATAATCACTTGCTAGTTATCGACGTGGCAAAAAGCTTTGGGCTCAATGGAAGACAGGCGGAAAATGCGCTCAACTCAATGTGCATTACCGTCAATCGCAACACAATTCCCTTTGATAAAAATGGCCCTTGGTATACCTCTGGGGTACGGATCGGAACGGCAGCGCTCACCTCGCGCGGCATGAAAGAGCCTCAGATGGAAGAGATTGGTGAAATGATTTACGAGGTGCTCAGCAATGTTTCCGCTGCAAAAACAGCAAGTGGAAAGGTGAGCAAGGCAAAAGTTACGATCGACGAGAGCGTCGCCTCAAAAGTTACAGGGCAAGTTGCGAGTCTACTCAAAGAGTTTGAACTCTACCCCGAAATCGTGCTTGAGCCCTCAACAGTTTGTGTGAATTAGGAGAACAGCAATGACAGAAGAACAAAAGAAAAAATCCCCACCGACCGAAGAGGTGATCGACAAGATGCTGCTCGAAGAGAGACGCCTCTTTT
The DNA here is from genome assembly GCA_022763045.1 of Simkaniaceae bacterium. GTDB lineage: Bacteria > Chlamydiota > Chlamydiia > Chlamydiales > JACRBE01 > JALEGI01. The sequence continues at coordinate 34,414 of JALEGI010000018.1, read as the reverse complement.
TAAACAAACCCGTAGACCAAGAGTCTGCAGGCGAGATCATCCGTAAGCTCTGGTATCTTGAAATGAAAGATCCCGGCAAGCCCATCCTATTCATTATCAACTCACCAGGTGGCTCTGTCGATTGCGGTTTTGCCATTTGGGATCAGATTAAAATGATCACCTCACCTGTCACAACAATTGTGACGGGACTGGCCGCTTCAATGGGATCGCTTCTCAGCCTCGTTGGTGGGAAGGGAAAGCGCTTTGCGACGCCAAATGCCCGCTTTATGATCCACCAGCCAGCGATTCACGGTGTGATTCAAGGTCAGGCGACAGATCTCGAGATCCAGGCAAAGGAGATCATCAAATCGCGCAAGCAGATCGCAGAGCTCTACGTCGAGGCAACTGGTCAAGACTATGACGTCGTTGACAAGGCAATCGATCGCGATACGTGGATGAGCGCGCAAGAGGCCAAAGACTTTGGTCTCATCGATGACATTGTCAAATCGTATGCTGATCTTAAATAAGTATCACGGCACAGGAAACGATTTTATCCTCATTGAGGAGCCAATCGATCCTAGCCGCGTACCCGCTCTGTGCCACCGCCGCTACGGCGTTGGTGCAGACGGCGTTCTCTGTCTCATCGATAAGCGTCTCATCATCTACAATGCCGATGGCTCGCGCCCCGCCATGTGTGGCAATGGGCTGCGCTGCGCAGCAACGCACTATTTAGAAAAGCATGGGGGTGAGAGTGTCGACATTGAGACAGATGCTGGAACCTACCATTGTAAAAACCGCTCAGTGCTCATGCCAACGCCAGTAGATCTGCCGTGGGAAGGGGAGGGACGGCTCATCGACTCGGGCGTGCCCCACCTGGTGGTGGAGCACTTCGAGAACCCCGCCCGCTTGCGCAGGCTAGCCGATGCCAACGTCACCTACATGGAGAGCGCCGGCGCCACGATCCGCGCTCGTACCTACGAGCGTGGCGTGGAAGCCGAGACGCTCTCCTGCGGCACCGGCGCCCTCGCCGTGGCTTACGCCAGCGGCCTCGCCCGCCTCACCGTCTGCTACCCCGAGGCAGCGCTCGAGCTCGAGCGCACCTCTTGCGGCTACTGGCTCACCGGTCCTGTTACCCACGTCTTTTCCACAACAGCATTATCTACGGAGTAGGATTGAAAAGGGAGAGCTTTTTGATGGAAGCGCTTCTTAGTTCGTCAAGAATATCATGAGGGACATACTCACTGCAGCACTTCAAGAAAGCGCTATGATGCTGCTTAGGAAGAGAGTGTAGTATTGTTAACAATCTAGTTTTATTGAATTTCAACAGACTAAATGATGCTAAAGTGTCGCGAAAAATCTCAAAGTCAAAGTCATTTTCAGCCAAGAATTTATCGATTATTTTAGGAACTAGGTTGTATAGAGTAAAGCTCGCTCTGTGTTCTAGCGAGTGCTTAAAAAATGTTCTCCGATGTTCCTTTGGTAGGATATCTAGTATTGAGTTCAAACCAGATTCGTCTAGAGTTTGATGTTTTAGAGCAAAGGTGAACAATGTCGGGTCAAAATCAGTTCCAAGAGACTCAAGCATGCTGCTCGTTTTGCCCAGAAGAAATGTTTGATCATGGAGAGGTATTCCTATCTCAAATTCAGAGTATCGACTTTTGAATTTCATACAAAATTCAAGCAATTTAGGATTGTCACTCCACCCAAAAATGTTTTGGATAATCATAGTGTTAACTACAGGTGGAATGTCACCACGAATTTCTTGATATACGCGGTAGATACTAGTGCTAGTAATTGCTTTATGCGATTCGCCTGTAATGCTGGCTATGAGTAGCAAAGCTTCACGAGCCACATCATGAAATGTTTTACCTGGAGTATGGTTGGCAACTTCTCGAAATATTCTACTTAATCCAGGCTTCCACCTATCTAAGCTTTGGCACGCGATTTCAATCATTTCCTCTGTTCGCTCAGCCGGGTTATGTGCCTTTATAGCTTTAGCTATAAGCTGAATTTTTTTTTGTTCTGAGACGTACTCAAGTGTAGAGTACCTTTTTAATGCATCCGATCCAATGACATGTAATCGACTGGAAAGTTTAGATGCTTCGGAGGGAAGAAATAGGTTTTCCATGAACGACCGAAAGATGCTAGGCTCTAATTGAGAATAGTAAAAGTTGTAATCGGAGGGGTGGGCTTCGGGGTCGATTCTATTAAGTAATTCCACGGCAATAAGTGAAAAATTCTCAGAATCCGCGTGGACGTCACTACAGAATTTTAATGCGTAGTAGAGGTTGTGATCCATTTCACCTAAAAAATCCGTCTCCAGGAGTTTGTTAATCTCATCAATCGGAGGAAGTTCTAAAGGTGATATCGAATACGATGGATTGAGATTTTTGATAAGAAGGTGTAGCTTCTCAAGGCCAAAGATAACCCCTTGAGGAGGACCATATTTTGTCTCGTCAAAACCGTCAGGGATCATTTTTGAAGCAATCTTTTTAAGTGAATCAGGGGCCTTGGTGCAGGTGAGGCTCAAGCGCAGTACGTCAGCGGGGAACAAGAATCCTGGTCTATCTCTAACCGTTGCAAAGAAAATTTTTTTTTTCAAACATTCCTTTCTATTGGTTTTCTTGAGGGTTTTTTCAATTTGTGCGATATGGCGCTCAGTTGCTGGATTTGGCCCAAACAGCTCAATTTGACGCCGTAAATGGCCAATATGCCTCAAAGCAGGGTCTTCGATTTTTCTCTGGAAATCTGCTAGAAAAAAGGGTTTTTTATTTATGCTTTCCATTGCTCTTTGTATTAAAATTTATTATTAACAAGGTAAATTATAACATTAAATAAAATTATTTGTAAAGGTATAATGGAATTAGTATAATAGCCGCGCTAAATATAAAAAATTTAGTGAAGGTGTTTGTTTAAGCGAGGCGTTGTTATAAGTCGCCATCGCCCACTTTTTTACCGTAACCATGCTTATTTAGAATAGGTGCTAAAAGGAGGGATCCACTCATCTTTAAACCATTGATTTTAAACTTGGATTTATAGGATGTTTAATTGTTATATCTAACATTTGTGAACAATAATGGATGCTTTAAGTACGACAGTTTTTTCAATTCAAAATCCAGTTTCAAACTGTGAAGGATTAAGCTTGCTTCAGAAAGAACAGGTAAAGAAATATATGGGCAAACTTGAAGAGGAAATGGTTAAGTTTGGTGAAGATGTCCATTTGCGCCGTCATCTAAATGTTATTAAAGCTACATTTAAGGACTTAACTTCAATTGAAGATGCTAAAGCAAAGCACAAGTTTTCCCCGGGGGCCCTAAAATCAATTGAACAAGCACTTAACGCAACAAGAGGAAGAGTTAGATAAACATTCGAGCTACCCGAGGAATTGAATTGACAACTATCTAGCGCACAAAATTCAATAGGGTCCGTTCCGGTAGATTCCTTTCATATGTTCGCGACGCATCATTTCTGAGCTATACGCCATATCAAAAGAGTGGTATTCGTCCCTTTTCAATCGTTTGTAGCAATATTGGAAATAATCTGGGAAATGATCTTCTTCAATGCCCTGAAGTAAATCACATAAAATACCTACAGCCTCAATCCGGTCACGCGTCGCAAACAAAAAGTCCAAAAAAAACTCAAAAATTTCTACGTCAAATGATGGGTAATCAGAATAATTAAATGGATATCTATATGTGTTCAGCTGGATTTCAAGCGGGCAGCCTACTTTAATTCCTAGAAATCCATTAGTAGCTATACAAAACTCAATCACCTTTGGACTGTATCTCCAACCAAAAATATGTTCGATGATCGCTTTGTCAATTTCTGGGGCTAGTTCGCTTTGGATCTTCTGGTAGGTGCGGTAGATCTCGACACCTGTCATCTTGGTTGTATCTCTTGTATTTGCCTCTCTGTGCAGTATCGAAAGCGCGATCAAATGAAATGGTTTATCGGGGAGAGTGGTGGCAATTTGACGGATCATTTCCATGAAAGGGGGCGCCCATAAGTTCAGAATCCGGCAAGCCATAGCGATCACTTCTGCTGTGCGCTCTTCGGGCTCCATTGCTTGAATGGCGTCTGTTAAATAGCGAATTGACATGTGGCCCTCTACTCCTGGAGTCATCGCATGTTTTTCTAGAGCATCCCATCCGATCGCACGCAAGAAAGGCGCGCATCCCTCACTAGAAAATAGGGCTTGAATAAAGGTGGGCAATTCAGAAAGATCTAACTCAGAGTAGTAGAATTTGAAGTCAAAGAGATGAGTGTCAACATCGATTTTTTTCAGTATTTTCAGGGCAAGATGATCAAAGGAGTTCGAGGTTGGGTATCTTGCTTTGCATGTCTTTAGCACGCGGTAGACATCGGGGGTAATTTCTGAATAGACGTCTGTTGCCAAAAGAGCTTCAAGCGCTTCAAGAGCAGGGAGCTCTAAAGCGGATACTTCATAAGTTGCGTCGGTATTTTTAATAAGCTGATGAAGTTTTTTGAGCCCTAGAAGGAAATTTTTAACAGGGCCATGTAGCCTTTCATTGTATTCTGGAGGCATTGCTTGCTGAAGGCGTCTCGTGTAGGTTGGTTGAAAAGCTGCGCGTGTTGTGGTTGAGACAAGGCAGATTGTTGCAAAGTCTTCTAGTGTAAAAAAGGCGTTTCCATGTGTGAGCATAGCCTCTGATCCAAAGCTCTTGCTTTCACGGTCAAAGTTGTGCGCTCGAATAATCGGGGCCCTTTTTTGCTCAAGTGTCCGCTGAATTTGCGCAATTTGGCGCTCAAGAGTGGGGCTGTGCCCGGCAACATCGATCTGGCGCCTCAGGTGGCCAATATGTTTTAAGGCAGGAGCGGCAACTCGAATTTCGAAGTCTGCGAGGATGTGATTTGCTGGGGAGGTCTGAGTTGTCATAGGAGTTTTGTGATTTTTTTTGGCTAAAACTATGCGTTGAACGAGGGATTTTGTAAACGACTAACTACTCTTTGGCATGTGCGCGATTAGCCGAATAGGAGAAGATGCTTGAGCTGATTGAGGTTGCTACAAAGAAGGTGCTTGCAACAAGGTTACCTCTTGCTGCAGAAAAAAGGGCGCAGAGCGAGGTGAGTCTGGCCGCGCGATGTTGGTAGCGGGCAAGTCGTACCATGGAACCTTTAGCAGCTGCCCAAACAAAAAGGGTTGTGGTCATACCCAGGCCCATTGCGCCCAGGGCTGGTTCATCCTCAGACTGAGTGAGGGTGTAAAGAGTAATCCCATTGACAATAGTTGTTGCTACTGTTTCCATGTGAGACAGCTTAACACGTCGTCTCTTTTAACACGCGCTTAAAATACCAGGCGGTTTGTGGATACTTGCGTGCAGCCTTAATGTAGACTGCTTTTGGATCCTCGCTCTCACGAATATTTTGCGCAATTTCCATGAAGGCCTCGCATACTTCAACTTCGCGCACGCGAATTTCAAAGTTGTTTTGGCGCATCTTATAACACAAATAGCCCCAAAAAATAGGGAAAATCAGTAGAAGTACGAACACTAGTTTTATCCAGATAAGAGCTTTGTTGTAAAGTGGATCACTTATTAAACAAATAGGAATAAAATCTATAAGATTTTGGATGACACAGATTCCGCATATTATCATACTCAAAAAAAGAAGTTTTGTGCCTGGGTTTTTATACGCACAGTGATAATAGATGTAGTTTATAGTGACTACTAACAGCGTAAAATACATGATGGTTAGAAAGTATTTTTTTGAAAAAACTATCTCATAAGCAAAATAGCTGAAGCCAAACAGGGCAATAAAATAGATTATTACAGGTAGTAGGAAAAATGTGAGCCAAATCTTTCTAATCATTAATTAAACCTCCATTTAATAGGGGTAGAATTTTATCAATAGTTGGGTTTTGTTGACAGTCAATAATTCTTTAGGGCTAGAGGGTTTCTAAAAATTACTGCATATTTTTGTGTAAAAAAAATGTAAATGGTGCTACTGTCTTTCTCTTTTGTCGTGGAGTGAAAAGATGCTGATCGGTGTCCCAAAAGAGATTAAAAATCACGAATATCGCGTGGGAGCGACACCTTCAATGGTCGCTGCCCTTGTACAGGCGGGCCATGAGGTTCATGTTGAAACGCAAGCTGGCGCAAAAATTGGCTTTGGCGATGAGGCCTATGAGAAGGTGGGTGGCAAGATTGTCGCGGGGCCTGAAGAGGTCTACCAGTGCGAGATGATCATCAAGGTCAAAGAGCCCCAACCGAGTGAGTATCCTCTGCTCAAAGAGGAGCAAATTCTCTATTGCTATCTCCACTTGGCTCCCGATCCAAAGCAGACGGAGGCGCTGCTTGAGCAAAAGGTGGTGGGCATTGCCTATGAGACGGTGATTGATCGTGTGGGCAGGCTGCCGCTTTTGACTCCGATGAGCGAGATTGCCGGCAGGATTTCGATTCATGCGGGGGCGAATGCGCTGCATATGGCTAATGGCGGGCGTGGCGTTCTTTTGGGAGGGATTCCAGGGGTTGCGCCAGGTAAAGTGCTAGTTGTGGGTGGCGGCGTGGTCGGCACAAATGCGGCGCGCATGGCGATGGGCTTGGGCGCTGAGGTGAGCATCATGGATCGCAGTTTGGACCGGTTGCGTGAGCTCGACAATTTGTATGGGCCCCGGCTGAAAACGATCTACTCAACTCCTCAGACTTTGGAAGAGGCGCTTTTTGAGTGCGATATTGTCGTGGGGGCTGTGCTGATTCCAGGAAAGACGGCGCCAAAGCTTGTGAGAGGCGAGCACTTAAAGAAAATGAAACGGGGCTCTGTGATTGTCGATGTGTCGATCGATCAGGGGGGATTTGCGGAGACCTCTCGCCCGACGACGCATCAGGATCCGACCTATGTGGTCGACGATGTGGTCCACTACTGCGTGGCGAATATGCCGGGTGCGTGCGCGAGAAGCGCGACGCTTGGGCTGACGAACGCGACACTGAAGAACGCACTCGATATCGCGAACAAGGGATATCGCAAGGCGCTTAAAGACGATCCCTATCTGCTGCCTGGACTCAATGTCTGCTTGGGCAAGGTGACCAACCAGCATGTGGCAGCCGATTTGGGCTATGAATACTACCCTGCTGAAGAGTTGTTGAACTGAGTTGTGATGATATGTTACTGTGAGGGGATGGAGGAGCGATGAGTAAAAGCCCATTTCGCCCCGAGGATCTTTCCTCTGCTAAAGCTCTACTAGAAAAGGGCGACGTTCGTAACGTCCTTTTCTCCGGCCCTACCTACCAAGTCGAGGTTTTGGACGCGGCGTGTGAGGATCCCTACTGGATTTTTTTACAGGTCAAAACCAACGGCCAACCGGGCGATTTTTTCTGCTCCTGCCCCGATTTTGAAGAGTCGGGCTCGTGTAAGCACATTGCTGCGGCGTATTTGCAAATTTTCAACAATCAAAAGCGGGCGCTGCACACCCGATTCGATAGCTCTCTTTTCAACAAGCTCTGCTTGATGGCCTCACACCGTCACGGCTACAGCGAAAAGGATCTCGACCGAGAAGAGCTGCCGTGGAGCTGCAAATCGCAATCGGGCAAGACGCTCTTCACAATTGAGCCGATCAATGAAGAGGGCAAGCAGATTCTCGATGAGATCATCTGCAATCGACAGGAGGAGACTGAGGAGACTTCGATCAAATTTTCTAATCTCTCCTCTGATGAGCTGCACAGCTGGCGCAAGGGGCGCCCTTCGCATGCACTGCGCTATGAGCTCTCTTTTTGGTCAGATTTGGGTAAGTGGTTTGCTTGGCTCTTTGAGAAAGGCGAGAAATTTGAGATCAAGTTCCATGGTGAGGGGCTGCCAAGTGAGATTGAGCTGATTTTTCCTCAAGTGCGCGCGCGCTTTTTCATCGCTGAGGTGAACTGGCCCGATATTTTGCCGACACTTGTCGATCTGCCGACACCGATTCCTGTGCACGCCTTTCAAGAGATTCAGATCAAAGAGATCACATACGATGAAACTGAGCGCGCCTTCAAAATTCATGCGAGTTCTGTGGCTCCGCGCAAAGAGAGTGGTCAGGAGATCGAGCTTGATGATTGGGCCTACACACCTGGGGTTGCCTTCTACAAAAAAGATATCGATCCTCTCTTGCAAAAAGAGGTGATTGATGAGGACCACGTTGAGGAAATGCTTAGATCGTATCCGGTGCTTTTAGAAAAATATCTGAAGAATGTCGCTTTGCATCGAGAGCGCAAAAGTGCCAACTATCAGCTCTACTTTGATAACACAGACCGTCTGCACATCTCATGCTATGTCTTTGAGCCGGGTGATTTGCTCAAAGAAAAGTCGCACCTCTTTGGCAGCTGGGCCTATCTGGAGGGGCGGGGATTTTATCGATTGCAAGAGCTTCTCTTTGATACGGCAAAAAAGGTGATTGAGCGCGACCAAATTTCAGAGTTTATCAATCACCACAAGGTGTGGCTCAATCAACACGAGGGTTTCCAGACCCACCTGACAAGCATTGAATCGCAAATCGGCTTTCATCTGCACCCCAATGGCGATCTCGAATTTTCAGCTGAGGATACGATGACCTCGGAATCCAAGGCGCTGCGCGATTTTGGCGATTGGGTCTACATTGAACATCAAGGGTTTTACTCCAAGGGCTCCACGCGTACGGCAAAGGTGATCAAGCCTGGGCTACGCATTGCGCGCGATGAGGTGAGCGCCTTTTTACAAGCGCACCGCGCCGAGCTCGAGCAGGTGAAGGGCTTTTTCACCACAAATTCTCCGGTGCAGCACTCGGGGATTAACCTCACGGTGAGTCGCGATGGCAATATTTTAGTCGACCCCAATTACCTCTTTCACAAAGATTACAAAGACCACGAGCCGCTACTCTACGGCGACTTTTTCTATGTGAAAAAAGAGGGCTTTTCCGATATTCCCTCCAATTTGCGGCTGCCCAAGGGGTATGAAAAGGCGCATGAGATTAAAAAGGATCAGGAGAGCTACTTCATTAACTTTGAGCTCGACAAGCTCAAACCCTTTTTCATGGATGTCGATCCCCACCTTATTCGCCCCGATCGCATGTCGCTTCAGCTCAGCCAAATTAAACAAGATCCCGTGACGGGAAATTGGCTCGTCTCCCTCTCATATAAAACTGAAGTGGGCGTCTTCCCTGCAGCTCTTGTTTGGCGCGGCATTAGTGAGCGCAAAAGCTACTTGATGACCAAAGCAGGCCTTCTCTTTATCAAGCAGCCCCGTTTCGATTGGCTTGCCCACCTCGATCGCGAGTCGCTCTCTGCTTCTGGACAACAATTTCAGCTCTCAACAATCGAGCTCCTGCGACTCAAGGCCTTTGAAGATATCCAAGTGGCAAAAGGCTCCGATCCAGGCAGCATTAAAATACTCGAAGAGCTTGAGGGCAACACCAACTTTGATGAGCAGAGCCTTCCCGAGCTGAAGGGATTCAAGTCGACCCTGCGTCCCTATCAAGAGGTGGGGCTCAAATGGCTCTGGTTCCTGTATCAATTTGGAATGAGCGGCATTTTATGCGATGAAATGGGTCTTGGTAAAACCCACCAGGCGATGGCGCTCATTTGCGCGATTCATACGATCGATGAAGGCAAGCGCAAGCGCTTCCTCGTTGTTTGCCCCACCTCAGTGATCTACCACTGGGAGGAGCTCTTGGAAAAATTCCTTCCCAACATGCGTGTGCTCACCTTCTACGGCGCCAACAGATCGCTTGCTCGCTTCCGTAAGTCAAGCCACATCCTCCTCACCTCCTACGGCACGCTGCGCTCAGAAAAAGATACCTTCTCACGCATGAATTTCGAGCTTGTTGTCTTCGATGAGATGCAAGTTGCCAAAAACCGCAGCTCCCAGGTGCACAAAGCTTTGCAAGAGGTGAATGCTAAGTTGAAGCTCGGACTCACCGGTACTCCCATTGAAAATTACCTGCGCGAGCTCAAAGCGCTCTTTGATATCGTCCTGCCCAAATATTTCCCCTCGGATACCGCCTTCCGCGAGCTCTTTGTCACCCCAATCGAAAAGCAAAAAGATAGCGCCAAAAAAGCGCTTCTTGCCAAGCTCATCAAGCCCTTCATCATGCGTCGTAAAAAGACAGAGGTGCTCGATGATCTACCCGAGAAAATCGAAGAGATCGCCCACTGCGACCTCTCGACAGATCAGCAAGAGCTCTATCGCGTTGCCTACACGCAACAAAAAGAGCAAATCGATGCCATTGCCGATCCCGACTCCTCTGATTTTTACATCCACGTCTTTGCTCTACTCAACGCCCTCAAGCAAATTTGTAACCACCCAGCGCTCTACAACAAAGACACGAAAAATTACGAAAAATATGGCTGTGGTAAGTGGGACCTTTTCACAGAGCTTCTGCAAGAGGCGCGCGAGTCGGGGCAAAAGGTCGTTGTCTTCTCCCAGTACCTTGGGATGCTCGATATTATTGAAGCGCATCTTGACAAAGAGGGGATTGGCCACGCGGGCATTCGCGGTTCGACTAAAGATCGCAAGGGTGAGGTCGACAAGTTTCGCCACGATCCAAAGTGTGAGGTCTTTGTCGCCTCTCTGCAAGCTGCCGGCGTGGGAATCGATCTTGTCTCGGCCTCTGTCGTTATCCACTACGACCGCTGGTGGAATCCTGCCAAAGAAGACCAGGCGACGGACCGTGTGCACCGCATCGGCCAAAACCGGGGTGTGCAGGTCTTCAAACTCGTCTCAAAACACTCCGTCGAGGAGCATATCGATGAGCTGATCCTGAAAAAGCGGGCTCTAATCTCTTCAATCATCGGCTACGATGATCAGGATGAATTGAAGGCTCTCTCTCGCGATGAGCTCGTTGAACTACTCACTTATATCGGCAAAGACCTCGGCTAGAGGGGTCCTGAGCCCGCTTATTTAGAACGGTTAGTTTGTAGTCAATGTATTCATTGATCAAAATGATTTATTGATGTAAACTTTATCAAAATTTTATTTTGGACATTCTAAATTGAACAGTTTACCTACCACTCCTCCCCGCCCACCCGATCGAACAAAACCCGCTGCAGGAGCAGGGCATTCCCCGACTCCTCTTGATAGGCTGATGACAAAGGTAGGGCAGGCCATAAGAAGAATGGATGGTAATGTCTATCAGGCTATTCATCCGGGGTACTGGCCAAGAAATCAGCCTGATTCATGGACACCTCAAGATTGTGTCATTTTCTCCTATTTTGTTTTACCTGACGCGTTTGAAAAGTGGTTTAAGACTCTTTCAACAGATCAAATCAAAATGACTCTTCAAGCATTTAGATGTGCAGGCATGAAGAGCTCAATTTTTGGAGCGACCTTCCGAAACATGCAGCATCCTGCGTATATTCACTATGTTAAAGGGTGTGTAGAAACGCTTCCTGCTGGTGAGGACTTCTCTTTTCACGAGCTCAGATTGATTGTTCGTTGCGCGCCTATTGAATCGGTCAAATACCTGATCACCACGCTTGAAGAGAGCGATCGTTTTCATCATTACGAGCATTTCTTTTTAGCCGAGCTCTTTAGCCGGAAAGATTTCAATGCCGTTGTTGATGTGGTTATGGAGCGGCTAGAGCTCTTTTTTCCGGACGTTGATCTTGCACAAGTTTTCCTGCGGATTCCTCCAGGTATCTTTTTCCGTAAATTTGCAGAAATTGGCGAGACGCATAATCTCTACTGGATCTATCATGAACTCAACACAGTAGCTGATGAGCTCCATGAAGAGATTGTGAGAGATGGCTTTAAATTTGGAGGAACATCTCCTTGGTTGATCGAAGCATTGCGCCTTGGAATGTCGGGTTCAATTCCAACTCATCACTATCCTGTTCCTGGATATCCGCTCTCGCATCAGATACCAAGAGATCCTGTGAAACTCGCAAATTTTATCTCATGTATTGGTAAAAAGTTTCCTGTTGAGCTTTTAGGTTATTTATTTGCCCTTCGCCCAAAAATCATGAAGGCTCCCCTTGTTGGTGCGGCATTTTTGAAATACACCGATCATTTCCCTGCCTATTTTAAAAATTTAGATTGGGCTAGTAAGAATCAACTAAAACAGTTTTTAGTCGATAAAGATTGGGCAACGCCTGTGAAAAAGCAGAAGCTACTTTCTGAAATAGTTCGGGACCACGATATCCGTTTACCCCTTCCAACTCTTGAGAAGCTGCCATGTTCAGAGTATCAGCGTGCAAAAAACTCGGAGAAACTGGCCGCTTATATTTCCTGGGTAGGTAGCCACTTGTCCACGACTCTCTTAAATAAGCTTGTTTCTAAATATACAGCTTTAATAGGTAAATCTTGTGTGGCTTTAGCAGTGTTGGAGTATACAGAAATATTTGCAGAATATTTTGAATTATTTGAAGAGACATCAAAGCGTCTACTGCTCGAGTTTTTTGTCGATACAGATTGGCAGGATCCAGAAGAAAGGGGTGAAATGCTCTCCAAGTTAGCCTCGTGTATTGGGCAAGAGCTTCCTCATCTTGTGGATGTAGAGGGCTCTCTTATTGAGGGGAAGGTGCCAACTGAATTTGGGGAATTTCCACGATATATTTCTAGGGTTGGCAATCGTTTTAATGATAGATCTCTAGAATATTTATTTGCTAATCGCAGAGAATTCATGAACAGACTAGATATCGCTAAAGAATTTTTGAAATTTACAAATGTTTTTGAACTTTATTATTCTAAATTAGAAAGCTCTGTAATTGAAGAGGTAAATAAGTTTTTAATTGAGGGAAATTGGGCAAAGCCTTCAATAAAGATCAGACTCTTAAAAAAACTTGGACTCGATTTTATCGCTGCTGCGCTTGAGCCTTATGATCCTGGGGAAGTAGCTGAGATTCCTTCTTCACCTCCAGTGGAGTTCAATATCAAAGAGGGGGTTGTAAGGGTTTATTTTGTATATCCTGGTAAAGTATAAAGTGGTATAGTCTTTGGCATGTTAAGACTCGCAATCGTAGGACGGCCCAATGTGGGCAAATCGTCCCTATTTAACCGCATCTGCAAGGGCAGAATCGCTATTGTCGCCGAGATCGAGGGGGTCACGCGCGATCGCCTCTACCGTCAAACGGAGGTCTTCGGGACAGATGTTGAGCTCATCGACACCGGTGGTCTGGGCTCGGGCCCCTTTGAAAAAGAAATTCGTCACCAGGTAGAGATAGCGATTGAAGAGTCTGATGCCATCATTTTTGTGGTCGATGGCCAGGTGGGGATGACCGAGTGGGACCAGCGGGTCGCTCGCGAGCTGCACCGCACCGACCGTCCTATCTTCCTTGCCGTCAATAAAGTTGACACCCAAGAGGCGCGCGAGGCGATCTACGAATTTTACGGACTGGGCGTTGAGCACATTTATGCCGTTTCGGCTCAGCACGGCCACGGCGTTGCTGACCTGCTCGAAGAGGCGATCAAAGTAGAGCCGCGCGCGCGTGAGCTCGAGTGCGATGGCCCCAAAGTTGCCATTGTTGGCCGCTGCAATGTCGGTAAGTCGACCCTAGTAAACGCCATTTTAAACGAAGATCGCTGCGTTGTAAGTGATCAGCCGGGCACCACGCGAGACAGCGTTGATGTGGCGATTAACTTCAACGATAAGCCCTACCTGCTCATTGATACAGCTGGAATTCGCAAGAAAAAGTCTGAGGCAGAGGTTGTCGAAAAGTTTGCCTCTGTGCGCACCGAGCGGGCGATTGACCGAGCAGATATCTGCATTCTTGTAATCGATGCCCAAGAGGGGATCACCGCCAGTGAAAAGCGCATCTTGGCAGACATCGAGGAGAAGGGGAAGGGCTGCGCGCTCTTTTTCAACAAGTGGGATCTGGTGAAGGGCTTTCGCATGGAGCACTGCGTGCAAGGTGCGCGGATGGCAGCTCCCTTTCTCGAGCACTGCCCCATGTTCTTCGGCTCAGCGCTGACCGGCCGCAATCTCGATCATATCTTCACAACCATCGACCAGGTCTCGCAGAACATCGAAAAACGCATCGGCACCTCGGAGCTCAACCGCTTCTTAGAGCGCGTGATGCAGCTCAACCACCCGCCCATGATCCGTGGCAAGCGACTGCGCGTTTACTACATGACGCAGGTCTCGACCAAACCAACCCTCTTTTCACTCTTCATCAACCATCCCGACCGGATGGCCGCTTCCTATGAGCGCTACCTCTACAACCAGCTCCGGCAGGCCTTTGACTTCTCAGGGGTCCCTTTCCGCTTCAAGCTGATCAAGAAAAAAGAGCGCATGACTACGCATTAGTAGTGCACAATTTCCTGCTAAAAAGAGGGATGGGTTTTCATCTCTGAACGGGATAAGACAGGGTCGTATTTGAATTTACCCTCGTGGGTCTTCACGGTCGGGTAGAACCACTCATCGCTGTTTTCACGAAGGAGTCGATCGCAGCCAACAGAAAAGCCGACAATGAAGCCGTGGTAGCGGATCGCCTCGAGCATGTATTGGGAGCTCGAAGGGCGGTAGTGCGAGCGGGGCCCATCGATGGGCGAGATGTGATTTTGCTTTAGGCGAATCAGACTCTCAAAGGCGCGCGTGAGCGGATTGCGACTCTGGGCCGGTAGCTCGCGCCGCGGCCGCTCCAGCAGCTCTGAATCCTTGCCCCACGGCGTGTGGTAGCCCACCTTGCCACAGAGAAAAACGGGAATGAGTAAAAGACTAAAACGCATGGGAGATCATCATCACCGGGTAGAGTTTTTTCTGCTGCATAAAGTCGTGCGACTTCTCCTCGTAGAGCCGCTCGTTGTAGAGCCTTGCCGCCTCGCCTGCACCATAGATGCCGCCGAAGTACCAACCCGCCTCAACCGAGGTCATCAAAACCCCTGCCGGGTAGTTTTTCTGGTAGAAAAACACCCCCGCCGCTGCAATTGTCAGCGCATTGGTCATAAAGGCTGTGAAAGCCGACTGCTTTTGCCCGACATAGAAGTAGCCCGCGCCCGGTAGCAGCGCATTGAGCGTGCGCGCCTTTGAGACCGACTTCATCTCCTTCACATACTCCTTAGCAAGCTTTTTAAATTCGCTCGTCGCCGTATCGCGTGGAGGGGAGAGGCGCAGCCCGCGCAGATCAGCAGAGGCCACAAGCCTTGTGAGTCGCAGCTTCTCATAGAGGCGCGGCTCCTTTTGCTCCACCAGCTCGAGAATGTACTGCATCTTCTCGACATTATCGGTCTTCAAAAAGCACTCGTAGAGAATAATCAGCAGATCGCGGTAGGCTGGAAAGTCCTCGCTGACATGCGAGAGCTCTGACTCCTCAAACGTCTCAATTGCCTGCTCGTAGCGCTTACCTAAGTAGTAGCTCAAGAGCACAAAGTATTGCAGCTCGGCGCGCCTGCCGATGTAGTCTTCGGGAATCAAAATCAGCGCCCGCTTCAGAGCCGTGATCGCTCTGTAGAGGTCGAGCTCCTTTGCCATCGCCACGCCCACCGTGTACTCCATGCCCCAGTTTTCGTAGCTCTCGCCCTTGGTGAGGGCCGGGAATGGTGGCTCAAGCCGTTTGAGGTAGCTATCCTGTGGAGTGTAGGTAAGGTGGGGGGTAATCTGCTCGCTGTTTTTCTTACAGCCAGCAACGAGACAGCCCACAAGTATAAGCACTAGAAATCGCATCGCCCCATTTTAGAACAACTGCGAAAGGAAATCAATATTCATGCAAAATTCCTGGCTTTACAGAGAGAAGAAGTTAGCTTGTAAAGCGGCTTTACAAGTGCTTGGATTTCCCTAAAACAGACCATAGCAACCGATCTGCATAGCATCTTTCCTCACCAATAGCTTGGGCTATTGGATTGCGTCAAAATGCTTACATCTCGGTCACTCTGGCAATTTTAGAAAAATCACGCACTTGCAAAACCGCTAGCGGCTTTACAAGCTATTTTGTGTGGAGGCGGGATCTAGATAGTGCCCTAGATTTGCACTAAAAAAGAGAGGGGTTGTACTCCAGCGAATAGCGTACACCCCTCTCTTATTTAGTGTGAAGATGGGGCGCTAGATAATCCCGCCCTTTAACCATCTTCTGGGGAGCGGACGTATTCAATTCCGCGATCATAATCTTCCATACCACCAGGACCACCTGCCACCTCGCGATACTTGTCTTCTTGGGTCTCAGTTACCTCTTTGAAGATCTGAGAATTCTTCAGAATGTGTGGGCGGATAAACATTACCACACTCTCTTTAGTATCCTCGTAGTTACGCTCAGAGAAGGCCGCGCCGATGATCGGCAGACCGCCGAGGCAGGGGAGGCCAACAGTGTTGCGCACCGTAGAGTCGCGGATCATCCCAGAGACCATCACAAAGTGTTTGTCTGGGACGTGCACCTTGGTCTGCATCGAGGTTTTTGCAGTTTCGGGTGTGAGGTCATTGGATGAAGGGGCGTCATCTGAAGAGCCCTCATCGGGGTTTGTGGCAGTGATCTCTTCGTAGATGTCGAGGGTGATCACATCGTCATCACCGATATTTGGAGTGACGTTGAGCGTCACACCGATGTCGCGATATTCGAGGTTCTCAGAACGTTGAGAGACCTGACCGGTGAAGGTAATTGTCGATCCACTGAAGGGGATGTTACTTCCCACAAAGAGTGACGACTGGAGGTTATCTTGGGCTACGATCTGCTGATCAAGGACGACTGTTGTATCGTTGTCCTCTTGAATGGCAGTGAGCAGTGATCCGAGGGCAAAGTAGCTCTTTCCCTTGTGCAAGATGATGTCGCCAATGACTCCAAGTGAGCCACCATCAAGACTTGGAACATCGGTGCCTGTTGGTGTGCGAGTGGCGTTGATCTTATAGAGGTTATTGCTGAAATCAGCGGGGCCTGAGTTGCTAGTTGCGGGGTTGTTTGCAAAAGCGTAGCCGAAGCGGTCGCGGTATTTACCCTGCGAGGCCCAGCGGAGGCCAAAGTCGAGCTTTTTGATGGGCGTTGTTTGGATGACAAGCACTTCGATGAAGACCTGCTTGAGGGGAACATCGAGGCCTTTGAGTAGTTCGCGCAGGCGGGAGAGCGATTGTGGATCGCCAGTTGCGATGAGCGAGTTGGTCATCTGCACCCATTGAATGGTATTGATCGCGTTGACAAGGTTCTCATTTGACTTTGTCTTTCCTTCGCCTGTGAAGCCGCGGCCGATTGCTTTAAGAGAGGAGACGAGCTCTTCACCATTGTGGTATTGGACGCGGTAGACAAGGAAGCTGAAGTCTTCGAGATCGGAGATGTCGCCCTTGCCGCTAAGCGCTTTGCCTGGGAGGTCAAACTTTTCAAGAAGTGAGATGACCTTTTCCGAATCGGGGCCCTTGCCTGAGACGAGGATCGATTGCGTTTTGTCCATCCACTTGAGGTTATTGATCACGTCAAAGAGGGTAGGGTCGTTGACACCTGTCGATTTGAGGTTGCTCTCAAAGTCGTGCATGATGCCGATGAGCTCTTCACCATTGATGTACTTTGGCTTGTAGATGAGATAGCCTGCGGTTGGTGGACGAGCTGGCGTGGCCGAATGGGCCTCAACGTCAAATTTTTCGAGGATATCTTGTACCCGCTCGAGGGTCTTTTGCGTCCCTGTGAAGATGAGGGAGTGCGTTTCTGAAACGTAGCGGTTGGTGCGCAGGGCGTGAATGAGGTCTTTATTTGTCCCTTTGTTCTCTTCAAGATCGTTTGCCATCTGCTTGAGCGAGTTTTGTAGATATGAGGGAGAGGCGTACTTGATTTTGTAGATCAGGAAAGTGGTTTGTCCAATGTGTTGGATCGGGGCTTTTTGCTTCGACTCGACGTCGATTTCAGCGATGAGTCCTTTCACTTTTGTGATCGATTGGTCGGTGCCGGTGAAGATGAGCGATTGGGTTGCTTGAGCGTAGCGCATTGAGGAGAGCGTTTTCATAAACTGCTCATCGGCAAGACCCGACTTTTCAAAGTCCTCTTCAATCGATTGGAGTGAGGCTTGCAGCTCTTGGGCTGACATGTATTTCGGCTTGTAGATGTAAAAACTTGAAGCCGATGGGGCCTGCTGTCCATCACCTGAGGGGACATCGAATTCCGAGATGAGCTCTTGAATTTTTGTAATGTCACTCTTATTCCCAGTGATAAAGAGCGAGTTTGTCGACTTGACCCATTCGATATTTTGAATGGTCTTCACCAGATTCTGCTCTTTCACTCCAGACGATTTAAGGTTGCGCGCCATGCGGTCTAGATCGCGCAGGATGAGATCGCCTGGCATGTACTTGAGCTTGTAGACAGAGTAGGTTTTTCCATCGCTTGAGCGCCCTGGGATATCTGTCGCATCGAGGACCTCTTTAATCGTCTTGAGAGCCGAATTTGAGCCGCGGAAAATAAAGGAGTGGGAGTGGGCAAGATAGGTCATGTTGTCGACCACCTTGCGCTCAGGGGAGTTGCTCGGTGAGTCTGCTACAAGGCGATTGAGTGCCGTTTCAACTTGCTCTTTTGTCGCATATTTTGGTGTAAAAATAAGCAGACCTTTGGAGATAGCCGTTCCCGAGTCGCCACCATCCATTGAGGCGACAATCTCTTTCACACGGGGAATCACCGCTCCCTTGCCAGTGAAAACAAGGTTGTGTGAAGAGGGTATGTAGCGCACCGATTCGAGCGATGATATTAGGCTGGGATCTTCAAGGCCAGACTTTGAGAGCGACTGTGCGAGGTCTTTGATGTTTTTTGCGAGATCTTCTGCTTGAACATTTTTGGGCGTGTACATAAAAAAGTCGGTCTTCTCATCGGCCCCAAGGGGGTTGTCGAGAGTCGGCATGATCTCTTTCACTTCAGCAATTGCGCTTTCACTGCCTGTGAACATCATCGACTGCGACTTAGAGTCGTATTTCATCGATTGCAAAGCTGAAATGAGCTCTTGATCGGGATTTTTTGCCGCCTTTAAATTTGTGACAAATTGCTCAATCGAGCGCTGCAACACAGCAGGGGACTCATCCTTCACCTGATAGAGATAAAAGGCGCTTTTCGCGCGCGCTCCAGAGACATCGAGACTTGGGATCAACTCTTTCACTTGCTTGAGGGTGTCGACAGGGCCTGTAAAAATAATTGAATTGGTCTCTTTTTCCCACTTCATTGACTTGAGCGTTGCAATGAGCGCTTGATCGGGATTGGGGCTAGCCTCAAGACCTGCAATGAAGTCTTTGAGAGTCGCTTTGATCTGGTTTTCCGGGGCCTTTTGCAATTTGTAGACGAAAAATGAACTTGGGCCGCCCGCGCCGTAGGTATCAATGGAGGGCAAAAGCGTTTTGAGCTCGTTTATTGAGGAGGCAGAGCCTGTGAAGGCGACTGACTTAGAATCGGGCATCACTTTTGCGCTGTTAAGACAGGCGATAAAATCGGTGTCAGCAAGACCGCTCTCTTGAAATTCTTGCGCCGTCTCTTTGACAAGCTTCACAAGATCCGAGGGGCTCAGTTGTGTTGGCGTGTAGATGAAAAAGCTTCCCTTCACGTGGTCGGCATTGACTTGGGAGAGGGCATCAATTTCTTTTAGCATTACCTTGATGCGCTCGATATCTTTTGGCTCGCCGATGAACATGAGCGAGTTTGTCGATTTGAGGTAGCGCATCGCATCGATTGTCTTGATCAGACTGGAGGCCTGAAAGCCCATCGATTGCGTATCGTCGGCAACTTGCTTGAGTGCCGTCTCCACTTGACTGGCAGTTTTGTACTGTAGATGGTAGATGAGCACATTTTCTGTGCTTAAATTTTTTCCCACCTTCTCATTACCGTCGAGCTCTTTTAAAAGCATTTGCGTTTGATCGAGTAAATAGTCAGTCGAGATGATGTAGATCAGGTTCGTGTTTGGCTGCTCGATCATCACAAGAGGTGCATCATCGGAGAGCGGCTTCATGATCTTATCGACGAGTGAAATGAGCTCTGCTGGATCATTATTGACCGCTTGGAAGGTGCCAAGCTCCAGGGCAAACGCGGGAACATCGATACTCACTAATAGGCGAGCGATTTGATTTACATTTGAGGTGTTGTCAGTCACGATAAATTTGCGCGCATCGGGCACAACTTCGACGAGCGATTTTGTCGAGAGCATCGGGCGAATCAAGTTGACAAGGCGCTGTGGATCGGAATTCATTACGTTAAACACGCGCGTCACATATGGCGGGAAGGTGTCACCTGTGAAGGGGAGCTCTTCTGAAACGACTGTAGGGATTTGTTTGATCGATCCATTGCTGTGAATGATGAGATTATCGCCATCTTCAACAAGGTCGAGATTGTTGATCTGCAAGATTTGGGTGAAGGCGGCCATCACGTTTGAGAGACTCGCCTGCTCTTCAGAGATGAATGTGATGTTAAAATTCACCTCATCTTCGTTGTAGACAAAATTGACATTCGCAATTTTACTGATGAAGTGCAAAAATTCTTTCATCGAAACATTTCTGAAATTGATGGTGTAGCCATCATCTGCTTTTTCATCCAGTTCGATGATTTGCGGCATCGGTCTTTGAGCAGAGTCTGCCGCCTGCATAGATGCGAGCAGCAAAATTAGAGCGAGTAATCGGAGCACGTGCCTTTTCATTCAGTCAACCCAAGTGTCTTGTCAGACAAGAATTCGTATGAATTTGTATTAAACAATAACTTGAATTATCAATCAATCCTTTGAGCAACAATCGTCAATTTTTGACTCTTGTTGACAAGGCTTGGTGCAATCTCGCTCAATTTTTTAAAGAGAAGATCGGCACAAGATGCTGTGGATAGATCGTGAGCATCTTGAATGATTTTTTTCGCCTCATCCTCTATGAGCTGGTGCTCTTCTTTTGAGAGGCGATCCTCATTGAAAGAGTGCATGGCAATTGAATCGCCTTGATAGAAATTATCTTGCGTTTCGAAAAATTCTGCATTGCGATCTTTTCCAAGAGGTTGGTGGTGATTCATGATCACGCGAGGGGCATGTGCGCCGAGTGAGTAGTGCCAAACACCGTGAAAACCACACGAGAGGAAGGAAAACTGCTCGAGAGTCATATCGATGTGCAGTGTGCTCATGCGGTAAGTGGCGGGAGAGCTATCGTCAGCGAGCTTTTGATTGAGTTTTGTGATAAACTCAGTCAGGTTAAATTTTTTCGCACTGGTCATAATCTCATGCAGAGACATGCGAATTAATCCCTTGAGATAGGCGATGTAAACAGCGCTGTCAATCTCCTCAGAGGTCGTTTCTGCCATAAAAATAATCGCATCGCGATTGGGAAGGCGAACAAAGTCGTAGAATACGCCAAATGCAAAGCCCCCTTGCACGCGCGCCATGCCAACGTCGATATCTGCCCACTTGGGCACCTCAATTGGCAGTAGCGTTTTGAGCGACTGGCCAAGCTGCTCATACACCTCTTTGAGTTCATCTTCGCTTGAGCTATCGGCGTTGCGACTATTGGACTTTAAGTAGAGAGAAATCTCTGTGATGAAGTCGACAATATCATTAAATCTCTCATCGGGATTGGATTTAAGCGCTTTGCTGATAATTGGGCGCAAATTTTTTGGCAGCAGATTGAGCTGCACATGTCCAAACGAGAGCTTTCCTAAAATCAGCTCGTAGGCAATCACACCGAGTGAAAAGATATCTGAGGCGTACGAGGCCTGCGCCGGATTGAATTTTTGCTCAGGGCTCATGTAGCTTGGCGTGCCGACAAAATGCCCCTCACCACCCTTTGCCGGCTCAGCTGTGACCTGAGCAATGCCAAAGTCGATCACCTTTACCTGACCTGATTCTGTGATCAAAATATTTTCGGGCTTCAAATCGCGGTGAATCACACCGTGCGTATGCAGGTGTAAAAGGGCGTATGAGACCTGTAAAATCACATCAAGTGAGCGCTTGAGCGAGAGCGAGTGCTGCACAATAAATTGGCGCAGCGAAATTCCCTGAATGAACTCCATCGCAATGTAGAGACCATTTTCCCACTCACCTTGTCCAAAGAGCTTAATAATGTTGGGATGGTCTGTGAGCGCAATGATCTCAGCCTCTTTCAAAAACTGATCGATCATGACCTGATTGGAGATATACTTTGGGGAGAGGACTTTAATCGCAAGAAGTGCGCCCGATTCGGGATCTTTTCCCAAGTAAAGGAGACTCATTCCACCACTTGAGAGAATCGATTCGATCTTGTAGGGGCCAATTTTCTCAGGTAACGGCCGCTCGGCGCTTACCTCTTCAGTGAAGCGCGTGACAGTCGATTGGAGATAAAAGTCCTTGTTATCCATTAGGCAAGCTCTGAAATTTTGACACCGATTGCATCACCGAGCTGATAGAGCTCACCCTTGCCAACCGTTTTGCCATTTAATTTGAGTTGGACGCCATCTTCTGGGCGAATATTGAGAGGAAGCGTATTACCAGGCTTTAGTTGCATCAGCTCATCGAGTGTCATCTGCAAACGTCCTACCTCAACAGTAATATTGAGTGGCACCTCACTTGGATTGACAACAACCTCGGGGGCAGACGCCTCAGCTATTGGCTCCTCTTCAGGCATCTCGGCCTCATCAAGTGGCATCTCGAAATTTTCCTCTTCATCCATAATTCTCTCCTCACTCACATAAAGGTAGTCAAACACCTTCAAGTGATCGTCTTTGAACTTAATTAAAAATAGATCCTCGCTGCCAAGTTTCATGTGGCAGCACCCCTTTTTCTCGCGGGGGTGGTAGTGGGCGCGATCGAGCAGGAGAAAGTCGCCAACGTTGAGCTGACTCCACTCATTGTAGCTAAGAGCTGTCTCACCAGCAACGAGCGAAAGGG
Organism: Simkaniaceae bacterium; assembly: GCA_022763045.1. GTDB lineage: Bacteria > Chlamydiota > Chlamydiia > Chlamydiales > JACRBE01 > JALEGI01. Next base: position 11,767 of record JALEGI010000018.1, on the reverse strand, counting down.
TCATTTCACGATCTTTCATTTGAGAGAGATCGACAGGCTTTGCCGGACGCGCCGCTTGGTGGGCGCTAAACTCGGAGTGGAAGTTGCCAGGGCAAATGAGACGTCCCCAAATCGATTGCTCGCCAAGGGAGATGTTCACATCAACGCAGTAGGCCTCATCATTGGTGAGTATCTCTTCACTTAACTTTGGGCTCAGCTCCTGGAAAAGGCCCAAGCCGCCCGCTTCATGTAGGGCCTCGAGCATTAAATAGCGGTAAAAAGTCTTCTGCAACTGCGGATCGGTGAAACTATGCGGCTGCTCTTGACTGACGCGGGAAAAAAACTTCGCATCTTCAGCTGGCATCACCCAAAAAATCGGCGCATCGATTGGGGAGAGGGTAATTGCCGTTGAGATTGGTCGATCGCCCATTCCAGATAGAAGCGTCTCACCCTTTTTCCACTCAGCTGACCGCGAGCTCACAACCACCGAATCGACCTCGAGTGCGCGCGCTAAGCTCGCGCCCAAGTTTTCCCAGGGAAATTGCGCTACACCTTGCCACATCGGTACCTTCTCTGAGGGGCCAATTAGGTGCGTTAACTTTTTGACTAAACTCTGGGCGTGCTCGCTCATCTTTTTCTCTTATCTGTTGTTGCCACCACACGCCCCTTGCGCGGCTTGCGGTAGTTTAAAGTTGTTTCCACAATGTCACCTGCGAAGTGGCGCGTGAGCGCCGCCTCAAGCGTCTTGACATTTTCGCGAATAAAATCAATTGCCTGGGGAGCTCCATTGAACTCAATGTGCCAACTCGTTGGCGCTGAATCGTAGCAGTCGATTTTGAAACTCAAATCTTGAAGAGGGGAGCCCTCCACCTGCGAGTGGAAATCGACCTCAATTGTGCCAATCCCATTCACCTTGCAAAAGCGCATCTTCTCGCAGCAGGCAAGAATAACCTCATTGATGCATTGGACACCCTTTTCTACCCCAGATGAACTCTGCACATCTTGTGTGAAAAGAGTAAATGGACCCGGTGCAGCAGGAATCTCTTCTTTCATGTAGTCGGAGAAGGGACGCTTGGGTTTTTTTTCGCTCTTAGGCGCGCGAGTCGTCTCTGTTTTCGGTAGCCGAACTTCCACTTTCGTCATCGTTTCTTCTTCCCTTTTTGCTGCTGATCGTCGTCGTCATGTTGTTGACCGCCGCCGCCGCCACCCTCATCATCGCCCTTGCGAGAAACCGCGTGATATTCAGTGAGCAGTACCGGTCTTTGCATATTATAATCGAAATTGCCTTTAAACGTCTGCATTGTTTCTAAAAGAGAGTCGTAATTTTGGTTAATCAGCTCTTGACCTTGCGGAGTTGAAAAGAGTTGAATGTGGAAAGTGCCCGGCGCCGTTTCAAATCGCTCGAAGACAATCTTCGTTCCATCGAGCTTTGATCCCGGCATACTCACCTCAACAGTCGTCTTTGTCACCCCTTTAAGCGACTCGATCGTGATCTGCTTCATCATCTTCTCGACCAAATGTAGCGCCTCAGGGTGCAGGCGCATCAAAGGGGGCGCCTTTTCCACTTCCTGAGCTGGAAGCGCGCCCGGAATCGGTTGCATTGGAGATTGTGGCGTCATCGTTTGCTCAGCGCCCTCCACCTTCTGCTCCGGACTCTCATGATGCTCGTGGTGCTGATCGCGCTTATCGTGCTCACCCTTGGTTACTACCTCAATTCCAAACTCTTGTAGCTCGTGGCTTTGCGGCGTAGCAGGGGCACTTTTGTGCTCCTTTTTTTCCGAAGGCTTCACGTTCGGAATTACCGTCTCGCCCTCTTGCTTCACCTCCTTGCTCTCATGATGCGCGTCATGAGCCGGCGGCTTTATCTCATCATGGAGAGGCTTTTCCAAATGCTTTGTCTCGTGGTCGGGGCTCTCCTTCGCCATCCCAGGCGCGAGCTTCTCATCATGCTCAGGCGGCTTTTTCAACTCCTCTTCTGGGAGCTTCTTAGGCTCCTCGATCCCCTCGTGTGGCTTCTCCGGCTCCAAGCCAGGAGGCGCCTTCATCTCACCGTGCTGCTCGTGAGGGCCCTTCTTCTCATCTCCCTTCTTTGGTTCATCGCTCCCTTTTGTTTCATGCGGCTCTTGCCCCTGCTGCGGAGCATTCGGCTCCTCTTCACTTTCGCTTGAGTAAGAAAAGCTCTCCTCTGCTCCCTGGGGAGTTGGAGTCTGAGGTGGCTGCTCTTGAGCTTCTGGCTCAGGTTGTGCCGGCGCCTCCTCAGGAGGAGGGGGTAGCGCCTCTGGTGGCTCTTCTGTTGGTGGAGGAGGAGGTGGAGGCGTCGAGGGCGTTTCACTCTCGAGTTCAGGCTCGGGCTCTGTCGGTGGAGCGCTCGACTCTTCGAGAGGCTCCTCTTCATTGACATTGATGTTGACCGAATCGTCGGCCTCGACTGTCGAGCCTGCCTTCATCTTAGAGGCATCGACATTGCGCGCGGCGCCGAGGCGACCTGTTGAGGCGCCCGTGCCTTTGACAGAGTCGTCCTCTTCAGGAGCGATTCCCATCGCCTGCTGCCATGCAGAGACATTAGCCGCATTTTGAGGGCCGTCCATGACCTGAGACTCTTGCTCTTCTAGCTCAGCGCCAGTCTCTTTCTTCGAGCGTTTGCGTCCCTTTTTCTCCTCAGCCTCGCCCTTGTCCTCGACACGCTTTTTCGCCTTTTCCCAAGACTCAGTATCGACGTCCTTTTTCTTCTGCGGCTCATCTGGAGTGGGGACAACCTGTCCTGCCTCACCGACATTCCTTGTCATACACTACCTCTAACTCACACTAACATGCGAGCATTTATGATACAACTTAGGTTAATGAGACTATTTGGAATGGGCTTTTTTCAACTCTGCAATCTCGTCAATGCCCATACGTACATAGGTAATCGCTAGAGGCATATTTTCCTCGGTGGGACCTATTCGCGTAAAATTTGCAAAATATTCAGAGCGAACATCTTCAGGTTCGACATAAGAGTAGCATCTATCACCAGCAGCTTTATCGAGTAGAGCTGCTTTTCCAGCACCAACTTCACAAAAGCCTATTTCGTTTTGATCCACACCAGTAGTTACCCCAATCCAACGACTTCCTCTAGGAAAAAGGCTTTGGCTAGGGATTTCAGAAAATACATCCCCTGCAGACATGATATTAAGGCGGTACAATATAGCGACTCCAACAGATGAGTCAAGTGTGCGCAGTGTATTGTGACTATAGCGAAGTGGGAGCCCTTCAGCTTTTCTAAAAGCATTTTCTGAAAAACATGCGGTCTTTTTGGTAGCACATGTCAAGTCACCTGTAATGGTTTCATACTCCTCATCACTTGTCCAAATGAGAGGGTCGCAGTGGGAGCACCGCGTACCGGTATGTTGCCCAACCAAAAGACGATAGATATGCACTAACTCATGAAAAAAACCGACATGGGGAGGGCTTGGGATTCCTTTAGCGCCCTTTCCAATGTCAAAATACTCCTCTTCCATTGGATTCCATACAATCGAGAGGCGAGTATAGGTCTTTTTGTCGCTACTATCTTCTATATAGTCTCCATAAACATTTGCAATTTCACCTGACTTGATAATGATTGGGACCGAGAAGGTTGCAATCTTATCTAGAAGGCGTTTTCCTTCGCTGTTGGCTTCTATGCGAGTGAGAAGCGCAACAAGATGTGCAGTAAATTCAGGTGTTATCCCGCTGCAGCTGATATTTAGGTGATTTCTAAATGGAACAAAGTCTAGTGTCGACATGATGATTTTTTTAGACAATTCTATAAAATTTAAATTTTATATTCAACAAAATTCAACCTTAGCTATTGGTTGTTAATGGTTTGAGAAGGCCCTGCTCGCTTAAAGCTTGATTGGACCGCATGGGCTTTATGAAAATATTTAGGAGCTCTTATCTAAACAAGCTTGAATAGGATCAATCACGAGGAAGTAGTTGTTGTGCTACTGGAAGCTTTAGAAGAGTGAGCATCTGTAGCAGAATAGGCTTTTTTTAACTCTTCAATCTCATCGTGTCCCATACGTACATAAGTGATGCCAAGAGGAATCTTTTCTTCTGTTGGACCAATTGCCTGAAAATTCTCAAAATATTCACGACGAACATCTTCAGGCCTGACATAAGAGTAGCATCTGTCACCAGAGGACTCATCAAGTAGAGCCGCTTTTTCAGGGGGTACTTTAGAAATGCTTACTTCTTCTAAATTAAAACTTCTTGCAACTCCAATCCAACGGCTTCCCAATTCAAAAAGGCTTTGGCTAGGAATTTCAGAAACCGCTTTCACTTTAGACATGATTTTCAGGCGGTAATGTATCGATACGCCTACAGGGCAGTCTAGGGATTTAATCCAGTTATGACTAGAACGAATAGGGAGCCCTTCAACTTTTCTGAAGGCATTCTCTGAAAAAATTTCAGTGCCTTCAGGAGGAGATTTTACATCACCAGTGATTGTTTCATACTCCTCATCATTTCTCCAAATCAGAGGGTCGCAGTGGCTGCAGCTTAGTCCAGCATTTTGTCCAATAATAAAACGATAGGTATGCACTAGCTCATGAAAAAAACCGACATGGGGAGGGTTTGGTATGCTCGTAACATTCTCTCCAATGGCAAAATCATCCTCTTCCTGTGGATTCCATATGATTGACATGGAAGTATAGACTTTGGTTCCTCTACTAGATTCAAGATAGTTTCCTTCAGCCATACTCACTTCACCTGACCTGATAATGATTGGCATTGAGAGGGTTTCAATCTTTTTCAGAAGACGTTTACCTTCGCTGTTAGCTTCTATTCTCGTGAGAAGCTCATCAAGATGTGAGGTAAATTCAGGTGTTGCGCTTGTACAGCTGATATATAGGTTATTCCTAAATGGAACATAATCTAATGTTGACAAATTATTTTTAAAGTCTTGGTTTATTTATATAATCTTAATTTATTGATTATTTAAACTCAACAAGTTTTAATTTGGGTTTAATTTTGAAGGAAGTTAAAATAGTGTTATGGATAAAATGCCCGATTACCCCCTCGAGCAAGTTGCGCTAATTAAGAAAAAGCGTGAAGAGGAGGCCGAAAAAGTCCTCAAAGAGAAAAAAGAGGTGCTTGAGGCCGAAGAGAAGAAGCTCGAAAAAGTCACTCAAGAGCGCGATAAGGTCAAAGAGCACAAGGCTGAGAAGCTTTTGCAACTCAATGAGAAGTTTGATGAGGGCATCACCTCTGATGAGATCCAAATGATGGAGCGCTATCTCAAGATCGTCGATGAGAAGCTCAAGGCCAAAGAGGAGAAGGTCGATGCGCAAAAGGCGCAGGTAAAGGCCGCAACGGAGGCGGTTGAGGCGGCAAAAGTCGATCTGAGTAAGAAACAACAAGAGGTCGAAAAGCTCAAAATGCACCGCGAAGAGTGGACAGTGGAGATGAAAAAGCTGATGGTGATCGAGGAGCAAAAGGTCACTGACGAGATCGGAACGATTGGCCACTCTCGTCGCAAGCGTCAAGATAGTTAATCGACTTTCATGTGATACATACTGTTAAATTCCCACGCTGTTTTCATCCCAAGCTTTTCGCAAATCCCATGGGCATTGCCCTCGGCCATCAGGTAGGAGACGCTCATTGTGCAGTCGCGCTTTTTTGCCTGCTGGAGAGCTGCCCGCCAGAGCGATGTTGCTAGCCCCTTATTTCTTACGTGGCTAAGCGAGGCGACGTTCCAAATGCTGACGATGCCCTCGTGCTCAAAGGCGGTGAGAGCGGTGACGGGCGTCCCGCCGCGTCTGATCAGGTAGTTGTATTGGTTGGGGTGGTGTAAAAGCGCTTCAAAGCCGCTCCCTTCCAGGTCAAAGATTGGGGAGAGTACCTCCATCATTTCCCCCGGCGTGCCAATTTCATATTCGCTCTCTGGATAGTCACCAATTGGGCCGATCACCCCTTTAAAAAGACCCGCATCTTGGAAGCCGCGGGCGAGTAGCGCCTCTTTAAATTCGGAATTTTCATCAAAGTACCAGCAAAAGGGGTGGGCGATTTGCGCAAGTTGCGCTTCGATCGCAGCGCTCCATTGATTTTCTGCAGGCGTGTTGAGAAGGACGTTTGTGAAGGGTAGCGGAAGGCCTGAGAGGTAGCTTTGATAGTCGCCATGTGAGGTGTAACTACAGAGCGATTTAAGAAAGTGGTGCAGGTGCGCTTTTAACGGAAGAGCGCTCTGAGTTGTTCGAGAGTCTCTTCGAAGGTGCATTTTTCGTCGACTTTTTGTTTGAGGAAGCGGTTGACCTTTTCGATGTACTTAATCGCAAAGTCGGCATTTTTATCCGAGCCTGGCTTGTATTCACCAATACGGATGAGCAGCTCGTTTTTCTTGTAGTTGGCGAGCACTTCACGCACTTTACCAATGAGCTGCAAGTGCTCGTCATCGACGATTTTGCCTAAAATACGGGAGGCAGAGGAGAGCACATCGATTGCAGGGTAGTGGTATTGACGGGCGAGCTCTGCTGACAGAATGATGTGGCCATCTAAAATCGAGCGCACCTCATCGGCAACGGGCTCGTTCATGTCATCGCCGGCAACAAGAATTGTATAAAAGGCGGTGATTGAGCCTCTGTCTGAGTTGCCCGAGCGCTCAAGAAGCTTGGGAAGCGTGGCAAAAACCGAGGGAGTGTAGCCAGCGCGTGCAGGGGGCTCGCCGGCGGCGAGTCCAATCTCACGCAGCGCGCGCGCAAAACGGGTGATCGAATCCATCATCAGCATAACGGTTTTGCCCTGATCGCGGAAGTATTCGGCAATAGCTGTGCCGACGTAGGCGGCATTGAGTCTTAGCTGGGCGGCTTGATCAGAGGTAGAGATCACAAGAACGGAGCGGGCAAGGCCCTCTTCGCCCAGATCGTGTTCGATAAACTCGCGCACCTCACGCCCCCGCTCACCAATGAGCGAGATCACGTTGACATCGGCGCGTGCAAAGCGGGCAAGCATCCCGAGTGTCGTCGATTTACCACCACCCGCAGCAGCGAAAATGCCGATACGCTGACCCACGCCGGCACTCAATACTCCATCGATTGCACGAATGCCTGTCGACATCGGCTCGGAAATGAGTTTTCGCTTTAGAGGATCGGGAGGGGTGCCCATTACGGGATAGGATTCAGAAACTTCTAAGGGCCCCTTTTCATGCTCATCGAGCGGCTCGCCGCGGCCGTTGAGGACGCGCCCGAGAAGGCCGGGACCGAGTTTAATGTGTAGAGGCATGCGCATCGGAATCACTTCAGATGAGGGGCCGACGCCGTTCATATCACCAAGGGGGGAGAGGTAGACCTCATCGCGGGTAAAACCGACGACCTCAGCAAGTAGAGGCTCGCCCTCGCGTTTGATCATGCAAACTTCGCCCATTTTCACCTGGGGAACGATTGCCTTGATGAGCATGCCGACAATTTCCGTGATGCGCCCATGGACCGTGGTCAGCTCGATGCTCTCTAATTGATCAAGGAGTTTATCTACGCGACCTTTCTTGTCCATTACCCTACTAGAGTTGTACGTTGAACATCAACTTGATGTCATCCACAGCTTTACTCAAGATAATTGAGGAGTACTCGAGCTGCTGCTGTGCTTTTCCCAATCTCACCTGCATCATCAACATTTTGGCGGGATTAATGGGCTTACCACTATCTGCCAAATCGTTGATCGATTTTGAGGTTTGGTTGAGCTGCTCTTGACTATCAGAGATCATCGACAAGAAGCGCGCGACGGGATTTTGACGGCTAATATTTTTCGGAGGAGCGGGCAGTTGAACGCCAGCTTGAGATGCAGCAGAGCGAATTTGCGAATTGGCGTCGCCAAGCTTTTGTCGGAGTAGATAGCGTTGGGAGGATTTAAGACGCAAGTTTGGCGTGTTCATTTTCGTCTGCAAATCGCCAAGTGTGGCTGATGAGGCCTTGATCTGCGAATTGAGCGATTCTTGCGTCGGTGTGCCCGTCTGCATCGGCTGCTGCTGCGTCAGCTCGGCAGGGGAGGGCTTTTGGGCGGCTTGACTTGCCTGCTCGCCTGGCATCGGCTGACCGGAGGGCTTGTTCATCAGCTCTCCGAAGTCATTACCAGGGTGCATTTGATCCGAACCCTCAACGGGTTTATTGGGATCAATGCGATCGGGGGAAGGGACTGGCCCCTGAGGTAAGTCAGCCATCTTTAACTCTCCAACCTATTTTTGTTTTGGCTTTTGCAAATCAGCAGGAGAAGGTGCTTGCTTCACATACTTATCAACAAACTCAAGTGTCGAAGTTGAGAGGTTTTTTACCTGCTCATCTTTTGACTTTGCCATCTCAGTGAGAAGTTTTTCGCCAGCAGAAACGCCATCAGGAGTCATTGAAAGAGCCAAACCTTTGAAGGTCTTTGCCATCTCGTGATCTGGGTGCTCTTTAAGCAGAGTATCAAAGCACTCAATGGCTTTTTTCAGCTCAAGCTTGCAAAGGTGAAGGTAGCCAAAACCGAGTTTGATCAGCTCGTTTTCCGGCTGAAGGAGCTCAGCAGCAGCGAAGAGCTTTTTAGCAGCTACTTCGTCTGATTGGTTAACTGCAATAAAACCCGACTCAAGAAACAAAAGAGCGCGCTCTTTGTGCTTAGTTAATGTATCTGACATTTTAATTTCCTTTCATTTTTTCTAAACCAAGATTGTATCAAAAGCGAGCAATACCTAGCTACTCTTTTGGTTACGCACTGTGGTCATTAGCATCGAATTCACCTGTGAGATCAAGTTGGATATCGAATCACCTACTTGCGTCACCTGAGACATTTGGAACTGCAAGAGGAGGAACTGTCCAGGAGATGCCGTCGACATTCTAGATGCAAGCGAAGCGATACGTCTCATCACACGACACTGCACTCTAGAGTATGCTGAGAGCAGCTTGATGAAGTGAAACTCCGAATTTTTAATGTTATTTCCACCAGCCATAGCTTAAAGCCCCTTAGTTAATTGTTGAGAGAACTTTTTTCAAAGCCTCGTAACCATGAATCAAAGTGCCCATTTGCTCAAATTCTTTTGACTTTGGATCAGCTTGTTTCATGTCATTTTTTAAACCAACCATTTCGTGGTCGACCATATCCATGATCTCTTTACGTTTTTTCGGATCCTTCTTCAAATCCTTCTCCAGATCGTACTGAAAGATCTTTTCGTTTTCTTCTAAGCCGAACATTTTAGGGCCCTCTCCATTTTTAGATGTATATGACATCAATAGCAGTTAACGCTGATTGTAGTCAATTTTATATTTCATTCCGTCGCGCTCAAGCAGCACTTCTTTTGAAGTGATATCAGTAATTGTCATTCCTTCGAGCTGATCGCCCTTGGTAAGAATCTGACCGTTGATGAGCACAAACTGATTTTTGTTCCCAACTTTTGACGTTCCAGTGACGTTGAAGCGGTTAGTCAAATCGATGCGCGCCGACTTAGCATCTGTGTAGGTCACAATGCTTTTCACAACGTGAATGCCCGCAATCTTTTTCAGTGCGCTCATCGCATCGTCAAATGCACTGCCCTCATCGGAGTTCACGCGTCCGGAAAGCACCAATTCACCATTGCTAAATTCAAATGTGACGCTGCTAAAGCCACGCTCAATAAGCGCCCCTTGAATTTCCGTCTCAAGATTTGTCTCGACCACAACGCGATTTTCGAGTTTGTCTAAGTAGGGGAAGTTGTTATTCACATATTCTGTGAGCAGCCCAAGCTCAGTCATTGAAGAGAGATAGCCCTTCAAAACAAAGCGACCCGGCTCGATTGGTGTAATCATCACAGCGCGCCATTGTGGATTTTTAAATAAAAGCGCATTCATCGATTCAGCAACGCTATCGTCAATAATCACATTATTGTCGATTTGATGCACAAAGGTAAGGGATCGCAGCAAGTAGAGCATCTCCTGCTGATCAATGTCAGTGAGCACATGGCCCATTAAAAAGAGCTTACCACTTCCGCCGTTGTAGTTAAATTCAACGCCCTTGAATTTTCTCAGTGCGCGTGAAATTTCTCGCGACTGATCACTTGTTGCGACAGTCACCTTCGAAGATTTGAAGAGTGTCGTAATTCCAAAAAGGCCCAGAAGAACAAGAAAACCGAGACAACCTGCAATCACCAAGTGTCTTGTTGGGACGATCGTGTCCTTCCAATTCTTTGGCACCTCAACAGGCTCCTCTTGCACCTCTTCCTCTTTGTGCAGCTCAGAGGGGGCAGAGTAGAGGGTCTCGCGCGACTCCTCGCGATCGATCATTAAAAATGCCGTCGTACCGAGTGCAATCAAATCTTGAGAGCCGAGAGTTTGCTGTTTTTCGATGTGAGATCCGTTGACTAAAACCCCATTTCGCGAGCCCAAATCTTCGATAATCACTTGTCCATTTTTAACGCTGAGCTTCGCATGCTGACGAGAGACGCTTAAATCTTGAAAGAAAATATCGCACGAGTTGGCATCCTTTCCAATCACATACGTTTGCCCCTCATCGACACCAAATTCAGCGCCCGTGTTCGGCCCTGCAATCACTTTTAGGAGCCAGCGTGAGTGAATGCCGCCGCTCAAAGAGAGCGCTGCAATCTGCGCGCGCAGCTCCTCATCGCTCGGGCCGCTCGGCGTGCTTTGATCATCCTCGATCAAGTCTTCCACATCAGCTGGGTCTTTTTCCGTATAGCGAAAAGTCGAGCCGCCAATTTGCACCGCATCGTTTTCGTGCAGCTGAATTGGCTCTGTAACCGTCTCGCCGTTGACGCTTGCAGGGTTTGTTGAGCTCAGGTTTTCCAAAAAGACGCCATCGTCTTCACGGCGAACGATGACATGGAGCCTTGAGACCATCGGATCTTCTAAAACATGATCAGATTGATCAGGGTCGCGACCGAGTACCCACTCGTTTCCCTCATCAAGAGTAATTTTCAGCCCTGTAAGCGGGCCATCTTCACTGATTAAATAACTTGCCACAATTCCCCTAGAAGGATTCTTCCGCTTCTCGAATGTATCTGTCGATTTCGCTCTGCCAAAAGGTCAAATGGTTGAGATAACTTTCGATTGCGTCTTTAAAAAGTGTATAGTTCATTTCATACGGGATCAAGTGAGAGAGTGTCAAGAACTTCTCGCTTGGCTCCAAACCAATTACGCTTCTTCCCGTGCCTTGCCCGAGATAATTTGCTTGCATCAAGTAGATGAAAAAGGCTTCGAGATTCTTCTTTGGAAGGTGTCTTAGACGTGCGTTCATCAGTAGTTCGGGTTGAAGATAGTGCAAGTGAACGATTGTTTCGTCGTCAATAAAGAGCTTGAAGTCTTTCTCTTTTTCTTTGGCAAAAAGAGTTTCGTTATTCATTTCTTCTGAAAGGCGAGATAGATGCTCTTCTAAAATAGTTTCCAAATTAAACCGCGCGTGCTATTAGCTACCTCTCCATAATCCGATATTAATGATTGATTTGCAACCTTAAAATAGGGGCGGGATTGTATAGCACCTCATCTTTCCATTTTTTTCGGCTCGGGAGTATGCTGACGCTCATATACACCCTTCGCCGAAAAAATGAAAATCTAAGGTACTCTCCAGATCCCGCTTGCCTTTACTTTTAAGCTGCCCACATTTTATTGATTACTTCTAATTTAGTTTGTATTCCACTTTGATAGAATCCTCTCTTTTACTAGCTATTTTTTTTTGTCTAAATTTAATCAAAGATTTTACATCTAAATCTGATCTCAATCAGATTTAGAGCGAGCCTTAAGGGCTCGCAGGGGGCCGCAGATTTGCACTAACTCGACGAAGTCGCTAGGGTTTGCCCTGCGCGAGGAGAGTTAGGGTGAAG
>JALEGI010000017.1 GCA_022763045.1 Simkaniaceae bacterium | reverse complement strand
TTTTAAGATTAACATTTGCATCAAGAAGATCCTGATAAATCCCCATTCGCTTTGCAACCTCTAGAGCTACCCCTCTTACATCAACCTTGTATCCCCCCTCCCTCAAATGGGGATGTTTTTCAACAATTGTTGGAGAATATCCTCGTTGTTTCAACCAATAGGCAAGTGTAAAACCTGCGATTCCAGCCCCTGATATAAGAATACGCGTCTGCTTCATAGTCACCTCTTTGCTAAATTAGTCATTATTTATCTACGATTTTGCATCTGATTTTGAGAGCATATGATCTTGAATTGCAAGCTCTCGTGATGGAATAGCTGGAAGCAAGCAGATCGCAAGTCCTGCAAAGAGTGTACTTCCAAGATATGCTGATGTAGGCCCTACAAAATCAAAAAGCCAGCCCGTCAGTGAGTTGGCTAAAAAGAGAGCAACTCCTGTCACAAAATAATAGATTCCAAAAGCCGTGCCGCGCAACTCTTTGCCTGCGGCATCTGCAACCATTGTTGCAATCAAACTTTGGGTAATGCCCATCTGAATGCCCCACAGAGCTGTAGCAGTGAGAGCTCCTAGCTGCCCCTGACTATAGGTCCATACGAGATTTGATAAAATTGCAATTGCAAACCCGACTCCCAAAAGGAACCGACGGTGAAATGTATCAGATAGTTTACCAATAGGAAAGGAGCTAAGCATAATGCCGAAATTTTGAACAATCATGATAATGGCTATGTTAGCGGCGGAAAATCCAAGTTTTTCGGCCTGGATAATGCGATACGTCGCTCCATAGTTAGACACCATAAATATCCCGGCTACGAACAGTAATATCCAATACCCCCTATCAAGTTTCAAAAGGTTTTGAAAAAGGTTAGAGAAAGACTTTTCAGAATCTTTTCTAGGGACATTACCTATTTCAACATGTGGAGTTTCTTTGACAAATAATAATAGGGCTCCAAGGGCCAAAAGCATTGGTATGGATGCTATCCAAAAGATCAATCGATAATCGTTTCCCGTGCTACGCATCAACAATGTAACAGCACCCGCACCTAAAACAGAACCAAAGACACCTAATGACTGCCGCATACCATAGCACGCCCCTTTGATTTCTTTGGGAGCAACATCGCCTACCAGGGCCTCGCGAGGAGTGGCCTGTATACCATTGGCAAATCTATCCATAATTTTTGCAGAGTAGATCCAGGAAATGCTAGACCCAAGGGCAAAAATTGGCCGCGTGCATAGGATTATGAAATAGGCAAAGATTAGTATAGGCTTGCGCTTTCTAAAATAATCACTAATTACACCGGCAAAAATTCGCGTAGCCCAAGCGGTAAATTCAATGACTCCCTCTAAAAGCCCCAAATAGAGAATGCTTAATCCAAACACATGCGTTAGAAATAGTGGTGAGAGGCTATAGATCATGATGGAGGAGAGGTTGACAAGCAACGCAACAAATCCGATCCCCCAAACTGTCCCTGGAATAGAAGGTAGTTTTTTTGACATTCAATTTTTTTCTTTATTTAAGCCTGAATAGTACAATTATGTTCCTCCCATCAATAAAGATCTAGTGAATATCTAGCCAGCAGCGTGATGAGGCGATTTGATATTAGCAATAAACATTGTCAAGCCAAAGCAGATGGTCAATCCCATAAGAAAAAGCGGAGGAAATAGCAATCCTACCCCCTGCCTTTCAATCAAATGTACATAGACAATAGGCGTAATGCCTCCAAAAAGCCCCATACCTAAACTAAAGTTAACTGAGATTCCTCGGCAACGTTGATTTACAGGAAAAAGCTCTTGCATAAGAGCATGACAGCTGCCAGCAATGCTTGCAGCGCACAATCCCAAAAGAATTTGCCCAAGCAAGGCAAAAGAAGTATTCAAGAGTTTAAATATGGGAATAAGAATGAGAAAAATAGCGAGAAGAGCACTCTGAAGATATTTTGTTTTTCCAAAAGTATCTAGGCAGTATCCGAAAAATGGACTACCCACTAAAAAGGCAAATAAACCAAACAGATTTAACCATATCGCCTGATCAATCGCAGCGCCGAGATACCTTGAAAGATAGATATTTAGAAAGCCAAAAAGCGTATATGTTAGCGCTCCATTGAAACCACCACACATAAAAGCAACAAAAGAGGGGTAGGGAAAATTGCGCAAAATTGTCAAAAACGAGAGTTTATTCCCTGGCTGAGTAAAATCTGGGGTCTCGCTTATACCACGTCGGATAAAATAGCCCAAAAGCGCAAAAGCTCCACCTAAGACAAAAGGAATTCGCCAAGCCCATTCAGGCATATTAGAACCTTGAGACCAAGCTCCAAGCAGAGTCGCGGCCATTGCGCCAATGACACACGATCCAGTAATCACCCCACCAATGAAACCCGAAGATTTTTGGCCAAAATGCTCGATTGAGAAGATAGCTGCACCGTTGTATTCCCCTCCTGTAAAAATCCCCTGAAGAAGCCGGCAAAAGAATACTGAAATCGAGGCAAAGAGGCCAATGGTTTGATAGGTTGGCATGACACCTATGAGAAAAGTTGGAACGCCCATTAACAGAATCGATAGGGAAAGAGACTCCTTTCTTCCAAGAGTATCTCCCAAATGTCCAAAGAGAAGTGCGCCAAATGGACGCGTGACAAATCCTACTGCGAAAGCCGCTAAACTACATAAAAGCTTAGCAGTGTCATCACTGCCAGGGAAATAGTGTTTAGAAAGTACAAGAGCTAAGACTCCGTAGAGTGTAAAATCATAAAACTCAAGTGCATTTCCTAGCACACTTGCAGCTAATATTTTTTTTGAAGCCACCCTTCACCTAATTACCTTGTATTGCCTTCCATAGAACCCCAAATACCCACTCAACCATTGCAAGAGCACTTTCAGAAACCCCTCTTTTGCAAAGCGGCGCATTGAACAGTAGACAGGGGTAGAAATATAGTCTATTTTTTTTCCTGTGCGTTTGAGACATTTCTTAACTTTGAGAAGAAATTCGACATTCTCGCCCAAGGCGATACCATTATTATAACCGCCAACCTTAAGAAATAGATCCTTGGCGCAGTAATTTTTACCAAATGGGCGCGGCCCAATTTTTTTTATACGATCAAGAAGAATAAATACCCCCATTCCTAAAGCCGTCTTCGAAGATGGAAGCGTTTTAATCACTCCTGCGAAATTGCCACTTTTTACTATCTGACAACGGATTGAATTGAGGAGATTGGGATCTGAGGTGTTGTCTGCATCTAGAAAGACAAGATATTCTCCGCGCGAGATTTCAGCTCCTCTATTGCGTGCATTACTCACTCCCCTGCTAACAGCGGTTAGTAAACGCATCTGCATTTTGGTCTGTTTTTCAAACTCGCAAGCAACAATTGATGTATTGTCTGTCGATTGATTATCGACAACAATCACCTCAAACTCTTTGAAGGGCATTGTTTGATTTTCCAAACAGTGGAGACATTTTTTGATGTAGCCCTCTTCATTATAACAGGGAATGATTATGGAAAAATACACATGCAAAGTGGCTAAGATCCTCGGTGTGATAAGGGTGAGCAAAATAGCCTGCACAAAATAAATTTGCAATACCCAAGGAATTGAAAATCTCTCAATATATTTAGCAAAAATGATCTAGTCAATTGAACTTTTTTGTTGATGGGTGGTGTTGACATCTATAAACTCTTTGCCTGTCTATTTGATGAGCTTCAGGTAAAAAATGGAAATTGCGATACTTTGTGAAAATACTTCAAGTTCTGTAGGTTGTCTTGCTGAATGGGGATATTCTAGTTTTATCCGATTTGGAGAGACCAAAATCCTCTTTGATACGGGATATTCTGATGTATATACTCGTAATGCTAAAGAACTAAACATTGATTTAGAAGAAATTGATTGTATCGTTCTTTCACATTTTCACTGCGACCACACCCGCGGTCTACAATATCATCCATTTTCCTCTAGAAAAAAAATCCTATGCCACCCGGATGTTTTTAAAAAGCTACCCAATGAGGAAACTATAGTATTACGCAAAGACTTTGAGCTAGTCCCCTCACGTAAAAGCCTTGAGTTTGCAGAAAATGCTTTTTTCCTCGGCGAAATCCCTCGAAAAACTACTTTTGAAAAGGGCAGACTTGATAACGATGAGCTTTTAGACGATTCTGCAATCGCCTTCAAAACTGAAAAAGGAGCTGTTGTTATTTCGGGCTGCTCTCATGCAGGTATTTGCAATATCTGCGAGTATGCCAAGAAAGTCACTGGACAGCCCCTGTATGCTGTCATTGGTGGTTTTCATTTATTTGAAAATGATGAAACAACAGTTAAAGAGACGTTGAACTACTTCCAAAGGGAGAAGCCACCAAAACTGCTCCCTATGCATTGTGTCGATTTTCCCACTTTAGCTAGATTCCATCAATTATTTGGCATCAAAAAATATTCAGCTGGTGATGTCATTTCGCTGGCATAAGGCCCCTAACTGCAGCCAGAGTTTACGCCAAGCGCTTACCCCTAATCATTTTGGCTCCAATATTTACCAATGTGAGAACAATAAGTCCTGGGTAGCAAAGGCGTAAGATTGGACCCAAAAAGGTTGATATTCCTGAAAAATCAAACGTCGAGACAAAAAATGTGACGACCAAAGTTGTTGCTAAGATGGACTTGTAGCACTCTCTATCGCCAAAAACTTCCTTCTGAATGAAATGGGCAAAGGAGGAAACCAGGGCAATTGCTGTCGTCAGACAGGCTAGAGTTACTGTGATGCAAACCAAGATTCCCCCATACGGCCCTGCAATCTTCATCGCTAAAGCTCCGAGAAAATCTCCACTTCCTGGAATGGAGGGGTGCAGAGAGGCGACCTTGCAAAACCCAACATAGGTGGCGCAAAGCAAGAGTCCACCAATGAGACTCGCCCAGATGGTTGTCGCCTTTGCATTTTTATGCCCTTTTATTGCCTTTAATACATTCGAAGAGAAAAAGAGCGCTGCTAGAAGATCCATTGTATGGTAGCCCTGCTCAAGCCCATGGAAAAAGAGGCTTCCCTTTGAAATGGGAGAAATTGCAGGCTCTGATCCTGTAAAAATTCCCATAACGATAATTGTCAGTAGGGACAAAAGGAGCATGGGAGTTAAAACCCAGCCCAAAAGGGTGAGGATAAAGCGCTTTTTGATTGTGCAGAAGTAGACCAAGATGGAAGCGATTGCACTAAAAATCGGCAGCGAGCAGCCAGAAGTGAGCTCTGCAAACGTGGAGTGGGCAATCACCAAGCAGCGCGGGGCCGATCCAAGTGGACCCAGTAGTGTAATAATGAAAAGAGCCAGAAGAAAGCCGGGAATCCGACCAATTCTTTTAAAATAGGCGTTATAATCCCCATCGTACAATACCATGGCGATGAAACCCAAAATGGGCATGAATACAGCAGTCAGTGAGAGACCAAAAACGGCGATCATCGACTGATTTTGTGCATACTGGCCTAAAACCAGCGGGAAAACAATGTTGCCAGCTCCAAAGAACATGGCAAAAATAGTAAATCCTAAAGGTAGGATTTGATAACGAGAAAATCCTTGCATAAAGCTACTCTAAGTAAAAAAGGGTTGAACGGGAATGATTGATAAAAAAAAGATTATATGCGCACGCGGCGCACGACGACGAGCGGAGAGACGAAAGCAGCGTATTGTATTGCTTTGCAGGTGTTCATGACCCTAATTGTAGTAAAAAAACCAAATTAAAACAAACTTATTTTGCAAACTGCCTATAATAAGCTGCTCTTATACCTCAGCCGTTGCACGCTGGCAGCTTTGTAGGGTATTCATGATAAAAACTAAGAGCTTCTTGTGTTTATCTGCTTGAGCGCCATTTCCAGTCTCCAAGAAGTAGCGTCCCCATAGGTTGTGAAAATTGAGAGCCTCCTCGTAGAAGAAGCTGCGCCTTTTAGGAAAAGCGCCCTTGAGGACCTCGATGTGATTAAAGAGCTGAGGAAACCTATCGTACTGTTTTTTTGAAAGGAGCTCCCCGCCAAGGATGCACTTGGTAAAGAGGGCATCGGGATGCTCTTTTTGCAGTTGCTTTGAGATCTCTTCAGCATCCTCGATCAGTTCGAAAAATAGTAACACTTGATAGTAGTTGACCTGAGCATAGAGACTTTTGGGGTACTTTTTCAACAGAGCTTCAATCTGTCCGATCACCTCAGGAGTCGCTTGCGGAAGAGAGTGGGCGAGCTTTTGGAGCTCAAAGACCTGCTCATCTGGCATAGAAAAAAGCGATTTTGGCCGGTAATCGAAGTGGATGCTCTGTTTAGCTCTGTTTTTATTTTCGTTCCACGTGCAGTCGAGCTCGAGTTTCATAATCTTTTATCTCTTGATTTTCGGTCATTTAGTCTAACGGATCTCAAAATTAATCCAAACCTTACAGTGATCAAAAATCTCCCATAGTGTAAATTTTTCTTCATGAGTGACTCTACATGCTTCTACCTACTTGGCTCTCACCTCTTCCCACATGAAGATCTACCGATTGATAAAAGTTGTCCTATCTTGATGATTGAAGATCGCCACCTCTATACGCGATTTGCCTTTCACAAAAAACGCCTTCTTTTTCTCATTGAGGCCTCTCGGAACTATGCCGACTCTCTTGGGGAAAAAGGCTACACAGTGATCTACTATGAGCTTAACTCTGGCTCAAGCTCCTATGAAACGCACTTTGCGAAGATTTTGAAAGATGAAGGGATCACCCACCTTAAAACTTTTGAGATTGAAGATCGCTTCCACTATGAGTGGATCGATCTCTGCGTAAAAAAGCTGAAAATTAAATGGGAAATTTTTGAGAGTCCCCTCTTTTTAAACAGCGGAAAGGAAATTGAGCAGGAGCTTGGGCACAAAAAGCGCCCCTTCATGAAGACCTTTTATGAAAGCGAGCGTAAACGCCTAGATATCTTGATGTCCAGCAACGGCCCAGTTCAGGGGAAGTTTAGCTTCGATGCGGAAAATCGCAAGCCGCTACCCGCAGCAGTGGTGGTCCCAAAAAGAAAACCTCCCAAACTCTCAGGACATGCGAAAGAGGTCGCATCTCTTGTCGAAAAAGAATTTTCCAAGCACCCAGGATCGACAAAAAACGCCTGGATCCCAACCACTCGAGAAGAGGCCCTTAAAGAGATGAAGCGCTTTTTTGAGGAGTACTTCGTTCTATTTGGTCCCTACGAAGATGCCATCTCCACGCGCGATCCCTTCCTGTTTCATTCAGCGCTCTCTCCCCTGATTAATGTGGGACTTCTGACTCCAGAGGAGGTCTTAGATACCGCCCTCTCTGCCAAAAAAATCCCGATCCAATCGCGTGAAGGTTACGTAAGACAGCTGATCGGTTGGCGTGAGTTTATCCGTGGAATTGACCTCTGTTTTGGAGAAAAACAGGAGAAGAGTAACTTCTTTGGTCACCGCAGAAAAATGAAGTCGAGCTGGTACAATGGGACCACAGGAATTGCTACGCTCGATGATGCAATTAACAAGGCAAACGAGTGGGGGTATTGCCATCATATTGAGAGACTGATGATTCTAAGCAACCTCATGTTTCTCTGTGAACTGGACCCGAAAGAGGTCTACTGCTGGTTTATGGAGCTCTTTGTCGATAGTGCTGACTGGGTTATGGGTCCAAATGTCTACGGCATGGGCCAATTTAGCGACGGGGGCATTTTTGCAACCAAGCCCTATATTTGTGGATCAAACTATCTGATTAAAATGAGCGACTATAAAAAGGGACCTTGGTGCGAGATTGTCGATGGCCTCTATTGGAGGGCGATCGATAAGAAACGCAAGTTCTTTGCCAAGCAACCACGTCTCAAAATGATGGTCAACACACTCGATAAGATGGATCCTGCAAAGAAAAAAGATCTCTTTGCAAAAGCTGAGTCGTTTATCAAAGCCCATACTCACTAACAGGTGTTCCTCAGAACTTTCGACTATTTTGTCGATGGAACAAGTTCGTATCTATATTGATATTCTAACACGCTAGCAGAAATTGAAAGCCGCGCACAACCTTGTGAGCATTCAAATTGATAAAAACAATCTTCAATGGTAGTCTCACAATCATGTTTGAATATTTTTTTTACACTGGAAATTGGCCGCCGAGATGGCGCTGTGGCAATTGGTCTGATGCTCTTGGCTGGGTAAATATCTCTTCAGAGATCGCGATCTGGGGTGCCTACATGGCTATTCCAATTATTCTAATCTACTTTATTCGAAAACGTAGTGATATTCCCTTTCATCGCGTCTTTATTCTCTTTGCTCTTTTCATTGTTTCATGTGGATTTACTCACCTTATTGAAGCGATTATTTTTTACTTTCCCGTCTATCGCTTTCTAACACTCATGCTTGCAATAACTGCAGTTGTCTCTTGGGCGACAGCTATTGCAATTATCCCTGTAGTGCCTAAAATTTTATCATTACCTAGTTTAGCTAATGTCAATGAGATGCTTAAGCACAACTTGGGGATAGCAAATGAGAGACTCGAGGGGGCCTTGGAAACTCTAAATGCTGGAGTTTGGGAGCTTGACCTGAAAAAGGATTCTCTCTATTTGTCCAATACCTGCCGAAATCTCCTCAAAGTTCCACTAGATAAAGCTCATTTGTTTTCAGCAGACCTCATGGAAAAAATCTATTTTGAAGATCGAGAACTTGTTGAGAAAGAATTGCAATCGGACTTGAGAGCAACAACAACAAAATCGCTGCGTATCAGGACTTTAACTGAAGATAACAAAATTGAGAACTTCAAAGTCAATTGGAAAATTCTTTTTAATGATCAAAATGAACCAACTAAACTCTTAGGCTCAATCACCCCTCTTTAAACTTAAACTATACATCAAATTACTCAATTTGGTAAGGGTAAGTTGTATGTTTAGAGAAAGACAAATAAAGCTATATGCTCTCATATCAAGCACGATAGTTGCTCTAGCTGGCGCTATCATCTGTATTAGTTGGAAGCTAAATATAATCTCGGTCTTTCAGGTAAGTCCTGATGTAGCCCCTACCCAATTTAATACTGCTCTTCTATTTCTTACCTCAGGGATCGGCATTATCTTTTTTCTTCGAGCAAATCGTCTTGGAGTAGTATGCTTTGGAGGATTAACAGCTATATTTTCTCTTGCTTCGTTTTTACAGTACTACTTTAATATAAACTTAGGTCTTGACGAACTTTTCCACACGGCTCAAATCACCACCAAGTCAAGTCACCCGGGAAGGATGGCTCCAAATACGGCCATTTGCTTTATATTGCTCAATATTGGAGTTCTACTTAAAGGCTTTAAACACGAGCAAAATCACTACTGGTTTAGCTCCTGTCTTGCTGTCATTGTCTTTTCTTTTGGTCTAGTATCAATATTTGGCTACTTGACAAATCTTGAAGATGCCTATGGTTGGCAAAAAGTGACTGATATGTCACCTCAGACTTCTATTGGTTTTATTTTAGCTGGAATATCTCTGTTTTTTTCAACGATTACCTACGAAGAAACAGGAAACATTTCCCCATGGATTGTTATTCCAATCATGGTAACAACTCTCATGATTGCTATCTTACTTTGGCGAGCAATAGAAGTTGAACGAATCCAAACGATTACCAGAGATCAAGCCTACTATTCTAACCCACTCGCCTCCATGCTTTTAGCAGTTTCGGTAATTATAACCATATACATGCAAAAACGCATAATTAGCTTTATTGATTCAATTGACCGAGCAAAATTCAACTTAGAAGTAACAAGCAATGCAAAGACAAATATTTTGAGATACGTTAGCCATGAAATTAGAAATCCCTTAAATGCAGTTATTGGATTTAGCGAACCATTTATCGATGATAATAAGATATCAAAGGATTCTAAAGAAGCTTTTGATTGTATCTATTCAGCCTCAATGCATATAAAGCAAATAGTAGATGATCTTTTAGCAATTTCACGTTTTGACTCTGGTAAAATATATATTGAACCACATGAGTATATCGTCCAAGCTTGGCTATCAGAAGTAGTTAAGCCACTCAAATTAAGAGCAGAAAAACAACAGATAGTCTTAGACGTTCAACTTGATACTTCTGTACCCGAAACTCTTAGAGGTGACTCCTCAAAACTTGCTCAAATTATTATTAATCTCGTTGAAAATGCCTATAAATATACTCCTCAACAAGGAAAAGTAACTATTTACCTATTTCTTGATAAAGAAGAAAACCAAAAAGAATGGTTAAATATAGAAATATCTGATACCGGAAGAGGCATTCCAGAATCAATTCATAAGGAACTTTTTAAACCTTTTTTTCAATCTCGTAAATCAGATGAAATTCAAGGTCTAGGCCTAGGTCTTTCCATCTGTAAAAAATTTCTTGATATGATGGGTGGTCAAATCAGAGTTGAAAGTTCAGAGGGAAAAGGGACTAAATTTATAGTAAAAGTAGGAGCTTATATTTAGTGGCTTTTGAAAAAAAAAATCAATACAAACATTTTATTAAATTTTTCTTTTTCTTTTTCACAGTACTAGCTCTCATTTTTGGAATAATCTGTTGGGAAACAATAACATACACATCCTATAAAAAGATAAAAATTAAAATAGAGAAACAAGAATACATCGTCTTATCCACAATCAATTTTCTAATTAAAAATGGAAAACCAAAAATTCTTCAAGAGTTTCTGGAGACCTTAGTTAATGACACAAGTGATATTTCTGAAGTTGTTTATTTTAATGTTAGGACGAATAAAATTGAAGCCTCATCAAATAGAAATTTAATAGGCAAATCACCAAGCAGTGACCCTGATAATTTTAGCATTAAATATATTCAAGGGATATTAGAAAATAAAAAATCTCAAGAAACCATTGAAGATCAACAAAATTTTTATACAACATTAAAAAAAGATAATTCAATCATTTTTATAAAATTCACAGCCAAGGAAATTCGCAAACGTTTTTTATATTTTTCATTTTTCAATACTCTTGTCCTTGTTGTTGTTTTTATTATTTCACTTGTTATTTTTACCAATGTTATTCTCAGAAAGCTTTTAGTCCCTTTAAACACAAATCTTTATAATGTACAAAAATTGTCCCCTCTATTCTTTGGAAAATTTCAAGAGGAAATGCCTATTAAAGATAGAAATAACAGGTTTTTTTCTCTTATACGCACATATATTGATAACGTGCAGCTTCAAGAATTTCATGAAAATTGGATGAATTCCGTGATTGAACAGGTGCCCGTTGGTCTTATATTCACAAATACAACCAAGCCTATCTTTATGAATACTTCTATGGCAGAACTTCTTGGTATTTCTCCTGATCATCCTCACTTAGAAGGATGGCGTGACTACATAGATAAAGAGGATCAAAAGGAAATTACAGATAACTGGGAAAAAGGATTAAAAACTTACACTAGCGGAATTTTTAAATGTCGCATATCCACTCCAGAAGCAGTTAAAAGGTGGGTTCTTGTACATACCATCCCTCTACGAACACCTTCAGATGAAGTTGTTGGAATTATTGGTGCCTTTATTCCTATTGATAAAGAGGTTGCCCTCCAAGAGCAAGTTTCAAAAAGTGAAAAAAATGAGAGCTCCCTAGAGTATCAAAAAACGTCTCTAATCACCATTGTATCGAGAGAGCTTCGCACGCCATTAACTGTAATTCAGCAAACTCTTGAAGTCGTCCATGAGGCCTCCGTAGAAACCTTAGACGATGATAGTAAAAGTTTTCTAAACATCTGCAATAACAACTTAAATAAAATTATCAAGCTACTCCAAGATGTACTAGAGTATGAAAAAATAGAATTCGAAAACTATACAATTAACAAATCAAACTTTCAATTGAATGAATTTTTAAATTCTTTAAAAACTGAATTTGAGAAACCATTCAAAGAAAAAAATGTTTCTTTTGCAACAGATTGCCCAAACGATCTTGAAGTTAGCGCAGATTATGATAAATTGATGGTTGCGGTGAAGAATATAGTAGATAACGCCCTTCAGTTTACTTCAGCAGGTGAAGTCGTAGTCAAAGCGCATGTTAAAGACTCTCAACTAAATATAGAAGTTACAGATACAGGAATTGGAATCCATGAAGAGGACTTTCCACAGCTCTTCAAGCTTTTCTCCCAGCTTGGAGAAACCAGCTTAAGGGTTGGATCGGGCCTTGGACTTGCCTTAGCTAAGAAAATCAGCGAAAAACATGGCGGGAGCATCACTTTTAGCTCAGAATTTGGCAAAGGATCTACATTTGTCATTCACTTACCCTATGAGGAAAAATAAATGGGAAAAAGAGTAGTAGTAGTCGATGATGACCCCGATATGATTACTGTAATCGGCTTTAGACTTAAAAAAAAGGGACTTGAGGTTGAAACATTTAACCTCGGAACCGAGGCCCTCAATGCAATAATGACAACTCCTCCCGACATCGTATTACTAGATGTACAAATGCCAGATTTAACAGGTCATGAAATCGCTGAAAAAATGGAGCAAAACGAGAGCACCAAAAACATACCTATCATCTTTTTGACTGGCAAAGTCGACTTTGACCCATCCCAAGAAAAGTCAAACCGAACGATGTTTCTTAAGCCGTGTAACTTTGACGAGCTCACTGCAAAAATTGAAGAAATGACCTCTTAAATAGCACTTCTGCTACACTTTAGTGAAATTGAACCGCTTATAAATCCCAACCTTCAGGTTAGATTGGCATAGCTATTGCAAGGGACTATGAAATAATTGGCATTGACCGCACCTCAGAACTACACACAACTCCTTAGAAAATTATGAAAAAAATTCTCTTATCTCTCATGACAGTCATTTTACTTAACGCTGAGCAGACCCTTCTGCTCGACATCTCGCAAATCTCCCCTGCACAGCTGCGCTTCTCTTTGCAAAATGTTGAGATGAAGAAAAACAAAAAGCTTAAATCGGGCAGTACAACATGCAGTGAGAGTCTTCCTGTCGTTAAGGCACCCTTTGGCTACGTCCTCATTGATGGGCACCACGATGCACTCTCTTACCTCGCTCTTGGCACGCGTCAGATCCTCGTGCGCATTGTTCAAGATTTTAGCGATTTGAGCGAAGAGCTCTTTTGGAGTGAGGTCGAAAAACAAGGTCTTGCCTACCCCTATACAATACAAGGAGAGCGAAAAATCCCCCCTCGTAACCTCAGCGAACTGACCGATGATCCCAATCGCTACTTCGCTGCTATTTCTGCTCGAAAATACCCTCCCGATCTCAAAGGGTCAACTGGAGCCCACTACCCCCTATGGATCAAAATAGGAAAGGATATTCCCTTCATCGAGTTTCGCATCTCAGACGCCCTATGGGAAAGCGGTCTAGTCTACAGCTATGAGATGGGCGATAATCCTCCTGAAGAATTTATTGAGCGCGCGCGCGGAGTGCTCATTCAAGCGCAAATACCAGGCCTTAAAATTGTTCCAAAAAAATATCACTATAAAATGTTCGAAAAATCGTTGCGCCAAGGTCTTGAAATCAGAACATCCAAAATTGGACAATTTGCAGATAGACTGGGGGTTTTTTCGAGAAAAAGTTTCAAAAAAGGTGATGTTGCCATCAAATGGAATCTTATTGAACTCTCAAGAGAACAACTTCAATCGCTTAGTAAATATGAAAGAGAGAACTTTTGCCATACCCGAAATGGAGTGACTCTACTCTATTCTGATCCTGAAAGGCACGTTAATCGCTCAAAAAATCCCAATGTTATTCCAGATTTTGAGCGAAAGGCAAATATTGCAATTCGAGATATTTCTCCTGGAGAAGAGCTAGCCATTCCCATTGATACTGTTGAGGATTTCTAGTTTTTTGCTTGCGCTAGATTATACGTATACGTATAATTAAGCTATCACCAACCAAGGAGATAGAAATGCTCAAACCAACCCTAGGATTTACAATCCTCTTTGTCGATAACCCCAAAAAAAGTAGCTATTTTTACGAGAAACTTTTTAACATGGCTCCCATTGAAACCTCCCTAACCTTTGTTATGTTTGCCTTAGATAATGGCGTCATGCTTGGGCTTTGGTCCAAGCACACAGCGGAACCGATTGTAAAGGGAGGAGTCGGAGGGCATGAAATTGCCTTTGCCGCTGAGGATGTCGATGCAATGTATGAGGCCCTTGGCAACTTGGACGTGACTGTCCTGCAAAAACCAACCGATATGGACTTTGGCCGAGCGTTTACAATTTGTGATCCAGATGGCCACCGCATCCGTATCCATAAGCTACATGAGAGATAATGGTAGATTTTGAGAAGCTCAGCCAACATGAGGGGCCTAAACAGAGCCCCGGATTTTTGCTCTGGAAGGTAAGTACCACCTGGCGTGCATCTATCGAGAAGCTCTTGCGAGAAATGGATCTCACCCACCCCCAGTTTGTCGTCCTTGCCTCTCTTGGCTGGCTTACTCAAAATGGCGAGCGTGTTCCTCAAGCTGCCATTGGTCGCATGGCGGGTCTAGACCCCAATACCCTCTCGCAAATTGTGAGAGGGCTTGAAAAAAAGGGGCATATCCAGCGTGAGGCCTCAAAAGATGCTCGAGCAAAAAACCCCACACTGACACCTCAGGGCGCTAAAATTCTTAAAAAAGCCCTTCCCGCTGTAGAAAACAAAGATTCAGAGTTTTTTAATAAATTAAAAACAAAAGATTTAAAAACAATGGTCGATATTTTCGAAAAACTCATCTAATATAAAAAATAAAAGGTGGTTTTTATGTCTATTGGAACTAAGTTGTCCAGTTTAAAGAAGATAGGCGATCGCTATGAGTACAGAGGCAAGCTTTGGAAGCTCAACTCTCCTGTTCCCTCAACCTCTAAAGGCAAGA
This sequence comes from Simkaniaceae bacterium, assembly GCA_022763045.1. Taxonomy (GTDB): domain Bacteria; phylum Chlamydiota; class Chlamydiia; order Chlamydiales; family JACRBE01; genus JALEGI01. The sequence continues at coordinate 25,698 of JALEGI010000017.1, read as the reverse complement.
AGATGATGGTCTTAGCCTCAAAAACAGTCAATGGAGAGCGGCGCGTTAAGGTGATTCACTTTGGTGCAAAGGGCTACGGCCATAATTATAGCAAAAAAGCAAAAGAAAACTACCTAAGACGCAGTGCAGGGATACGGAATAAGGCGGGAAAACTGACAAAAAATGATCGTTGGAGCCCAAATTACTGGGCGAGAAAGATCCTTTGGCCTGCAAACAAACGTGCTACAGGCCCAAAAACAACGCGAAAGGCAGCCTAAATCAGCGCCTGCATGACCTCGTGTGAAAAACCGGCAACCTCCATTGCTTCAAACTCCTCCGGAGTGATATTAGAGATTTTCGGATAGAGCTTGATCTCCTCAATCAGCTCTTCATCGCTTTTGCCCGCCTCTTTTTCACGGATGAGCTTTTCAATTAACAGCCTCTCTTGATTTGGAGTTGCCATCTGATTTCCAATTTGGCTCCCTCCAACTCCACCAACGACACCTCCGATAACTGCCCCACTAAGTGCACCTCCTGTAGCCATTACAAGACTCTCAAGCCCTCCACCACCAACGGCAGCTCCTGTGGCACCGCCAACAAAAAAGCCCCCAACGACGCCAACAGCAGATCCAATACCAGCACCAAAAGCACTACCAACAGTTTGGCGCTGACATCCAGCTAGTAAAGTTGTTCCAATTAAAATTGATACAATTGTTTTATTCATAAGACCTCCACATTAATTGGATGTAAAGATAATAACACAGTAGCTTATTTTTCAAAACTAACTGTTCTGAAAGTGAGCGTAATCCTGTGATTTTTTACTTTAGAAACTCCGTGAAAGTAGGGGAAATGCCTAAGCTGATCTTTTAAACAAAAGACAACCCCCGCCTCTTCTTCTAATGAATAGATCGGCTTTAAATCTAATGGGGGGCGGCCCACGCCCTCCCATTTGACAAAATAAAGAGCTCCTGTCGTATCGGCATCTATCACAAGGCCGTAAACCTTCTCGTCAAAGTAAAAATCTGAGGATTTATAGCGGTAATCACATGCGACATCGACGTGCGGCTCTAAGTAAAAACCCTCATCATACTGGGAGAGAATGATGTTTGTAAAAACAACTGGTTCCTCACCAAGTGCAAGGCACACATGGGCGCCAAGCTCTTGTAAAAAATGGGGTGGTGGGATGTAGCAGCGGTCTCCATTTTCTAATTTAAAAAAGCTATAACCATACTCTCGCGTGCAGCGCAGAGTACGCCCATCGTTTTGTTTGGAGAGCTGCTCTTCAAGCTCTTGAGTAATCTTTTCGCTGTATTGTTCAAGTACATAAGAGTCAAGTATTGCCGTTGGAATCGTTGGCGTTGCAAATGCCCCTACAATCGCGAACATAGTTAAGAATATCCTCATTTATATACACTCCCGTATTTCTCAGAGAAGGTTAGTAATACACCTACCCTCTTTCTATCAGGGAGAAAATGATCAACAAAACCAAGTCTCTTGAAGTAATGCATTGCCTGGTAAAGAGGCTCTGAGTAGATTCCGAAAAACTTCCTGTTTAAACATTCCTTTTTTAATGCTTCTAAAAGAAACTCTCCTAATCTTGGAATGCGATCTGCAGCATCAAACTTCAACGGATTTGATGTCATTAAGTGAATAAAAACCACTTTATGGGGGCGACTCTGAACCCAACTCGGTAGATCAAAAATATATGTGAGAGCAAAAGCTAAAATCGTACCCTCTAAATCTTTTACAAGATGAAATCTATAGTTAGGGGTTTTTCTTCTTTGAAGTACTCCGATAGCCTCTTGGCAAACGCTATGAGCTGCAAGATATTTTGCATGAGCAATTTTTTTCTCAGCATGCGCGCTCCAGCTCTCACAAAGAGCCAACATCTCATCCCTAACTTCATGTAGGGGATGAATAGACACCTCCATTTAAGACCTCCTAAGCAAATTAAGTGTAAGAGCTTAATCTCCTTGTGAATATCTGTCTACCAATCTATACTTCGCAAAATTATTCTAACTAGAGGCCTTATGAAGAAAATATTCACACTCTTATTCGTTATTTCATTTAGTTTTATCAGAGCTCAAGAGCTCGATACGCTAATTTCATCTGAACAAATTTCTGCAAAAATGCAGGAGGTCGCTGCTCAGATTAATGAAGATTATAAAGGCAAAAAACTAACGATTGTGATGATTATGAAAGGCGCTGTGTGCGTTACTGCAGACTTGATTCGTGAATTGAAGATCCCCTTTGAGCTCGATTATGTACGTGCAAGTAGCTATGGAATGCGTGGAGAGTCTCGTGGCTCACTTGTCATTGAAAGGCTCGACTCTCTTGAAATCGATGGACGCGATGTACTTTTAATTGATGATATTTTCGAAAGTGGCGCAACACTGACTGGTGTCATGGAGCAACTTGAAGATAAGCACCCTGCAAGTATCAAGACATTTATCTTACTTGATAAGATTTGCCCTAAAATCACGACCTACAAGCCAGATTATGTTCTTTTTACGATTCCAAATCGCTTTGTGATTGGCTATGGTCTCGATTATAAGGAGATGTATCGAGGACTTCCGGGAATTTACGCTTTTCCTGAGAAAAAATAGAGGTTGATAGAGAAAGATGCTAAGAGCAATTAAAAATTATCTTCTGCCCGAAGAGGGCAAGTGGAGTATCGACTTACTCTCGGGACTCACTGTTGCTTTGGCATTGATTCCCGAGTCGATTGCCTTTGCCCTAGTTGCCAAACTCGATCCCCTTGTTGGGCTCTATTCCGCATTTTTTCTCTGCATCATAACAGCTTTGATCGGTGGCCGGCCGGGGATGATCTCCGGAGCAACAGGAGCGATAGCCGTCGTTATTGTCTCTCTTGTCGCCGATCATGGCATTGCGTATCTCTTTGCGACCATTGTTTTGACCGGGGTTTTGCAAGTGCTAATTGGGCTCTTTCGTCTTGGAAAGCTCATTCGCATCATGCCAAAATCTGTCATGGTCGGTTTTGTCAACGGCCTGGCAATTGTTATTTTCTGGTCGCAGCTCCATCAGTTTCAGCTCAGAAATGGAGACTGGCTCTCGGGCTATGCTCTCTACTTAATGATCGGACTCATTGTCATCGCGATGGCAATCACCCATTTTTTACCTAAAGTGACAAAAAAATTTCCTGCAGCCCTCGCTGCCATTATTGTCGTGACAGCTTTAGTTCACATTTTCCAGCTTGAAACGCGCGTGGTCGATGATATGGTCGGCGGTCAACGCGTCTCTGCGGGCCTTCCTGTTTTTGCCTGGCTCTCAATCCCCTTCACGTTGGCATCACTAAAAATTACTCTCCCCTATGCGATTACCCTCTGCATTATTGGCCTCTCAGAGTCGCTTATGACACTCTCGCTGATCGATGAGATGACCCATACTCGTGGGCGTGCAAATAAAGAGTGCGTTGCTCAAGGCGTTGCCAATATTGTCTGCGGCTTTTTTCAAGGGATGGGTGGCTGCACAATGCTAGGCCAGAGCATGATCAATATCAACTCTGGAGGACGCGGTAGACTCTCAGGCATCGTTGCAGGAAGTTTGCTCTTTCTTTTTATCCTCGTTCTTTGGCCTGCTATTAAAATGATTCCCCTTGCCGCACTTGTCGGCGTTATGTTTATGGTGGTAATTGAGACCTTTGAGTGGGCGACGTTTAAGTTCATTCGCAAGGTGCCAAAACACGACGTCTTTATCATTGTGCTCGTCACGCTCGTGACCATTTTCACAAACCTTGCCATTGCTGTTGTGACGGGAGTCATTATTGCAGCTCTGGTGTTTGCATGGACAACGGCGAAAAATATTTATGCAGAAAAAAGTGTCAATGATGAGGGAGCTAAGGTCTATCATCTTCACGGTCCCCTCTTTTTTGCATCGACGACACAGTTCAAAGCCCTTTTTGACCTTGAATCTGATCCCACAGAGGTGATTATCGACTTTGAGTTTTCACGCGTTACCGACCACTCAGCAATTCACGCCATTCAATTTATTACCGAGCGCTACTTGCAACTTGGCAAAAACCTGCACTTAAGACACCTCAGCCCTGAATGCAAGATCTTGCTTGGCAAAGCGGGCGAACTTGTTGAAACAAATGTACTTGAAGATCCCGATTATCACGTCGCCTCAAATAAATTAGGCTGAGATTAATTCACGTCTCTGCCATAACATTTTAGTAAAGGCGGTTATTATGAAAAAATTCATTTTTGCATTTTCTATCTTTACTCACCTTGTTGGCAGCCACTGGCTCGATGACTACATTGCATCGATTCCCGACTTTCCGAAACCGGGAATCCAATTCAAGTGCTACCCAGACCTATTAAAAAACCCACCGGCATTTAAGCGACTCATTCGAGAGTTTGCCGATCGCTATCGTGACTCGGACCTCGACTGCATCGTCGGTCTTGACTCGCGCGGATTTATTTTTGGCGCTGCGCTTGCCTACGAAATGGAACTTCCCTTTGTGATGATACGCAAAGCTGGAAAACTGCCTCGCAAAGTTGAGCGCATCGATTATCAACTCGAATATGGCACAGCGACCTTTGAAATTGAGGTTGAATCGCTCAATCGGGATGATCGGGTCTTAATTATGGACGACCTGCTCGCAACAGGTGGAACAGCGCAGGCAGCAGCAGAACTCGTTGAAAGAGTTGGCGGGCAAGTCGTTGAAGTTGCTTGTCTCATTGAACTCGCTGGGCTTGGCGGCAGAGAGAAGCTCAAGCGCCCCTTCTACGCACCAATTTCTATAGAGGTCGATGAATGATTTTCTTCCTACTACTCTGGTCGACGCTCTTTGGAGGGCAGAGCGTCTGCTACTTTCACACAAGATATGCAACTTTGGAAACTCTTGAAAAAGCACGCGAGCAAAATGCCATCTACGAATTTGACCTCGCATGGGCCCATCGAAAATTTCATCCTCTTGTGACTGCAGGTGCCCCCTATATCGGCCATCCAGAAGAATTTTACACGATTGAAAACCACCCCTTTCTTAAGGAAAATTTATCATTTCAAGCCCTGCGCGAATACCTAGTTGCTCATCCCGATTTACGTGTATTAATCGACATCAAAGATGAGCTTGTAATTCCCTACGTAGCAGCACTTGCACGAGAAATTGGCAAAGAGCGCTGCTTAGTCCACGCCTTTATTCGCGAATGGCAGCCGCCTGCGGAAGTTCTCAAAGCTCAGGCCCACTGGGTTAAAGAGGCGATTTCTCTCAAAAAAATTGAAGCTCTCGCAATCCCCTTTATTGCCAATTGCCACGCTGTTAGCCGTGAATATACAGAGAGTGCAAACTTGCTCGAAATGATGCTCAAGTCAGCGAGCGAGTGCAAATCGCTTATTGCACTTGGCCTCTATTTTGAAGACATCTCTCTACCTGCTCTCTCTACTCTGAAAGCGATTAATGACGCAGGTTACTATGCTTGGGTCAATGGAAATCTTCCTAACATTAAAGAGCAACTCAAAGAGATCGACTACTATGCGATGGTCGATGAATTTTCACTTGTCAAAAACTAACAGAGTCTTTAACGTAAATGCCTTATGAAAAAACTATTAACTCTATGCATTCTTGCATGCAATCTAAGCTACGCTGCTATGTCAAACATCGAAAAAGTCGAGCTCATTAAAAATGGACTCATGGCTGGAGTGGATGAAAACTTCAAGCACCTCATTAGTCCAGACCTAACAATTCAATCTCCCATCTTAGACAAAATTACCCCGCAGAACCAACCCTCTAAAACGTTAGTGGAAGTTTTTGCCTACTGGCTCAGAGCCTTTCCCACAGTTGAAAGCTTTTGGTCATCTGTTGATGAAGACGATCAAGGCAATGTCATTGTGAATTGGGAAGCGAGTGCGGTGCATTCTGGCGACGATTTCATGGAAATAGAGGCAAAAAACACCTCTTTTGACTATAGCGGCACAACCACCTACACCTTTGCAAATGGCAAACTTATTGCCTACAGCGCTCAGGTCGATGTTGACCGTATTGTGGAACAGCTAAAATGAAAACGGTATTAATTACAGGGGCAACCAAGGGAATTGGCCTTGCGACAAGTGAGCGCCTTCTTAAAGAGGGCTACACCGTGGTCGGCATTGCCAGATCGGGGCCCTTTTCCGGCAAACTCTTTACTTGTGATCTTAGTGATACCAAAGCGACTGAAGAGGTCATTCAAGCAATAAAAAAAGAGCATCGCATCGATGCAATTGTCAATAACGCGGGTCTTGTTAACCCACAAGAGCTTGGAAAAATTGAGATGGAGACCCTTAGTGCGGTTCTCGATTTCAATGTGCGCGTCTCTGTACAAATGACGCAGGGCTTTGTTGACCAGATGAAGCAAAGTCAGTGGGGGCGCATCGTCAACATATCATCGAGCTCTGTTTTTGGCTCCAAGGGGCGCACCGCCTATTCAGCTGCAAAAGCTGCCCTCATTGCCTGCACACGCTCCTGGGCCTCTGAGCTTGCCCCATATAACATCACTGTGAATACCATTGCCCCAGGACCAACCGAAACTGAGCTCTTTCGCGCCGCAAGACCCAAGGGAAGTCCCGGTGAAGCAGAGCTCTTGTCAAAACTCGCCCTTGGCCGCATTGGCAAGCCAAGTGAAATCGCAGCGCCCATTGCCTTTTTTCTCTCCGATGATGCCAGCTTTATCACAGGTCAAACCCTATTTGTCGACGGAGGCTACCGCCTATGAAAAAACTGCTTTTTTTTACACTTTGTTCCCTCACCCTTCTACCGGCTAAAAATGTGCTCATTACCGGAGCTACTCGTGGGGTGGGCAAGGCCACTGCAGAGCATTTTGCCCAAAATGGCTACAGAGTTTATGCAACGGGGCGCTCTGCAGTTGAATACACAAGCGACCAGATCAAATTTCTTAAACTCGATGTAACAGATGAAAAAAGCATTCAAGAGGCTGTTGATGCAATGATTAAGACAGAGGGCTCAATTGATCTTGTGATCAATAACGCAGGCGCTGGAATTATTGGCCCTCTTGAGGCCTCCTCAATTGACGATTACCGCCACCAAATGGAGCTCCATTGTTATGGACCGATCCGCCTATGCCATACTGTCTTACCTCACATGCGAGCAAAAAAATCGGGCCACATCATCACTGTAACCAGTGGCAATGCGGTTTTTCCAGCGGTCTATGGTAGCGCATACTCAGCAAGCAAAGCCGCCATTGAAAGCGTCATGGAAGTTTTGAGCGTGGAGGTAGATCCATGGAACATCGCTATTTCGATTGTTGAACCAGGCATGCTAACCACAGATTTTTCGATAAAAAGCGCCTCAAAAAAGCCTGATGCCTATACAAAAGTTTTAAATAAACTAGACCAGTATATCGCATGGCGCTCTGAAAATCACACAAGCCTCTGTGAAGCACAATCACCAGAAGAGATCGCGCAGTTTCTCCTCGCAGTTGCAAGTAACCCCGCTCCCAAAAAGCGCTATCAAACGCACCCCCGGGTAACTCAACTCATGGAAAATAAAATTGCCGATTTAGACGGCTCAACCTATTTCAAAATAGCAAAGCAATACAAGGAAAAAGCATTTGATTAGTATCATTGTTCCCACATACAACCGCGGCTACACCATCTGGAAGACCATTCAGAGCATCCAAAAGCAAAGCCATACCGATTGGGAGCTGTGGGTCATTGACGATGGATCGACAGATAACACCAAAAAGGTGATCGATCAGTTTCAAGATGATCCACGTATCCACTACCACTACAAAGCAAATGGGGGCGTCTCCTCCGCTCGCAATGTCGGTCTCACACTTGCCAAAGGGCAGTGGATTAGCTACGTAGACAGCGACGATGAAATCTACCCCCACTACCTTGAAACAGCCCTTAAGGAAATTCCAGCTGGAAAAAGCTACGCCTTTGCCAATGGAAAGCGAATTTTAGAGCTCTACGAAGATGGCAGGCTCAAAAAAGCGCTTGCCAATGACTGCAAGATCGCCTCCCCTACGCTGCAGGATTTTTACGATTGGAAAATAAAAGCCTCACTTGGCACCGGCTTCTTTCATAAGCGCAGCCTCAACGTCTCATGGAACGAAGAGCTTGAGCTGATGGAAAACCTCGACTTCATGATGAAGTGCAGCCTAGCCGATCCTGAGGGCTACCACTACATCAGTGAAGAGCTCTACGTCTACAAGCAGCGCTATGGAGGCGATGGGATCTGCTCAAACGCCAGCTACCAAGACTGGGCCGACTCCTTTTTGAAAGTCTACGAGCTGCACAAGAGCGACCCCCTGATGCAAAACCCCTCCGTTTACCAGAGTCGCGTTGAGAAATACCAACTACTGCACAAGCAGCATGCCGAGGGCAAAGTCCCCGATCCAGTCTATAAGTTCTTCTCTTGAATCCGATATTTGCACAATAATATTAAAACCTATAAAATAGGTTATACAACCTATAATGGAGGTTAAATGCTCGAGAATCTATTTGGTGGTAAAAACATAGAGAAGGTGTTTTTTTACCTAATGAACAATAAGCAGTGTTATGCAACTGCATTGAGCCGTCAATTTAACCAGGCACTATCACCTTTTCAGAAAGCATTAGATAGACTAGAGTTAGGGGGAGTCTTGGTGAGTTTTTTGGAGGGGCGAACCCGGATCTATCGATTCAATCCGAGGTATCCATTTTTAAGCGAACTTCTTGAGCTTATCAAAAGGGCATATGCCTTTTTACCAGATGAACAAAAGGAAAACTTTTATGAGCCAAAAGTAAGAAAGCGTCCCCGTCGAAGAGGAAAACCCCTATGAAACAAATCAAAGACGCATCAATAGAAGAATTAGCTGCTATAGTTTCAGAGCAATTAAGAAAATATAAAATTGATGCAACTCTTGTAGGAGGTGGATGTGTAACAATATACTCACAGAATAAGTACCTTTCTTATGACTTAGATTTTGTAACATTTGATGACTTAAAAATCATTTCAGAGGCTCTTGAAAAGATAGGGTTCATAAAAAAAGAGAAATATTTTTCACATCCTGATAGTAAATTTTTTGTAGAATTTTTGAATCCTCCAGTTGCAATAGGAAACGAACCAATTAAAAAGTTTTCAGCTCATTCTACTCCGCTGGGAATCATTAAAATGCTTACTCCTACAGATAGTTTAAAGGATAGATTATCTGGGTTTTATCACTGGGAAGACCGTCAGTCTTTAGAGCAAGCAATCATTCTTTTTAAGGACCAAAAGGGAAATATTGACTTAGATGAAGTAAAAAGATGGTCTATTAAAGAAAACCACGAAAAGAAGTTTAATCAGTTCTATCAAGCAATACATAACTAGATGTAGATTTTTAGATGAAAAATTTTAAAGTCGGGAGTATTCTTGAGGCGGCAGATTTGCGTTAACTCGAAGGGGGGTAGTACTGAAAGCGGGACGCGTACACCCCCCTTCGAGTTAACGTAAAGATGCCCCTCAAGATGTGCCCCCAACGAGTTTGGAGTGGGTGGTCCACCGCCCTCTTTTGTATCTTGCGAAGTAGATGAGCGCCACGCAGAGGCCGTAGCCGGCGAGTATTGCCTGAGCTGCTGTGACACTTGCTTGATGAGCGATGACCGCATAGTAAGTTGGTGCGAGTAGAAAGACCCAGACTGAAGACGAGCCAGCAATCATAAGAAATTTTGCATCGCCAGCAGCTGAGAGCACTCCCGTTGCAAGGCAGCGGATCCCTCCAAAAAAGAGATAGACACTGGCAAGGAGAAAGCCGTACTGCAAAAGCTGGTAAAGGTTGGGATCGAGTGCGCGGTTTTGGAAGAGAAGGAAAATGTAATTGGGGAAGAGATACATGATCGATGTCAAGAGGGTGATGTAGGCGGAGAGGATCACAAAGCCCGAGCGAACGACTTTTGCAATGTCATCAAGCCGCCCCGCTCCAATCATAGTGCCTGACATCGTTGAGGTAGCCTTTTGAAGACCAATGCCAACGCAGGCGAGGAGTGGAATCAAGCTATGGCAGACGCTTGTAACGGTTAGATGTGTAGGGCCAGCTTTTGCCATTAGGGTGAAGAAGAGTCCCCAGCCAACGAGCTCAGCTCCCATAAAGATCCCAGGTGGCAGTCCTGTGCGCAGACAGGGCTTGAGCTCGCTGTAGGTGAGTGGGATGATTTTGTAATTGGTTCGTTTGAGAAAAAGAAGAAGAAGTCCTAGCCCCTGCACACTCATGCCAATTCCAGTAGCAATAGCGGCTCCCTTCACTCCCATTTCGGGAACGATGCCTTGAACACCAAAGATCATGATGTAGTCAAGAACTAGGTTAATACCATTTCCTGCAAGCGCCCAATAGGTAACTATGCGGTTTTCCCCGCGCCCCATAAAGTAGGCTGAGCCAGCTCCAATAAGACCAAAAGCGGGACCGAAAAGTACAATCCAAGTGAAGTAGGTATGCTGCTCTGTTCCCGGGGCAAAAAACCACTTCGAGGCAAAGATTGCGATCGGTACAAATAGCAGTAGAGATAGGAGGACAATCCAGAGCATTTGCCAAACGGGATGGGAGAGCTTCTGCTCTTTTCCAGCCCCTCGATATTGCGCAACGACGACCTGGGACATCTCGGTCATGATTTGAAAACCATAAGTGAAGCCCCATGCAATGGTTCCGGCATTTACGGCGGCGCCGAGAGCATGAAGCGAGTAGTGGGATAGAAAGAGGCGGTCGACAAACATCATGATCGTGGTCGAGATCCACGTTAACATCAGGGGAAACGAAAGTTTAATAAGCTCTGAGAGCGATCCAGTGTAGTGTTTAGGTTGTGACATCCATAAACCTTTTTAAATGTACTTCTCGACCACTCAGGCTGTGCTCTTTGACAAGCAATACTGCCTTTTTTTTATCGCGCGCCAAACAAGCATCTGCAAGCCTTTGGTGCTCATCAGAAAATTCATTCAGCACTACATCGGAATAAGCCAGCCGCACATACCTCTCAGCACGCAAGCCAACTTGAGCCCGAAGATCTAGTGCAAGCTGAGATGCGCTTCCAACTAATGCTGCGTGAAAGCGGCTATTTGCCGCCATCCACGCATCAAACTTGGGCTTCACCTTTGCCTTTTCTAATTTTTGTAATTGATAGAGAGAGGCAATGATTTCCTCCTCCCATTCAGAGCCTCCCCTATCAATAGCTTGTGAGATCGCAAGCGCCTCAATGTGCGCGCTGATCTCGTAAATATCTGTGAGCTCGCTAAGACTTACTGGTGCGACGGTGTAGCCTTTATTTTGTTCGCTGAGCAAAAGTCCTGTCCGAGTCAAACGTGAGAGCGCCTCGCGAAGCGGCGCAAGACCGACATCGTACTCTTTTTTTAATAGGGAAATGTTCACCTTTGCACCAGGCTGCAACTTACCCTCTAGAATATCTTCTTGGATTTGCTGTTCTAAACTCATATATCAGCTATTATGACAGATTATAGATTATTGTCAATATAATCGATTATTTGAATTTCTCAAAAAAGGGCTCCCCCTTCAAATCACTCCACTTCTTGGACATGGCGGTATAAATTGAATTTGGATGATTTAGTATCTGCTACACTTCCTACATAAACCATACCTTTATGATCTACAATGCTGCCTCCAATAATAGAGTAATGGCGCACCTTAACACCGTCACCTTCTTGCGCCAAGCCAGCTAAATAAAAGGAGTCTCCCACCCTCAAAAGGTTCTCAGACAACATATTTGATGGAACTGCAACAGAAAACTTTTGATAGGATTCAATTAGACGTGAAAAAGGTTTAATAGCGCTAGTAACGAATTGAGTAACTCTCATAAAACATCTCCTTGATTTGAACGGGAGATGGTAGCACAAAGTAAAGATTTAAATAAACTATTTTAAAGCACCAAGATGGGTGGTATTGAATCCGCGGAGAGCATGAGCTCATCGGCGTAGTAACACCCTGCGACAGCTAGTAAAATGGGTAGAACTTTTGAATGGAAGATGTTGTAGACAATAGGGCCAACTCGTGGGCCGAAAAGTTAGGCTGCAATTTACCCTCTAGAATATCTTCTAGGATTTGCTGTTCTAAACTCATATCAGCTATTAAGACAGATCATAGATTATTTGATTTTCTAAAGAAGGGGTTTCCCCCCTCTCCAATCACTCCACTACCGCAACATGACGGAATAAATTGAATGTGGATGATTCAGGACCCGCCACACTACCTACAAAAATCGCACCTGGTTCAGCTGGTTTTTGATCCCCTTTCAAGACACTATATCTGCGTAATTCAACAGCATCAGTTTCTGGCGCCATTCCTACTAAATATACTGTATTGTTGACCCTGATAATGTTCTCAGCAAGCACATTTGCCGGTACGGCAACAGGAAATTTTTCAGTAAACAAAACTGGACGACGAAACATTTTGGCAGCACTAGATGCTAATTCAGAGACTTTCATAAACTACTCCTTGGTTTAACAAGGCAAGAATCGTAGCATAAAGTAAAGATTTAAATAAACTATTTTAAAGCGCCAAGGTGGGTGTTGTTGAATCCACTGAGAGACTTGAGGCCAATACCAAACATCCGGTCGGCGCCAATATGACAGAGCCAGGCAAGTGAGGCAGAGAGCATGAGCTCATCGGCGTAGTAACACCCTGCGACAGCTAGTAAAATGGGTAGAACTTTTGAATGGAAGATGTTGTAGACAATAGCGCCAACTCGTGGGCCAAAAAGGTAGGCTGCAACGGCAAAATCGGGCATGACAACAAAAACGACAAAGTTCTTTAGCCCTCCGCCAAGATACCAGTAGAGAAAAAGGGTCGATAGAAAAAGGGCCATCCCTTCAAGTTTTAAAATCCAGTTGTGTCCCTTTGACATAAAGTTCTTCCAATAAATTTTATGCGATTAGTATACTCGCAATCCAATTAAATTTCGAGGAACTATGAGATTTTTGTTAGCGATTCTTACTTTTGCAACTGTTTTTGCCACGCCAAATAATGTTTTAATTTCAGGCAGTGGTGGGGGTATCGGTGTTGAGGCTGTTAAATGTTTTCATGAGCATGGCTGGAAGGTGTGGGCAGGCTATAATCGCACGCGGCCAGCAGATTTGGAAGGAATCGATGGCGTTGAGCTCATTCACCTCGATGTCACTAGCGATGCATCTGTAGAGGCTTGCTTAGAGGCGATTGTAGAGAGTGATGGGAAACTCGATGTCCTAGTAAATAATGCGGGAATTGGCCTCTTTGGATCTGAAGAGATGATAGGCATTGAAGAGTCTCAAAAGCTTTTTGATATTAATTTCTTTGGCTGTCAAAGGCTAATTCAGGCGGCGGCCCCAACCATGAAAGCGCGCAAGTATGGAAAGATCATTAATGTGAGCAGCACCTCAGGTGTCAGAGCTGTACCTGGCATTGGGATGTATGCAGCGACAAAGTTCGCCCTTGAGGCAATCTCTGAATCGCTCGCGGTCAGCCTATCACCATGGAACATCAAGGTCTCACTCGTTGAGCCGGGCCCAGTTAAAACACCATGGTCAGTGAGCAGTAGAGTTTTCCCTCAAGGACATGAAAGCTTTATTTCGTCCCTACACAAACTCTGCTCAGAATCTCTAGCAAATGGTCAAGACCCTCGAGAAGTCGGTGAGCTCATCTTTGAGATTGCAACTGAAGTGAATCCTGACATGCGCTACCAAACCTCAGAGGGCGTAAAGAAAACGGTCGGCTCAAAGCACCACGACCTGACAGGAAATCAGCTGCGCGATCAAATGCTGCACCTCTTTAAAGATCTTCTGGAGAAACCATGAGCGATTGCATCTTCTGCGATCTTGCAAACCGAGAGGTGATCGCGGAGTTTGATCACTGCTATGCGATTTTTGATCAGTTTCCTGTAAGTCAAGGGCACACACTCTTGATCCCCTACAAGCATACGGAAAATTGGTTCACGGCATCAGATGAGATCCGCGCTGACCTTGTACACGCACTAAATATTATGAAAAGTCGCCTTGATGTAAAATATGCACCAGGCGGCTACAATATAGGGATGAACTGCGGCCCAATTGCGGGACAAACCGTAATGCATCTACATGTCCATTTAATCCCTCGCTACGAGGGCGACATGAAAGATCCACGCGGGGGAATTCGTGGCGTCATCCCCGATAAACAGAAGTACTAATTATGTTCAGTCACCTACTAGGAATGTTACTCATGTCATCAATTGTCACCATTGATTGTCCACAGCAAGAGATCTTAAAAAAGAGGACTGAACCAATCAAAGAGGGTGAGCAAATGCTCGCAGAGGAGATCGCCTCAAAGCTCTATGAAGAGCTACTGCCAAGAATGCCCGCCGCGGGACTCGCAGCGCCACAAATTGGTATCAGCCGCTCGATGTTTCTTTTCAGCTATGACCGTCAAATAGAGAACCTAGAGGTTGTGATCAATCCCTCCTTTACCCCAAACGATGAGACCCAATTTGCCGGCTGGGAGGCCTGCTTTTCCGTGCTGCTTAGCAAAAACACATGGAAGGTTGCTAAAGTTTCCCGCTACCAAAATATTCGCGTGCGCTACCAAAACCTCTCAGGTAAAACGATCGAAAAAGATCTGACAGGCTTTGGAGCAACCGTTTTTCAACACGAATACGACCACTTGCAAGGGCTAAACTGCGTTGATAGACCGAACGCTGAAATCAAAAGCTTCGACACAAAAGAGGAGCTAATTGCTTTCATGAAAGATGTGAAGAAAGAGGACGCTAAGCGCTACGAAAAATGAGTCACATTATTCTACTTAACGGCCCCTCATCGTCGGGAAAAACCACAATTCAAAAAGCGCTGCAAGAAATTGCACCCGAATCGTATCTTCGGATTGGCATCGACACCTTTTTTGATGCCCTTATCGAAGAGCCCGACCTCTCCTCACTTGAAACTGAGGGTAAATTTGATCAATACACCCCACAAGGTGAGTATATTCGCGGGGTAGAGCAAACCAAAGACATCGATGGCAAACCAATTGTAACTCTAAAGATTGGTCCCGCCGGCTACCGCATCATTCAGGGTATGCACCGCGCTATCGCAGCCTATTGTCAGATAGGCAATAACCTCATTGTCGACTACATCCTCTACCAAAGCGAGTGGCTCTCAGATCTGAAAGAGAGTCTCAAAGGGTGCACGCATCACTTCATTAAAGTGGACGCTCCCCTTGAAACGATTGAAGAGAGAGAAATCGCGCGAAGCACCTCTCCTCCAGGTCATGCGCGCAGCCATTACCACACTGTCCACAATGGAATGGAATACGAACTAGAACTCAATACACTTGCTCTCACTCCCGAAGAGTGCGCACGAAAAATCTTGGAGATCTTATGAATTACTACGAAGAAAACGCGCAGAAATTTTACGAGCGCACAATCAATTTTGACATGAAAGAGCGCTATGCCACATTTGAACCGCACCTGCCAAAGAGTGCGAAGATTTTGGAGGTGGGATCTGGTGCTGGACGTGATGCCAAATACTTTTCTGAGCGCGCACACGATGTTACAGCCATCGACCCCTCCCCTTCCATGGTCGCCTTCACCTCAAAAGAGCTTGGGAAACCAGCACTGGAAATGCGCGTTCAAGAAATCGAATTTGACGGAGAGTTCGATGCCATTTGGTGCTCGGCAAGTTTGTTGCATATTTCCTACGAAGAGCACCGCTCTGTCTATGAAAAGCTCTACCGAGCGCTGCGCCCCTCCGGAGTCCTCTACGCCAACTATAAATATGGTGACACGCACCGCAACGTGAAGGGACGCGATTTTTACGACATGGATGAGAGCAAGATCCTCCCCTATTTGGAGGGACTCTTCACGCCGATTGAGATTTGGAAAAACAATGATACTCCGGGTCGTATTGCCCCAAGCCCTGCCAATGCATGGCTCAATGTGCTGTGCTCAAAGAGTCGATAAATTTGTATGCGTTTTGATGGGTGATTTTATCTACCTGCTCTTTTGAGAGGGTAGTTTTTAGTAGATCGACAAGCTTTGGGTAGCAACTGGCATTGCCAAAGTCCTTTTGAAAGACGGGATATCTCTTCTCAGGAAAGTCGATATTCAACCCTCCGTAGTAATCTGCGCCAAAGCAGAGGGCATCTTCACCACCAAGTTTGTAGCAGTGATCGATATGCTTGAGAAAATCCTCAGGTGTATCACCAATAAAGCGTCTGATGAAGTTGAGTCCGATGATACCATTTTGCGCGATAATTGCTTTTGTGAGCCAGTCGGGCATGTTGCGAGCAATGCCTGTAACGGGGCGAAAGTTGGAGTGACTGGCAATTGCGGTGAGCTTGAGAGAATTTCTTTCAATGTGGTTTAAGATATCTTCAGCGAGTGCATCTGAGGTGTGGCTTAAATCAATTGTGATATTTTTACCCGAGAGATAGTCTAAGAGCGCGCGCCCATCGGGTTTCAGGCCAATACCGACGGCGTTATTTCCCCCTCCAAAGCGGTTTTCATGATTCCATGTCAAACTCACATAGAGAATGGGACATACGTTGTGATAGGCATCCAGGCGATCGAAGGCTAGCTTGAGCGGTTCAAACTCATCAACTAGAGCTGAAGCATTCTCAATCGCAAATAAAAAGCGCGGAACATTTTTGGTGGGCAGCTTTTTATATAGGTCTACCTGGGATCTAGCGATTGAGGAGGACCCCTCCCCTGTCACGGCAGAGACGGCTAGAACCTGACAGGCAACGTTGCCTGCTTTGAGTTGCGGCAAAGAGCAGTTCGTTTCCGGTGAGTCAAAATGGAGATCTTTTCCGTGGGCGATGCAGCCAAGTAGATCGCAATGAAGGTCAACAATTGGTGTCATAGGGTAGTGAGACTAGCAAAAGAGCTCTTTCACTTCAACACTATTACATGCGCATATCTCTTCTAAACTTTTGAGATAGTGAGGTTCTGACTCGAGTTTTTCTTTCAACTGACGGGGAACCTTGCCCGCTAATTTTTTGAGCTCAGCATAAGGCGTATCAGGGCGTAAAATTTTTGGAAAAAAGGAGTCATTTCCACACCAGAGAGCCTGAAGCTTGCGCTCTGACATTTCACTTAACTCACCAATAGTGAATGGTACGGGAAATTGCGCACCATACTGGTGGTAGACAAGCACCTCATTGACAGTAAGGGTGTCTTGGCGACTTGCAAGGAGCGATTCACAAAGACTTTTGCGCCTCTCTTTAAGAAGTGGATGATCTAAAACTACCTGCGCTCCTACAACATTTTTTGCATTGGATAAGAAAAATAGAGCCCAAACTAACCATTTCCAGTTTGTCCAAGTTTTGATTTCTTCACGAATCTGCAAAGGTTTCGCGTAAACTAAGTTCATTCGAAATTCATACTGGACAATCGTTTCAGTAGAAAAAGCGCCAGAGTGGTCACATCTTGGAGGAAGTCCGAGCGCCTCTAAATGGCTATTTTCAGAGGGTAGAGTTTTCACGGTGTGGTAGGTCAGGCCTAAAGTTGCAGCTCTCTCCTCTTCGTCACCCCAAAGCGCTCCACTTTGCGCAACCCCTATTCTATGGCTTGCTCGCTCTACCAATGCTTTGTGATTGATCAAAGAGTGCATGACATGAACAAGCTCATGCATCAAAATAGCAGATGAGGGCAAATATCTGGCAAAAACCTCCGTAGTTAAGGGGTTGCCAGCAAGATAGGGTCTTTCAATTCCGAGGTATTCAATTTCATAGTTGTAGCCCTCCTTCTTTGAGTCAAAGGTAAATCTAGTGTGACCTTTTTTAGAGCTCTCAGAGATAGAAATCTTGAGTGTTTTTGATAACTCTTGGAGCTTGACCTGCAAAATAAAAAGCAGTAACCTACCCTTTTCGTGAGAGGCAATGCTTGTAAGATCCTCAACAATGCGCGATGTATTTCCAGAGAGAGTAAGATGTCCCGGCTCTTTTAAAGATATAAAGCCTGAAAGTGACTTGTATTGGACTAAAGAAATTTTCATGACAAGTAGTATAAACACCTGTCGAATAATTACCTATAAATAAAATAAAATTTTACAAATGCATAGAGAATATAAAGAATTACTTCCAAAAATAATTGAATTTTATCGAGTGCGCGATTGGGAGCAGTTTCATGCACCAAAAAATGTTGCTATGAGCCTCGCCTCAGAGGTGGGTGAACTCCTTGATCCTTTGCGGTGGCTCACCTGCGAGCAGAGTGAAAATCCCGATGAGAAAACGATGCAGGAGCTGCGTGAGGAAATTGGCGATGTCTTTCGCAATATTGTCTATCTTGCCCACACCCTAGGCATCGATCCCATCGAGGCATCCTTTGAGAAGCTCGAGGCAATGGAAGAAAAGTACCCCGCCGAGGCGAGCCGCGGCAGGATCGATAAGTGGACTACTTACACACAAGAGAGCCTGGAAATTGTTACTTAAATTAACGTTTTAACAAAAACGATTAGCTCTTCTTATTGAATCGACTGACACTCTTTCCATCAATGGTGACTTTCTCAAGAAACATCTTTAAGGGCCTCACCCAAATATCCCTTTGTCCGTAGAGCGCCTGATAGACAACGAGCTCTTCTAAGGTTTCACTATGTCTTGCGACGCTGAGAACCTTATACTCCATCCCCTTGAAATGGGTATAAAAACTGCCGGCCTCAATTGACCGGGCTTCTTGACTATACTCTAGCAAACTCATTTACAGCTCCTTGACCCAAAATTGCATCGGGTGCATAGTAATTTCATCTGCACCAATGTTTTTCCACTCAAATGGGACAACAAAGTTCTCAATCCGTTTGAATCCACGTTTTTGAATGGCGCGATCCATAAAATACTTCTCACCGTTGACCAGCGTACAGGCGGTGATTGAACGGTAGCCTTTTTCACGTGCAAACTTTTCAAAAGCGTCATAAAGCTTAGATCCAATGCCTTTTTCTTGATGGCTGGTTTTTATGACTAGCTCACCTAGATAGTACATACCGGTGTAATCAACACCCATTTGTTCAAATGCCTCTCTACACTCATCAAATGATTCTGCAACGGGAATCCCCGTAATTGCACCTACAATTTCTTCACCCTCTTTTGCGAGAATAAAGATGCTATTGTCTGAATTTTCATAAAACTTGAGATATTCAGCCTCATATTCAAGATCTGGCTCATACGAGTATGGGGGCTGTGCAAATGCCTCGTGACACAAGTTAGCAAACTGAGTCGAATTGGGGCCCAATTCCTCGAGAATTTCAATTGATGTTGCATTTAGCGCTAGACAGGCTACGCAAGCATATAGATATTTAATCATTTATAACTCCTTAATCCAAAATTGCATTGGATGCATTGTACTTTCTTCAGCGCCCACTTCTTTCCACTCATACTCTCCGACGAACCCCTCGATTTTTTTAAACCCACGGTGGGCGGCAGCAACATCAACAAAGGTACTTTTTTCTTTTACGACCATGCAAGCTGCAATTGAGGTGTAGCCTGCCTCACGTGCGAAGTTTTCAAAAGCTCTGTAGAGCTCTGTCCCAATGTGGTTCATTCGATACGATTTTTGCAAAACGATCTCCCCTAGGTAAAGCGTTTTACTAGAGTCGAGGCCTCTTGTTTCAAAAGCATCTTTGCATCCATCAAAAGACTCTTCCACAGGGATCCCAGAAATGGCACCAATCACTCGATCTCCCTCTTTTGCTAAAACAAAAAAGCTGCGCTCCGCCTCTTGGTATTGACTCAGATAGGCCATTTCATACTCTAGCTCGCCATCATAGAGGTAGGGGTATTCGCGGAAAACTTCCATGCGTAGTTCAGCTAAATGGGGAATATGAGGGGTGACGTCACTTGCAAGCTCAATTGTTGCCGCGTGTAGGCAGAAAAAACTCAGGATTCCAATTAAATATTTCATTGTCTCTCCATAATGTAGGCAATACCATTCCAGGCGTTTAAAAAAGACTCAAGAGGATAGCTTACCAGAGTCTTTTCGTCTCTAGAAAAGGCAGGGTCCATACAGCTAACCATCTGGGTTTGGGCATTATAGCCCAAGTAGACCATTAGATGTCCACTATTATAGGCCTTTGGCGCCCCAGGAAGCTGCCCTTTTACGCTCACCGGAGCTGGCCCGCGCAGAGAGGAAAAATCGCAACGGGTCACATAGCAGCGATACCCGGCTCCTAAAAGATTTGAGGCCTCAGCCATTGCAAGTACCCAATTACCATAGATGTCGTGGCCTGAATCATAGCAACAGCGCGCAAAGATCAGCGGATCTACGGGGCAATTATAATGGCGAAGAACTGCCGCTGTCGACGTCGGCGAGCAGAGACGATTTGCTCTTGGATCGGCAAGAGCCATTTGAGAGAGTCCAGAAAACTGCCCAACCGCTCCACCCTTCCGCGTAAAATTTCCTGCAGTGATATGCAATGAGCGCAAGTTTAACAGAGACCCCGAGACCCTCACAGAAAATTGGCGCGCCCCATTTGCAGGAAAGACATCTTGAAAATCGCTAAGAGTTCTTTGAAAATTCGGCCCCCATTCTGCATAGGGAATCCATTTTTCCTCAGTTTTTATTTCAAAAAGGGAGCTGCCTGACTCTGGCCTCTCGCCATTCCAGGTCAAAATAAGTTCTTTAAGGGGAAAAATATTTTGAACTTCCCATAGATAAGTATCAGAAATAATGCGCTGCTTGTCGATTATATGGTGCTGCATATCATGAAACATGATAGACTTAAACGATTTAAAAGAAAATTTAAGCGTGATTTATGAACTTCAAAGATTTAGAACTACATCCTCTCATTCTCAAGGCACTTGATTATGATGAGCCCACAAAAATTCAGCTCAAGGCGATCCCAAAAATTATGAAGGGATTTGACATTCGGGGCTCTGCACAAACCGGGACTGGCAAGACTGCAGCCTTTTTGCTCCCTGCACTCAATAAACTCCTATCACCTGCAAAAGAGTCTGCCAAGGGCCCGCGTATTTTGATTTTAGCGCCAACTCGTGAGCTAGCTATGCAAATCACTGACCAGGCAAATAAGTATAGCAAACACTTGAAACGAGCAAAAACTGTTTGTGTTTGCGGCGGAATGCCACTGCCCCCACAGCTGAGAAAACTCTCAAAGCCCTATGACATCCTCGTCGCCACTCCTGGTCGCCTGATCGATTTCATCAACCGTAAAAAAGTCAACTTTGCACGTCTAGAAATGCTTGTGCTCGACGAAGCCGACCGCATGTTAGACATGGGTTTTTTAGAGCCCGTCGAAGAGATCGTTTCAAAAACGCCTGCTGACAGACAAACGCTCTTATTCTCTGCTACATTTGATGGTAATGTTGCCAAACTCTCAGATCGACTACTCACCAACCCAATGGAAATTGTGGTCCATGCCAAAAAAGAGAAGCATGAGAATATCGAGCAAAAGCTGCATTTTGCAGACAATATTGGCCACAAAAACCGCCTGCTTAACTATATTCTTCGCGAAGATGAACTTGAGTATGCCATCATTTTCACCTCAACAAAGCGTCACGCGGCAAAGCTTGTCGGCGAACTACACGAAAATGGCTTTCCAGCAGCAGCATTGCATGGCGATATGAGTCAAAGGCAGCGCACGCGCGCTATTGGTCAACTCAAAGATGGTACCATTCGTATCATGGTTGCAACTGATGTGGCAGCCCGTGGAATTGATGTCTCGACAATCACGCACGTCATTAACTTCGACTTGCCCCGCAATATTGAAGATTATGTGCATAGAATTGGTCGCACAGGCCGCGCTGGAGCAAAAGGAACTGCGATTTCTTTTGCCTCTAACCAAGAGGGTGGACTTGTCAGACAGATTGAGGGCTTCACCGGTCAAAAAATCGCCGTTACAGAGATCGAAGGCCTAGAGCCTCGCAACAAACCCCAATTCAGCGACAAGCCGAATAATAAGAAAAAGCGCCCAAACAAGCCATTCAAGAAACGATCAAACTGGCGCAAACGGCCACCACGATCAAAAGCGAAAAGATAAACATTTTTCGGGCCCAAACCCCGTCGTTTGTGGCCCAAAAGCCCCTAAGGCTGATCACTATCCACGCAGCGCCTAGGCTTAAAGTGCACGCCGCATAAATCCAGCCCAAGTAGGGGATCAAAAGAGCGCTCACCGCCACATACGCCACAGTATAAAGCAGCATCTGCACCTTAGTCGCATAGACCCCGCGCACCAAAGGAAGCACCGGCACGCCTGCAGAGCCGTAGTCACGCATCCGAAAGATCGCAATTGCGAAAAAGTGGGGCATCTGCCAAGTAACAATCATCAGAAAGATGACAAAAGCCCACCAATCAACGTGCCCAACTGCCCCCGCGTAGCCCACAACCGGAGGTAGCGCGCCCGCGATAGAGCCAATAAGCGTTCCATGGACAGTCTTGTACTTAAGATAACTATAGACAAAGACATAGCCGACAAAACCAAGCAGCGCATAGAGCGCCGCCGCCCAGTGGGAGAAAAAGCTGAGCACAGCAACGCCCACCACAAGCAAACTCGCCCCGAAAAAGAGTGCATTCCCAACCGGAATTCGGCCCATTGCAAGTGCCCGATTCCGGGTGCGGGCCATCTTCTGATCATGCTCGCGATCGATCACATTGTTGAAAACGCAAGCAGAGGCGACGACAAAGCTGAGCCCAACGAGCGTTGCGACAAAGAGCTGCCAATCAAAGCCCGACCTGGAGGCGAGGGCAAAGCCCCCCACACAGGTGACCGCATTGCCAAAAATGATTCCCGGTTTCGTTAACTTATAGTAAGAGTGAACAGCATCCATAAAGGCCCAGTATCAAATTTTTTTGATAGAAGGCAAGCGAAAAAAAAACAACTTTGCTAGATTGAAAAGAAAAGGAGACCTTTATGAAAAAATTTCTTCCCCTCATTTTACTACTAGCAGCGTGCAGCAGCCCAAGCAAACCCCAGCAGCCGACTCAACCCCCTTCGTCTCGCTCGCAGACGCGCCAAGAACCGCAGCAGCAAGAGCAAGATGAGTACAGCACACCCTCATCACGCCGCTCGCAACAGCAATAAGTCTGACAATCTCTGCACAGCAGCATCCATTTCCTCCTTGGAAATAGGTTCCTTTGCAGCCTCGTCATAGAGTTTTAAGATCATGTCCATTGAATTTAGCCCTCCCCTTTTGCGGGGGATATAATGAAAGTGGACATGAGGAACGCTTTGCCCGACCTCAAGCCCATTTTTTTGCAGCAAAAGATATGAGCTTGTCCCAAACTCAGCTCTAACCACCTCATTCACAACCCTGATAAGACAAAATTGCCTCATCGCAGAAAGGACAGCAGATAAGGTCACGATCTGCAATCCACTTATTTGAATGAACTAAACCAAGCATCTGCATGTTAGCCCACTTTTCATTTAGAGCAGGAGCGGGCAATGGTGAGAGATAGTGAAAGGCCTCACATGGAATCCCCCTCGATTCACAATATTGATAGACACTCTCAACCTGTTCAAGCTGGTCGTCAACAAAAATAACCTTCCCAACCTCAGAATTTTTTAGAAATTCCTCAAGTACAGCACCTTTCAGTGGATGTTGTGTCTCTAAAATCCCATCATGGAATTGAAAAAGAGAACCATCTACATCACAATTCCCTTCAGAAAAATTTAACCCCAGCTCCTCATACAACTCAATTCTTTTTTGATGTCCACTTGCATCGTAAATAACCCTCGTAAATGGAATCGCAGTAGCCCCAGAGGTGACTGCCAACTCAATGAGCTCAGGCCATCTCGGATCGGTTAACCTCCAGTTTGCAGAACGTTGGATAAGTTTGATATTTTTACATATTTCAGACTGGGAGATATCAAGGAAGTGCTTCTGATACCAATTCTGAATCCAGGGTAAGTACTTCAAATGCAACAAAGTATCAACAGGCTCTAGGACAGTGCCGCCAATATCAAATAGAACTAAAGTTGAGTCATCGCAGTGGGACAACTCTTGTTCAAAGCACATCAAGTCATTTGTTGTATGGATTGCGCAATAGCCGTAAGCAAAAGCAGAAATCAGGAGGAAAAGACGAAACATGCATGGTATTATAGCAGACAATCCCACCTTGTAAAGCGGCTTTACAAGCTGTGGATGAAGGGGATCTGGATAGTGCCTCAGATTTGCATTTACAAGAAGAGGGGCAGTACACTAGCGGTCAGCGTACGCCCCTCTTCTTGTAAATGTGAAGATGATGTGCTAGGCAATCCCCTTCACTAGTAGTTGCGGGAGGGGAACGGTATCTGCGTGTCATAGCTGAGGTTAGCCATGATCCAAAGCGTCCCACCAATGATAATGATCGTGATCAGAATCATAAAGCCAAAGATCATCAAACCGTGGCGCGGTTTATTTTCAGCACCAAGGTGGAGAAAGTAGACAAACTGGTAGAGCGCCTGGATGACGGCAAAGCCCATGATCCAAAGCACCTCTTCCCAGCCGCGCAAGTGCTTAACACCCACAATATAGTAGGCAACGCAAAGCATTCCAAGGGATAGGAGAAAGCCAACGATGAGTGGCGTGATGCTGATATTCCATCTGTGCTCTTGATCAATCATGTTAATTGGCTCCAAGTAAGTAAACGATTGTGAAGATAAATACCCAAATGATGTTGATAAACTGCCAGAACATGCGCAGGCACGTTAGGCGCTTAACCATGCGCGCGCTGAGCCCCTCCATCCCCGTTTGGATGAGGAAGAAGATGGTCCAGATTAGCGCAATCAGAACATGGATAAGTAAGATTCCAACCAAGTTGAAGTACGACGACAAAAATGCCGAGCGGGTCCAGCTATTGCCTGAGCTCACAAGTCCTGCAAATTCGCTATACTGCATGGCAAAAAAGATCAGCC
This sequence comes from Simkaniaceae bacterium, assembly GCA_022763045.1. GTDB lineage: Bacteria > Chlamydiota > Chlamydiia > Chlamydiales > JACRBE01 > JALEGI01. Next base: position 962 of record JALEGI010000017.1, on the reverse strand, counting down.
CGAAGAGGAATGTAATCACAAAGAGCCAGCAGCTGGCATTTTTGTTTCCTCTGTGTACTGCTGCCCCGCCAAGCCCTGCAAAGAAGCTTGCGAGCAGCAAGAAGATGCTTTGCACAAGTGTGTAGGGCAGGCTGAAGGCCTCAGCTGATGTGATGCCGCCAAAGGTGTTGTTGTGCAACACGGCATAGACTGCAAAGTAGACTGCAAAAAAGACAAAGTCTGTCAGCAGGTAGACCCAAAACCCGAAGATGGTCTTTTGGTACGATTCAACTTCGACATCGTGAGAGTGGCTCATGTGCTTTGTCTCCTCATTTCAATTTCTTTCACTTCCGCTGCGGGAACGTAGTATTCTGTTTCTTTTTCGCAAAGGCGAATAAATAGATGCACCATCATTGCAATAAACGAGACGGCAACGAGCCACCAGATGAGCCAGACCATGGCAAAGCCAAAGACGCAGCTCCAAGTGCCAATAGCAAAGCCGGCCCCAGTATGCTTGGGCATGTGGATATCTTCGTATTCACGCTGCTCAGGCTTTGGCGCACCTTCGTGTTTCATCGCCCAAAAAGCGTCGCGACCATGGACCACGGGCGTAAAGGCGAAGTTGTAAAAGGGCGGTGGTGAAGTTGTCGACCACTCGAGGTTGCGACCATCCCATGGATCATCGGCATTTTCACGAAGTGAATCGCGATGTCTTACGCTGTAGATGAACTGAACAATTTGAAGAATAAAGCCTGTGAAGATCAAGATCACTCCAAGGGCAGCTAAAACAAATAATGGCTGCCAGCCATTTCCTGCTGGGTAGTGGTTCATGCGACGCGTCGCTCCCATGAATCCGAGAACGTAAAGTGGCATAAAGGCGACCAAAAATCCCCATAGCCAGCACCAAAATGCAGCCTTACCAAGTCCCTCGTGGAGTCTAAATCCTGTGAACTTTGGGAACCAATAGCTGTATCCAGCAAAGA
>JALEGI010000016.1 GCA_022763045.1 Simkaniaceae bacterium | reverse complement strand
TCTTCTTGATGCAAATGTTAATCTTAAAAAATCCAAACTGGTGACCCCTCAACATAGAACTTTTGAGTTTGAGGGAGATATCTTAGGTCATTGTTCTAAGGCTGTCGGGGGGCTTGCAAGCATGAACAAAAAATCTTCATAACTAGTTATTTTTGCGAAAGAATCTAATTTCACATTTCCGGTTGATAGGTCTTGATGGCGGGTATAGTCATTTGGAACAGCTATTGTTATACAGCCAGCATTGACCCCAGAAGTAACTCCTGAAAGGCTGTCTTCAATGACAACACATTCGTAGGGAAGAAGCCCTAGTTCTTTTGCTACGTGTAGATAGATGTAGGGTTTTGGCTTGTTTACCCCTTCCGGATCAGAGTAGTGAGATAGGTCATCGTAGCCAGAAATGACGATATCGAAAAATTTATCGATTTCAAGGTTTTTTAAATTAATTAGGATTTCATTTTTTTTTGCTGCAGAAGCCACCCCAAGTTTAAAGCCATATTTTTGTTTGTCTTTTGCAAGGCGGTGGACAAAGTTCACGACGTGTTCAATTGCAGGCAAGCCTTCGTTTTGAAGTGCGTGGAAGAGTTTTCTTTTGTTTTTCATGATTCGGTCCGCATGGGAGCTACCAATTTTTTCCGCTAATAACTTTGCATTTGTTTCAACAGATTTGCCGACATAGCAATAGTACTCCTCTATAGTCAAATCGCCACCTTCTTGCTGAAGGGCGTGTTGCCATGCCAAATAATGGGCATATTCACTGTCCACTAAAATGCCGTCGCAATCGAAAATAATCGCCTTAATATTCATAGAATGAACTTTATCTGTTGCCTGAATTTTTCCTAAACTTGCCATAAGCATAAAAGCCGAAGTCAAATGGGCTATACGTTTCATAAACACCTTTTAGGTAGGGGAAGCATCAAGGTTAGCAGTTGCGGAGTTAAAAAACTAAGTAGTTTTTAGTGCAGTTGTGTTCGGTCTAGTGCGTAATTGAGATAAGCATTGGAAAGTTTTATTCATTATTGATGATTTTTTGGAAAGTTGGAAGTCTATTCAACCCCTAACTATTAGTCTTATAGAGGTTTTTAACGATATGTTGGATTTTTGTATAAATTTCAACATATCAGCCGTACATTTTGACCGATTCAGCATATTTTGTTGATATGTTGCTTTTTAAACAAAAATCCGACGTGTGAAAAATTTACCCCTCATACCTTCATCTTATCTTTTACAAAATTCCTTGCTTGGCTTAACGCAACGCGGACGCCCCCTTTTCCCAAAACACCCTCATAGTCCCATCTCCCGCACTAGATTCTGTGGTCCCGGTGGGACCTGGAATGCTAGCACGCGATCTGGAGCCATGAGCGCGCTTTGGAAGAAAGGGGGCTTTGTAACTATGGAGGTTTCACCCCCAAAAACCCCTTGTTTCCCCAACAAAAAGGCCCCTGCACCTCATCTTTTCCACAAAATCCCTTGCTAAACCTGGAAGGTTTAGACGCGGGATTTTTTGGAAAATCTAAGGCACATGGGCCTTTTTGTTGGGGAAAACGGGGTTTTTGGAGGTGGAGAGACTCGAACTCTCGTCCTTAGTAAACTCTGCCGCCAATGACTACATGCTTATCTCCTTAGATGTGTAGCGCAAAATCTGCTGTAAGGAGCCCCACTAGAACTTTGCGCACCTCAGCTATCTTGAAGGGCGGGCGCTGAGATGCCACCTCGCTCTTCATACCAAGATTAATGACGATAATGTAAGACTCCCTGGTCCAAATCCTACACTATCGTGGTCACTTACCGGTTAGGGTTAAGCAGCCATTGCAGCCGTTGATTCTGCCGCAGCAAATGCTGGGAAATCAATGACTTCAGCGCTATTTTTCTTTGCAGCTGTAGTTTGCCAGATGATTTAAGAGGCCAACTGACGTCCTCTGCATGCCATCGGGGTTTTATTTCCAAGTCGATACCTGTGCACCCCCACCAACATTATATCAAATAAGAGTTTATTCGGCTACTAGCTCGTTCAAAGGAGCTTATCCTGAATGCGTTATATTTTCAGATTGAGGCTAAATACCATGGGTAGAAGCGCTGTTCTGAGAGTTCTCTGGTTTAATTTGGCGTGTAATATATGTTTTTTTAGCAAGAATGGAAAAGTTTAAAAGCTTATACTTTATCTACAATGTTGGTTGTTATGGAAAAAGATGCAACAAAGCTTGACCACCTGAGGCGCCTTTTGCGAGTTCTTCTCTTTATTGAGAGGCACCTGGATGAGGAGCTGAGTTTAGAGCAGCTATCTAGGGTGGGTAGCTTTTCAATGTATCACTTCCATCGCATTTTTCACGGTGTGATTGGGGAGACTCCTGGGGCTTATGTGCGTCGTCTGCGACTTGAGCAGGCGGCGGGCCAGCTTGTCTATTCCGATGTGCGCATCACAGATGTGGCATTCGATGCCAGCTATGAGACGCCCTCGGCATTCAACAAGGCCTTCAAAAAGCTGATGGGGTGCTCTCCTGCTCAATATCGAGATCGAGCGCCGGTTAACTACAAAATTGAGGAAGGCTTAGTTATGCAACCAACAATTCATGTTTTAAAAGATCAATCTGTATTCTCTGTCCGCAAAATGGGCAGCTACCCCAAATCGGCGCCTGAGGCGTGGAAATCGCTTGGGGTTTTCTTGAGTGAAAGTGGATACACTCGAAGTGGGCGGCGTTATTTTGGGATCTACCACGATAACCCGGACATCACAGCTGAAGAGAACATTCGCTCAGAGGCGTGTTGCACGATTTCGGGTGGGGAAATAGAGAGCGGTGAGATTGTCAAGCGGGTTATTGATGGGGGAAGGTATGCAACCTTTAAACATGAGGGACCATTAGAAGAGCTCGATATTACCTTTGATCGTATTTTCGGCAATTGGTACCCTGGCAGTGGTGAAAAACTCGCCTCGCGTCCCTGTCTTGTTGAGCTCAAGGAGTATCCTGAGTCTGGGGCTGAGGCCTATGCTGGGGTTGTGGTGCACATTCCTCTTGAATCCTGAGGTGATATGGAAGCGATTTTTGCTGGTGGCTGCTTTTGGTGTCTGCAAAGTGAATTTGACAAGGTGGAGGGAGTTCTCTCCACTGAAGTTGGCTACACGGGGGGCTCGGTGGAGGCCCCCACTTATGAGGCGGTCTGCTCTGGTAAGACGGGGCATGCAGAAGCGATGCGGGTTATGTACGACCCCAAGCGGGTGAGCTATGGCGATCTGCTAGCTCTATTTTGGATCAATATTGAGCCCAACCGCGATGATGGGCAGTTTCACGATCGGGGTAGTCAATATCGGCCGATCATTTTTTATTCTAATGAGGAGCAGAAGAGGGAGGCGGAGCGGGTGGTAAAGAGCGAGCCCAATAAAGTGGCGCTCTCTCCAGCTGGGCCCTTCTTTGCAGCGGAAGAGGAGCACCAAAAATATTACAAAAAAAATCCTGAGCACTATAGCGCCTACCATGGGGCGCGCCTCAATCGCGAGAGAGAGCGGGTGATGCGTGAGGAGGGGACGGAGCGTCCTTTCAAAAATGCCTATTGGGACTGCAAAGAGCAGGGGGTGTACAGGTGCGCGGGGTGTGGACAAAAGCTCTTTCTCTCGGAAGATAAGTTCGACTCTGGAACGGGGTGGCCGAGTTTCACATCAGTTGTTGGGGAGGTGGGCTACAATGGGGAGGAGGTGCACTGCAAGAGGTGCAAGGGGCACTTGGGACACGTCTTTGACGATGGCCCGCCCCCTACTGGAAAGCGCTATTGCATCAACTCAATTGCAATTCATTTTTTCAAGTGAGAAGTATCATTGCGCTGAGTACAAGATAGGCTCTTTCCATCTGAGGTAATCACTGTGACGCTCGTATTGTCGACTTTCATGAGTTTCCCATCGCTCAAATCAATACCAAGGGCTGCAAGGGTGAGACAACGAATGGCATACCCGTGAGAGAAAACAATTAGGCGCTTATTTGGGTGCTCTTTTGCCTTCTCTAAGACCCAGCTGCAAATGCGATCTGTCACTTTTTGCGCACTTTCTCCTAGACGAGTACTGCCAGGTGCAAAATTTCTGTTGCGGTAGTATTTAAGAACTTCAGGGGTTAAAACTTTTTTTTTAGAAAGACCTTCCCAATCCCCATTGCTCTTTTCTGTGATTCGGCAATCACGGTTGATAGGCTGTAGCTTTTTTCCCTGCACTTCTAGAAAGTGACGGGCAGTTTGCTGCGTTCTGATAACATCTGAGGTGTAGTAAAGGTCAAATTCGACCTCTTTGAGAGATTCACCAAGCGCACGAGCTTGCGACTTGCCTTTGCTTGTGATCTCTGCCCAAGGAAGCTCTCCACCCAAAATTTCTCGGTTCGTATTCACTTCTGATTCCGCGTGTCGAATAAAATAAAACTCTGTCGCTTTTAGAAACGATCCAGTTAGAATTGCAATTGCAAAAAGTGTTTTTTTTATAACAGTAACCTCCAAATTGGGCTGTAAGCATAGCTATTTTTTGGAATTTAGACAATTGAAATATTTTCTGGGATGGGATATGATCTCCATCTATGAAAACTCAAGTTGATCGATTCAGTCTACAGAAAGAGACCTTCGCCGAGCGCGAGGAGCGCATCCAAAAGGTGTGGGAGAAGGAAAACACATTTATCAAGTCCGTTGAGGGTAGAGAGGGGCGTGAGATTTTTGCGGCCTATGATGGTCCTCCATTTGCCACGGGCCTTCCCCACTACGGCCACATTTTAGCTGGGGCAATGAAGGATGTCATGCTGCGCTATAAGACGATGGCGGGCTACCAGGTGCCGCGGCGCTTTGGTTGGGACTGTCACGGCTTGCCGGTGGAAAATGAGATCGAGAAGGCTCAAGAGCTTGCCGGAGCGCCCTCTATCGAGAAGTTTGGCATTGGCAAGTTTAACGAAGAGTGCCGCTCAATTGTCTTTCGCTTCACTGAGGAGTGGAAAAGCACAGTCAATCGCATGGGTAGATGGGTCGATTTCGATCACACCTACCACACAATGGACAAGACCTTTATGGAGTCTGTCTGGTGGGTATTTGGCTCGCTGTGGAAAAAAGACTTGGTCTATGAGGGCTTCAAGGTGATGCCCTTCTCAGCCCAGCTTGGGACGCCACTTTCCAATTTCGAGGCAAATCTCAACTACAAGGATGTGACTGACCCCTCGATTGTTGTTAAGTTCCCCCTCAAAGATGACCCAAAAACTTTTCTGCTTGTTTGGACGACAACTCCCTGGACGCTTCTTTCAAACCTAGCCGCTGTTGTCAATCCCCACATCGTCTACGTGAAGGTCAAGGACAAGGAGAGTGGCGAGAAGTACATTTTAGCCAAAAGTCGTGTGAAGGCGCACTTCAAAAATCGTGAGGATATTGAAGTTCTCCAGACGATGAAGGGAATTGCTCTGCAGGGCCGTCCCTACTCGCCACCTTTTGGGCTCTTTGCCGATCAGGCAAGTCCCAATGCGTGGCATGTACTTGTTGATGAGTTTGTCGGTGAGGAAGATGGTACTGGGGTAGTCCATGCGGCACCGGCCTTTGGTGAGGCCGACTTTTTTGTCTGCCAGCGCGAGGAGATTGAGCCGATCTGTCCAGTCGACCAAAATGGAAAGTTCACTAGCGAGGTCCCAGAATATGCGGGGATGTTTGTCAAAGATGCCGATAAGGATATTATCAAGCGTCTCAAGGCTGAGCACCTGATCTTCCACCACGGTCAGGTGATGCACCGCTACCCCTTTTGCTGGCGCTCAGATACGCCACTCATCTACAAGACGGTCAATACCTGGTTTGTTGGCGTTGAGAAGATCAAAGATCGTCTCATTGCGGCAAATGAAGAGATCAACTGGGTCCCAGGTCACTTGAAAAAGGGGCGCTTTGGTAAGTGGCTTGAAAATGCTCGCGACTGGGCAATCAGTCGTAACCGCTACTGGGGAACGCCCATTCCGATCTGGCGCGCTGAAGATGGGACATGCATTGTCGTCTCAAGTGTGCAAGAGCTTGAAGAGCGCACCGGTGAAAAGATTACCGACTTGCATCGCCACTTTATTGACGATTTGACTTTCAAAGAAAATGGCAAGACTTTCAAGCGCATCCCCGAGGTTTTCGACTGCTGGTTTGAATCGGGGTCGATGCCTTATGCGCAAAATCACTTCCCCTTTGACAATAAGGAGGCGACTTTAGACGCCTTTCCTGCAGACTTTATCGCAGAGGGCCTTGATCAGACACGTGGGTGGTTTTACACGCTCCATGTTCTGGGGGTAGCTCTCTTTGATAAGCCGGCCTACAAAAATGTGATTGTCAACGGAATTGTTCTTGCTGAAGATGGCAACAAGATGTCAAAGCGGCTGCGCAATTATCCCGATCCCAATGAGGTTTTCAACAAGTATGGCGCCGATTCGGTCCGTCTCTACTTGATGAACAGCCCTGTTGTCGAGGCCGATGATCTGCGCTTTTCAGAAAGGGGCGTGGAGCTTGTCTTGAGGCAGGTCCTCATTCCTCTTTGGAACGCCTACGTCTTTTTTGCAACGTATGCAAATATCTATGGCTGGCAGCCAAGCGGCTTTGAAAAGCCAGAGGCTGATATCGATCGCTGGATCTTATCTAAGGGACAAAAGCTTGCTTTAGATGTGAGCCAGGGTATGGATGCTTACATGCTCGATCGCGCAGTCGAGCCCTTTGTTGGCTACATCGACTCGTTAACGAATTGGTATATCCGCCGCTCGCGTCCCCGTTTTTGGTCGGAGCTCGCCTCAGTCGATCGCGATCAGGCCTTTCAGACGCTCTACCAAGCGCTGATGCATGTGGTAAAAATTGCAGCTCCGTTTGTTCCTTTCATAGCCGATGCAATTTACCGCAATTTACGCCATGAGAGCGATCCCGAATCGGTCCACCTATGCGATTTTCCGATGTATGACACTGCAATGCGTGATGAGGCGCTCGAGCACGAAATGTCACTTGCGCAAACGGTTGTGAGTCTCGGCCATTCACTGCGCAAAGAGCAAAAGCTTAAGGTGCGTCAGCCGCTGCGCCGCGCTTACTTAATCAGTGGAGAAGAGGGCGCACTTGAGGCGCTCTCTAGACAAGAGGATTTGATCAAAGAGGAGCTCAATGTCAAAGAGCTCTCTTTTGAGAAGGATGAGGCGAAGTTTGTGAAACTCCTTGTGAAGCCCAACTACCGCATCTTAGGTAAAAAGGTTGGTAAGCTAATGAACCTTGCTAAGGGCGCCATTGAAAAGCTCGAAGTCGAAGAGCAGAAGCGCTTGATGCGTGGTGGCACAGTCACGATCAACTTGGAAGGAGAGCTTTTCGAACTCACTGATGAAGATGTTCAAGTTGAGCGTCAGGTTCGAGAGGGTGTTGTGGCACTGAGTGATTCAGGCGTAACAGTGACTTTAGAGACAGAGCTCGACGAGGAGCTGTTGATGGAGGGCATTGCCCGAGAGGTGGTCAACAAGATCAACACCATGCGCCGCAATCAGGGGTTTGAGGTGACTGATCGCATATCTGTGACGCTCCAAACCACCGAGAGGGTGCGTGCCTGTTTTGATCTTTACCAGGAATATATCACTAAAGAGGTGCTCGCAGATGAGGTGCATTTCACCACTTGCGAGGGAACTGGTTGGGATATTAATGGTGAGCAGACGTTGATTCAGATCTCTCAGAATACCTGAGGACCTTGCCGCGACAGCCCTTGAGAAAGTGGGCACTTTGTCCCCTGCAGAGGTTATAATAGCCTTGAGCTCAGAGCCAATAATGCAACTTCCTTCTGCAGGTAGAATCTACAATTTAGATGAGAGCAGGGCATCTTACACATCGTGGTCGTTTAAGGAGGACATAGATGCTGAAAGGCTTCTATCGTAAAGTTTCTCAAGCAGATATCCAATCCTAGCTCCCAAAAATGATCGCATGCACTTCTCGAGCTGTTTTTCTTTCCGAAGGGTTGAGCTTCAATGCAGCAAGTAAACCCTCTCTCAATCGATTTGAAAAATCTCGTGGAAATGTTTTTGATTTAGAGTTCAAAACGCGGTCAATTTCAGAGTCTATGAAATCTTGTGAAATTGTTTTATAAAAGATGGTCATCAGTCTAGTGACAGTACCAACGATTCGATATTCAGGTTCTTCAAAGAGCTCTCTGGCAATTTCCATTAACTCCTCAGGTAAGTGTTTTTCAAGGATAGAAAGTAATGAATGACTATCCAATGTGTCTTTTTCACCCTGTACGTTTAGAATTTCTACAAAAGCTGGGGACATTCCACTAAAGTTTTCAATGAGGTAATAATATTTTTCCGTGAAAATGAAATATAAAAGGAGGACTCCTGCTGCATAGACATCGCTTTTTTCATAACTTGTATCCGAAGCTGAGTCAAGAAGCGTTTCTGGGGCAGTAAAATAGGGGGTGCCAGCAAAACGCTCTTCAAGTGCAGCTACAAGTCCTAAATCGATGATCTTGACGCCGCCTTCAGGAGAAACAAGGACGTTATTGTGAGAAAGATCTCCATGTTTTAAGCTATGTGAATTGAGGTGATCAACACCCAAAAGTAATTGAGAAATTATATCGCGATACTGATCTGGAGTAAAAGAAAATGAATGAGGATCAAACGTAGTATAGCAATCAGGGAGTTTGGGCATATAGATCCCAATCCTGGTACAAAATAGAGGGTGTACAAAAGAGCGGTGGGGTGGAAGTATTCTAAAGGCATCCATTTCATGATTTTTGGTTTCTTTGGCATATCGATCTTTTAAAAGAATTTGCTTTACAGCGAGATCCTCTGTTTTTTGATACACAACTGAGGTGTTTCCGCTACCAAGTATACGATCATCAGGCTGTGGTAAAATCTCAAAAAAAGGATTTTTTAATAGTTCGATTGCGCGCGCTTGCATATCTGGTGTAAGATTGAAGTAGTAGGGATGGGGCCCATACTTCTGCTTAAAGAGAGTTTGCAGGGCTTTACAAAAATCAAGTTCAATTTTATCTGATGGATTAAATATTTTGATTCTAGTCTTCAAGCCCCTTCTAGAATCGTCAATTGCCTTTGCTTGTTCTTTTGAAATTTCACTAGTACAAGAGGAAAAAATTGCTGAAATAGGGCGGCAAAAGGTTTTCCAATTGGCAAAAAGGTCGATGATGGACTCTCTATGGGTTTTTCCAAGAGTATTATAGGTGAGTGTCCCTGATGTTTTCTCAAATAGTTTTTCAGCGAATCTAGCAAGTTCAGTCCATTCAGGCTGTATTAATTCTACATTCCAGCGTTTTAATTCGGCATTGAGATCTTCAGTAAGAGAGGTAAAACTCCTCGCTTGATCATCGCTAACATTTTCAAGTGTGACCGTTAAAAGCGCTTTTGTTAGAGCTTGTAAAGCATCTGGAGTTGATAGTATTGCCATTATTTGTCTCGAATTTTTTAATAATTAATTTGGTTGTCTAAAAAAAGATGCATATTATTGATTTGGTAAATCTTGTTCGTAGGTATGTGAGCCTAGCCCCCAAAGATGATCTCATGCACTTCTAGAGCTGTTGGTCTCTCAGCTGGATCGAGCTTTAAGGCGGCTTTTAGACCTTTTTTTAGCTTTTCAGAGAATGCAGTTGAAAATACCTCTGATTTAAGATCTAACACGCGTTCAACCTCACCGTCAATATAAGCTTGGTTTGTATAGTAATAGAAAATATGCATTAAGTTTACAAATATATTTGAAAGATTATGTGATTCAGATTTATTAAAGAGCTTGGTGGCTAGTTCCATTTGTTCAGCGTTTAAATGTCTAGATAGATTACTTAGAAGAAAACTTTTGCAAAACATAAATGTTTTACATCTTTCAATTATAGTGTATGCTTGGTTTAAAATAGAATAGAAAGGCTCTCTAAACTCTGATTTTCCAAACATGTAAAAGTTTTTAATAGAATAAAGACCATACAAAAGAAGACTTCCAACAGAAAAAACGTCAGTTTTGCTGTAATCGATCGCATCGTTATAATCAAGAAGGGTTTCTGGCGCGGTAAACTCAGCAGTCCCAGTTTTTCGTACGTCTAAAGAACGAGCGAACCCCAAGTCAATAATTTTAATATCTCCAGTTTCTGAAACAAAAACATTATTAAATGAAAGATCTCCATGCTTTAAACCAATTGAATTGAGATGGGCGACGCTTAATAAGAGTTTGCTAATGATTGCTTTCCATTGACTTTCGTCAAAGTGAGATTTAAATAGCTGCGGTTCAAAAAAAGTATATTCACCACTTAATCTTGGAAAGTAGATCCCTTTTCTAATGGAGCAAATAGGGTGTAGAAAACCTTCATGAGGGGGAATTTTTCTAAATGCATCTACTTCAATTTTTCTCATTTTACGAACAATTCTCAAATCATCAGATTTAAAGAATTTTAATGCTAGATCTCCCTTTTGATAGACTACGGCGGATGCTCCTACTCCTAGCTTTTTATCTGCGGGATTTGGTAGAGAGCTTTCTGACCAACTATTGAGAAATGAAATGGCTCTTTCTTGCAAGCTTGGGGTTAAGTGAAAATAATAGGGGGGGTGAGTGGCAGTTGCTTTGAATAAACTTTTGAGAGCTTGACAGTAGGTCAAATTTTGCAGATCACCTTGTCTGAACAGGAGGATTCTAGCTTTGAGTCCTTTTCTTGCATCATCAATTGCCTTAGCATCATCGACTGTGATTGAGGGCCCGCATGAGCTAAAAATAGAAGCAATAGCTTTTAAATAGGTGCGCCAGTTTTTTATGATGCCTAAAGCATATTCTCTTTGTCTCTTAACTAGTGAGTTGAATCTTTTTTCTGTAAATAGCTTTTGGACAACATCGATTAGTTCACTCAATTCGGGCCAAGTCGTATCATCTATTTCTTTTTGAAGTGATACTACTGCGCGACTAATGTGGTCTGATTCGTCGGCACTGAGGTTTTCATAGGTGACTGAACGAAGTGCAACTTCTAGTGGCTCTAAGCCAACTGGATCGGATATTACTGCCATAATTTACTTGATACTAGGATAGCATTTCCACAATTTCACGAGCCGTGGGCCGCTCTATAGGATTTATCGTTAAAGCTTTTTTCAAAGCGATTTTAAGTTTCTTAAGAGTTAGGGGATTAGAAATTAAATTTTGTGAGTCAAGAATGCGATCAACTTCAGCATGAAGATACCCCTCTTTTGCTACACTATGAAAAACGAAGAAGGAAAAGTCCCAAATGCGTGAAAGATTTGGTAGGGTTTTACGCTCTTCATATTTTTCAGCAAAACTTTTCATTGTCTCGTAAATTGCATCATAGGGCTCTCCACTATAGCCTAGATCCCTACACATAAATTGATAGCCTTCTGCCAATACACTGAATTTTTTTTGACTAGAGTCGACTGTTTCGTGATTGATAAATTCTACCGACACACTTAAAAAATGCCCTAGAAGGCCAAAATTCGTGAGCAATAAATAGCTCGGGTCTTGACACAGAATTTCTAAAGCAAGTACCGCAGTAGAATAGACATCGCTTTTGGTATATGGTCCTTTAGAATTTGTCATCAGCTCCGGCGCTGTGTATGCGGCCACTCCGCGTATTCGTTTACTTTCCGCTCGAGCAAGACCAAAATCGATCGCCCGAAGGTTTCCTAAGGGATCTGATAGTACATTGTTATTGCTGATATCGTAGTGGGTCACGCCGGAGTCATTGATATGTGCAACGAGCTTGAAAAGGTTGAGAATATGGGCAGCCCTTTGCTCTTCTGTTAAGCTTGGGTGGAGGTTTGTAAATGTGCACGGTTTATGACTTGCATCTATCCTCTCGTATAAAACAGTGGTTGCAGTTCGTGCAAGAGGTTGTACGACACATCTATCGGGACGAACAAATCGGTGAATCTCAAATTCTTTTTTCGCATGCTCTTGTTTTTTAAAGACTTTAATCGCAAATCCATGGATATTGCCAAAGACACTTCCCATGGTTCCACTGCCAAGTTCTGAGCCGTCTGTAAAGGAAGACTGAGTCTCCCAGTTAGTCAATAATTGAAAGGCTCTTACTTTGTTGTCAGCACAAAGGAGCTGAAAGAAAAAAGGTCTGCCCTCTTTTGATTTGAATAGCGAGCGTACAGCTTGACACAAAGCGCGCTGTGAGGGGTTGTAGGCAGCAATTGGTTTATAGGCAAGTCTTGCTTCATTAATCTCTTTTGCTTTTTCATCAGTAATGTGTGTGTTTTTATAGGCCGTTAAAAGCTCAGTCATCGTCGATACGGCCATTATTTTCCTCCTGGGCCTAGAGGTGGCAGATCTGGAAAGATGATGGCATGAACTTCTGCTGCAGTTTTACGCTCGTGTGTGCCCAGCTTTAAAGCCGCTTGAAGTCCCGCACGAACTCTCTCCCGCGTCTCTCCTGGCATGATCGCAAATTGGTTCATCAAAACCGTGTCAATTTGCGCGTCGATGTAGGCTTGGTCAATCTGTGTGTAGAAAAGTTGCATCATAGAAAATAAAATCGTGTCCTGATCAAATTCATCTTCTAAAGGGCAAAGCTTTTGAGCGAGTTCCATTTCTTGACTAGGCAAGTATTTCTCTAAGATTTCAAGTATAGCACTACAGGCAATGGTTTCTGCTACTCCTTTTGTAGCGAAAATCTCGTCAATTGCCCCACCAAGGTTGTGGAAATTTTTTGCAATATAAAAAAATGCATCTACAGAGATACCCAAAAGAATCAAAAGTCCTGCACTGAAAACGTCAGACTTTGTATAGGTTTCATCGCTGGTTTTAGGGAAAAACATCTCTTTTGCGGTTAAAAAGGGTGAACCTGCTTTCTTCTCTTCCAGCCCTGTACTCAATCCAAAATCAATAATTTTGACATCAGGTTTAGGCGAAATTCTCACATTCGATGGCCCAAGGTCGTTATGTTTAATGCCGTGAGAATTCATATGATCTATTGCTAGCAGGATTTGGGAGATAGCCGACATCCATTGCTCGCCCGTCAGAGGGCTAGGAAACTCACTTGGTATAAAAGCATTATATCCCTTGGGGAGTTTGGGGAAATAGATAGAACTTTTTAGTCGACAGATGGGGTGTATGATCCCTGGATGAGAGGGGACGCTGTGAAGGGTGCGAAATTCGAATTTTGCCCACAGCTTTCTCTTGTCAGCATCTTCAAACTGCAAAACTTTCAAGGCAAGGTTGCCAGTTTTAGCAACGACACATGCTGAAGCGCCCTTTCCTAATGTTCTGTCAAGCCTGTGATGAATTGAATTAGAACTCCATTTGGTTAAAATTGCTTTTGCGCTCTCTTGTAGCTCTTTTGGCAGTTGTAGAAAATAGCAGGGTTTTTCTCCTCTTTTCTTGAAAAGACTTTGCACAGCTTTGCAGTATTCTAAAGTAAGTTCAGTTTCGCCAGTCATGCGTTTAATGCGAGCTTTTAAATCTATGCGCGATGCATTGATTTCTCTAGCGGTCTCCTCTGTGATGGGAGCCTTAAATTTCTCGTCTAGAAGTTCTGGTAAAGGTCGTAGCGTCACTGCCATTTTACTTTCCCTTTAGTTCAAAGTTTGTAGCCAAAAATTTTGCATGAGCTCTTGCGCGTGGATTGAGTGTCAATCCTCCTTTGATTGCTTCTTTAATCGAAGTAATGTGTTCTGGATCAGTTGTTAGAGATTGAGAGTCCATAACCCGCTCTACTTCTTCATCGAGATATTTTTGGGTAATTGAGGATATAGCTGCTGAAAAAACCCTACGCTGGTATTCAATCGTATTGATGGGCTCTTCCCCAAGTGAGCGCCTCAATTTTTCCTTCACTTGGTCGAGGATTTCAGGATAGAGCTCTGTCTTAAACACTGATTTACTAGATTCAGTGAAAGTCTGTGGAGGTATTTTTGTTTCTCTTAATATACCTTCAAGTTCGTATGCGCGAATGGGAAAACTAAATAGACTGTCTAATACACTGTAAAATTTGTTATTACTAAGGTGCATAAGCGCAAGGCATGCAGCTGAGTAGGTGTCAACAAAGCGAACATCATGCTTCTCGTCCGCTGGCGCAGCTTGCTCTGGAGCGGAGTAAGTATAATATGGTGGTCTTGCAACGTTCTTAGTTGTTGCTAAGCCAAAATCGAGTAGCTTGAGATCGCCATCTTCTGTTGTAAGGATATTCTGGGGTTTAATGTCGCAATGTATGATCCCGTTTTCCTGTAGATGGCCAATTGCGCTAAATAACGAATGGAAGGCTTTCATAAATGCATGAAAATTTAGAGTAACATTGTTGAGGGGTTTATAACTTTTTGGAAGCCGCTCCATAAAGATCAAAAAACTAGTACAAGCAAAAGGGCGTAGAATATTTGGGTGCTCAGGCATCAGTTCGTGTATACATACCTCTGAAGCTGTCAAATCGGGATTCTTAAGAATTTTTGCAGCTACATTGTCTGTCAGAGCAATCACTCTTGCAGATGATCCTTTTCCTAAAACCTCTCTTTCCATCTCAGGATCAAAATGTGAAGATAGTGGTTCAATATCCCACTTTGTGAGAAGCTCGCGTGCGCAAGCTTGATTTTCAGAGGATAGGCAATTGAATCTGATGCCACCCTCTTGAGTTTTTGAAAATAGAGTGTCAATGCACCTAGCAAGGCCGAGCCACTGCCGATAATTCTCATGATCTTCAAGAGGTGTAATTTCGTGCTTTAAAGTGGTTGATAAACTAAGGCAATGTGCGGCAAACGCCTCATCTACTTCTAAGGAAGCGATATTTTTAAATGCTTGATCAAATGCATCAATTGCTGTCGGTATTGTCACTACGGCCATGTTTACCTCCTAAACATGGGCAAAGAGAATACCATAAAGATTTGATTAAAAGCTAGAGTTTTAAGGGGAGCTTATACTTTTTTCGGTGGTAGTGGTACCAAACAGCGAAGATAAGCAGAGCAATGATCCAAACGACTATACGTGGAGTAGTAAAGATTGTGTAGACGGGTTGATTAGGGTGGCCTAATCGATTTCCAGGTGGCCAGAAAATAAGGTCCGGGACTCCGCGAATGTTTTCTGCGGGAACAAAGCCAAATTCGCGCGAATCTCCACTCATCGCGTAGTTATCGCCGAGTACTAGATATTGGCCTTCGGGTACATGAATGCCGTATTTGCTGATCAAGTTGGCATTGATCGATCCATCGGGATTCGTTGGTGGGCCATAATCGTCAAAAGCAACATAATTTCCCCTTTGGGCGGCACTTGACTGCTTTTCGTATTCGCGATCAAGGAATCGAATAAGAGTAGGGGAGTCTTTTTTCATCAAGACACCATCCATCGTATAGAGATCTTCGTTGCGGAAGTAGGCATACCGGCTGGGATTTGCAAGTTGCTGATTGTGGCCAGCAAGGAAGCGATTATCAAATTCAATGCCGATGTTGTAGAGAATATAGAGACGCTCAGCATTGAATTTTGCAAGAGGGTGCGAGGCGGAAAGCTCACGTGTGATGCCACCTGGATAGACCTGATAGCACTTGCCGTAGTAAAATTCATAGGTGCCATCTGCAACACCAGGCAAGTAGGGATAGAGTGTGCGCGTTTGATTGTCGACAGGCTTTGTTCCATAGCGACGTGCGTAGCCCTTCTCTACAATAAAGCGCGCCGTATAGAGATTGCTGAAAAGCGTCTTCAGGTGCGTCTCACTAAGCGGAAGATACGATTTCGAGATGCCGAGCATTGGCCGATTTCTGCCATATAAATCGCGTCCAATTTTTGCCGTCTTAAAGCTTGGGTGGTGAGAAATCTCCAAATAGAAGGGAGCATTTGGCAGGTTTTCTCTTGCAAGAGAGGAGATGCCATCAACCTGCTTTTTCTTCAAAAGGCGGCACATCCCGTAGTTTCTGTATCCCCAAAGATCGTAGTAGTCCCAGCTGGGAGGGGTTGGATTTTGCAGAGGGTTGTAGAGCACCTCGCCCTGAATCGATTTCAGAGGCGTAATGAACAGCTTTGCTACCGGCATGTGCATCTGTTGAATGATCACAGGAGAGTAAATGCCCTTCAATGGGGGCATCGGGGTAATCGCTTTGCCCTCATAGGTGATGTAGGGAATGTGGGCAATATTTTGTAGTCTAGGTAGCTGCAGCTCGTGAGAAATATCGTTACCGCCTCCATCGATCCCATAAATCTTTCCCCCGTAAAAATAGAGCGTATCACCAGGCTTACCAATCATGCGCTTCACGTACTGCTTTTTTCCCGGGAAGAGCCAGAAATAGTACGTATCGACATCGGGGATGTCCATATTTTGGCCTGTGAAAATCACAATCCCGCTGCGTTTGATCAACGCAGGATCGAAAAATAGATGTTTAAGTGTCAGGGGAATATTGATGCTAAACTGCGTTTTGGATACAGTCAAACAATCGAGTTCCTTGAAAGTTGGGCGCATGGAACCCGTTGGAATTTGGTAGAGCTCAAACCACGACTGGCGCACAACCACAGCAACAAGGAGCGCAAAAACCAAAGAGATAACAGTGTCTTTTGTGTAGTCGAAAACATTGCGTCGGAAGTGTCTTTTGCCAAGAGCATCGAGTTTTTTTGCCTGTGCATACGCCGAAGAAATATCGCCTGCCATGAGCGCCTGCTGAACCGCATCGATAGAAGCTGCAATCTCTTCTTTCACAGAAATTGGAAGACGGTGACCCTTTTTTAGGTAGAGGCGATAATTATGCTTGAGAATCTTTGAGATTCTGTGGCGCTTGTACAGTAACATTGGGGGAAATACTAATTGATCGCACAAACTGAGTCAAGCAGCAAAACCCCCACACCCAAAAATTAAACCCGTCCCTACCCAGGCATCCCAACTCACCGAACCGTAGCCTAGCAGTAAAACCCCTGCCCGTGCCCGTGCCCCTGCCCGTGCCCGTGCCCGAAATAAAACAGTTCCTACCCAAGCATCCCAACTCAACGAACCGTAGCCTAGCAGCAAAACCCGTGCTCGTGTCCGTGGCCGAAAACAAAAGACCAAGGATTTCTTATTTTTCGAAGATAGCTTTAGGGATATACATGAGGAATTCTTTAACAGAAGCGGCAGCTTTAAAGACATTTAAGCATCTAAAAAGTTTATAGATTAGAGCTAGAGCATCTTTAGCAAGTAGAAACAAGCAGTGGCTGCCTAATAAAAGGTAGCCAATACCGGTTGGGATAAAAGACATCAATTTTGAATTTCTAGATAAAAGGTGGTCAAAGCAAATTGAAAACAGAATTCTTATTGCGAGCCAAATAGCGGCGAATAAAACAAAAACAATTTGGAGGCAAGCTAAAACAATACAAGTAGGAATCAACCAAATCGTATCGAGAAATTGGAAGGCGATTAGCTTTAACGGGCGATCCTGTTCTTTGTTCCAATCTGTTTGGAATTTTTTAATTCGCTTACCAACAAAGAGACTAAACCTTGATTGTTTTTCACAGCAACAGGCACTGCTCTCTGCCTTTAGCACTCTCATAAATCTAGCTGCAATGTGCTGTAGGGGGATTAGCAAAGCTTTTAGCAGTCGGCGTAGGGGCAGCAATAAAGTCACAAAGATCGCTTTCATTTTGGCGAGAAGTCGACGCAATGGCAAGCAGGAAAGTACCCAGAAGATATCGATAAATAGTTGGGTAGCGATCATAATGTAGCTAACGATCAGAGCAAAGAGAAACTGCAAAGACTCACTTGCTCCTGTTTTGATTCTTAGCCGTATATTTCCAAGTGTAACGAGAAAAACCCCAATTTTTAGTGTCCCAATCACACAGATTCCAAAGGTGAGGACCAAAAGGCAAATTGGTAGTAAAACTGTGTTGATTATAGCTGAGGCAATGAGAAGAGCTTTGTGGATCCACCAACTCTGGAATCGGGTGGTCAAAGGTAGATCTCGATTGCGATAGAGAGCGTAGTATTGATCGCAGTATTTGTGAAGCATGTCTACTTCAACTCCAGATGGATGTCTCCGTATGAGAGTACAGCAGGTCCGCGTGCTTTCTCAAACGAGATGAAGACCGTTTCGCCCTCGCGAATTTCTGTAAAAGCAATGGGCTTTTCTTGTAAATCACAGAGCTTGGGATTTACGTAGTATTTTGGGCAAGAGAGGATATACATGCCTGCACGCTTACCAACTAGGGTGGGGATGCGGCGTGGCATATGGCTTGTGTTAGAAAGAGCGCCACTACCGCTGTCGATGCTTCTTAGTTTAACTGAGCCCTTAGTGGGGTCGCAAATTTTAAGCCAGTAGGGGAAAGGGGATTGATCATCAAAGTAGAGGTCGATTGTTTTGCCGGAGAGGGGAGTCTCGTTATCTGGAAGGGTTGTTCTGTAGACGGAAAAGTTGGGGCTAATAATTTTCGAACCATTGAGATAGCGGGGGGGTGACCAAGCATTGCGCGTATCTTTACCAGCCAGAGGGGGAGGGCCCACTTTTGTCAGAGAGCTCTCATCGATTTTAGCGAGAGGGAGGGTGAGAAGAGTTGTCAAAAACGAGTCGGAGAGGTTGAGAAAGCAGTTTTGCGAGCGTGAGAAGCACTCGAGCATCTCGTGGGTCTCTAGATCAATTTCATACAAGATCCAGGAGCTGTGTCCAGGAGCCTCATTTTCCAGCCACTTTTTCCACTCTTTTTTCTTGCCGCGCAGGGCGTGCCAGGGGATGTTGATCTCCTCTAAGGTGATGCGCGAGCCCTCTTTGCTGTGGACGCAGAGCATTGAATAGACCTCTTCATACTCTGTGACGATGTAGTCGCCTGGAGTCGCAGATCCCAGTCTCGTTGAGAGCGTATTGGCAAAAATAGCAAGAGGTAGAAGCAGTAAATAAAATATTTTTTTCATCCCTCCCATTATATCACGGGTTGAATCTATACTCAAGATGACTTATCTTGGACTAATGAACCTAGCGCTTTTAACAGATTTATACCAACTTACGATGGCCTATGGCTATTGGAAGCGGGGCATTGGAAATCGAGAGGCGGTCTTTCACCACTTTTTTCGGAAAAAGCCCTTTGGTGGGGAATTTGCCATCAGCTGCGGCTTGGAGACCCTCATTGATTTTATCGACAAATTCCAATTTGACAGCAGCGACATCGACTATCTCTCACAGCTTCAAGGTGCTGATCAAAAGCCCCTTTTTGAAGAGGCGTTTCTGGAGTTCTTATCTCAATTTCGATTTGATTTAACAATTGATGCCATGCCTGAAGGCACTCCTGTTTTTCCCTTCGAACCAATGGTGCGGGTGCAGGGGCCAATCATGCATGCGCAACTGCTAGAGTCACCCCTTCTCAACATCTTGAACTTTCAAACGCTTGTGGCAACAAAGGCGATGCGCGTTTGCTGCGCTGCAGGGGAGAGTGAGGTGGTCGAATTTGGGATGCGGCGCGCACAGGGAATTGATGGCGCGCTCAGCTCCTCGCGAGCAGCGTATGTCGGAGGGTGTAGCTCAACCTCCCATGTCCTTGCTGGCAAGCAGTTCAACATCCCCGTCAAGGGAACGCAGGCGCACAGCTGGGTGATGTGCTTTGATGATGAAAAAGAGTCGTTTCGCGCCTTTGCTGAGGTGATGCCTGGCAACACGGTTGCCCTCGTTGACACCTACGATTCGGTCAGTGGAACAAAAAAAGCGATTGAAGTGGCAAAAGAGATGCACGAGAGAGGCGAGCGTATGCTCGGGGTGCGTATCGACTCGGGCGATTTGGCGGAGATCTCCAAGCGTGTGCGAAAAATGCTCGACGATGCGGGCTTTGAAGATATGAAAATCATGGCGAGCAATGAACTTGAAGAGGAGATCATTAAGGAGCTCAAACACCAGGGAGCTCAAATCGATTTATGGGGCGTAGGAACCGCACTTGTTACTGGACGGGGGCAAGGTGCAATCGATGGAGTTTACAAGTTATCGATGGTACGAGAGGAGGGTGGAGAGTGGTCACATCGCATGAAGCTCTCAGAGCAGATGGAAAAAATTACTAACCCCGGGATTTTGCAGGTGCGCCGCTTTAGCGATGGGGACATGATCTTTGATACACTATCAGGCCCTTCAAGCGAGATGGTCACCATCTCTTCTAATCGAGATAAGCGCTTAGAAGGCGGGCAGTTTCAAGATCTTTTGATTCCAATATATAAGGGGGGAAAAAGAGTCTACACCCCACCAGCGCTGCGCCAAGTAAGAGAAAACACCCTCAAAAATCTCGCTCAGCTGCCTGAAACGCTCAAGAGATTCAAAAACCCCACACCCCATCCTGTTGGGCTTGAAAAATCTCTCCATGAAATCAAACTCTCACTGATTGAATCGCTAAGGAGCCCTACATGAAGGCACTCATCATTGTCGATATGCAAAACGATTTTATGCCAGATGGCGCTCTACCCGTAGAGGGGGGCAGAGAGATTATACCCGCGATCAATGCACTGATGAACGAGGTCGATCTAGTGGTGGCAAGCCGCGATTTTCACCCAGAAGACCACATCAGCTTTGCCTCGAATCACGACAAGAAGGGGATAGGTGACGTTGTCGATGGGCAAATCTTATGGCCCGATCACTGTATCCAGCACACTCGAGGTAGTCAGCTCGTCGATGGGCTAGAAGTTGAGAAAATCGTCAAGATCGTCGATAAGGCCTATGATCGAAATGTTGATAGCTATAGCGCCTTTGGGGGAACAGATTTGCACCAGTTCCTCCAAGATAAAGGGGTTGACGAGGTAATAATTTGTGGAGTTGCGACCGATTATTGTGTAAAATACACTGCACTTGATGCCGAAAAATTGGGCTATCGCACACTTATTGCTCGAGAGGCGTGTCGCGCTGTTGATCAAAGCGAAGGTAAAAAAGTTTTAAAAAAATCATTAACATGTTAGACTCTAAAAATGAAAACGCACGGCCAGCAATTTGCACGCGTCCTTAGCGGGACTTTTTTAATTGCCGGTACGAGTGTCGGCGCAGGAATGCTAGGCATTCCACTTGTGACAAGCAAGGCGGGTTTTTGGCCCGCGATGGGGGCAACAATTGTCGTGTGGCTGTTTATGCTACTCACCGGCCTGCTCCTTTTAGAAGCCTGTCTCTGGCGACCGAGTTCAGAAAGTTTTCTTTCGATTTCTCGTCACTACCTGGGACATGGGGGAAGGGTGGTGACGGGGATCTTTTTTGCCTTTCTCTACTACTGCATCATGATTGCCTACTTTGCCGCCGGTGCTCCGCTTTTTGCTGGTCTATTTGGCATTGAAGGGCCCCTCTCCTATCTCATCTTCGGCCTCGTCTTTGGCGCAGTGGTGGCAATTGGACCCAAGTCGATTGATCGCGTCAATTTCATCCTGACAATTGCCATGTGCCTCACCTGGGTGCTGCTTATTGGCGAGGGCTCGCGCCTTGTTCGCATCGAGCGGCTCTCTCACGCCAGCATTACCCACGCCCTTTTTGCAACACCCATTTTATTTAGCGCCTTTGGTTACCACAACGTCGTTCCCTCACTTTGCAGCTACCTTGGACGCAATGTCTTCACCCTGCGCCTATCGATCTTCTTTGGTACAACTCTGCCCCTTCTCGTCTACATTTTGTGGCAGTGGCTCATCATCGGAGCCCTCTCTCCTGAGGCCCTCGAGCAGACCCTCTCAGTTGGCGCGCCAGTGACCGATGCTCTGCGCGATGTTGCGCATCGCCCCATAATCCACCAACTTGGACGCTTCTTTGCCCTCTTTGCCATTATCACCTCCACCCTTGGCGTCTCCTTTTCCATGGTCGACTTCATTGGTGATGGATTGAAAGCGCGCCGTACAGGCACCTCCCGCATCGGACTTACCCTACTTACCTTTGGCCCTCCCTTTGTCTTTGCGCTCATCAACCCCGCTATTTTTGACCGTGCATTGAGCATTGCGGGTGGGTTTGGCGAGTCATTTCTCAATGGGATTTTGCCGGTTGCCCTTGTTTGGGCAGGGCGCTATAACTACAAAGAACTCTCCCAGCACCCAGTTGCAGGTGGAAAGCCCCTGCTAGTTCTCCTCTTTCTGATCTCAGTTGCCGTGATTTGCATAGAGGCTTATCACCTAATGTTCATTTAATTTTCTAGCTTGTAAAGCCGCTTTACAAGTATAGGAAAGATATGCTCATCTCACAGATTTTTTTCATCTACGCTCTGCTGCTCAGGTTCTTTGCCATCCATGAAAAAAAGAGGGTGAGGCGCTCTCTTTGGGGTATTTACGATGATCTCGCCTGCGGTTTTCAAATTGGTGCGATTGCTTCAATTCCCTTCGTTGGAAAACTTATTGCTCTACTGATTTTGGGCTACCTATTTGTCGATTTTTGCTATTACAAGGCGACAAAGGGCAGGCTGCGTCCTTGGCTTTTGAAAAAAGCAACGCATGTGGGGACCTATTTTGGGTCGATGAGTGTGGCTCTTCGCATGACTGCACTTTTGGGAGGTACAGCTGTAATGGCTCTTTCCATTGCGGCGCTGCTACTGCCCAATCCCTTCTCTCTTATGCATTGCTTAATCGCAGTTGGATTGACAGGCCTTGCTTTGTTGATTGAAGATTTTGAGTTTCCCAATCTTTTGATTTTGCTCGAGAGGGATCTCTTTTCTTTTCGGATGGAAAAGCGCGTTGGCGGTCTTAACTTTACTCCCTTTGCTGAGGACTATCAAGTTGTTGATTCACGCTACCCTGCTTACCGCAAGAGCTTGGGTTTTCATGGAAAGCTTCACTCGATTGGGGGATATGCTGAGGGGGAAAAGCCCAACGTGGTCATTGTGGGGCTCGAATCGCTCAGAGCAAAAGATGTCTGCCGTGAGGTGACGCCTGTCTTGTGCAACCTCATTGATGAGGGAATTTATTTCGATCGCTTCTATTCGAATGGGACGCTGACAAACAAGATGGTGATCTCGACTCTCTTTGGTGTTTATCCCAAATTTGATTCGGAGGGGCTCAATCCGAAGTGGAATCTGCGTGGGATGCCCGAAATTTTCAAGGAGCAGGGCTACGAGCTTGGCGCTTTCAAGGGGGGCGATCTCTCCTTTGACTACGAGGGGAAATTTTACGAGAGCCACGGCTTTGATTGCATTGTTGGTAAAGAGAAGCTAATGCAGCGCTATCCAGATGAGAAGACCTACACGTGGGGTATTGATGATCGCGCTGTTTTTGAGGAGGCGGGCAAGTGGCTTGAGGGCGGACCTAAATTTGCTTTTATCAAGTCGATTTCTGCCCACTACCCCTTCCAAAACTATCAGGGTACGCGGCTGGAACGCTACCGAAAGGCGCTACGCTACACCGATATGCTACTTGAGGCCTTTGTGAACAAGGTGCGTGACAATTCGATTGTGATTTTACTCGGTGATCATGGCATCTCCATGCAAGAGCGCGGGCAGAGCTCATCGCTTTTTGAGGGGCTCTATGAGGAAAATATTCACGTACCCTGCCTGATCTTGGCTCCAAAGATGCGCTTTAGAAGCAGTGAAGTTGCCTCACAAGTTGACCTTCTACCAACCCTTTTAGATATGCTTTCCATCCATACCAATCATCATGCCATGGGGCGCAGCCTGCTGAGAAAAATGGAGAACTCTTATGCGTTTGCGCTCAACCCCTTTGACAATCCCTCCATCGCCTGGATACAGGGGGATCACAAATATATTCACCACATGGGAAAAGGAAGGGGCGAGCTTTACAACTTAAAAAATGATCCAGAAGAGCAAAACAATATCTCCCAGCGGATTCCAACAATGGTTGGAAATTACCGCAAGGCAGCGCTCAGCCACTTCAATTTCTCTGAGGCGCAGTTTCAACGTCGGAATCACTGCCCACCACAGGCGCCTGAAGTGAAATTTAGCCCAACAATCGATCATCCCTTGAGTGAAATTCTCAAGCGCTCAGAGCAGATGGTTGAACTCTCTTTACGTGGGTGTGACCATTTTGAGTCGGGCCATCTTAGAGCTGTGCTTGAAAATATACCGACGATCAAAATGCTCGATGTAGGCCGCTCCTGGCTAATGAATGATGAGCATTTGAAGAGCTTGGGCAAGCATCTTGAGGGGATTGACCTCTCACACTGCCCACTGACAACAAAAGAGGGGATCTCAAGCTTTTTACAGGAGCACTCACAGCTGCGTTTTATCACACTCAATGGGCTCATGCACCTCGATGATGATGTCTTAGCGAGTATCCGCGCGACTCCGGAGCGACTTTCACTCCTAGGGTGCACGCTGATTAGTGATAGGGGACTTAAGTCTCTTGCAAAGCAGCTCGATTCAATTGTCTCACTTTCGATTGAAGCGCCGCATGTCACAGATGTTGGGCTCTATTCCATTGCGCGCAGCGCAAAGAGTTTGCGAACGCTTCATCTTAGTGGCTGTCCAAAAATTACACAGGAGGGGCTTAATTACCTCTTGAAGGGGCCCGTCGAGACGATCTATCTCTACCGCCATCCCCGCGGCCACGAGCTTGCGAAGCTCTCCGACCGGATCCACGACTACGACCACCGTCAGTGGCTTTATGTAAAAAACATGATGAATCGATGATACGCCACTTCCCCTCAGGTAAACTTCCTAAGCGCACAGGCCCAACACGCACGCGACAGAGGGTGAGCACCTTTAAATCGACAAGCTCACACATCCGGCGCACCTGACGTTTTTTCCCCTCAATCAAGACAATGCGGAGCACATCGCGCTGTAGCCGATCGACCTGAGCGCGCTTGAGCCTCATTCCATCGAGAGAGAGGCCAAAACGCAGACGGCGCAGCACATCTTCAGTGATACGGCCCTCGACCTTGACAATGTACTCTTTTTCCATTTCGCCGCCAATAATGGCCTTAGCAACCCGTCCATCTTGGGTTAAAATAAGAAGGCCCTTTGAGTTGATATCAAGTCGGCCTGCGACATTGAGTCCCTCAGGGATCTCACCCTCACCACATTGACGCTCTTCTGTGATGAGCTCGATCGCCTCTTTTTGGTTATTTTGAGGCAAATTTGAAATGTAGCCAAGCGGCTTATTCAAAATTACAGTTACCTTTTTCTCTTGCTCTGCCAAGGAAATATTTGCATCTGGAGAGACTTTGGTGCCCAAGGTGGAGATCACCTCACCATCGACAGAGACCATACCAGCTTCAATGAGCCGGTCTGCTTCCCTACGTGAGCAGAGTCCTTTGTAAGACATTAGTTTAGATAGCCGTATCATGCCAGTGAGTTTAGCCTATTTCTTGTTAAAAAACAACATTGCCCAGAAGAGAGCTGGGAGAGATTATTTTTCAAGTAGCCGTAGCTGCTCGTTTGTAAAAAGGTTTAGAAAGTGGCGATCGTGACTGACGGTAATCACGGTTCCGTCATAGGCCTTCAAGGCGCGACCAAGTGCCTCACGCGATTCAAGATCGAGGTGGTTTGTTGGCTCATCTAGAACGAGTATATTCGGTTTGAGTAGTGCAATTTTTGCCATGTGGAGGCGGGCTAGCTCGCCGCCAGAGAGTTTATCGACGCGCTTGTAGGAATCGTCACCTGAAAAGAGCATTTTTCCCAGAGCCGATTTAAGGGTGAGATCACTCGGCTCAGCTGTTTCCTTGGCAAGCCACTCAAGCATCGAGATGTTCTCCTCTGCTTTAACCTCTTGTGGAAAGTATCCGATGTGCGTTTCATAACCCCAGCTGAACTCACCAAGATCGGGCTCTAAATCTCCGACTAAAATCTTAAGCAATGTCGATTTTCCCATTCCATTTGGGCCGACAATCGCAATTTTATCTCCACGAAAGGCTTCAAAGCAGACGCCATCAAGGACGACCTTTTCGCCAAACCACTTGCCGATCTCCTCAATTTTCAGCACCTGCCTTCCAGAGGGCCTTTTTTGTTGAAAGCCGAAGTTGGGTGCACGTCTTGAGCTGTGTTCGATATCGGGCCACTCCATGCGCTCAAGCTGCTTTTCACGCGATGTCGCCTGCTTGCTTTTGCTTGGTTTGGCTCTGAAGCGTTCGATAAATGCGCGCTGCTTGGCGACGTACTTCTCTTTAGAGGCGCGCTCTTTAGTCTTCTGCTCAATAACGGCCTCTTTTTGTTTAATGAAGGCATCGTAATTACCCGTATAGAGGCGAATTTCACCGTAGTCGAAGTCGAGGGTGTCAGTGGAGACGCGATTTAAGAAGGTGTGATCGTGTGAGACAACGAGTAAAAGGCCTTGGTATTTGCGCACCAAAAAGTCTTCAAGCCATGCGATTGTGACAATATCGAGGTAGTTTGTTGGCTCATCAAGCAGTAAAATATCGGGATTTTCAAAAAGGGCGCGGGCAAGAAGGACGCGCAGTTTGTAGCCACCAGAGAGTGAAGATAGGGGATTTTCATGTAGCGGCTCTGGGATGCCGATGCCCTCTAACAGAGCAGCCGCTTCTGATTCGGCTTGGTAGCCGCCAAGAAGTCCAATCCGATCTTCTATGTCGGAAATTTTCTCTGCTAGAGCATCTGTCCACTCCTGCGTCAGAAGCTCTTCTTTTTTCTGCAGAGCGCTGTAGAGCACCGGGCGCCCTTGCATCACAACATCGATGATGCGCTCATTTTCATGCATGTGCTGATCTTGCTTGAGCCAACCAACAATGCAGCCCTTTTTCACATGCGCATCACCCAGGGTAGGCTCTTCCTCTCCCATAACCATGCGCAAAAGGGTGGATTTGCCTGTGCCATTTGCACCGACAATGCCGTAACGGTGACCCTTATTGAGAGTCATATTTACTTGATCAAAGAGCATGCGTGAGCCAAACGCCATGCCGAGATCTTCAAAAACGATCATAGAAGTGAGTGATTTTAGAGAATCTCTTATCTTCTGTCAATTGAGGAATCAAACACAAGCGCAGCGACTAGATATCTCTACCTGCGCCGACATGTCCTTCAATGTCGCTAACGGCTTCGGTTTGTCCTGCAATCGAAGGTGTGCAACATAAAACGCGCGGTTTGTAGCCGTTGTAGCCCTCAGAGTAGTATTTTGCCATCGCATCATCAACTGGAAGAATGTCTGAACTACTTTCGATGTGATTTTTCAAAAATCCTATAAGGTTATCAAAGACCTCTTCTTTTCCCCTCACAACGTAGACGTGTGTACAACGCACATCACTACACTCTGCAAGGTAGCGCTTGCCAGGAATTTTCTTTGGCGGTTTTTTGTGAACAACGGAGGGATAGAAAATGTCGTATTCTTGATCTTTGATCTCTTCTTTCACGTGTGCTAGCACATCGGGTGCATTGACGTAGAATCTAAGATCATCTTCCATGACAACAGCGTTTTCGTTGCCTCTCAACGCGCTAAGCATTTTTAGGTGCCCTAAATAACATGCTAGTCTTCCCTTGCGGTGTCCTGCGTTGCGTCCGCGCATCTGTTCGCCACTGCCGGCAATTGCATCGAGTGACTTATTGATCCCAAGTTCTGAAAGAGCTGCTCTAAGTTGATTGTCATCTGATGCGTCTATTGCATTAAAGCGGGTAATTTTCTCTTCGCCAGGTGTCTCACCTACTTGGCAGTCGACAGCTTTTAGGTGATGCTGTAGCGGTTCATAGCGGTCTTTTCTGCGCTTTTCCATGTTGAGCAAAAGGCCCTTTTCATAAAACGTGTTAAATCCAATAGGTGATTTGGCATATTTCCAACTCATTTCATTTCCAGTGAGAAAGTTCACTACATAGTTTGGATTCACTGAGCCGACAATACTTCCTGTAGCGACACCTAAGAGATTGAATGCGGCTTTTTTGAAGTGTGAGAGTAGGGCTTTGGGTGAAAAATCAAGGCTTCCAAAATGGGTGATATTTCTTAAATTCAATGGGAGTAAAATGAGTTTAACAACGCCGACAAGAAGGTTGGAGATAAGATCGATGATTTGAAGAGCGGTTGTTGTGATTAGGGCAAAGACTCTTGGAATTGCCTCTTTCAACATAAATTTCACAAAGCGGTTGTTGCTATTTGCACCTTGATGCTGAAAGTACGAAATCGGCAGAGCAACTGCTGGCCTTGTCAGAGAAATTGGTGTAGATTTTAATGTCATTTATACCTCTTATATTACTCTTTTTTTTTCGCTAAGTTGATTTATTAGTCCAACTGCCTTCCCAAATGTGCAATCCCTTTGTCCAAGGAAGGACAGCTGCAAGAGCTTGGGATTGAGAACAACCACTATATTTTCCGTGCAGTGGGTAAAAGTACCCAGGGGGGAGTAACAGAGTTTCATTTGTCCCATTTTCTCGATCTTCTTGAACTCCTTGTAGAGCATGTCTAGTCAGTAGACCGGGTCCGGTTCGATATAAAATTGAATTTTCGCTCTCGCCTGGATTTCGTGGGCGCATCTCCTCTAAACACCTTTTAATGATCGGATGTTTAGGCCTTGCTGCAATAGCGGCATTATTCACTAACCTATCAAAGGGACCTTCAACTTGTTGAATACCTATGTAAAAAGATGCATGGGCATTCAATTCTTGTAAGCTTCCAAGGCATGGAAGATCTGTGTCGCAATAAAAGCCTCCCTCTTTATATAGAGCAAGCAAACGAATGACATCTGCCTTCTCAGCATAAGTAGCGGCATTTTCGTAGGTCTCTTTGACATTGGGAAACTCTGCTTTGAACTCATCGATTAAGGCTTGTGCATCTTCATTGCCCCAAAGTTTGGCATTCCAACCTGGGTGCATTCTTTCCCAGCCTTCAAAAACTTTTCTTTCATTTTCTGGACACTCGTTGCCAAGCCAGATTAGGTGAATATTTTGAGGGATTTTGTATCCGCTTGGTTCAGCTTGTGCAGGCGTTGATTTAAGAGAAGAGATGAAATGGTCATAATTTGCCTTGATTTGTGCCCATGTTGGTGATTTTTCTATTTTCTTTGGAGTCAAACGTGCACGTTGATTTGAGTTCATCGCGCTCAAAAAATCTGATTCGAAAATGCCACCGTAGGGCCCAATAATAAGTTTTGAGTGTTCTATAATTTGTGGTGAGGTGATTCCTAGGAAAAATAGGCCTGCAGAGACCAATCCCATCACGGCTGCAGCTGCTGCAAAAATTGCTGGATTTAAAATGGCTGTTGCAGAGATGACAATGGCTGTCACCATTAAAGCTCCCGATAAGATCGCAAGGGCTAAATGCGTTATCTTTCTTCTATGGAGATCTTTGCTTTCAGGCCCCCGAAAATAATTTCGATCAAAATACTTTGGCTGTGGGGATCTAATTGGTGTTGTAGTCATAAAAATTCTCCTTATAAAAAGTCCTTAGGGACCCAGCTACTGCTCCAAAAATGCACACCTTTTGTCCATGGTTGAGATTGGGAGTAAGCTTTTTCAGGATGTCTTCGATATTGTGATTGGAGGGGATAAAAGTAGGCTGGTGGAAGTACTAATGTGTTATTTGTTCCATTTTTCTTGTCGAGTAGCAGGTGCTTTCTCACGTGGCGGCTCAAAAGGCCTGGCCCAGTGCGGTCGATAATTGCCATTAAATTTTCCCCTGCGACTCTTGGCTGAATATCTTCTAGAGCATCTTCAATAATTTTTGATCCCTTTTCAGCTCCAATTGCAGCATTACAGAGGTAGAGGGGATTTGCATGGGTATGCTCAATTGAGGCAAAAAATCTAGAGTGGCGTGTCAGTCCTTCTAGGCTGCTAATGCAAGGTAAGTCGGTATCGACATAAAATCCACCATGTTTATGGAGAATAACAAGTCTTAAAATATCCGCTTTTTCAGCCATGGGAATGCCGGGCAAATGGTAAGCGTTGTATGCAACTGGATACTTCTCTTTGATACTGTCCATTAGAGCATCCGCTTCATCATCTCTCCAGAGGTTGACTTCCCAGCTAGGATGTCTCTGTTTCCAACTTTCAAAAACTTTATTTTCCGTCTCACGTATTGGGCCACCGAGCCAAATCAAGTGAATTTTTTGCGGGATAAGTGGGGCTTGAGCAACTCCGGTTTTTACCGTTTTTTTAAGGCTAGAGGTAAAAGCATCGTAGTTATGTTGAACCTGTTGCCAAGCTTCGCCCCCCTGGCGCTTTTTAAGATTCGAGGGTGTAATACTAATGGATTGATTTGCATTTATTGCTGTAAAAAAGTCACCTTCATATAGACCTCCATAAGGGCCAACAAAGAGATCAGAATGATTTGGTTTAAAGTGTACCTTATTTGCCAAAATATACACGGCAATACCAATCCCCAAAAGAGCTGCTCCGATTGGTGCCCCGATTATGGGATTTAAAATCGTAATGGCACTCACAACAACAATTGCTGCAGCTAGTGCAATCACGAGAGAGGCGATCACACGCAAGACAACTTGACGCACCTTTTGGTGTCCGTTCTCAAAAGGTTGCGGATATGCTCCTTTGTGATATGTAATAGGATTTTCTACAGAAACACTCGATGTCATAGTAGCCTTTATATTATTTTCTATCTTGTATTAGAGGCTGTGAAAACAACACAAACTTCAACAATACTTATGATTTTGTAAATATTATAACAACATAATATAATGTTTGCAACTTATTCTTTATTAGTATTTTAAAATTTAATTTTTACAATATGATGATTTAAAATATTGTTTAAGTTTTTTAATTAATCTTAATATGTTATAGTTTTTTATCATGATAAAAGAGGGATGAAATGGAATCCGTATCTAATACAACTACACATCAATATAATAGTAAAAATTATCGCGAGCCCTTAAACAATAGCCATCAAAGGATTCAGCAGGTTGCCTTATATGTCATTGCAAGTCTTGCAGCAGCTGCTCTTATCGCTGTTATTGCGACGTGTTTAGTTGTCTCTTTGAATCCTATTACTGCAGGAATCACTATACCTCTTACAGCTCTTTCGACTGCCGCACTTTTCTATTTTGCAGCAAAAACAGGCTATAAAGCAGATTTTTCAAAACTTTTTGTCAGCCCCTATGGCGGGCTGTATGAAGGTGATTTTTTCGCTGCGGTTAATGCCAATCAGCCCTCTCGCATCACTCCATCGAACTTAACAAAGCGCAAATCGGGAGAGTCGTGGGCGCAAGCTAAGACAAACTATGAAGCGTTTATCACAGATCTAAAGTCAGGAAGCAGGGCAGATCCTACACCGTATAAAATCCCACAAAACATACATCTTATCTGGCTGGGCGCCACTCCACCTGAAGGTGTCCGAGCAGTTTTTCAAACATGGGTAGATCGCCATGAGGGATGGAATTGTAAGCTTTGGGGAAATGATGATGCAAGAACCCTTATTGATGAGGTTGGGCAAGAGTTTCCAAATGTTAAAGAGACGTTTGATCGCGCCGAGAAATTCTCAGAAAAGGCTGACGTTTTGCGTTTGGCGATTTTATATAAGCAGGGTGGATTTTACGCCGATACAGATCTTCCCTGTTTTGGAAGTCTAGAGGGGCTTCACCGTCATAGTAATTTTTACTCATGTATTGAGCAAAATGATCGCAGTCCATTGCAAACATGTAATGCTGCAATCGGCTCGAGTGCAGGGCATCAAGTCATTAGAGAGGCTCTGCAAAATGTCAGACCGAGAAGAAGTGGTGAAGGAGCAGACTCTATTCTTCACAGAACAGGTCCTGTTCTTCTGAGTAATAAGGTGCGCGATGGTTTGAAAAGAGACAAAGACAATGGAACAACAGATACTTTGGTGCTTCCATCTGGATATTTCTTCCCACTGCCTTGGAAAAGGACTCTTATTGATAAAGGGGGCGTTTCACCAGAGAAAGCAGCTTCGTTTGTTTTACCTTGGACAAAAGGATTACATCTTTGGGAAGGGACTTGGAAGGCCTAAGCCCGAGCTTTGCATGCCACCGAGTGCTTAATCATATTGAATAGGCCAATTGCGTAGCCCTTAATTATGAGGGCAAGCGTTTGGACAATCACCATGGGAATAGAGACTAGTTGGTGAAAGAAATTTACAAGCCAGCGACGTCTTTTCTCACCACCACTGTTTCGTATCATCTCCATAACTAAGACATCGCTCTGACCCGTGAAGGCCTTAGCGTGGGATGAGAAAAAGTTGTGGCGGTTAGGCGTGACAACGTTCCACACCTTCCAATCTTTATGCCAGCCAGTTCCCATGTGCTTAACAGCGTCATTATCTTGACAGTAGACGTTCACATCTGGGGTGACTCCAAAGCGACGCGTATTGTCTGTGAAGTGGGCACGTACGCTGTGCAGAGGGGAGGGGGAGCCGTAGGCATGCACTTCAGAGACGTGTTGGGGGTTGTCAGAGGCGCTCATAATCGCTGTAATCCCACCTAAGGATTGACCAAACATCTTGGCGCCAGAATTGTGGCGCAGCCAGCTATCAAGTTTATTTTTGGAGTAGCTAGTATAGAGCGATTCTCCCACAGTCATTCCTGGAACAAAATCTGTCCAGTAGGTGAGCTGAGAGCCCGTTGTCGTTGGCTGGGTCGTCCCAATACAGACAAGTAGAGGTTTTGCCTCTTTAACCTCAGTTGTGAAGCCATAGGCCTTTAAAGGGGATCCAAGATACTTTGGAGTTAAAGATATGGGGCTCACTTTATAGGGCACCTTCTGCCAATTGCCGTCAATGCGTTGGGGAATCTGAAAGATCGTATCGACTTTTGGCTCGAAAAAGGGAAGAAGAGAGAGGAGGTTGCCAAGGAGCATATTTGATAGATCTGAGTTTTCGGGTGTAATGGCATTGTAGAGGTTGTCAAACATTTCTTGAAAGACGTGGACCGCCTCATTAAGCATACTTTGGCTCTTTTTGATCAAAATAGCTGAGATGGCAGAGCAAGTAAAATTTTTGCAGCCCATCGACTTTTCGGTCACAAGGTAGCGCACCATGTTGGTCACAATCGTTTTGCGCGCCTCCATTTCACGTGTGAAAACCTCTGGGGATTTGCCAACAGTAATTTTGTTGTGATGCAGCTGATAGTGGAGACGTTTGACAGCGTCAGCTGTTTTGAATTTGCCCTTTTTCAAATTTGCATTTGTCACTAGCTGCCACTCAATCTTATGGTGGAACCTGCTGAAATCAGTCGGATATTTTGCCTCGATTGCCTCTCTGAAAAGAACTGAGACGCGGTGTGTGACAGAGCCTCTTGAGCAAGATAAGCTTGCTTCATCTGGAGCTTCTTTTACTGCATCAAAAAGTTCTTGAAACGAATTGATCTGACTAATTTCTATTGATGTATTCATGTAAGTAATTATACCTGAATAGACTAGCTCAGTCTATTCAAATTAAGATTGGTATACTTATCACACGTTGGTCTATGGTCATTGACAAGGCCGACAGCTTGCATGTAGGCGTACATGATCGTGCTACCAACAAAGGTCATACCTCTTTTCTTTAAGTCTTTTGATAGGGCATCGCTAATTGCAGTTGTTACAGGTACTCTGCCCGTTCGGTTGACGATTTGCTTGCCATTCACATACTTCCATAGATAGGCATCAAAAGTGCCAAATTCCCTTTGGATTTCAAGAAAAATGCGCGCATTTTTGCGTGCTGCGTAGATTTTTAAGCGATTGCGAACAATATCGGGATTTTCTCGCAAGGTCTCTAGCTCTTTGTCGCTCATGTTAGCGACTACCTTTGGGTCAAAATTGTGGAAAGCTTTCTTGTAGCCCTCACGCTTGTTCAAAATAGTCTCCCAGCTCAGCCCCGCTTGCGATCCCTCTAAGACAAGCATCTCGAAGAGGTAGCGATCATCATGGGAGGGGACGCCCCACTCCTCATCATGGTACTTTTCATATCGGGGATTTCCATCACCAAAACAGCGCATCATTGTGCACTCTTTGGGAGGATGAGAATTGCGTTGCCAATCGGTTTGTCATAACCCTTTCTCACATTGAGGCTATCGATGACCATTCGCGCTGAATTGCCCCCACATAGATTAACAGCATCAACACAGTCAAGACCATACATAAAATAGGCAAGGTCGATCATGTTCATTCCAGGCGATTCGACCGTGACAAAGATCCAGGTGCCATCATCTCGAACGCCTACAGCCGTCCTAGGAAGAGCTGTTGTCAAAAAGCTTTCTAAGGTATTTTCTGAGGAGTAGTCTAAAATGACCTCATTATTCTTAATCAGCAGAGGTGCACCACCAATCATATATTGATGCTCGGGTAGCTTCATTTGGGGGCCAATTTGTTTGAAAAGGGGGCTTTCCCCTGAGCTCCAACAAACAGAGCCTCTCAATTTGACAGGGTCCCCAAGCTTTTCGCCGTTGACAACCAAAAGTCCCTGAGGAGAGCCATCATCATTGTAGTAGCCACCGTTGACTCCTGCTGCCGCATAGAAGCGCCCGACTAAATCAATGAGGTGCTCGCGCCCAGTTGCATTAACAGCGATAATTTGATGCTCACTTGGATTGACCTCCAGAATATGGATATGGCCATCAGGCTCGTAATTGAGGGCCCAGCAGCTAGAGATAAGGTAAATGGAATAAAATAATTTCTTGATCATGGCAAGATATTCTAGCAAAGAGGGATTGAATAATTCAAGAGTTTGTTTTATAATGTTTTAGGTATGCAGTGCATACAGTATTTTAACCCATATGAGATCAAAAGTCCGCCCCCATTCATCGTCTTCTTGAGGGTGTCTAATTAAGCTGGCATAGGTCCATTAACTTAAAGGAAGCACTAATGGCTAAAAAACTATTTGTCGGTAATCTACCTCACAGCCTTCAAGAGTCTGAATTCAAAGAATTATTTGCTCAACATGGCGAGGTCGTGAGCGCAAGAATTATCACAGATCGCGAAACAGGTCGCCCACGCGGCTTTGGTTTTATCGAAATGAACACATCAGAAGAAGCTGCGGCTGCAATTGGTGAGTTAAACGGTAAAGAAGTTAACGGTAGAGCAATCGCTGTTAATGAAGCACGTGAGCGTGAGTCAAACAATCGCGGTCCAAGAAGATAAAACTTCTAAGAGCGCATTAGTGTATCCCATCTTCTACAACAAGATAGAAGAGGGTGTATACTTTTGCGCTTTCGAATTCAACATCTGCGTCCTATTCAGGACTTTTTTACATTTATAGTTAGAAAAATACTGATCCGATTGTGTAGATAATTACTCCACCGATGATACTTACAATTATTTGCTTTTTCCATGCCTGCATGCCAAGTGCAGCTGCAATTCCTCCGCTAAAGGCTAAAAGGTTGGTAGAGCTCTCAGCTTGATGAAGGACAAGTAACACTAAAATCATGCAGGGGAGTTTATTCGCGACGCTCTCCATCCAGGGCTGACGCTTTAGCCAATTGCTCGCAAATAGGGGGCCGATCCGCGTGATGAGGGTGACAAGTGTCAGGGCAATCCAGGTTGTGACGAGCTTTTCGGTCATGCGTGGGCCCTCCTTGGGAGTGCGGCAACTGTTGAGAGAACAAGTGCGGGGATCATCCAGCTACTACCAGCAATGAGGTAGGCGATACCAGCAGCTAGAGCCGCAACGGCAGCACTTTTATAGCCGGCCTTTTGAACCTGTCCTAATGCAAGGACTGCCAAAAGTGCGGGAAGTGCAAAGTCGAGTGTGTTGATTCCTGCAGGTAAATGACTGCCGCTAAATATTCCAATTGCAGTCCCACCTACCCAGTAGATCTGCACGCAGATCGTAAGTGATAGGTGGTACCAAGGATTTCGGGCGAGCTCTTCTGGCTTGCTCTGAATGATGGCAAAATTCGCGTCGACGAGACCGAATGCAGCGTGAAGGCGTAAGAGCCATTTTTCAGGTAGTCGTGAGAGCGCTGTTGTTGTGTAAAAGCAGTTGCGAAGCGCTACAGGAACAACGCTTATTAAAAGGGCGGCAATTGATGTCCCAGAGGTAAGCGCTGCAAGCGCAATGAACTGCACAGCACCGGCATAAATGCACAAGCTGTAGGCAATTCCCCAAAGAGGGGGGAGTCCAGCTTGCGTCCACAAGACGCCCCATACCAATCCAAGCGGGAAATAGGCCGCTAGAATGGGAAGCGAATCGATAAACGCTTGGGTGATCAATTTTTTCTTATTCATACCGAATATTTTACATTGAATTCTGATTTAAATCTGCTATAATCTTTTCTTTTATTTTAGGAGCGAGTTATGAGAGCTTTTTCAACAATTTTAGCAACCTTATTAGCAGTGAGTGGATTTTCTATGGAGCAAGTATCACGAGAAGAAACTAAAATGATTGGTATTGAGATTCGCACCTCAAACGCCCCAGAGGCTGCTCCTATCGACATCCCTAAACACTGGGAGAAGTTTTCAGCCGAAAACATCTTCGAGCGCATTCCAAACAAAAAGTCGCATGATGTCATTGGGCTCTACTGTGAGTATGAAGGGGATTTCACACAGCCCTACACTTTTGTGATTGGTTGTGAAGTTGAATCGCTTGATGACATTCCAGAGGGAATGGTCGGAAAGATGGTACCAGCGTCCAAATATGCGCGCTTTCCCGTCTCAGGTGACTTTCCGCAAAGTCTTATCAACACCTGGAAGCGCATTTGGCAA
The DNA here is from genome assembly GCA_022763045.1 of Simkaniaceae bacterium. Classification (GTDB taxonomy): domain Bacteria; phylum Chlamydiota; class Chlamydiia; order Chlamydiales; family JACRBE01; genus JALEGI01. Next base: position 10,102 of record JALEGI010000016.1, on the reverse strand, counting down.
ACCGATCTGCAGCGCACCTATACTTGCGATTTTGAACTCTATGGAGAGAAATTTCAAGGTGAAGGGCAAGAGCTTGACATCTACATCGCCGTTGAGTGATTTTACCTCTATTCGAGAGCTTAACTTGCCAGTTGGTGAGTACCTCATAACAGGCAGTGGAGCCTTGGGTGTGCGTGGATTGAGACCCATCGGAGATATCGATATCCTTGTCACCCAAGAGCTCTGGGACCACCTTGCGAAAACCTATCCCATTTTTGATAAAAATAGTGTTAGATTCATCTCTCTACCCAATACGGAGATCGAAATTTTTGGTCCTAACTCCTTTTACACTGAACACAAGCTGCCCGATGCGCCAACTCTCTCCGAGCGGCTCGCTCAGGCAGATATTATCGATGGTCTTCCGTTCGAGTCTCTGAAACATGTCCTCTACTATAAAAAACTGATGGGTCGGAATAAAGATATAAAAGATATAGAGCTTATAAATAAATTTTTATTATCCAATTAATCTTTACATTACATTAATATCATGTTAATTTATTTGCATGATTTCAGCAGTTTTAGGCAAAACACCAACTCTCATTTTGCACTCAACCCGGCAGATGAGCGTTGCCCGCATTACCTCTCCGCTCCTTTTAGAGGGAGAGACTTTGCTTTCTCGTGAGAGTCTTAGAGATAAGAGTCTCTACATGGGGACAGGTTTTTGCACGTCCAAAAGCGTTTCAATTGGGCTCCCCCTAGACGTCTTGAGCATGATCCTCATCGCTGAAAAATGCCGTGGAGCAACAGGTGCATCTGGTGTGACGCATCTATTAGCCGATACCCATGCCATGCAAGTACACCCCGAATCAGTTCACGATGAGATTCAGGAGATGACTGAAAAGCAGGCTAAATGTTTTACAAACCTATACAGCAACCTGGGTCTGAATAGAGTCACCCTCTTGCGCGCCTCAGAAATTGCCTCAACACCGTCATATACATCAGAACTACAAGCTTTGGAAAAGCAAGTAGGGACTTACATGAGTAGGCAAATGGCAGACATGCGCATCTTGCATCGCGAGAGAGATGTTGTTTCCAAAGTTTCGTGGGCAGTTCCCTCTAAAAAGCCTAAGCTTGATGAGAGAACATTTGATCGAGAGTACTGCAGGCTCTTTGGAGAGGATAGCTTCTCATTTGTCTACACAAAGAGTGGTCGTAATTTTGATTCCAAGCGAAAAAACGTCGCGCCCTACACCACTGTTGAAGGGGAAAGTCGCGTCACGCTCATTCCTCCTAGCACAGACGCGTTAGCAAGTAGTGGTAAAAGCGCTCGCGCCTCTCAGCAGTACTTTGCCGATATTGCAAGTGAGTTTGAAACTCTTATTGGCCCGCTTCCTGCAGGGGACACGCGTGAGAAGATAGATGCCCTGCTTGATCTAATCCTGCGCTCTTAATATCATCAATACTCAACCATCGAGCGGTTTTTTCTAGCAACTCGATCTGTAGATTAGCAATCTCTTTTCACAAAACTAGTTCTGAGAGGAGAGGTCCCGGCCATGCTCATATGCTGCAAAAAACGCATTGATGATGCCACCGCGCAAAGCTGTCTGCTCTAGTTGTCTTAAACCAGTTATTGTTGTTCCTTGAGGAGAGGAAATTTCCCATCGAAGCTCTCCTGGGTGCTTGCCTGAGTTTTTTAGAAGAACAAGACTTCCTTGAATCATTTGATAGATTAATTCTTGGGCTTCTTTAGCGTTAAAGCCTATGGCGATTCCTGCATCAACCATCGCTTCTAGGATTGTAAAAAAGAAGGCTGGGCCAGAACCGGTTAAAGCCGTAAGTCCATTCATTTTCTCTTCTTGTATCCAAAATATTTCCCCCAAAACTTCAAATGTCTTTGTTAGGTTTTCTTTAACTTCTTTTTGTAATTTTTCATTAGCAGATAAACCAATGACTCCTTTTCCATAGATCAAGGGCAGGTTAGGCATCATACGTACAACATTAGCATTTTGAAAGTACTGTTCAAGAGCTTTAATTGGTGTTCCTGCAAGCATGCTGATAATGATTTGATTCTCTTGTATACAACCTGCAATTGTGGTGGCTACGTCGTCTAAACTTTGAGGTTTTACGGCAAGAATGATCATATCAGTAGCTTTTATAGCAGCTCTAACATCATTACACGCTATCCCATAACCTTGGTTTGCTAAAGATTCAGCATTTATAATTTTATGATCGTAAAGAAAGAGTTGATTTGTCTGAGAAAGGCGCTTTGCAAAGGCTTTACCCATGTTTCCACATCCAATAATTGTAATTTTCATTTAATTTCCTCTATGTTCTGATTTGGTAATTTCCACGAATGATCCATTTATAAGAGGTTAACTCTTGTAAACCCATTGGACCTCTTGCATGAAGCTTTTGCGTACTAACAGCAACTTCAGCTCCCAACCCAAATTCTGCACCATCGGTAAAGCGTGTTGAAGCGTTAACATAGACAGCGGCTGAGTCAACCTCTATTGTAAAACGTTCTGCATGTTGCTGATTTTCAGTTAGAATACCGTCACTATGGCCCGAGCTATGAGTCTGGATATGTTCAATCGCTTCTTGTAGGTCCTCAACAACCTTAATCCCAAGAACAAGGCTTAACCATTCTGTATCCCAATCATTTGGATTTGCGCGTGTACAAGATGAAGAATTGAAGAGATCCCATGCCTTATTGTCTAGACGAAATGCGACACCTTTTTCTTCTAAATTCCTCACAATTAGTGGAATCAAAATAGGAGCTATTGCAGAGTGAACTAATACAGTATCAAGTGCATTACAAACGGTTGGTCTTTGTGTTTTAGCATTTAAGATAACTTCAATTGATCGTTCTAAATCTGCCTCCTTATCCACAAATAAATGACAGATGCCAATCCCTCCTGTCACAACTGGAATAGTGCTATTTTCAAGACAAAATTTTTGTAAAACGGCACTACCCCGAGGAATAATTAAATCAAGATACTCATCTAGCTTTAGCAATTCCTTCACCCTTTTACGGTCAGAATTTGCAATGAGTTGAATTGCCCCAGCAGGTAGACCAGCTGCTTTAAGAGCTTCTTGAATCAGCTCAACCAATATTTTGTTTGTATGGAGTGTTTCTGACCCACCACGCAGTATTGCGCAATTACTAGACTTAATCGTAAGTGCGCTAATATCAAGTGTTACATTTGGTCTTGATTCATAGATCACTCCCAGCACACCAATAGGTGTCCGACATTTTTTTAGTATAAGTTGATTGGAGAGTTCTTTTTCATCAAATACTTGTCCGATTGGGTCAGGTAGAGCTATGACCTTTTCTATATCGGTGATTATCCCATCTAGTCGATTTTTTAAAGAGAGTCTTTCCAGTAATGCATCACTTAGTCCGTTTGCCTTTGCTAGAGCCAGATCTTGCAAATTCGCCTGTAAAACTCCGTTTCGATGTTTTTTCAAATTCTCGATCAATTGTTTCAAAGCTTTGTTTTTCTGCTCTGCTGAACTTTTAGCCATTTCAAAGGTCGCTTTTTTTGCCTCAATTGCCATCTTGTTTAAATCTGTATCATTATTCATTGTGTTTTTCCCTCTTTGCAATTAGTTAACCCCTCTAAAAATACCGTTCCAATTCGTTTGCCCTTAACTAGATCAATTAAAACATTAGCGCGTCTAGAAGAGGCGATAATCGTTTTAAAACCTGATTTACAAGCAATTTGAGCTGCTTTAATTTTTGTGGCCATTCCCCCGGTGCCCAGAGATGTAGAAGACTCTCCAGCCAGTGCACAAATTTCTTCATTAATTTGGTGTACAACAGGTATAAGTTTTGCCTCAGAATTTAGACGAGGATCAGCCGTAAAAAGACCTTCTTGATCAGTCAAAAATATGACCGTATCCGCAGAAATTAAATTTGCTATCAAAACAGCTAAATTATCATTATTTCCAATACATAGATCCTTTGTAGATACTGCGTCGTTTTCATTAACTACTGGAATAAAGTTATGGGCTAAAAGAGAGTTTAATGTTTCTTTTGTAATATCGCATTTGGATCTCGAAAAATCACCTCTTGTTAGAAGAACTTGTCCCACTTGGAGATCGAATAAGGAAAATAAATCTGACCAAACTTGAATTAACTTCACCTGTCCAAATGAAGCGAAAGTTTGGTTAGTAAGACTTGATTGATCAATCTTACTGTTGCCAAGAAGATATCGACCAGTAGCAATAGCGCCAGAGCTTACTAATATAACCTCAACGCCTTGACTTCTTAGGTGAGCGATTTGCTGCACCAATCCCAACATTTCACGCTGGGATAATTTTTGGGTCCCTTGTGTAAGGGTACTTGTTCCAACTTTAATAACAATTTTACGCATCTATGCCCTCATATAAATTATTTAGCTAGATATAAATAATTTTAAATCAACTCTATGTAAGGTCGATAAAATTAAATTAAATCTCTAGTTTTCTCTAAAAAAATATTGTTAGAATTAACCTATAAAGGGAGGGGGAGGTGGTGAGTTGGCAAACTGCCGCTTAGATGTTGTAAAAATTGTGTTTTTCATATCTTTCACCAGGAGGGCTTCAAAATTTTAGAATGTGAGGGCCCTCTCTGACTGGTATTATAAATTAAATCAAATTTCAAAAGCAACTGCTTTCTGGCTAATAGGTTGATAGAATTTTTTTGAATTAGAAAAGCTCGCGACATTTTGTGGGTGCTTTGCGGGCTAGACCTCTATCACTCATTTCTCAATGAACGTGGGTGCAAAGCTCAACTTCCTAGGAATTTTGGCTGACTGACCAGTTAACCAATGCTTTGCAAGCGCAAGGCCCTTATTGATCACCACAAAATCGATCTAGAAAGTCCCTATTGTACCGATATATCTCTCGATTTTTGCCATTCCATGTCCTACTTTTTACTGTATATCCAATCACTCCAAGAGAGCGACCCAGACGTAAAAGGGGCATTATTTTTTCAAAATCGGGCACTTCCCTGACGCTTGTATAGCCCGCAAAAAATCGCTTTTTAAATTTCGGCTCATCGGGAAAGCCGTTATGTTCCAAAGAGCAAAAGTCTTGCTCTGCAAAACCCATGCGTGCGGCTGCCCAATCAATAATCCCTGCCAGATGGCCCTTCTGGACAAGTAAATTTCCAGGTCGAAAGTCTCGGTGGACGACACAAGGACCATCTACTGAATCAAAGAGAGCCAAATTTCGATCGTAATAATCACGACAAAAGTTGATAGTCTCTTCAGGCAGGTGGCCAGCACACTCCTCAAGCTCCTCCGCAAATTTTTCATGGAAATAGTCGGCAGCGCTTTGGAAAAGAGTCTCTTTTTTTGTTGGGTCCCCAAAATACTGCATCCTATTCGAATGAACGAGCCCCAGTTTTGCACCAATATCGAAAGCAAGCTCATCGCACCACTCATGATCGCTCAAAAGCCTCCCTTCGATATAGCTCATTAAAATCGCACCCGCCTCGTTCGCAAATGGCTCAAAACTTCCAAGCAATGCGGGCACTGGAAGTTTGCCCGCAAGGTTGGATAAAAAAAAGCGCTCGCGAAAGAAATCGCCTTCTCTTGGGCAAAGCTTAAGAACGCGCGGCGCATTGCTAGGCTCAACTACTTTGAACACATCTGCTATGATTGCATTGTTGTGGTCAAATTTTTCAAAGTCAGCATCGCTTAGGCTGAAATACTCTTTATAGCGCTCTAGATCCACTCTTTTCTTTCCTATGAGATGTTTTGCAAATAGTTTAACGCATTTGCGGCAAAAGGAGTCAAGTTTGAAAGTTGAAGTGAAGCGATCTCAAACCAATGACTCTCTTCTTCACCAGTGCGCTCTGCGATCTTTTCTATCTTGCCGACCTCATAGATGATGCCAATATGGTGAAAATGCATAGATTCAGATTCCAGATAGTTAGTTGAAGTGAAAAGGAGCCTTAACTGGGAGCCAGCGTAACCAGTTTCTTCTACAATTTCTCGCAGCAAAGAGATCTCAGGGGATTCTTTAAACTCAATCATTCCACCGGGCAGGCCCCAGAGGTCAATGTAAGGGCCGCGTTTTTTTTGGCTAAGGAGAAGGCTATTGTCACGAGTAATGATGCCGTAGCTACCAAATCTAGATATTTTTTTCATAAAAAAAGGGGGTAAAAAGGATTTGATCGCCCAGCCAAGCCTTTAGGCGGCGTAGAGTAGTAGAAATCCTTAGGCGACAAAGAGCGACGAATGAAATGAGGAGACTCTTTAACCTGTGACCACTTGTAGCAGTGTAGTATGTTAACTAAATAAGCTTGGGGCAAACAGGACTTGAACCTGTGACCAACGGATTATGAGTCCGTTGCTCTAACCAACTGAGCTATTGCCCCATAAGACGTGAATTATACACACTGGTAGTATGAAATGCAAGAGCAACGGAACGTTGCCGCGAGCCGGAGCCCTGAAATTTACCACAGATTGTATTAGATCGCAAAACAAGAGCGGACCGAAACGATGAAGCTGGCCTGAAAGGGCCGGCGAAGAGTAGAGAGGAGATGTTGTGAAGGGAGATGATGCAAGATGTGGTGAAGGGCAGGGGGACGGTGAGTAGAACCAACTGAGCTATTGCCCCATGAGAGCTAAATTATACACACTGGTAGTATGTAATGCAAGAGCAACGGTGGTAAGAGCCAACTGAGCTATTGCCCAGAGGAGGTGAATTATACACTCTAATCATAACCTTGTAAGACTGTATGTTTTAAAGTCTTGTGTTTAATTTTTTGCGCTGTTAGTTTTGTCCGACTTTTTAAGTAAAGGTTATAGATGATGAAATGGATTTTGACTTTAGTTTTTGCAGCAACGACTATTTTTGCACAGGAGAATAAGATTGTTTATATGATCTCAGGTCCAAGGGCTTGCTCAACTGTGTTCATGCGCATGATTGAGGCGAGGGGAGACTTTAAGCTCTTTCATGAGCCAACGATGGCTATTTTTGGGCAGCGTTCAGTTCCAGAGTTAGCCGGTCAGTGGTACAATGAGGCGGCATTTACAGATTATGCAAAAATGAAAAAGGAGATTTATCAGGCGCAATCTCAAGGCAATGTTTTTGTAAAAGATATTAGCTTCTGCTCACAGGAGTTTATCTTCAGCGATCCAGAGTTTGTTTCAAATCAGAATGTACACTTTCTTTTTCTTATAAGAAATCCCCACGAATCGATGCTCTCGTTTTATTTGAAAACGGGATTTATGCTACCAAACTTAAGTGAGTTAGTTGGCCTAAAGCAGCTGTATGCCGAGTATCTTCAAGTAAAGGCGCTCAATCCAAATCGAACGAAAATTCTTCTAGTTGATGCCTACTTCAAGGATTTTTATGGGTCGACTAAAAAGCTGTGTGAGCATCTAAACTTGCCCTTTGTTGAGCATGCTTTTGCATGGAAAAATCACGGAAAAAACTATACGGGTAAAGAGAAGTGGCATGAGCAAAAGCAAGTTGGTGAGTTTCAAAAGTGGCATGGAAGAGCTGTTCAAAGTGAGCGCGTTGAGGCTGTAACTAAGTATGCAACTGATGAAGAGGGCAATCCGACCTTTGTTGAGGCTCTGACTGAGGAAGACAGACCTGTACTACTTAACATATTTGAGGAGCAGATGCAGTATTATCAGCGATTCTTAGAGGCCCAAGATGACCATCTTTAGGTTTGTTTGTCTGCTTGTAGTGATATCGAATTCGGGAATAGAGGTTAGAAATCCCTTTTTATCCACCTAGATTTTTCTTTATGAAGAGCAAAACCTTTAGTTTAATGCGCAGCCTGTCACATTTCAAAGTGAGTGCGGGTAAGTTGTCTGGTAGCGGCGAGGTGAAGGTTATCGAATCGAAGAATGCACTGGTTTTTCTGGAAAAGGGAGTTTGGGTGGATTCCAAGATTGCCTTCAAGAGCCAATTAAAATGGGAGTTTTTTCCAGATTCAATACTGCTCAGTCGTTTAAGGGAGGGAGAAATGGTGCAACTAGCGCAGCTTGAACCCGTTGCAAATCGGTATCAGTCGAGCCAACCCCATATTTGTGGGAGAGATATCTACATTGCCAATCTTCAATTTGGGCCAGCACAAGTAATACTCGAATGGGAAGTAAGTGGCCCGTCTAAAGCGTATCGAAGCGTCACAACTTATTGCAACGGTTGCATTTAATGGAGTTGGGCAAGCTGTATTGCAAACGTTGCGGAAGCAATAGTATTGATCCGTTCTATGTCCTTTACTGAATAGACTGGTAGCACTCCCATTGTCCTTTTTGCAAAATCAGGAAAACCTCCATTTTCTAACATCTTTTCTACACACTTTTTTGTGATTCCAATGTTCAATTTTGTAAATTGTCTTTGGATGTGAGCATAGATATTTGCTATCGAAGAATCTCGACAGGGGAGGTCATCTGGATAGGTGTAGATGGAATATTTACCGTCTCTATCAACTTTGACTCGAGTTTCAGCGGCAATTTCAGGACTTGATCTATGCCTTGCAATGGGGTCAAACCTCATGATTCCTCATTTGTTTCAATGATAGGTTATGTTTCTTCTAAAGGTGTAGTCTTTACGTTATTAAACTAGTGGTCGTGGATTCTAATCTTGCAAAATACTTTATACAGACAATCAATAAAATAAAAGATTTTTCTTTCAGTAAATAAAATGTTCTATTATTTATCCAATTATAAACATAAGATTGGAATCATGAAACTAAAGCATATTTTACTACTTATTTGTTTAACAGTTGTTTGTGCAGATGAACAACAAACGACTCCTGCACAAAGATCTCAAAATCGACAGGAGCAAACAGAGAGCGAGCCGCAGCCTAAGAGAATGAGTCTTTCGCGTCGTGACTCAGTAAACTATGGAGCTGAGGAGCCCGATGATTTTTACCTTGAGGGTTATATTCAATCGCTTGTCGATACGCACTACTACGAGCTCAATGTCTTAGTTTATGTCAAAGAGGGCGAGGTATATCTCTATAATCTACCGAATAATCGTCTAATTTCAAATTCCATTATCGCATTTGTTGAGGATGTTCCCGGGATTAAAAAGGTTCATGTGACGGATAAGTTTCCCGACAAAGAGGTGGAGATTTTAGAAAAAAACGAAGTGCGAAGTCAAATTAAGGGAATATGGTTTCCTCAATCGACGATTCTCTATGTTCCGCCAGTTGCAGCCCCTCGTGAACCGCGCTACTCACTTGGAATGCGCTGGGGTGATAGCGTTTTAGGGACGCCAGCCGTTGAATTTTCTCTAGGGGATATCTTTCCCATCTTCCGATGGACTAATGTTTGGGCGCCAGGAGGTGATCTACAGCTCGATATTATTGGAATGATGTGGGCCGTTTTTAAAATGTGGGGTGATTTCCCTAATGATGAGTGCTCCGAGCTTGTGACTACAGATTACATGGGCGCAATTACACTTAGCTATGCCTTTGATAACTGGTCTTTCCGCGCCAGAATCTACCACGTCTCTTCTCACCTTGGTGATGAATTCATGTTCAATAATCCTCAAGTACCCCGCGTGAATCCTAGTTTTGAAGCGATTGATTTTTTCACCTCCTATCAGGTCACCGATGGATTCAATTTAGTTGGAGGCCCTGGGTTTATTCTCAATAGTGACAACTCCTTTCCTATGAAGACTTTTTATTTTGAATGGGGTGGTGAGCTGCGCATTTTAGGGCAGCGCTTTTTCTACCATAAACTTTATGGCTCTCCCTTTTTGTCGATGTACTTCCGCAATTGGCAGGTCAATAATTATCACCTAGATTCGACTTTTGCCCTTGGCTACGAGTGGTCGAAAATGCAGGGTGTGGGGCGTAAGTTCCGTATCTATGGTGAGTATCATAATGGGTATTCTGAGGGGCAGTTTTTTACCTGTTCCGGCGACTATTTTGCACTAAAAGTCTCCTACGGCTTCTAGAAGGGGGGGGGCTACATTAGGGTGGCCCATCTTCACATTATTTCAAAGAGGGGTGTACGCTATTGGCCCAAGTACAACCCCTCGGCTGTGTTGCAATTATGCAACACAGCTGGCCTCACATGGCACCGCATCTTCACCCTAACTCTCCTCGCGCAGGGCAAACCCTAGCGACTTCGTCGAGTTAGTGCAAATCTGCGGCCCCCTGCGA
>JALEGI010000015.1 GCA_022763045.1 Simkaniaceae bacterium | reverse complement strand
TGCGCGCCGACCCAATCTATAATCACACCGATTCCCCTCTCATGGAGATGATTGACCATAAATTGAAAATCACGGGGATTTCCAAAGCGCGAGGTTACGCTGTAAAATCCACTCACCTGATAGCCCCACGATTCATCTAGAGGATGGCCAGAGAGCGGCATGAGCTCAACATGGGTATAGCCCATCTCAATGCAATATTGAGCGAGCTCAATTGCAATAGCGCGATAATTTTTAAACCCCTCTTTCTCCCGGCGCCACGAGCCTAGATGCAGCTCATAAATACTCATTGGCACCGTGAAGTGATTGCGCGTTTTACGCTTAGTCATCCACTCCAAGTCAGTCCATTCAAATGACTCGGGATCAAAAAGCAGCGACGCGCGATTTGGCCGGTAGCCGTTGTAGTAGGCAAATGGATCTGCCTTTTCAATACTATTTCCACTCTCTGTACGAATGAGATATTGGTAGCTCATCTGCTCTTCAGCCCCTGGAACAAAGATCTCCCAGAAATCATCGAGTACACGCCTCATCGGATGTGAGTAGTGATTCCACTGGTTGAAATCCCCAATTAGGTGAACTGATTTAGCTCTCGGCGCCCAGACAACAAAGCGCGCTCCCCCCTCAATTAGTCGCCCGCCCATTTGACGGTAGAGTTCGCGATGCTCCCCCTTTTTAAACTTCAAGAGCTCGAGCTGATCGATGCTTAATGCACACGCATAGGGATCCTTGCGCCAATTCCCATCTATTAAAAGCTCATAGCTTGTCTCATCGGTTGTGCACTCAAAAAGCCCCGTCGTTGAGTGGAGTCTCTTCTCCTCTTTCCCAAGCCGCACGCACACCGATTCTGCACCTGGCAACCAAATGCGCAATTGATCTCCGTGTAATCCAAGATATTCGTGAGGGTTGTCGTGCTCTCCCTTGACAAGCCGAGTTAAATCTTCCATATTGTTGACTCTACAAAAGTTGGAGAAAAAATGGAAAAAAAACCTCAGCTTTCAATTTTAGTCCCACTGATTTCCTTCGCCTCAGTCCTTGCTGTTCTCTTTGCTCCAGCTCTACCGGAAATGGCCGAAATTTTTGGCGTCTCAAGTGAAGAAATCCAATACTCAATGACGCTCTATTTAATTGGCTACGCAGTCGGCTTTCTTCCACTCGGTCCCCTCGCAGCACGCTATGGCAGAAAACCCGTTCTCTATGGTGGGCTCTCAATCACGATTGCCGGAACAATTTTAACCCTGATTGCTGGATATTTGGGTCTCTATTGGCTCTTACTAGTTTCGCGCCTACTCCAAGCCTTTGGCGCCTGCTCAGGGATGAAAGTGACCGTTACAATGATCTCAGATAGCTTCGATCAACAAGAATCTGCACGCGCCCTATCATTAACCATGCTCTCATTTGCCCTCGCTCCAGGAATTGCTGTCTTTATCGGCGGGTGGCTTACGGAGTGGTTTGGCTGGTCGAGCTGCTTTTACTTTCTCACACTCTACGCACTTATCTTTCTCTATCTAGCAACGCTTCTTCCCGAGACTCTCGTTGAAAAGTCGCCTATTAGCGCCGCTGGAATTGTCAATGGTTTTAAAGTCTCGTTCACAAACTGGATTTTACTCTGTAGCGCCTGCATGATGGGCCTTGGTACAGCCTGCGTCTATCTCTACTCAACAGCTGGCCCCTTTTTGGGTATTGAGAGAATGCACTACTCCCCAGGTGAGTATGGCCTACTCAATCTTATCCCTTCCATCGGTATGCTAGTTGGAGGGCTGATCAGCGCGAAACTCTCTAGCCTGCTCCCCCCGATCAAAAACTTGGTGATTGCCCTTGTCCTTATAGCAATTGGCTCTTTTTGGATGCTCTTTACCTTTGCAAGTGAGGCCCTCATTGCAACAAACCTATTTATCCCCATGCTCATTATTTACCTCGGGATCGGCATCAACCTACCCGCCGCCTCCTCTTTGGGCCTTGCACACTCACAGCAGAAGGCCTACGCCTCTGCAACACTTAATTTTCTCAATATGGGAATGGCAACCCTTACTGTCTTACTGCTCTCAATTATCCCTATCCAGAGCATCATGCTTCTGCCCTCCCTACTAGTCCTTGTTACCGTTTTGCTCGCCCTCTTTTGGGCTAGTTTGAAAATTCAACTCACCCCAAAGCAGAGTAAGTAAAATGCCAAAACTTCGTATCCTAATTCCCCTTATGTCCTTTGCCTCTGTCAGCGCCGTTCTCTTTACTCCTGCGCTTCCGGCAATGACAGAGATCTTCCAAGTCTCAGATGCAACGATTCAGTACTCGATGACTCTTTTTATCATAGGCTACTCTCTTGGCTTTCTTCCCCTAGGCCCCCTATCGGCCCGCTTTGGAAGAAAACCCGTTCTGGTAGGTGGTCTTCTCCTTGCAACAATCTCGACGCTGACGATCATCCTCGCCGCCAACTTAGCCCTCTTGTGGCTCCTTTTTATCGCGCGCTTTTTCCAAGCGATTGGCGCCTGCGCTGGAATGATGACAACCGTGACCATGATTGGCGACTCGTTTGAAAAAGAGCAGGCAGCCCGGGCTCTATCCCTTGCCACTCTCTCTTTTGCGATCGTACCCGGCTGCGCAATCTTTTTAGGGGGCGTCCTGACAGAATACATAGGGTGGCAAAGCTGTTTTTACTTCCTCTCTTTATACGGCTTAATATTTATCTACCTCTCAAAATACCTACCCGAAACATTGAAAGAGAAAAAGCGCCCCTCACTCATCGCAGTCGGGGCAACCTTTCGAAATAAACCCCTCCTATACGCCTCGATCGCTGCAGGATTTGGCTCATCTTGTATCTACGTTTATTCAACCGCCGGCCCTTTCATTGGAATCGACATCATGCAGCTTACTCCAGCTGTCTACGGAATGTATAACTTGATACCCGCCATCGGAATGCTTATCGGAGCCCTAACAAGCGCTAAGCTCTCACAACTCCAATCTCCCATGCACAACCTCATCATCTCCTTTACCCTGATTGCCTGCGGGACAATGTGGATGCTTCTATCCTTTATTCAGGACACACGCGAGCCACTACACCTCTTTTTACCCATGTTTCTCATCTACTGCGGTAACGGGATCAATTTCCCTGCAGCCTCCTCGCTTGGTCTCTCCCACGCATCAGATAAAGCCTACGCCTCAGGCACCTTGAATTTCGTGAATATGGGGGTCGTTACCCTCTTTGTCCTTTCCCTATCCCTGCTTCCCCTATCGAAAATGATGCTCTTACCATCGATCTTAATTTTCGTAACACTCGGACTTGCAGTGTTTTGGGGAATTCTTAAAAACAATTAATTTAAAATAAAGATTATGTTATAATCTTTATTATGATTAGCCCAGTTAGTTCGAAAACTATTGTAGAAGGCTCTCCCTCTTCTATAGAGATTAGCCCCCTTCCACGTCCAAGCCCCACTTCTTTAGAAGGCGCCTGCCTCAAAGGGCGTATTCACACCGAATTGCTCACAGCTGATCACCCTCTCGTCACAGAAACTGCCGAAAACTTTCTCTCACATCCGTTAATTTCCACCCCTTTAGAGGAAGTTGCCACCTTCCGCTCGGAGCTCATTGAAATCGCGCGTGGCGATTCGGGAAGACGACTACTAAACATGATTCTCTCACAAGTTCAGGAGAAATCAACACCACTTGACATGGAGCTCTCAACAACTACTGATAGCACAATGGAAACAACAAGCCAAAGCACCTTTAATCAAAATGGCGTCCTGTTACCCCCTGGATCTATGCTCATTAAACTCTCCACAATCAAGCAGTGCTACTTTTACCGAGATGAATTTGGTGTTAAACAAATTACTCCCTGGAAAAAAGGACAACTGCTCTTTCATGAACTTGTTCACGCGCTCATTCATCTTGTAGACAAAGAGCGTGAGGAGCTCACTGAATCAAAGCCCTGTGCTGAAGAGTATATCAGTAAGTATGGAGTCAGCTCGGTTGATGAATTTCACACCAGAGCTGAGAGGGATGCAATACTTGGTTATAGAGTCGATTTTCCCTGTGAAAATGACTTTGTTAAAGAGCGAGGTGGCGCGATTCGGGTCGATCACAACAGCGTACAACTTAGAGAGCCGGACCAGATTAACGAGATCAATTTCCTACAGACATTAACAACAGGGCCCCTCGATGCTGCAAAAGAGCTCATGAAAACTCCTGCTTTTCTTACTTGGTTTGCAAAGCCTGAAAACCAATTTAAAGCGATTTCACAAAGTAACTTTGGGAAAGACCACCGTATCTTCTTTGCCCTTAGAGAGCTAGATGTCTACACCCCTGAAGCCTTTCCTTGCGAGCAAAAACTCCAACTGGTAACCACCCTGATCTTAGGGGTGGAAAAAGCGCAATCAGAGTTCATCGAGCGGCTTTATCAAGGGACATTTTTGACTGATTTAAACCTCCCTGCAGAGCTTTTACTCCAGCTTGAAAATGCGCGTCCCTCGCCTGACAACCATATAACTGATTTTATTGCTGTTTTAGGTTTATTATCCCTTATAACCACCTTTATTTCAGCAGCATATAATTAATTTAACAATTATTAAAATATATGTTATAATATTATTAATAATAGGTGTATTTATGGATAATATAACAATAAGATCAGAGGTGGAGATTTCCGAAAGCAAGTCTGTCGAAGCTGGAGCTCATTCACCGGAGGTGACGCTTCGTCCAAGACGAGTCGAGCCTGCCTCAGCCTCCCTAGAGGGACGTATCGAGAGAGCTCCCATTGGAGAGCGCATTCGAGGTAAGTTTTTGCCTATTGACCACGAAGGGGTACGCTACTTCATCGACAGATTTATGGAAAACCCCCGTGTGATTATTCCAACTGAAGATCAAGATGCTATTAGAGAAGATCTCTCTGAAATTGCTCGCGATCCTTCAAGCCGCGGCCTCTTAGCGAGTATTTCAGCGCTACTTCTTAAAAAAGAACAACCTTTCTACATCAGCCTGCTCAAAGAGAGTGAGAATGGACGAGGTGGAATTTCCGAGATTTCCACATTAGGAGCAGATGGCGCAGTACAAGCTATGAAGAGCGCAAAAGTAGATTATCCGCAGAGAGTCAATAGCTTCTATTTTTTTCTAGACGAATATGGGATTCGACAAATTGGTGAAAACACGCGTCCCCAAATCCTGAGGCACGAATTAACGCATGTGTTGCACTCTTTAAATCATGAAGAAGATTTCAAATCTGCAAGGGAGGAATCTTACGTTGAGGAGCACACCTCCTCCTTTGGCGTAAAAGTATCCTGTGAGTTTCATAACCGCGCAGAGAAAGTTGCCATCGATGGCGAAAACGCGTTTCTAGAGAGTCGTGGTAGACCAAAAAGAATCGATCATCAAGCAGCGCTTAACCTAAGCAATAACCAGGTACAAGAGCTCAATTATCTGGAGAAGATCACAAAAGGGCCTGCAGAGGCCACAATTGATCTTGTGAACGAGGCTGAATTTGATGCATGGTTTGCTGATCCCAGCAATCAATTTAAAACAATTACACAAGCAATCTTTGCTCGAGACATTCGTACCTTGCATGTACTTAAGAAGAGTCCCTCCTATAACCCAGCTAGTTACTCTAGGGAGAATGTCGATGAATTTGTCAAATTGATCTGCAGCGGGATTTCTTTAGCTCCACCAGAAACGATTAAACGCCTACTGCACTCAAATTTAATCACCGATTTTGGGTTAACTGAAGCGCATAAAATACTTCTACACTCTGAACTTGCAAAAAACACAAACCCCTTAGTGCAAGAGATGCTCAACCCATCTCCCACACTAGCAACAATTGAAGTCCTTGAATAGTCGTGAGGTAAAACATGGATGCAGTAACCACAACACACGCAGAGATGCCCCCACTGACAACAATTCGCAGGCCCCGCCGTCGAATTCCACGCCCACGGTCCCTTGAACTTAGACACGCCGCTCTTCCTGGAAGGGTGGCAAATCGCCCTGCGCTACTCGATGCTAAAAATCCTGAAGTTGTCAAAACAGTTGATGCCTTTTTAGGCTCTGGACGGGTGAAGGTTTTTGGCTCTTCAAAAAAACATGTCAGAGGTGAGCTTCTCCAAATTGCCCGCACAAGAGAGGGAAGGGGTGCGTTGCGCGCGACAGTTGCTATGCTCAAAAAGCTTAAGAAAAAAGTCACCATCAAAGCCTTGAATACAATGGAATGTGGCGGGATGATGTATTGGAAGAGACATACTGGAAATAAAAAAGCTGCGCGTCGTAAAGGCGAGGTTGATGGATTTACCCTTGAATATGGCTACAACAATAAGGACACCTATTTCTATAAAGATCGCGATACTGGAGTTGTCCTAGAAGAGCCGAGTTTTCCCGGCAGAGTTCTTGCTCACGAACTTGCCCACCTTCTGAATTACGTCGGCGCAAAAGGCGCACAATTCCATGAGCGCTCAGCAACTAGCTTCTCAGAGTCATCATTTTCCATCACCGGGCGCGAGTATCTACACGAATTTGACGATTTAGAAGAATATGAGGCGATTCAAGGCGGCGCCTTCAATGAAAATCAATTTCTGCGCGCCTTTGGCAAACCCCCTCGGATCGATCACTCAGGGGGAGACGAATACGATGATCTCTCAGAAATTAGTGAGCGCAATCTTCTTTATATGCTTGAAGGCGGAAATGCTGAGGGTATTGAGCGCTTTATGGCGATGCCGGAATCGACTGGATTTTTACTATCTCATGGGAGAATGGTATTAGCTATTAACGCAGCTTCTAAAAATCCAACTCCTGAGGCTCTTGAAAAGCTACTCTCCTTCCCAAGAATTTCTTCACATAATAGGCGACTTGCAAATGGGTACTTGTGGGAGAAAAAAATCGAGACTATCTCTCCTGAGGAGCTCAGCTGCGCCTTTGATGAGGGAGCATTTACCGACTCAGAGCGCCTTGAGTTAATCAAGTATAGGCTAATTACTGCTGCTGTTAAAAACCCCAACCCAGACACATTAGAGACTTTTCTCTCTCGAACGACAATTGACTGGTCTAGAATTCGCGCGGTTCTTACAAGAGAATTAAAAAATAATTTTGACGTGTTGACTAACTACAAAGTGAGACAACTCATTCACCATGGAGCAAATGCCGATGAAGTTTCGATTCCAGCGATCTTGTCAGCCGAGCTTCGAGTGCTTCTTTTCATGCTAAGCGTAAAAGATCGTACTGGTGAAACCCGTTATCAAAGAGCGTTTGCCAAGGACCAAATCACACTATCTGATTACTATAACGCTTTAGAATATCAACAGGCAGGTGAGTATTTAAAGCTTGCGATTCCACAACAAAAGGCGATTCTTGAAGGGACTTGGGAGAGTGGAAAAAACCTAATAAGTCAACTATGGAAGCGGGATGATTTAGATGATAAGACAATGGAGTCTTTTGTAAAAAATGGCATCTCATTTGCCTCTATTGATCCCACAGGAATCATCGGACAACTGCTAAGAGCTCCAACTGAAACTCTACAAGAGACCGTTCAAAGCGAGCCATGTAAGAGTTTTCTAGCAAAGCCAAAAGAGAGGTACTTAGTTTATTTGCTGGCTAAGCAAATGGAAATGGATTGTCTCATTCACGAGCTCGTCAAGATCGAAAGCGATTTAGATCGTATACACGATATGACATTGAGCACTCTGTCAATTGTCGCGACTGAAAACAGGCCTGAAACCATCAAATATTTGCTCAATCATGACAAATATGACTGGGCGTTTCATCAAGTTGATGTTCTCTCTGGCATCGTCAGCAATGCTTTGCATTCAGAGAGCTATAGTATTTTAGATCTCCTACGTGAGAGTGCTAAAATTGACCAAAGTCTGCTCACAACTCTATTTAATGGGCGATTGGTAAAAATTGCGAATGGAGAGCTTGCTCCAGATTATACTGTCATTAGCAAACTTTTAACCCTAGGCGCAACGCTTTCAGATGAATTGGACGTTAATACTCTTCCAGCTGCAGTCCTGATTGCTCTTCATGAAATGGGTGATCCTCGCGTTTCAGAGGACGAATTACTCTATCTTCTCGCACATAAAAATATCGATGATGTTCTTAATCTACCCGTAGAGCTTTTGAAAAGGTATATGGCAAAACTTGTTCCAGATGGAACACGACTAATTGATCTACTGAAAGAAATGCACGAATTGTCGAGAGAAAATCTAGCAAGGATTGAACAGATTGATGTGAGCGTAAAGACTTAAGATAAAGGAAAAAAACATGGCTACAATAGATCACACTATACCCGTAATGCCACGACTTCGAGAAGCAGATGACCCGGAGGTCACCTCTACTGTCGAGCGCTTTTTAAATAGTCGCCACACTGTTTTCACAAGACATAGTAGAGAGCAAATCCGCTCAGATTTAATTCAAATTGCCCGAGTTCGAGAGGGCAGAGGAGCGCTACGAGCCGCTCTTGCAGTTTTGATCAAAACAAATAAGAAGCTCAATATCGAAACTAAGAAAAATCACCCAAGCGGCGGTTTTATGAAACACACTCGTCGCAAGAGAATCGGAAGGCGCCGAAGCAAAAACGTTAAAGGCTATACTCTCTCTTATGACCCAGCCCCGAAATATGGCTACTACTACCTAACAGATGACTTTATTAAACAACTCGCTCCAAAGAAAAGTTTCATGGTTTTAGGCCATGAGCTTGCACACCTCATTAGCTCAATGGGAAAAGATGGGGCAAACATGGTCAAAAGAATGCAAACCCCCTATTCAGAAAAAATAGCTGTAAGTGCGACTAAAGCCTATACGCTCGACTACCATTCAAGAGAAGAGCTTGTTGCTATTCGCGACGGTGTTTTTAGTGAAAACGATTTGCATGCTGCACACGGAGAGCCCCTGCGTGTCGATCACTCCGGGGTCTTTTACAAAGACCCAATTGAACTTGAAAGAGCTAATGCCATAGAGATTTTAAAATATGGATCAAAAGAGGCAATCGATGCCTTTGACTTTAGCCCACATGTTGAAATGGTCACGGAAGCGCTTATCGAAGCTAGCATTAAAAATCCTGATATCCATGCGATAAAGACATTAGAAAAGTATCTCAAACCAAGTCGCGCTACAACCAATCAAATCTGGTGGGCAAAATTGTATCACAAAATTCGCTACGGAAAAAACTTCGATGCACAATTTGCGCTTGCACTACTTCCAGATCTAAGTTACCACCCTCATACCCAAAGGGTAATTTTTTTATCCGCATTAAAAAATTCAAATCCTCAGGTAATCTATCACGTTTTGAATAATAGAGAAATTCAAACAGAAGCGGTCGGCTCCGTGCTGAATCAAAGCATCAATCACATCATTGCAAAAGATCCCGCTTTTGATGCGCACAAACTCGCAACTCTTCAAAGCTATGGACTCGATGAAAATCAAATCTCGTTAGCTACAATCCTCAAATTACCTCCTGCTTTAAAATATCGCCTCCTTTTAATGAAAGATGAGACAGGCGCCACTCGCTTAAGTCGTGAAATTGCTCTAAAAGAAATTTTAAAAGCCCCCTACCTGGAAAAGTTCAAAGATATCTCCTTAATCGAGACAAGCCAAGCTTTTGAAATCTTGAATACACCCTATATGGAACCTGTCACTTTCTTTGACAAGCTCGCGAAAAGTAATCATCTCACTCTCAAAGACTTAAGATATCTTCAATTGCTGGGCTACACTTTCCCCGACATCGCAGGAATACTACACGTAGCAAAGAATGGAACTAAAGAAAGAGTCGATTCCCAACTACTTGACATTCCCACAAAATTTTATCTTTTGTCCGACTATGGCCTTAATGTAACAATCTTAACTGCGCTTAAGGCAGAAAATACCTACCTCCTTTCAAAAATCGTCCAAAAAACATCCGATATTGAACTAAAAAAAGAGGTCTATGAGACCATTTTTTCTGCAGGTTCCCCTGAAGAGATCAGACCACTTCTTGGAAACAAAGAAGTTGAGAACCTCATAAGTCCTGAGCGTCAACAAGAGCTCTCAACAGCAAACTTGAATATTGAATCAGCCGATCTTGTTGCCGAATTTTATTCAGCAATGGATTCTGATGTATCAATGGAAACCCTCTCAGATTAGAGCTTTTAGGGGATTTAAATCTGATTCATTGGCTATACTCTCCTGTCAAACAAATGACAAGGTTGATAAATGGCCACACTACTGCCTCCAGCTGAAGCCTTTTTACTACTCAATGACCGCCCTATTCTGTTTCTATCCAAACACGAAGAAATTCGTGACGATATTAGAGCTCTATGTGAGTCAAAAGTTGGTAAGGCAGCGATTTGTGCCATTCGCGAAACTCTTTTGACAAAAGCGCAAACTCTGTCAATCAACTTTGAACGAACGGTAACGACCGGAACAGCATATGAAGAGGGTGAAGGTGATTGGGTCATTGATTATGGCAATGCGCCCAGCCTGCACGTTTTTTCTATCGTCGATGGGCTTTTGCAGCTGCGACACTTATCACGTCAAGAGATCCTCTTGCATGAACTTTTCCACGTCTTTCACGGCATGATCAATAGAATTCAATATATAGAACGCAAAAAGCTTGTCTACAGAGCGTGTCGAGAACCTCTTGAAGGGGTTTTCCAGCAGCCAAAGCCCTTTTGGACCAATCATGAAGAGAAAAAAACCATTGGTAAAATGAATGGATTCAGAGAAGAGCTAGGACTTCCTCCTAGATACGATCACCGTGGCGTTCATATAGAAAACCCAACTGAAGCTGCACAAATCAACGTAAAACTAGCGGTGCGCCATTTACCCCTAAGTTCGCTATTTCTTTATCTTCACCGTAACCGGGATTGTCTCAAGCACTTTACTACAAAAGAGCTCAAAGAGGGTCTGCTCTCTTGCGCCATAGTCAATCAAGACCCCCGCGTTTATCTCTATTTATGCAGTTTGAAAGCATTCGCAAAACTCGCAAAAAAGTATGTCACAAACACTCTGATTCGAGCTGTGAGCCGCCAGACACTTACTATTGAACTCTTACATAGCCTAATCGAGAAGGGCGCTAACATCAGAGCTCTTCCCTTCAGATGCTTTCATGGCTACTTCTCAAATACCCGCGTGCTGCAAGCTATCTTAAATTACCCCGTAGCAGGAGAGGAAACCTATTTTCAATACAGCGTTCGAAGAGGCAGGGTGCCGGCCATCTACCTTACACGGTTTGAAACAATCGGTGCTGTAATGCTTGTTGATGAAGAGGTGAATAAAGCAGATGATCTGGGGCGCAACACTCCGATGCGCAAGATTAGAGAGCTCACAGTTGCGCAACTAGATGAGATGATCCATCGTGGACTTGATCTACGCCATAAAGATGGATTTGGATCTCGCTTAATGGATTATTGTAAAAGACACGGGCGGGGAGATTTAATTCGCTATCTCTCGAAATTAAGAGGGCGTAAAACCCCGAGATAACCCCCTCTTTCGACTCCAACGCAGATCGCCAAATTCACCACTCGAGGAAACATCAAGAGCGCATTTTTCGATTTGGTTAGCGGCGCTTTTTAACAGCGCTAGAGGCGAGCAGTTGAGCTCTTGTATCCCTAAGTGAAGCCGATCTGTGATAACGGGAGTAAATAGCCCCTCAAAATAGTGCAGGGAGAGATTGAACTCGACACTTTCCATCTCTGGCAGCTGAGAGCCAAGGGCATGGAGCATCGGATAGTACTCCTTGGGATCAGAGCGGCGGTGGATTCTCTCAATCTCTTGGGCCTTATGACAGCCGTAGCTCAAACGTTTGATCGTGACAGGACGAAATGGCATTGGAGCAGAATATGTTTGTCCAAGGAATTCAATCCCCTCAGGTGTGTGTGTAATGAAAAAACGGAGATCATCAATTTCAACGCGAAGTCTGCGATTCTCAATTTCCTGCATAAAGAGAAATTTCACAGGCGGCGCGCTTCTTGGCAGCGCAGTTTTAAAAAGAGTTTGACCATTTTCAAGATTGATCCCAATTACCAGGCCCGGGTAGAGGCGTATGGCACAAGGCGAGCCTGGAATGAGGGCAATCTCTCCACTTTGGCGGGTATAAGGCGCTAGACGAGGCATGCAATCAATCCTTTAGGTGTATTTTCCAATAGCTTTGCCCGAACAATCTGGTTGGAGCGTAGCTCCCCCTTTGGAAGGGAGACATTGAGAAAGTTTTCTGTATGGCCACAGATATGCTCCTCATCCTCACCCTCTAAAAGGACATCGAGCTCTTGTCCTACATACTCTTCACGCAGGTCAAAAGCGATGCGCTCTGATAGGCGCAAGAGCTCTTGCTTGCGCCTTGCAATGATCTCAGGGGCCACAAAGTCGGTGTAGCGCGCCGCGCGCGTTCCGGGCCGCACACTGTAGGGAAACATGTGCACTTTAGCAAAGCGCACTTTCTCCATCGCATCGAGAGTCTCACTAAAGTCCTCTTCACTCTCTCCAGGAAAACCGACAATGATATCGGTTGTAAAGGTGAACCTAGGACTTGCCTCTCGCAGCCTCCGGAAGGTGTGAAAAAACTCTTGGCGCGTGTACTTACGCCGCATTCTCTTCAAAACAGAATTTGAGCCCGACTGCAGAACAATGTGCATTGAATGGCACGTTCTTTTACCATTGATCACCGCATCGAGTAGATCATCATCAACCTCATCGGGATCGATTGAGGAGATGCGCAGTCTCTCAAGGCCATCGACTGCATCAACTGCGCGAACAAGATCGGCTAAAGTCCCCCCACCATCAAAATCACCAATGTTGATTCCGGTGAGCACGACCTCTTTGTAGCCATTGGATATTAGGTTCTCAACCTCTTTGAGCACCTCGGGAATTTGCTTAGAGCGCGATCGCCCACGCACGTAGGGAATAATGCAGTAAGAGCACCACGAATTGCAGCCATCTTGGACTTTAACAAATGCGCGCGTGTGGGCCTTAAACTGCTCGATTTCGAACTCGGGAACGTCCTTGTCAGGAAAGGCAAACTCAAGCAGTCGCTCCTTATCCTCATTTGAGATGACTCTCTCCACGCCCTCAATTGACTCGAGTGAAGCGCGGTTTCTCTGAGCCAAGCAGCCCGTGACAAAGAGCCTTGAGCGAGGATTTTTCTTAGCGAGCTGGCGGATTTGCATCCGTGAGCGCTGGTCTGCTTGCTCAGTGACAGTGCACGTGTTGACAATGCATATATCGGCGTCGTCTCCCTCTGAGTAGCCGAGTTTTTCGAGCTGATCGCGGAAGGCCTGCGATTCATACTGGTTAGTTCGGCAACCGAGAGTCACAATTTTGTATTTCATGGGGGAAATTGTAACAAATTTTGCTATTTTTTAATATCTACTTCTTTGGGCAAAATACCCATCCTGATAGAGCGAGATATACTTCCCATCGCCTACAATAATATGATCATCCACTGGAATTCCCATAATTCCCGCACAAGAGATCAAATTTTTTGTGAGATTGAAGTCTTCATCTGAGGGCGTCGGATCGCCACTTGGGTGGTTGTGGGCGAGAATAAAGCTCGAGGCCCTGTGGCGCACAGCAGGGTGGAAGACCTCACGAGGGTGCATAATTACCCCTCCAAGAGAGCCGATAGCGACAATCTCTTTTTGCAGGATGCGCCCTTTCGTATCGCGAAGGAGAACAACAAGTGTTTCCACCTCTCTTTGGTAAAATAGACAAAGAAGCGCTTGATAGGCATCGAAGGGACTATAGATGTGCTGGCGATGCTGATTAGACGAGCGGTTAGCAAGAGCGAGCGCCGCCTTGAGTTGGATTGCTTTTGCCATTCCCATACCGCGCATGGAAGCAAGCTCATCGATGCTCGCCTGACGCAAGCCCGCTAGCCCCCCAAACTGGGTTAAAAGCTCGGTAGAGAGCTCTAAAACGGGATGGTCTCGGGTTCCGCTTCCTAAGATAATGGCTATTAGCTCTTGTAGAGAAAGGACATCTGGACCGAGGTTACGTAGCCGCTCTCTCGGCCTTTCATCGAGTGGCAACTTCATATTGAATTACCTTGTGTTTGAGAGTTGAGGGAATTTCTACCGTGAGCAAAATATCGTTCTCTTCATAATCACACTCGGTTACCTTTCCACACTCTCTAAGCTCGGCCACTAGGCGATACTCACTTTGTGGAATCCGTAGGGAAACCAAGGTGCGCATTTTACGTATTTGCTCTTCTAAAGTCTCCATTAACTGGTCAAATCCCTCACGGGTTTTGGCCGAGATTGCAACCGTATTTGGAAACTCAACGCGAAATCTTGTCAGCAGGTGCTGGGACTCGAGCAGATCAATTTTATTCAGCAGCGTAATCATTGGATAGTCATCAGCTCCAAGTTCTTTGAGAACCTCGCGTGTCGCCTGCGCGTGCTCGATTGCAGCTGGATCGCTCACATCAAGAACGTGAAGCAAAACATCTGTGTAGCACACCTCTTCAAGGGTGCTTTTAAAGGCGGCAACAAGGCCGTGGGGAAGCTTGCGAATGAACCCCACTGTATCGATTAACAAAATACTTTGATGATTTGGCAGGTGAAATTTACGCGTTGTTGTGTCGAGGGTTGCAAAGAGCTTATCTTCCTCGAGCACGCCTGCCTGAGTCAAGCTGTTGAGAAGAGTCGATTTGCCAGCATTGGTGTAGCCGACAATGGCAAAGGTTGGCAGATCTGAGCGCATTCGAGCTTGCCTTTGCGTCTGACGCACAGCACGCACCTCTGAGAGCTCCTTTTCAAGGGCGGTAATCCGCTTGCGCAGCAATCTGCGGTCGATTTCGATTTGCTTTTCCCCCTCACCTTTGAGATACCCCTTACCACTGACGCGCTGACGTGAAAGGTGAGTCCAAAGGCGCTTTAAGCGGGGGAGCTGGTAGCGAATTTTTGCCAGCTCAATCTGTAGCATCGCCTCTTTGGTCTGAGCTCTTTGAGCAAACACCTCTAAAATTAATTCGGTGCGATCGATCACAGGACGCTTGAGGGCCTTTTCAATATTGCGCTGCTGATTAGGTGTGATTTCATCATCGAAAATCACCACATCAGCTCCCCTTTCAGACGAGCGCTCTACGAGCTCTTCGAGCTTTCCCTTCGTAATGAAAGTGCCCGCGTCAAACTTGCGAATGTGGACGGGAATCCTCTCGATTACTTCAAATCCGTAGGTGTTGGCAAGCTCTTCAAGCTCTAAAAGGTGCTCTTGACACGTTGGAAGGGCGCTTTTTTCAAAATAGACTCCGACGACAATCACTCGCTTGAGATCTTTTAGGGTGTACTTGGTGTCCTCATAAAGCTTATCTTCTGTCATATCACCTGTCCATCATAGCTTAAACGTACGTTTGCGGGCAGCATAGCGTTGGTCTTCTCATGATCTAAATCGTGGGCAATGTGGACCAAATAAGTCATTTCGGCCCCCACCTCTTTTGCAAAAGCAATCGCCTCCTCGATGCAAAAATGCACAGGAGAGGGCTCAAAGCGAAGCGCGCTCAAAATGAGTGTTTTCACCCCTTCAAGGCTCTTGTAAATTCCCTCTTTAAAATCGCGTATATCTGTTACATACGCGAGATCACCAAAGCGAAAACCGCTCACCTTCATCCCCGCTTGAAAATAGCTCATGTACTCATAGCTCAATCCCTCGAATTGGCCACTGCCCTGCTCATCTTCCAAAATTGTGAAGGCATACTTCTGATCCTTGTTAACAACTTGAGTCGATTGATCAATTAAATAGTGGTAGCGCACCTTGAGCTCCTCATAGCTCTCAATAGAACAGAGAACTGGTATGGGCTTTTTACCATGAAAGTAAAAGGCGCGCAAATCGTCGATTCCCGCAATATGATCGTAGTGCACATGGGTGAGAAGCAGACCATCGATGCGATCGATTCCGTGGATAAGTGCCTGCTGACGAAAGTCGGGTCCGACATCAACAAGGTAGCGCCGCCCCTTATCTTCGAGTAAAATAGAGGGACGTAGACGTCGATTTTTTGTATCTTTTGAGCTGCACACAGGGCAGCTACAGCCAATGACTGGAACCCCGAGCGAGCTACCAGAGCCGAGAATTTTCACTTTCATGACAAAATATGATGGCTCATCATGAGGGCATTTGCAAGCTTTTTTCCATACATCGCATGATAGAGCAGTCCGCGCGAGCCCATCGCTGTCAATGCCCACACATTTTCCTCAAGCTTAAACACCATTGGCAGATAGTGCCCCTGCCGGCAGACCCGCACACCACTGAGGGCGCGCAGCGGCTTGAGACCATAGCGATCGACCCGAGGCCCTAAAAGCTCCATCGCCCGTTCATAATCTGGCTCCTCGCTTTCAAAGCGCCTCTCATAGGTTGATCCGACAAAAACTTTTTCCGGATGCACAGCGACATAGCCCTCATCAATCACGCTCCTCTCAAAACTCCCCTCACACTCAATCAGCTGCCCCTTCAAATAATCGACCTTCAGCCAGGGGCAAAAGGAGGCAATGCCCGCACCAACAGTGAACACAACAGCATCAAACCCCTCAGGAATTGTATCAATCAGCTCTACGCTTAACTCGGCGCCCGAGGCCAAAAATAGCCCTTCGAGATAGCGATCCATCCAAACCGTGATGCCCTCTTCTTTGCCCTCAATCCCGCTGCAGTCGGCAACAGGAGCGCCATAAGCATCCTCTGCGACCTTCAAAAGCTCGCGCGCCTGCTCCATCGCCTCGTCAGCATAGAGCGAGCGCTTCCCCTCCTTGCCCGGACAAGGGTGCAAAAGACCCGCCGCCACTCCGCTGGCACCACCGCCAACTCCTATGCGATCAAAAACTGTCACTTCAGCATCAAGAAAATAGGAAACAGCAAGACCGCAAAGCCCCGCCCCAATGACTGCAACCCTCATGCCGCTCGCTTTTTCAAAAGCGCATGGCTCTCAGTGGCAAAATTGAAGAAAAAGATCACGCCAGGAGTACTCAGCGCGCTGAAAGGCAGCATAATGAAAAACCATAGAAGCGATGTCGTCAAAAGGCTCTCTGTCGGAGCATAATTAAGCCCCGTCATCATAGCAGCCAGCGACAAGACAAGCGAGATGATCACAAGAGGCAAAATCCCCATGAGAAAGAGTACAATATTGCTAAAGGGATCGGCCCGCAACCTCGAAATGATCTCTTCGCCAAGTGAAATCCCAATCTCATCTTTCAAAGCGATGTGTGGGGTGGCAAAAAAGAGAACAAAAAAGCTCAACACACCCAATAAAAGAGTGCATAGCATCAGCAGAAAGGGGGCAAAAGAGAGAACAATTCCAATCACCTCGCCAATCGCTGGCATCTGCTTGAGCAGATAAAAGATCCCCATCAACGTCCACAAGATCAAATAGGCCAATAGAAGTGGTAGGGAGAGGTAGGAGACGCCGATTAAAAGCTGCGCCGATTCGCGCACCACATTGCGGTAGCGCAGGGCAAGGCCCTTCACCTCCCGGTAGTAGATGCGAGCGAGTAAAATCCCCACACCAAGCAAAACGCCCGATGAGACATAAACTGGGAGAAAAACCAGGCTGAGCTTAATCCATTTGCTTGCACCATAGGCAAGCGCGCGGCTGAAGACAATGGAAAGTCCACAGACGACGAGAACGGGAAAAAGCAGTAAAAACTTTTTTTTTGAAAACGCTTTAGAAAGTGCGCGGTTAAAAATTTTACCCAGCAGCGCAAAGTTCATTCAACACCCCATATTTAACGGAAATCAGTATATCAATTTTCGACAATTTGGTAAAAAGTTTATATGGACGTATTAATCATTGGAGCAGGCCCCACAGGATTAATGATGGCAGCCGAGCTCAAGCGCTACGGAATTGACTTCAGAATCATCGATAAATCTAAGGGCCCTAGCGAGAAATCGAAGGCACTTGCCATCCAAGCAAGGACTTTAGAAATTTTTCAAATGCTCGATCTCGATGAGGCCTTCACAAAAAAGGGCCTTGCCCTCAATCGGATGAACATCTTTAGCCAAAATGGCCCCATCGGCTCTGTCAGTTTTCAGGGACTCGCCTCCCCCTTTCCCTACGTCCTAAGCCTTCCTCAAAGTGAGACAGAAACCATCTTGAATGATCACCTTGGAAATCTTGTCGAACGGGAGGTTGAGCTCACAGGAATTGAGCAGGGGGATGACCATATACGAGCCACATTGAGCACTGGAGAGAGTGTCACGTGTCGCTACCTGATTGGCTGCGATGGCGCCCACAGCTTTGTGCGCAAGCACCTTGGTCTCACCTTCATTGGCAAATCATTCCCAAGCGTCTTTTCTCTAGCCGACGTTACCATCGATTGGAGCCATCCGCACGAAGAGGGAAGCGTATTTTGGCACCCCTCGGGCGTGCTTGCAGCGCTACCACTCCCTGCGAAAAACACCTACCGCCTTATCTTTGAGCTTCCCCGCTGCCAGATGCCAAGTCAAGCAAATGAGGACAACCTCAAAGTCGATATCCCCGCACCTACACTTGAGGAGGTGCAGGAGATGGTGCGCGAGCGCGCCGACAAAGAGGCAACACTATCAAGTCCCGATTGGCTGGCAAACTTCCACGTTAATTCGCGCCTTGCTTCAAACTACCAAAAGGGAAATATCTTTCTCGCCGGTGACGCGGCGCACATCCACAGCCCCGTTGGTGGGCAAGGAATGAATACCGGCATCCAAGACGCCTTCAACCTCGCATGGAAGCTTGCCCACGTCCTGCGCGGCAAAGCAGACAATAAGCTCTTAGAAACCTACCACCTTGAGCGCCACGCCTTTGCAAAAAAACTGCTGAAGGGCACCGAAAAGGGCACCTACATCGCCGCTCTAAAAAGATCGTGGCAAATCACCCTGCGCAACTTTTTCGCAAAGCACATCCTCCGCACCCAAGAGAGCCAGCGCAAAATCCCTCGCGTCATCTCGCAAATCGACCTCTCCTACCCAAACTTCCCCTATGATGGTAAGTTTGCACGCGGGCCAAAATCGGGAATGCGGCTACCTCACTACAAGGAGCTACTCCCCCACCTAAAGGACCTTCAGGAGCATCTCCTCATCCTCTTTTCAACAGATCCCAAGCCCTTTGCAGATCTACCATGCACCCTAGTTAATATCACGCGCGAGACTGACACCACAGGAGAGCTACACGAGGCCTTCGGTGCAGAGAGTGGCGCCGCATATCTCGTGCGCCCCGACGGCTACATCGCCTACAGGCAAACGCCCGCGCAGCCAGAAAAGCTTATAGAGCAGCTCAAGAAATTTACCTATTCGGGGAAATTATGAATCAACGACGAAATGGACTTGAGCAGCTTACGAATCTCCTCCATGTGCCCAGCAAGTGACATATGCCCCTCGCCGAGAACCTGCATCTCGTTGATCTTGTGGACATCCTTATTGGCATGAAGAGAAATCTGATTCAAGTGGTGGATCACCTCCTTGACCAGAGTATTGTGCTCGTGGTGGATCTCACCCCAGTGGTAGACCTGGGAGGCGAGCCCATCGCAGAGAATCCGAAGCGTCTCCAAGCCCGACATCACATTCATCCTCTCGAACTCAGAGGCGTCAGCATCAAGCTCATCGGGCCAAAAATTGAGCATCTCGCCCTTGATCATCCCAAGGCTCTCGAAGAGATCGAGCTTAGAAATATATTCGTGACCGTGACCAGGCAGTGCCATAGAAAACCTCCGCTTATAGCCACATATTATATAAAATATATTTTAAACCCAACCCCCATCACAACCCGCCAAGCCCCAGCCCCTTGCATCACATCTAGGGGTCTTATGGGGCCACAGATTTACATTAAGAGGGAGAGGGGTTGTACTCGGGCGAATAGCGTACACCCACACGCTTGCTTATCGAGCCTGAAGGATGTTCAGGAGGGGGTAGATTTGCATTAAGGGGGAGTGGGGTTGTACTCGGGCGAATAGCGTACACCCCACTCCCCCTTAATGTGAAGATGCCCCCTCCTGATGCATCCTAATCTTTGTAGAAGTATTTGGGGCGGACTATAGGTAGGCCCTTTCCCTCGCGAGCTTCAAGCCTTTCGTAGACCGTCTGGATCGCAATCCCAACAATTCTAGACTGGCCAAAGAGAAGAGTAAAGTATTCAGGGAATCCAAAGCCCGCAGCCGTGAGCACAGAGCCCGAAGTCGCATCGACATTTGGGTAAGGATTAGAAATCTTTGGATTTGACTTAAGCGCCTTCACCCCATATTCGCGCAGAAGCAAAATCATACGTACAAGGGGGTGATCGGGAAAGTGTTCTTGACCATATTGGTAAAAGATTGTTGCGCGGGGATCTTCAACGCGCAGGACTGCATGACCAAAGCCGTAGATGAGCTCATTGTTATCCATGAGCCCCTTCACATAGGCCTCTACCTGCTCTCCAGTTGGATTTTCACCAAGCGCCTCGATCGCGCGTTTGACAAACTCGAGGCCATCTTGATTGGCTTTACCGTGGCGCGGGCCAGAAAGGGCGCACATCGCCGAGGCCATAGACCCATACATATCCTCAAGACCCGAAGCA
This sequence comes from Simkaniaceae bacterium, assembly GCA_022763045.1. GTDB lineage: Bacteria > Chlamydiota > Chlamydiia > Chlamydiales > JACRBE01 > JALEGI01. The sequence goes on along the minus strand of JALEGI010000015.1, from coordinate 13,661 downwards.
ACGGCCTTTCCGACAAAGCAGGAGAGATTCCCGCCACCATGATCGTAGTGGAGGACATTGAAAAGGCGCATGAGCTCAGTGAGGCGCGACTTATCGGCACCAGGCACCTTAAGCATCTCAACAAAGCTCTCCATATAACCCAAGGTGGGGTTCGGCTTAGGCGTATCTCCCCAGCCGGCGTGGTAATTAATTAGAAGTGCGCACAGGTGGGGAAGTTTCGCAATCAGATTGAGACAATCTTCGCGGTAGTCGCCCGTTCCATCGTAGCTTCCGAGAATGAGTAGAGCGCAAATGAAGAGTTTCATGGGGTGGCTGTCGCGGGGAAGTTTGAGAATATGCTCGATAGCTTTATCTGAGCAGTAGGCGCGAGTTTCTAGGTCCGATTTGAAGGCTTTAAAGCTCGCCTCATCATCGAGTTTTCCTGTGTAGAGGAAGTGGATCATATTTTCAGGGCCCCGGTCGTAGACCTCTTTCAGAGGCAAACCGCGATAGAAAAGCCCCTCTTCTGGGTCGACCATTGATGTGACGCAATAGCCAACAGGATATCCCCGCATTCCAGTTTCTAAATTCTTTTTGGTCACTTCAAAAATCACATCGGGCATGGGTTCCTCATTTGCTAGGGCTTCTGACATATTTTAACCTCAGGGTAGTAGGTGGCGCACAGCGTCCCTCTCTTCAATCAATTCGCGCTCGGATGCTCGAATCTTCTCCTCAATAAACTCACTGATTTCCATCCCCTCAATGATACGGTACTCCCCCTGTCCAAGACTTTTACAGGGATAGGAAAAAAAGAGCCCCTGGTCTATGCCGTAGGGGTTATTTTCACTCCAAACGCTTGAGGAGAAGGTCTCACCAGTGTGGTCGGGATGCGCAAGCGAGCGCACGCCATCGATAATCGCATTGGCAGCAGAGGCCGCAGAGGACTTGCCACGCGCCTTGATCACCTCAGCTCCGCGCTTTTGCACAGTTGTCATAAACTCTCCCTTAAGCCAACTTTGATCCGTGATCACCTCTGTTGCCTTTCTCGCGCCAATTTTTGCATGAGTAAAATCGGGCACCTGCGTTGCCGAATGATTGCCCCAAATATAGGTCTCTGTCACTTCAGAGATGGGCACGCCAGCTTGCGCGGCTAGTTGAAAACGTGCGCGATTTTGATCGAGACGGGTCATGGCGTGAAATCTTAAGGGGGATATATCGGGCGCGTGCGACTTGAGGACAAGGCAGTTGGTGTTACAGGGGTTTCCCACGACAAAGGCTAAGACATCTTCGGAGGCGACTTGGTTTAGGGCCTTGCCCTGATCAACAAAAATTTTACCATTATCTGCAAGAAGATCGGCGCGCTCCATCCCAGGGCCACGTGGCTTGGCACCCACAAAAATTGCGTAATCTACGCCTTCAAAAATTTTATAGGGGTCTGAGCCTATGTGCACCTCATGGAGCAATGGATAGGCGCAATCGTCGAGCTCCATTTTCACACCAGATAGGGCGCCAAGAGCATCGGGAACTTCTAGTATGTGTAGAGCAATCGGCTGATCAAGCCCAAGCATCTCCCCGCTGGCAATGCGAAAGAGCAGATTGTATGAAATTTGCCCAGCTCCACCAGTGACTGCGACATGCTTTAATTTTTTCGTCATCACATTCCCCGTTCCATATAAATGTACATATTTGTCAAAATTAGGGATTTAAATCAATGGGAGAATCTGTTATGCTACCTCGCAAAAAATCGGTAAAAGAGTCTCGAATAGAGGATTACACCTACCGAATCTTCTCGAACGATCTCAATTCGCAAGGGACGGTTTTTGGTGGACTCATCATGTCGACACTCGACCGCATCGCACTCGTTATTGCTGAAAGGCACAGTCAAACTGTCTGCGTCACAGCCTCTGTCGACTCGATGCACTTTTTAGCACCGGCTGGGAAGGGAGATAACCTGATTTTTCAGGCCTCCATCAACCGGGCATGGAAAAGCTCGATGGAAATTGGGGTGAAAGTCACCTCAGAACATGCGCATAGTGGGGAAAAGACCCACATTCTCTCGGCCTACTTTACCTTTGTCGCTTTAGGCAAAGACAAGAAGCCAACAAAGGTTCCCGAAGTGGTTCCCGAGTCAGCAGAGGAAAAGCGCCGCTTTGCAGAAGCTGAGCTTCGGCGCGAGCACAGAAAACGGATAAAAGAGGAGATTCATGCTAGCAGAGACAATTAACACAGCCCTCGGTGGCAATGCAACCGTGAAAATTCTCGATCCAAGAAATGATGGTGTTCACCTTGAGGCGATCATCATCTCAGACGCTTTTGAGGGAGTTTCACTGCTTCAAAGACACCGCATGGTGATGGAGCCTTTAAAAGAGCGCTTCGAAACCGATCTCCATGCGCTAGGCGTAAAAACATTCACCACAAAGGAGTGGCAGGCTTATGAAAACCGAAACTGAAGTATTTGAAGAAATCGAAAATGACATCAAAAAGCATCCCGTAATTCTCTTCATGAAGGGAACTAAAGAGATGCCCATGTGTGGTTTTTCAGGAACAGTTGTTGAAATTCTCAAACTCATCGACGTGCCGTTTGAAACCCGCAATGTCCTCGACGACGAAGCTCTGAGAGCAGGAATAAAAGCTTTCTCTAACTGGCCGACCATTCCACAACTATACATTAACGGCGAGTTCATTGGCGGCTGTGACATTGTCACCCAGCTCTATGAAACGGGTCAGTTATCTAAGGAGAAAATTTTAGAAACCCATGACACTACCACGCGTAAGTAAAAGCTTTAACTTAGCCGGTATGGCTCAAGCATTAGCACAAATTGAAAAGGAAACACCACAAATGGACAACATTCCCCCAGTAACGACTGCACCACCTGCATTTGGTGCAGCAGCGAGGCCCGAAGGCGCATCCCCAGATGCTGAAGCACCCGCTTTTACCGTCTCCCTGAGAGCCTCTGGCGCATCCCCAACATCTGTCTTCAATGCTATAAACCCCGGATCATCTCTTGAAGAGCGAGGCAGAGCTCGTTGGAACGCGCTACGCGGTGGATTGAAACCTAAAGCTGCTAGAAACTCTGCAGCTGAAGCTAGCGCAAGACGGGCTGCTGCATTTGTTAAGAAACGACAAGAAAAGCGGGAAGCTGCGATGCATGCACCTCTGAGCGCACTACCACATGGAGAACCTAAAGATCCTCCGAGTGTTCTGAGGTTAACCCCTTTCAACCGAATGCAACCCTTAACGGAAGCTCAGCGTGCTGAAGCGAATGCTAGACGAGAGGCAGCCTCTGCTGCAAGAGCTGCAAAGCTTATGCCTGAAGCGCAAAGAGAAGCTTACGAAAAAGGCCGAGCTGCTGCTAAGGAAGGTGTATTTGGTTTAGGGAATGAAGACCTTGCCGAAGCTCTCGAGGAGATCGTCAACCCAGCTCCCGCTCCTGCTACAGCGGCTGATGTGTTTGGGGCTCCTCAAGATGGAGATGCTGTTACCTCATGAACTACTTAGTCTTCTCTTGCCACATTTTTGCGATCAGTCTCTTTATTCTACTCGCAAGTCGAATGGGAAGAGGAGCCTTAGTTTCGATGAGCGCCCTTGGTGCCGTCATTGCAAACCTGTTTGTGATCAAACAGGTTTCGCTTTTTGGCGCGACAATTACTTGCGCCGACGCCTATTCTGTGGGCGCCATCATTGCGATGAACCTCTGTCAGAGCAAATACGGCAAAGATGCTGGCAAAGAGATGGTGCGTATCGCTTTTTTCTGCCTCGCCTTTTTTGGCGTGATGACCCAGATTCACCTCACCTACCAACCAGCAGCAGAGGACTGGACCCACAACGCCTTTAAAACAATTCTAGAAACCTCTCCACGCATTGTCTTTGCCTCAATCACCTCATTTGTTGTGAGCTCACGCATTGATGTCGAATGGTTTGCCTTCTTGCGCAAGCGCCTTCCACTGCTAGCTGCAACAATGATCTCCGTGGCGTGCACGCAAACGCTAGACACCTTCCTCTTCTCTGTCTTGGGCCTATGGGGACTTGTCTCATCTCTCTTAAACATTTTCTTGATTAGCCTTGCTGCAAAGCTCGTTGCAATTGCCATGATGGGTCTGATCACTGTGAGGCGCCATGCAGTTTGAGGTCTTACACCAATCTACCCGCTCACGCGCACGTGTCGGCAGGATCCACACTCCTCACGGAGTGATTGACACACCCGGTTTTGTTGCTGTGGGAACCAACGGAACGCTCAAGGCGTTAGATAGTGCAACGGTTTCACAAATTGGACTCCAGCTGATGTTTTGCAACACCTACCACCTGATGCTTCAACCGGGCCGAGAAGTGGTACGTGAAGCGGGCGGGCTACACAAATTTATGGCGCGCGATATGCCCATTATCACCGATTCGGGTGGTTTTCAGGTCTTTTCCCTTGCCTATGGTGGAGTTGCAGATGAGCTTAAGAGTAAAGGAACGAAGAAAACAGATGGCTCTGTTCTTAAGATTAACGAAGATGGAGTCACCTTCCGCTCCTATCGCGATGGGCGAAAAGTGCTCTTAACCCCAGAAACCTCAGTACAGGCGCAAAAAGATTTTGGCGCCGACATCATCATCCCCTTTGACGAGCTCCCTCCCTACCACATCGATAGCGAATCGCTCCAAGAGTCCTTTGATCGCACCCACCGCTGGGAAAAGCGCTCGTTAGAGACGCACCTCAAAGATCCCCGTGGCCAGGCAATGTATGGTGTGTTGCATGGAGGCCTCGATCCAAGTCTGCGTAAAAAATCGGCACAAATTCTCACAGAAAATGGCTTTGATGGGTATGCAATTGGTGGAAGCCTGGGTAAGACTAAACCTGAAATGGTCGAGATGCTAACAACGCTCATGCCTCATCTCGACACCGAGCGGCCCAATCACCTCCTCGGTATCGGCGATCTTGAATCGCTACGCCAGTGCATTCCCCTTGGGATTGACACCTTCGACAGCGCCTATCCAACCAAAGCGGCGCGACACGGAATGATTCTCACAAAAAAGGGTCCCTATAAGCTCTCGTCAACTCGCAACCGCTTTACGTTTGAAAGGCTCGAAGAGGGCTGCGCATGCCCAACATGCAACCAGTACACGCTCTCTTATGTCCACCACTTATATAAGGCCAAAGAGCTCACAGCACTCACTCTCGCCTCGATTCATAATCTTTATTTTATGGTCAATTATATGAAAGAGCAGCGAGAGAAAATATCTCTTAATTTAGTTTAATCTCGGTTTATGCTATGCTCCTGCCCATGAACGTAGGACTCATATTTTTACTTTACATGATGTGGTCGAGCATGTTTCCGCTCGCAAAGCTTCAGCTTGAGATCAGCTCTCCCCTCTTTTTGATTGCTACGCGAATGGGTCTTGCTGGAATTATTTTAATTGGCTACCTTCTTATCCGAAAGCGCCAATCACTCCGTTTAAAGGGGCGCGAATGGATCTCCATTTTCATCCTCGCACTGACAAGTATTTATTTGACTAATGTCTTTGAGTACTATGGACTCAAACACCTCTCAGCCGCAAAAACCTGTTTCATCTACTCGCTGACTCCCTTTTTCTCCGCTCTTCTCTCCTACATCCACTTCAAAGAGCGTATGACTCCCATCAAGTGGCTAGGCATGGGCATAGGCATTTGCGGTATGCTTCCGGTTTTTCAAATGCAAACGGGCTCAGAATCCCTACTTCAGGTTTTTTCTATCTTCTCTCTTGCCGACTTAGCAGTCATAGCGGCGGCTTTTTTAGCCATTTATGGGTGGGTTATTTTGCGAATTGTTGTGAAAAATCGCGATGTCTCGCCTCTTGTTGCCAATGGGCTGAGCATGTTGATTGGCTCAATCATGGCCCTTGTCCACTCCCTCTGCGTTGAGACGTGGAATCCGACGCCGGTTGCATCTGGATACATTCTCCCCTTCACAGCAGGAGTCGCAGGGGTGACGCTACTGTCTAACATCATTTGCTACAATCTCTACGGCTATCTGCTACGCCACTATACGGCAACTTTGATGTCATTTTGTGGACTACTTAGCCCCGTTTTCGCCTCATTTTCCTCATGGATCATCATAGGCGAGCCCCCCTCTCCGCTCATCTTCCTCTCAACTGGTGTTGTCGGAATTGGCGTTTGGGTAATTTACCGCGAGGAGCTCAAACAGGGCTACATCACAAAAAAAGCTAAGGCTTAGCTTCTTTGCGACCTTAAAAACTGAATCACACCATCCGTCGATTCAAACGGAGGCTCTCCAAAATCTGTTAAATTTTCGCTTTGCATACGCTCAATTTCGAATTTCAAAAAGAACATATATTTTGCAGGGACAGATTCAAATAGCGACCATGTACGAGAAGTGGGTAGATCAGGACTCTTAAAGCAACAATCGATAAAGGCTTTTCTCTCCCGAGGAAGCAACTTATTGTAATAGCTATATAAAAATTTGGGTTCAAAGCAGTTCAACCCAACCTCTAAAGCTTCCTCCTTCAAAGAAGAAAATGATGTATGTCGAACTTCACGCGTCAAAAAGTTTTCAACAAGTTTTAATGAGACTTGATAGGCAAGCTTTCCTTCAGTAGTGCCCGCTAAATCAGGGGGATAATTGATTGTTTCAATCGCCTTTCTCATCAGCTCCTCACCTCCGAGATCGTACACAGAATCAACTGATGGTAAATAGCCATTTTCATTTACTAAATGATAAAGCGCCTCATCGGAAAGAGACTCTGTCATTCTCTTTGCTAGACCTGGAAAAGAAATAGAAAAACCATGCTCCTCATCTTGCATAAATTTCATCAACTCGATTTGATCTCCAACAGAAAGCTTGCCTTGCTCATTTTTTTCAATTTGCACAGAGGCCAATCTAATGAGATTGACTCGAATTGCTTGGCCTTCAGGTGTATGGTATTTACTGCAATAGGCATACAATCCTTGTGTTGCAGCGGGTACAAATATTGAAATGACCTGGGAAGGCTGACTGGTAGTGTTTGGTGTTGGAATCAGTTTAGCAAGCTCACGTTGTAGACGAACCAAAACGCGTCTCTTTTTTAAACAGCGGCCATGCATAGATCCTTTGAGATTTGAAATTTGCTCTTTGAGTTTAGTTACTTTATCTACGTTTGGCTGCAGTGTAGCTCTCAATCCACTTGCAGAAACGCCCGCTCCGGCTCCAGCCGTTTGTATACTTGAAACTTCCATATTAAATCCCTCTTAAATTTTTAATAATTAATATTATAACAAAATTTAATATTATGCGTAATTACTACCAGCTTGCTGGACCACTTGAAAAGATCTGACTGAACCTCTATAACTTAAAATAAAAAAAGTATTTACCCTTGACCCTACTCCACCAAGCACTGCTCTCAGAGATCAAGAGCGATTTAAAAGCCTTTTCCGATGCAACCTCTCTCAAGCACCCCAAACAAGAGCTCTGCTTAGAGCTCATTAACTCTGGGGAGAATTTTGAAGCGGCAATTGAACTCTATGAGCAGATTAAGTTTGAACGCAATCAGATCGATATAGAGAATCTGCTCATTGAAAGCGCTCCCCTAGCAGATTTTGAGGCGCTCAACCTGCCAATACACACGCACCCAAAGCCCTACCAAAGACTTCCACGAGTGCGCTCGGGAGATGGGGTAAGAGCTATCGACCGCCGATTTTTAAATCTACCCATTTTGAAGAGGCTTTATGTCGAGCGCGCAATCTCACATCTCTATTGCGACTTTGCACTGCAACCGGCAACTATTCATATTCTCACTTTTGTGATTGCAGATGGTATTGGGGACTACTTTGCTGGAAGTGAATTAAGAGCTTTAATAGAGAGGGAGCTCCCTGAGCATCAAATCATCTACTCCCCTTCACTTGTTGAAGGCAGCTCTGTTGTCAATGAGCCACATGCCCTTTTTTATCCCTTTGGATCGCTCCCACCAGTGCCAAAGGTGCAAGCAGATTTACAAATTGAGTATCCTACCATCTACCCAACTCTTGAAAAGAGCGATATTTGTATGGGGGAGTTTGGCTTCATCCGCTCAGAGCATTTCAATCCACTTGCTAGTGGCTACTGTACAGGTTTGCATTTTTTAGAAAAGGGAATGCTTTTCAAAGAGATGCCGCTCGAAAAACAGGGGGATTTTTTCCTCTGTTATGCGCGCACTCAAACTTCTCTTAACCGCTACTTAGAGACCTTGAAGCGCAATTTTTCAGCTCCAATCAATCTACTATTTGGTGGATTTAACTACAAAATTCATGACCCCTATTTCAATGTCACCTACTTTGATTCGATTGCCCCCGATCAATTCAGGCGATTAATTGCCCAATCTAGAGAACCGCTACTATGCCGGGGGGACCAATCGATGACCGAGGCGATTTCGGCCAATAAGCTCTTTTTTGCCGATCTGCCCGACCATCGCGAGCCTTTTTTTAGGGACCTATTGGATTTGACGCAAGCGCGTGCACCTGAGACGGTTAAGTATTTTCAGTCGATGAATGGGGATAAACCTCCACAGAGGCTCTCAAAAGAGGTCAAATCTGCCCTCTACAAGCTCAATTCTATCTTAAGGCAGGAATACACCCTTGCCCCCTATTTTACAGCCCTTATTAAGCGCCATTTGGCCTATAAGCAATATCCGGGGCTCAAAAGAGCAGAATCTGCACTTATTGATCAGTTTTCTTTGGGCAAAATCACCTTCAAAACGCTTATATTAGATCTGAAGCAAATTCTAGACATTAAAAATTTTAATACTATTTAAATTTATAATTAAAAGTTTTATAATTTATTAAATTAGTAATAGGTTTTAATAATGGACAAACTACATACAACTAGAGTTGAAGCTTCTTCTCGTAGACATGAGAGTGTTGGAACACCTCGCGTGAATCCGATGGACCACAACACATGCTGTGTTACGGTTGCGCTGCGCGCGATCTCTGAGCTTTGCCAATCAATCGCAAGAGCCATTTCGGGAATTTGCCGTTAAATTGGCTGTGAGTGATCGTTCGATTGATCCCAATCGCGTCTCAAGGTGAAGCGGTTGCTCTCGGTCCCAAAAAGATTAAAATCACCACTGACGTGATCATACTTTTTCTCGATGTATTCGCGCACAACTCGATAGCGCCTTTGCGCCATATCAGGTTTGCCTTGAAGGCGATCTAAGGCCTCACACATTCCAAATAGATTAGAGATGACGCAATTATTCATGCTCCCCTGATCTGCTATTGGAGTGATAACTCCTTGAAGCTGCGGCTCGGCTCCATAGACTGGATAATTAAAGAGCTTCTCTTTATCCATAAAGGGATACCGTGCAACAAAAAATGTTTTCAGTTGATCTACGGCTTCAGACTCAGTCATCCCCGAGCGAGTATTAATGCTGGGGCGATTTGTCCATACCATTGTGTAGGCGCCATCTCTCTTTTCAACAATTACATAAGTCTGATGAAGCGTATGCGTGGGCACATCAAAAGCTTTGAGCTGCTGTCCATTAACAGGCAAGAGAAGAGGAAATGCGCAGCGCTCCCCCTCTTTTAACCCTCGAATTTTCTTCTTTGCTGAGCAGATAATAAGATCTAGTTGCATCTTAAAAAAGGCAAGTGAGGGGGTGACGCTCGCTCGAAAAGCAACGCGGGGATTGTAAAACCAGGCAAATGTGCAGAAGATGTTTCCAAAGGCCTTTAGTAAGTTTTGAATGGCAAATGCGATATGCATTAGAGGATTCCAACTCACCTCCGTATATATCGGCCCCCTTTGGCTGATAGCGCGTACAATTCCTGTTAACACAAAAACTGATTGAAGAATTAGAGCCAAAGCAACATCAATTGCTGTAAAGATAGGTACCAAAAGCCCAATAATTCGGGAAAAGACCTCTTTTGCTTTTTGGTGCATGTTTGACTCTTCGATTGCAAAGAGTGTGCGCGACATGAGAGCTAAAGTAGCATTAGTTACCTTCTGAACAAATTCCTGAGATTGGAGCACCTCAAAGCCGTGTTCAAAACCTCTTACCTGCTTGATCAGTTTACGATGCTCATTGGAAAATACTGTTTTATTGTTATCGGCAATGTCTTTAACTAGATGCATTGCATGAACTGGGGAGCAAGGAGTTTCACTAAGCTCAAGGCCCTGATTAGCCCCTCGCATTCCCATGACGATTTGCTTATCAGACGCCTCGGTTGCCCACAGCCCCATAAGAGGGTGAATAACGGCAAAGGGGCTACCCAAAAGAATGGCGCCAAATGAATTTTGAATACGCTGTAGATGCTGCCAAGGAATATTAAAGCACGACTTGCGCTTAGCAATCGACTTGCCAATTGAGTAGATGAGCATCGGAAAGAGCATTGTCGTATGAAATACAAACTCTAAAAGTCCTCCAAGCGAGAGAAGTGCCACAGAGGTAATGCGCCCTAAAATCTCACCAAAAACTCGATGACATTTATTTGGGACGGTATAAGACAACATAGATGCTTTTTGAAAAGCCCCTAGAATACTAACTTTTGCGCAATTCAATACTACCTCCCAATAGATGGGAAGATAGTAATATTATGACAGTTAAAAATCAAACAAATTAAAACCCTGAAAGCTTACTAAAAATACTTTTAGCAACCCTTGTAGTAGCTGCGCTTACCGCAGGGGCGATCCAAGGAGAAAAGGCCGTAGCAAAAATACCAGCTGCTGTTCCAGCAGCTACCGCCGCCACATCGATCATTTCAAAATCGCTTAGATTTTCAATTGTCAATCCCTTGGCCGAAAAAGCAATTTGACAAGCAGAACATGTAAGGCACTGAACGGGATAGGCGGCACTGGCAAAGGGAGCGAGCTTGAGATAAAAAGCTGATTCATACAAATACGCAACTGCTTCAGTCACACCAATAAAGCAGCCCGTCGAAAAGACAACGCAGGCAACTCGCGCACGCTCAGAGGGGTTTGTCATCACAATCAAGTGGCGATTGCGCAAACTCTCTTTTGTGAAGTAACAGTCTGCGTAGAGGGGCTTTGCAAGGGCGTGCGCTCCATCAAATGCCCCTTTTGGAACCACTTCATCGATGTTGTCTGAATTGGAGATGCTAGCGGAAACTGCACTATTTAACCAACCCATATAAACAGACCAACCGAAACCAACAACTGATGAAACAACGTTTTCCATTTACCTCCAAAAAGAATTTTCAGAGATTATTTCAAAATAGAATGTTGAAATCAATAACTAAGAATAGAAACGATCAAGCAATCAATTCAATTTTTCTTGTGAAAGCAAGGTGATCAGAGCTACCAGCCATCGGATCAACAGCTTGCTCTATGCAATGGAGATTCGAATCCATACCTTTAAAAGCTGCAATATAGTCAAGCTTGCGCCCAAACTGACGCCGCCATTTATCAACGCGAGACAAATCCCACAAGTCCTTTTTAACCCAAACGGTTGATTCGCGAGTGTGTTCAAATAGATTCGCATACTGCCAGAGTTTTTGGTGATCACTGTATCCAGGAGTGTGGATATTCAAATCGCCTGTTAAAATAAAGCCCAAAGAGTGGTTTTTCTCTTGATACGATTGCGCAAACTTAGAAAGCTCTTCAACTTGCTCAGCACGAAGATCAATACTTGCTTGGGGATAGCGCTCAGACCTATCCATCTTTGCCTGCAAATGTGTTGTCATAAGATTGACTTTTTTTCCCTTACCTAAATCTAACGTGACAGCAAGATAGCCTTTATTTGAATAGCGGCACTCGCCAAAAAGATTCTGAAACTTACGGTAGTCCGCAGCGACTATTGGCACCCGAGAGGCAAGAAAGAGACCACTGTTGATTCCATTTCTACGAGGCCCAACCTGGGTGATAATATAGGGAAAGCGCTTTTTTAACTTCTTTACCAAATAGTCTGAGTGGCCTGTGTGGAAACACTCCTGAAGACAAACAACATCATCATTTTTATTTAAGATCTCATCTGCAATCATTTTCACTCTTTTTCTTCCCGGACGAAGACCGTTAAAGGCAACAGCAAACTCAGGGAGCAGTGCCGTATTAAAAGTGCGAATATTGAGCGAAGTGAGATCGAGATTTTCTCGTTTATCTGGGCAGATAAATGTGAAGTCGCGACGCTTAGGATATGTGCAGGCGCGAAATAAAGCCCCAATAGCGACAGGAACCACACACCATAGAAGAGAAACAAGCAATAGTACCCTCAAGGCGCGAATCGTAATTTCAGCAGCCTTAGACTTATGTTGCCCCTGCAAACCAAGCTTTAAGGGCCTTCCCACCTTAACAGCCTCCTCCAAGGCAAAACTCCCTAGAAAAGTGAGCTGCCTACCCAACCAGTGCACTCTAGAAGCAGAAATATTAGTGAAATTACAATTTAAAGTGTAATTGTTATGAGTTCTTAAATTAATCATAAACAGTAAAATAACAGAAATATATTAATAAATAAAATATATAAATTACTTTAATAGAATGGAAAGAGCAAAGGTGGTAATAATTGTGGCACAAAGAGCTACTTCAGTTGATCCAGAGAAAGCATAGGCCACACCTCCCCATACAACAGAGATCGCGACAGCGTGTAAAGATTTAATTTGATTGTACGTATTGGTGAAATACATATCTGAAAACATAAATAACCGCACCGTAAGCCCTGTCAAAACTGAAGAGACAAGCGTGTAAGGAACCTGAAGCGCTAGCGAGTTAGAAGGTAGCGCTGACACCCTATAACCAGAGAGCGTATAATAGCTCATTGCTAGGAGTTTGACATGTGTTGGACGAAAAACAAGTAGAGAGAATCTGCAAACTCGAATTTTTAACGAAGTAGAATCAGCTGTACTTTGCCACATTGCGATAACATGGGATACAAACTTATCGAAAAACATCTCACGAGATTGTAATGAACGGGCAACAATAAATGACTCTCCTAAAATACATGATGAGACGCCTCTTAAGAGGGTATCAGATGCACCTAGTGAAATGCCACTCGCAACTGAAGAGCAAAACTGCATAACCTAATCCACTCGGAAAATCATTTAATAAAAAAAAGACCCTATCAAAAATGATAGGGTCGAAAAAAAGACTTGGCGGCGCCCTACTCTTCCGTACTCTTGTGCACAGTACCATCGGCGAAGAAAGGCTTAACTTCTGTGTTCGGAATGGGAACAGGTGTACCCCTTTCTCTAATGCCACCAAGAAAAATCAAAAATCTCGAAAACCGGCTCGGAGAAATACATTAGAAATAATGACTCGCTCATTCTCTGTTTGACAGATGAAAATTCATCTGCCGAACAAAAAAGTGATTAAGCCAATCGACCTATTAGTACTGGTTAGCTCAACGTATTACTACGCTTACACACCCAGCCTATCAACCCTGTAGTCTTCAGGGGGTCTGATTGGGATACCTTATCTTTAGGGAGGCTTGGCGTTTAGATGCATTCAACGCTTATCCTTTCCAAACATAGCTACCCGGCAATGCCCTTGGCAGAACAACCGGAACACCATTGGTTTGTCCACTTCGGTCCTCTCGTACTAGAAGCAGCTCCTATCAAGTATCCTGCGCCCACAACGGATAGGGACCAAACTGTCTCACGACGTTCTGAACCCAGCTCGCGTACCGCTTTAAATGGCGAACAGCCATACCCTTGGGACCTTCTCCAGCCCCAGGATGCGATGAGCCGACATCGAGGTGCCAAACCGCCACGTCGATATGAACTCTTGGTGGCGATAAGCCTGTT
>JALEGI010000014.1 GCA_022763045.1 Simkaniaceae bacterium | reverse complement strand
TAAGGTTCTTCGCGTTGCATCGAATTAAACCACATGCTCCACTGCTTGTGCGGGCCCCCGTCAATTCTTTTAAGTTTCACTCTTGCGAGCGTACTCCCCAGGCGGTATACTTAACGCGTTAGCTTCGACACAGCCGGGGTTGAGCCCAGCTACATCAAGTATACATCGTTTACGGCAAGGACTACCAGGGTATCTAATCCTGTTCGCTCCCCTTGCTCTCGTGCCTCAGCGTCAGGAGTAAGCTAGAAAACCGCTTTCGCCACAGGTGTTCTTCCACATATCTACACATTTCACCGCTACACGTGGAATTCCGTTTTCTCCGCCTACCCTCAAGACAAGGAAGTTTCAAACGCAGCTTCGGGGTTGAGTCCCGAAATTTCACGTCTGACTTTCCTATCCGCCTACGCACTCTTTACGCCCAGTAAATCCGATTAATGCTTGCACCCTCCGTATTACCGCAGCTGCTGGCACGGAGTTAGCCGGTGCTTCTTTACCTGGTACACTCAAATCATATGGATATTAGCCATATTCTCTTGTTCCCAGGCGAAAGAACTTTACAACCCGAGGGCCTTCATCGTTCACACAGCGTCGCTTCGTCAGACTTTCGTCCATTGCGAAAGATTCTCGACTGCAGCCTCCCGTAGGAGTTTGGGCAGTGTCTCAGTCCCAATGTTGGCGGTCAACCTCTCAGTCCGCCTAGACGTCTTAGCCTTGGTGCGCCGTTACCACACCAACAAGCTGATATCCCATGAGCCCTTCTCCTACCGTAAGGTCCGAAGATCCCCTACTTTGATACGCAAGTGTTACCACTCACAACCTCATCCGGTATTAGCGGCCGTTTCCAGCCGTTATTCCAGAGTAGGAGGTAGATTACTCATGTATTACTAACCCTTTCGCCACTAAGCCCGAAGGCTTCGTTCGACTTGCATGCCTCATCCACGCTGTCAGCATTCAATCTGAACCAAGATCAAATTCTCATTAAAAAAATTGGATTTTCTTACTTGGTGTAAGAATATATTTTGACGGGTGTCTTAGCGAGTAAAACTCACTAAGAACCAAATCCCGATAATGCACATTTCTTAAAGGTCATCATTTCATTCTAGCTGTCAAAAAATCTTAGCGAAACTGATCTTTTCGCTTTTGTCTTTCGGCGGTGTTTCCCGCTTAAGATAACCAAGACTATGCACTAAACCCGATTTTATACGCAAGCGCCTTTTTGTTTTTTTTTATTTTTTTTCTTCATTTCCTCTATGGGAAACGCCTGAAAAAAAAGTTTCAGAAATATGTTTGAGCCACTTTTCCCTAGGGCTTTTTTTCGCATTTTTCGCCAAAAAAGGGGCCATAAAAAATCCCTATTCTATTTCCTCCTACACCCCCTTTTATCAAGCACTTTTTTGAATCATCCCATCAAACCAGACACATGATATAATCCCCAACATGGTTAAACTCTATTTAGCGCCGATGGAAGGGGTTGGCGCCCTCCCATTTAGAAAGGCAATGGCCACAATTGGCGGCTTTGATGAAGCTTGCACTGAATTTATCAGGGTCTCACAGAACCCCCAGATTAAAACTCTAGCAAAAAGCTACTGCCCCCACCAGCTAGCCCCCTATCCACAAGCGGCCCAGATCATGGGCTCAAATCCTGCACACATGGCAGAGATGACACAGGCCCTTGCAGAAAAGGGAGCCCCACGAATTGAACTCAATTGCGGCTGCCCATCTAATACTGTAACTGGACGAGGTGCAGGCTCAACCCTACTTAAAACACCCGAGTTACTGCACACAATTGCAAAAGCGATGGTCGAGGCCACAACCGTTCCAGTCTCAATCAAACTACGCTCCGGGTTTGAGGACACCTCCCTATTTAATGAGAACATGCTGGCCGCCCAAGAGTCAGGGGCTGCCTTTATCACATTGCATCCACGCACGAAAATAGAGGGCTATGGCCCCCCAGCAGACTGGTCCCTTATTGCCCGAGCGAAAAGTCTCTTGCAAATACCCGTTGTAGGAAATGGAGATATACGCTCGCCCCAAGATGCACGCAATATGCTCAAGCAAACCAACTGCGATGCACTCATGATTGGACGTGGCGCCGTGACAAACCCCTGGATTTTTTGGGACATAAAGGGCCTGCCCCGTCGCGGCTCGCTCAGCGATTTTCTCACTGCTTTTAAAAATGCGCTCTCTCCCGAGCTCAAGCCGCGACATAGGCTTAACCAGTATAAACAGCTCTTTGGCTATCTCTTGCGAGACCATCCAGAAGAGCGGCAGCAGATGCTCAGAACAAACGATCTTTCGCCCGCAGACTTCCTCTCTCACTGCACATCTTTATATAATCTTAAATGCCTGTAAAGCCGCTTTACAAGCTAACTGTTTGTTGGGAAATTGGGGTGGCTTTGGGTGCGTTAGATTTGTGCTATTCGGGAGAGGGGTAGTACTAAAAGCGGGCAGCGTACACCCCTCTCCCTAATAGTGCAAAGATGACGTGCCCAAACCGCCCCACCTTTTAGGCGGGGTATGGGATGGGTCTAGCCCTGGGGGTGCCTATGAATGGGTAGGCAAGCAGATTCCCAAAGCGGATCAAGCCCTCGCGCACAAAGTCACGCGCCTCGCGAGCTGCATGCAGCTTAAGGGGCATCGTGATTGCAAAGAAAAATTCAGTAAAGATGATTGCAATGAGTGAGAAAATCGCCGCTGCAATTGAGGTCACGACATAAGCCAATCTTCGGACAGGGCTAACCATATGCAACTGATTTGGGTTTACCGAGAGCAGTTTATTGAAGCGCAGCGAACGCACCAGATTCTCTTTAGTAAGCCCTTTAATTGCCCCCCTATTTAGGGCATTGGGTTGCTTTACAAAGTTTGCCTGGTGTGGACCTAACTTTGAAATCACTGCCTCTGTTTTCAAGCGCCCCACTTTGATTGGGCCAAGAAGATGCACCTTACTATTGGGAAGCTTTGCAAGATAAGGCTCGCTTAAGCTCTGCAATTGAGATTTAGTGACATCGGTGAATCCAAAATCAATCATCTTTTCAAGAGCTCTTGTAAAGATAATCTTTTGCATACGCTCTGTAGAACCGGGCTGCGCGAACCAAGTGCGTAGCTGATCGGGGCTGGCGTATAGGAGGTGCTCGTCACTAATCAGGTTGAAAAGCTCAACGGCATTTGGAATGTGTGGCGTCAACCTTGGGTTCACAAGCAAGTGCTTGGCCCTTGGTAGATGTTGGATGATTGCTGGATCGGTGATATAGCCCAGCTGCCTATCGGTGAGCGCATTGACAAATCCGGGAGTAAGTGAGCTCATTTTCAGGCGCCCAATAACCCTTGGTTTAATCCGTTTAATTAAAGCGGGATCACTGATGTGTGGCGCTTGCTCTTTCGATACAAAGCGCATCTGTGTCGCTGTGAGGTACTTCACAAGATTTGCAGGCAGGGCTTTAACCTGTGCACTCGTGGAAAGAAGAGGAGTGGTAGCACGATCAGCCTCAGTAAAGGCTGCAATCACACTTAAGTCCATATCATCACCATCGCCTGTAAATAGCTCAGCGCGCTCTTCTCGCAAAATCATGCGCTTCACGCATTTGAGATCAACCAGTTTGAGATAGGCATTGTTTTGTAGCTGCGGATATTTCACGTAGAGCAGCTTTAGGTAGCGCTCTTTCATCGCAATCGCTTGCCCTCGCTCATCGTATTCAAGCCAATCAGCATAGTCTTTCAAGTTACGGAAGCAGTAATCGAAGTTGCCTGTGAGAACGTTGAACTCAAGCATGAGCTGCGCGAGCTTCTCATCTTCAAAATTAAGTTTTTCGGGATCTCCAGCATGCAGTTCGCGATTCGGCATAATGAGCCAGACGTCCTCTCGTGGATGCGTTTTAAGCTCTGCAGCTTGTCTCTGAGAGACAACGACTCCCTTATACTCTCCCCCTGGGCTTTTGAAAACCATCATATATTTAGCAGGCGGCATACTCCTGTTGAAGAAAGAGACATCCTCAACATAGGGTCTTAGATATTCTGGTGTGACTCTCAAGCCACCCTTTTCAAAGGCAAGGCCGTAGGGGTTTTGGTAACCAGAGCCAAAATTGAACCACTTTTCTGAGAGCGCATCGCGCATCGGAACAGATGTAGTTGCCTCTTTCCACTTAGTTTGTTCTTCATTCATGAAGGCCTGAGCATCGATTGTAGGATATCTGCGCTCGGTTTCTGCTTGCGGTCTTTGCATCAACTCAAGCTCATCTTCAACTTCCTTTTCAACCTCTAGCTGCTTCTCTTGTTGAACTTGCACCTCAACCTGATTTTCAACCTCAGTACCGTCATCACGCGCTGCCTCATTGAGCTCGCGTAATGAGCGCATGACCTCTTTTTGGAAAAACTTTGCTTTCGTTTCAGCTAACTGTAAAATTTTTGCGTGCTCTTGAGCAATCGATGGAAACTTTCTAACAAGCTTTGCCGAAAGATCTTTCAAGACCTTCAACGTATCAATTGGAACTTCCAAAGAGGCATAGGCATCATAGGGTCTATCTTCGTTATCGAGATAGATATACTCTTCATACTTTTCTAGCTCTTTTGAAGCTTGTAGTAAACTACCCTGAAGTGCCGCCTCTTTACCCGCCTGGACAACAGAGTTGACAAGCATTTTCTTAAACGATTTCACCATCTTAGAGCCAGTTTCACGCGCCTGCTCGGCAATCATAAGAGAAACTAGCTTCAAATTGATCTCGTGAACAAGCCCGTCGAGCTTCATCAATGCGGCATCTTTCTCAGGGAGACAAATGACGACCTCTTGATTGTGCGCAAACTGTCTCAAACGCATAATCGCCTGACTTCCACTATTGAGCGAAGTATCTGTCCCCCATATTAGAGAATATCTTGCATCTGGAAGGGCGGGAACATCTGTTCCTTCAGAGTGGCGCTTATCTAAAAAGAGGAAAAAGTCGCCTGCCTCAAGACCATGTTGTCTCAGCGTATCTTTTGTTAGATCGGGTAAAATTTCTGGATGCGTCTCTCCTCTTCGTAAAATTGCAGGGTAATCAGCCGTTGTTGATCCGTTATGCCTTGTGTAAAAGACAATATTATCGATATCGGGGCGAGCGGCAAAAATGCGGTTTGCAACCTCAATATTTGGGATGTCTTTAAAGTGAGAGCCTACATCAATAATTCCATTCACGCCTTGAACAGAATCATCGATGAGATCGCCCGAAATCATTCTCTGAAGAACCTGCTTGCGTAGTAGAGCATGCATGACAGTTGGATTGACTGTCGAATCGAGCTGCGTATTCTCTTGTAGACTGTGGTGAAGTAGATTCACATTTGGCGTACCACTCATCCCAACAAAGTTCCCCAACATAGAAACGATCGACATCGCATTTGAGTTGAGACGAATGGGTGAGTTTTCCACATATTTAGAAATTGTTTTCGCCTCAATTGCAAAAAGCGCTCTGGAACTATCTTGAATCGTTTCCATTATTTTATCGATCGTAAGATTTGCGGGCAGGAAGCCAAAAATGGCCTGGAACTCTCTCATTGGTGGAGTATCTTCGTAGGCCATTGCACGGTTTACCATAAACCATTTAGCCTCTTCCTCGTACTCTTTAAGAACCATTTCAACCTGGGCCTTTTCAACGCCATAGGTCATCGCAGTCATAAAGTGGTAGATCATCGCCTCGTAAATATTTCCAAATTCATTATTTGATGGAGTTTTAGAGGTGATGTATGGGACAACTTTTCCCGGAGTTTTTGGATCTTTTGACCTCCCAAAGTGGGTGTTTGCAGTCTTATTATTCAGAATATAGGGAACAAGATTCATAAGCAGGTGTTTCGAAAGTGAAATCAAGTCTGCCGCTTTTTTCTCTTCATCGACATCAGAATTGTGCATATCCGTATCGAGGAATTTTAAAAATTCATAAGCGCTTTGATGCTCGGGAGAAACCGGGTCTCCAGAGTCATAGGCATTTTGAACCGATGCAGGAATAAGGCCTTTGATAAACTTTAAAAGCTCAACGCGATCTTCCTCTTCTTGAATCTCAAGAATATCGAGTCTAGAGAGTCTCTCTGCGACCCTCGGTACAACAGTTTTCATAAAGTATTCACGATCGAAATACTTTTTCTGCTCATTTGTATCAATGTGAAGAGCTCTTCTAACATCTGGCTTGAAAAGCTCTTTCATAATTTCAGCAACAAGAGAGACGTTTTCCTTATCGGGATGAGTTGTCTCTCCAAGAGGAAAGTTCATCTCCATGTTAATATTCAGAACTTGGTGCACCTCGTCACATAGAGCAACCCCTTTATCGCGAAGGAGCTTTAAAATACCTCTGAGCTCTTCGATCTTTGCGCTCAAATCATGTGGAATTGCATTGCGGAAGCGTTTTAATTCTCGCATCAGAGCTAAGAATTCAAGCTCCAAAACCTGAAGCCCTTCAGGACATGCAACCAAGACACGTGGGGTGCCAAATTGAGACCCTTTTTGCACTTCCTCCAGAAGCGATTTGACAGCACGAATCCTGTTAAGGTCGAGCTCTTCGCGATGGAGGTTCAAAGTCATGACTTCGATGCCAAATGCCTGCTTGAGGTTTTGTTGAAGCGTTTCACTAATTGTTTGGTACTGAAACGATGGGGTCAATAAAATGGGCAGCTTATCTTTGCCTGCCATTTTAGCTAAGAAATAGGTAGCAACGACAGAGGTTTTTCCTCCTCCCATCGGGACCTGAACCGTACAATTTTTCTTTTGCTGCAAGTTTTCAAGAATAAACTTCAGCGTCTTTGCCTGATCGGGATTAGAGCGAAGCATGACATGCATCATATACTCAAAAACAAGCCTTTCTGGATCGGATATGACGTCGTATTGACTTGTCTGTTTTGCGATTTCACGAAGCTCTAATAGATCGGTTTTTTCATATAGACGCATCGACTGTTGATACTCAATTGCTGCACGCATATACTGGGCTGTTGCATCATATAAATGATCGGCATTTACACCCTGTGGATATGCTGAGCGATTCCCCTCGAAAAACAGGTAGACAAGATCGTTGATCGTCAAGGCCTTTGCCCCTCCACCATGCAGCCTCACATCGTGCTCTAGTGCCGTGGGATTTGCTAGAGCTAAAAGATCTTGCTCCATTGTCACAAGATGACTGACATCTGGCTGATCTACGTGAGGTTTATGACTTGGAAGACCTTCTCTTGCAGCTAGGGTTTTTGCATACCCCTTCATGAACTCAGCCATTGTCGCATCATAGGCATCTTTCCACTCTTCACTGGGAGAGTGCATCCTATTTAAGTCTGCTGTGTAATCAGTTCTATCAACTGGTGGCAACTTGCTTGAAAGAATTTGCGTTTTTACCGTCTCAAGAGTCGCTGTATACGGAGTACTATTAAGAGGCGCACTCAATTGAAGAGAGTCTTGTACACGGCGGAAATTTGGCGGATTATGGAGCGGCTCTCCCGATAAATCGGGATGCTCAGGCATGGGATCGCCACTACGATCGCTTGGAGACCAGACAGTTACTTCTTTAGAGAAAGAAACGCCATGGGCAGCACAAAGTGCTCTTCGCCAATCTTTAAAAGACTGCTCTTTATAGCAACTCTCGTACCAAGAATTGCCGGAATTGCGCCGTATTTCATCGCGTTGGCGTTGAGATAAAGTAAAGGTCCAGGGAAAGGTCGTATTGTCACTTTCGAGTATTTTAAGGTAGAAGGCAGCAAGCTTATTTTCATTTGTGCCATAGAGGGCAATTGTTTGAAGATTTTTACGCGCCTTTTCTCGCTCGAATCGGTTGCGTTTAGCCTTCATTATATAGGCATAAAACTCCCCCTTATCCTCTGTTGAATAGTTTTTCAAGTAATCGATCATTTCCGTGAGGCTCAAATCTCGCAAGGCTATCGGTGCGGGGGTATCTGGATCAAACTGCGTGACAACCTCATCATCTCGTGGCAGCGTTACGGTGGCATTTTTTGGCATCTCTCTTCCGATTACCATCGGAAGGCAAGCCTCTCCCGCTAAAAGTCTTCTACGGTTTTCAATGCGGCGATTTCCTGATTTTGACTTATTTATAAACCAAAGCTCTTGCTCATGAGTAAGTCGATAAGCATAGGGAATATTCCCAAGACGCTCGAGATAGAGCAGATATTCGGACTCTTTTGGCGCGATTTTCTTTTCTGTGAGCTCAGAGTGTCTCATCAATAGATACTTTTCCCTCATGAATAATCCAAGCACTTCAGGATGGCTACTGCCTGCAGCTACAGACAAAAAGCGATGCAAAAGTTTGACGCATTTTTCTGAGCGGCCCAGATCAAGTCTTGAAACATTTTCGATATAGCCCAGAGCCTCCAAAAAGTTCCCTTTAAGCAGCTCAATGTAGGCGGCAACAATGTATTGCTGGGCATTTGAGGGAGCAAATTTTCCATCTTTAAGTGGGATGGCAAAAACCTCGCGCTCTCCAATTTTTACGCTACTCAAAGCAGCTTTCACATCGTTTCCCTTAAATCCAAGAAGATCGAGGCCATCACCTGCGACATCTATATCAGGAACGAGTGCAAGATCGGGCGCCTTTGCATTGCTTGATTTTAAGAGTAAAAAGTTGTGAAAATCGCCTAAAGTAGACGTATCTGTTTGTTCAACTAAGCGATAGCTTGAATCGTGATTCCAAACCCATTCCCCTCTCTCTTGAGTAAAGTACAAGTTCTGATACCTAGGAAAATGAACTTGATTGTCAATCACATCAATAAAATTACTGTTTTCGATCATGCGAAAAGCTGAATCTGGCTCTGTTTTCAATACACCAGAACGATTACTTGCTCTAGTTAAGCCTTCGTAAGAGGTGGATCTAAAGAGAAGATCTCCACTCATTTTATCGAAAAAGTAGAGAGAGTTTTCATTAGAAAACACATTACATGCTGCTAAAATATGTGGCGGAATATTCGACTGCAACTTCCCAGCTTGTAGCTTTATCTGGTAGAGATCAATCAGCTCTTTGACTTCAATCTCTTGTAGCCACAGATCATGAAATTCTCTTTCGATCTTAAATTTATCCTCGCTAGAAGCAGAAATCCGATACTTCCCAGAAGATGTTTCGACAAATAGATGCGAAATTCCACTTCTGAACGTAATTTTTGAAGGATCAGGGAAAATCTCCTTGAAAGGATCACTTGCCATCAACTTGTCAATATCAATGAGTTGTGGGGCTACTCCCTGATAGGTAAGCATTCTGCCTGAAAAGAGATCGACCTGAGCTTTTTCTCTTCTTCCGTTGCGATAGAATGTGAGAACAGATCCGTCGCGAATGCACTCATCGCAAGGCTCGCCAAATAAGTAGCGTGAGAGCTCATCCTCTCCATCAAATCTTCTCTCAAGCTCAGGTAAGAAACGCTGTTTTACAATCTGAATCATTCCCTTGAGCTCGCCAATATTTCCCAATAGAGCTTCGACTTTTACAAAGCCAAGCCAAGAGGCGACATGTGGAAAAGTTCTCTCTGTAAAATCTGCCGATAAATAAAGAGCCATGTGCAGGTGGAATTTAGCCTGGCTGAGCTCGCTGAGCGTCTCTAGCTTAAACTCAGCTGCTAACTTTTGCACTCGCTCTTGCAACTTTCTAGCAAAATCTGACCTGCGAATCTCTGGTAGGTTCGTTAGGTGCCCTGCAAGGCGAATAAGGAAAAGAGCCCGATCTACACCAGAATCATCAATGCCTAGGGCAAAAACTTTAATTGATCGATCGAGAAAATCTAGGACAGCCTTTTCAAAAAGCGGATCGTGAATGGCACCATGGAGCGGAGCTTCGCCCTCAATCGACTTGAAAAGCTGGTGCTCGATTAAAGATCTCACCTCGGGAAGATTTAGCTCTGAAAAGAAGCGAGAGCAGTGATGGAAAATATCAATTGGCGCAAGACGTGTATGTCCCAGAGCGTGACGGAAAAAGAGACGTTTTATTTGAGCCGTTTGCGGGCTTGCAGCTAGCTGCGTGCGATCTTCTCTCTCTACCTCGGCAACCCACTCAGGGGGAACTCGAGTATTGCGAGCAAGTGTGCGATCAATCAGATCATAACTAACAAGCTTTAAAGGGTCGTGAGTTTGTTTTCCAACATAGCACTCATACACATCTTGACTCGACTTATTGTCATAACGATTGGTATGTTTTTTTAACTCTGTTCCCTGCATCAGCGTCATGGCTTTTTGCATTCGACGAAACGTTTTAGAGACTTCGCCATTAGATGAAATAGGCTCATCAAAATCACCAAATCTCTCTGCAAAGTCATAGTACACTTTGTTGCGCGGAGTGCGGCTTTGAGGCCTATAAAATGCCGGTTTTTCATCGTAATAGGCATCTTTTTCAGCTGTAACACGCCCCTTAATCGACTGATATTGATCCCACGCATAGGCTACTAAAGCTCCAGAATTGGAAGCGTTGAAGTTTGCAAGTGAAATCTTATATCCTGTAATTGTCTTCTTAGGCAATTCGCGCTGATAGAAAGCGGCTATTGTAGCCTGACGTCTAAGCTCATCGGTTGAGAGAAAAAGCTGGGCTGGATCGTCATGATTCAATAGCCCAGCTGCGCCAAAGCACTCAGCTAGACGCGAGTCGTATTGCTTGCAATGCTTGTAGATAAAGATGAATAGAGTGTGCAACGTATTTCTTTGACGCGCCGTTAGGCCCAACTGAGAAGTATCCAGCGCACGCTCATAACCGCGTAAAAGCTCGTAATAATTTTGCGCATCACTTGAATCAATTGGGTCGCAACTTTCGATATCCAACTTATCAACAAATAGCTCAATTTGCGCACGCTTTTCTGCTCCATTAAGTCTAGAAATAGCTCTCAAAGCCTCTTTTGCACTGTAGCCTGTGTAAAAACTTTTTGGAAAAATTGTAGGGTAGTAAGATGATGGTCGATCAACAACCACTCTGGGGTGGTTCACAGCCCTTGTACTCAGATCGCAAACATTTCGAAACTTCTTTATCTCTTCGTAGTGTGCAACCTGTTCAAGCGTAGCCCTTGCAAGAGCAATCCCCTCTTCATTTGGAATCCCACCTAACTTACAACTCATGTGCATCAGATTGCGTGCTGCGTTAGCAACAAGGTTACGCTCCTTTTTGTCTGATAGATCGACACATCCGTGATTCGCTGCTAAAAGCGAATCATAAGACATCTTGTAGACGAATTCTTTGTACTTGTGGCGACCCAAAACACGCCTTAGAAGAGCAAGAGGTGCTTTTAAAGCGCACGTTCCAGAGCGCTGGGTGGTAATGTATTCAGAGAGATCGAGGGTATCGGGCTTCACCTTATGTCCCAAGTGGGCATAGATTGCTCGGAAAAGCGAATCCATTACAAAAGTATCACCTACAAGCTTGGTCTGAGGTAAAAGAAGGGTCTCGATAAAATCAGTTGAAAGATCCTCTAATGTGAGGTTTTCAAAACCTAAAACGGGATTCATTTTCGATTTAATCCCTGAAACGGTTGTCGTTTGATATTTGAGTCCACCAGAAGTATTATAAACGAAAAAGTCGTAGGAATTGGCACCTTTTTTAATCACTTCGTAGACCATTGCGTGGCCAACAGGCTTTTTTAAGTGCCCTCCCGAGATGACAAGCCGCTTACCCTCTCCTAAAGCAGCGATATTACCACAGAGGCGCGTCGCCTCAGTTGCAACTTGAGCATGAGATGAGTAATTCGTGTACAGCCTTTCATCTTGCAGCTGCACCAATAGCCGCTTTGCTTCTACAGAATCTGGATCAAAGGGGGCAAATGCATCTAAATATTTCACTAGCATTTCGGAGGTATACCAGAGCGCACTTCCTTCATGACCTGAGGAGGTTAGAGCATTATCACAATTAATTTGAAAAAAATCTCTTTTACCGATTCGCACTTCTGGGAAAGGAATATGGTGTGTTGCAGGCACAGCGAGGGCCTGTGGGACTGGTAAAGGCGCTGGCGCTTGAGGCCTTGGCACCGTTGTTAATCTCTGTTTGACTTCCTCTTGAGGTGTTAAACGAGCGACACCACCAGAAGCGGGAGCACCTGCACCATGACCTGGAACCATAATTCCTCCTAAATTTGACTAAGAGTTTACATAAAGTTCATGTTTAATATAAGATGAAATATTTTTTTAATTAATAAAATATAAACAAAAACATGATAGAAATAATTACACGAATATATTTTGTTAATAAATACAATTTTTTTATTGGGTTTTTGCAAAGACATTTCTTGGAAAATTTGTTTGCATATTTTTCATTTTTACACTATTTGGTGGAGTTCAGAGGTAGCCTATGTTTAGACGCACACACCAGACTCTCCAAAATAAGAAAAAAATTGTCGTTTTAGGTGGGGGCTTTGGAGGCATTTATGTCGCCATGCACTTACAAAAAATGCTTAAAAAAATTCCTGACTATGAGATCGTTCTCGTTAACAGAGACAACTACTTTGTCTATCAACCGATGCTCGCCGATGTCATTGGGGGCTCAGTCGATGTGTTAGATACTGTGAGCGCCATTCGGCCACTACTTCCCAAAACAAACCTCTTTGTTAGAGAAATTGAAGCGATTAACCTCGAAAAGAGGATGATCACCCTGGCTCCTCAGTTTTCACATACGCCCTATTGCCTTGAGTACGACAAACTTGTGATCGCAATGGGAAATGTGACTGATTTTCGAGGGATGACAGGGATTCACGAACATGCACTTCCCTTTAAGAACCTGGCAGACTCTTTTACGATCCGCAACCAAATCATCGATGCCATCGAATCTGCATCTGTTGAAACAGACCCAGAGCTTAGAAAAAAGCTTCTCACCTTCGTCGTCGGCGGTGGTGGATTTTCAGGCACAGAGGCTGTTGCAGAGATGAATGATTTAGTGCGCCACATGGTCAAAGAATACCCCTCGATCGATCCAAAAGAGGTGCGCGTGATTTTGGTGCACAGTAAAGATCGCGTTTTAAATCGAGAGATGAGTGAAAAGCTTGGAATTTATGCCCAAAACCTACTTCTGAAACGGGGCGTTGAAATCATGTTCAACAAGCGCCTGCACTCGGCAACTCCTGAAGAGGCCATTTTAGATGATGGCACCCGCATTCCCTCCAAGACAATTGTCTCTACCGTCCCCTCCACACCCAATCCCCTCATTGAAGCAATGGAGGAGCTGCCAAAAACAAAGGGTAAAATCGAAACAGATCGTGGCCTACAAGTGAAGGGAATGGAAAATATTTGGGCGCTGGGCGATTGCGCGATGGTCCCCATGGCTGATGGCTCTTTTTCTCCACCAACTGCCCAGTTTGCCATTCGTCAGGCTAAAACCGTCGCGAAAAACATCGTCGCATCGATCAATAATACACAAAAGTGTGAATTTAACTTCAAAGCTCTTGGTATGCTTGGCGCTCTTGGACACCACCGCGCTGTTGCCGAAATCCTTGGCATGCGCTTTTCAGGAATTTTTGCCTGGTTCCTTTGGAGGGGCATCTATCTAATGAAGCTCCCTGGGTTTGCCCGTAAAATCAAAGTGGGCGTTGCCTGGGCGCTCGACAGCTTTGTCTCCCGAGATGCCGTTCAGCTTAAAATGAATAGCTCCTCTGGAATCGCCCCGCTTCACTACGAAGAGGGCGAAACGATCTTTAAAGAGGGCGATATTGGCGATTTTCTCTACATTATTGTTAAAGGGCGGGTTGCGATTGAAAAAGATGGCCACACTCTTGCAGAGCTCGGGCAAGGCGAGTACTTTGGTGAAATGGCACTTCTCAATCAAAAGGCCCGCTCAGCAACTGTCAAATGTTTAGAGGCAACAGATGTGCTTGCTCTGAGAAAACGGGAATTTGGTCTATTGATTTCGAACTTTGAACAGCTCAAGAGCCAATTTGAAGAGACAGATCGCAAGCGCTCTTCATCAATCTTTGGCGATCCACCTCAGTCGAAGTTAGGCTAAATCGAGTCCGCGAAGGGTTGCCGTGCGATCGCCTCGCCTTGGATCTTTCTCAGCTAAAAGGCGCATCAGAGTCTTGAGCTCAGGCTCTTTCTCCACCTCCATATGAGCAACCTCAAGTGCGGCGAAACTCTCGCGGAAAAATTGCGCCATCGGCTTGATTTGAGCAATGAAGGGCTCAAGTGCTCCTTTGTACTCCGCAAGCTCAGCTTCGAGCTCAACGGTATCCTCCCCTGCGGCTTTGCGCTCTTTGATCGCATCTTCACAAGCGCGCTTTGCTGGGACAACTTCATAAAAAATGGAGGTAAATGCGTCAATATCGGAAATTGGAGAGGGCGATCCGCTAAGCACTTCATACATCTCACTGAAACTGCTCAAGGCAACTTTGAAACTTTCCGCATCGGGAAATACTGGAGCTAGATAGGGCGAGCTCATCGAATAATCAACAAATGAGGCGACCTCACGCAAAGCGCAAATCATCGAAATTGTGGCGTTCTCTTTGGTATTGTAGTACTGTCCATACTCCTCGCTTCCAGCCTCAGGGGGAACAATGGTGATTGTATCCCACTCATAGCCACCCGATTGAGCCATAAAACTAACAGCCTGTCTCAAGACTGCCGATGGCGTTCCTGAGATGACAATATTCCGAGGTGAGAGCCCCTTGTCTGCTAGCATCTTTAAAGAGAACTGAATATTCTGCCCGCTATTTTCAGCTTTGGATTCGAGTAACACATGGGGATTTTTCCCAATTACCATTCTCTCAAAGTGGGCCCCCATCGTATCGGCCTCAGTATGAGAGAAAATTGATCCAGGGCTCGTGCCATGACCACCAAAACCTGAAACAATCACAGGAGGGTTAGAGTCTGAGCTGCGGTATAAATTTGCCATGCGATCGACATGGGTCAAATCGTTGTTTCCGTTAATCCAAATTAAATCGTGCTCTTTACCCTTTTCCTCATCAAATGTTGTTCGAGTGCTACTGACCGAACCATCAGCACCCCTTCTAAAAACGGTTGGCTGCTGAAAGGCAGAGGCTATACGATCACCAACTTCTTTTAACTGCTCGGTTGAGTAGGTGCTTAAATTTTTGTGCAATCGCCTCACTCTAGCTAAAAGCCCTGTGTCTCTCTCAAGAGTGAGCCCAGGAACCTCTTGGGGCCCCATTCGCCTTACCTCTAGTGACGATCTTCTTCGATAGTCCGCTGCCGTTGCAGGATCAATTTCGCTATATGTCGACTCGATTGCCTCTTGCAACCCCTCACTGAGGGCAACTTGCTGCGAGAGACGAGCAAGTAAAATGCGATGGGCTGTCATTGGTAGCGGCTCATCTTCAATCGGTTTGAGCGACACCTGCGCAAGAGCTGCATCGACAAGAGAGTCATCCTCTAGAACTTTGATCGCAATGTCATTTTTGTACTCTTTGGCAAAGGTGTCAAAAATTTTGCCCCCAGGTTCAAACGACTCGGGCTTTTCAAGTGAGAGAATTTTCAGATAGGTTGAAAACTTATGGCGCACCATATGACGCTCAGCGCCTCTATTGATCTTGGCATCTGAGGTGATCTGCTCTAAATTGTCATCAGAAAATAGTGGCTTACCGGGGACCATTACCGAGGAGATTGCCCGAAATACGTGGGCAACAGCACGCTCTTTTCCGTAAATTTGATTCTTTTTTGCAACATCGGGAATGCCCTGAGTGAGGTTACTCACACAAATCGAGCGATCTGGGCCCACTGCATTGAAGGCATCCATATCATTGCCGCGGGCTCTGCCATCATCTCCGAGATAAATGACATCGAAATCGGGACGCACCTGCCCTTCTTTAGGCATTGTTAGCGCCTCTTCACGATAACCGGGCACCTCAACGGCACGCCCATCTTTGGCAAAGGCCATCAAAGCATTTCCGCCACTTACCCCAATTAGAATGCGCGGTAAAAGCGCCTCTCTTTCAGCAAAGGGAATACCAACTAAAATCTTTCTCGCAACGCGTTGTGGATCATTTCCAGAGTTGATCGCAAGCACACCGCCATTTCTCAAGTAATCTAAAAGAGCCTCTTGGGTGGGTGAATTGGCAAGGTTTCTCGCCTCAGGCTCCTCACCAGAGCGCGGCGTCTCCCAAATCGTCCCGTCAGCATCGGCAATCACAATACTCTGTGTTTCTCTTGCATCAATCACTGAGCCTGGCATGTAGCCGCTAAATTCAAGTGCGTGGGCAAAGTGCTCTGGAATTGCAAGGTAGTTGATCGATGAGCTCTTTGAAATCCCCTCGACTCCCATCTCTACCGTTGTTGAACCGGCCTGTCTCTTTTCAAAACCAGGGATATCAAACCCCGTTCCCGCCATAAAATCAATGAAGCGCCCTCTTTGGTCAGAATCTTTAAGAGCAATGGCTAGCTGAACCGGCTCTCCACTCACCTCACGCACTTCAACGCGTGGCTTTTGATTCAGCCCCTTACGCGTCGGATCGAGCAAAAATGCAGGTAATTCCTCGAGTTTCATATCTAACCCCTCTTTCTTAAGAAAGGTAGAAACGACCGCTAGTGCTTCATCAATTTGATCTTCCCGTATTTGAATTCGTGTGAGAGGCGCTTCAGTAGACTTTGTGCTCGTCTCTCCCGTGAGCAGCTTCGCAGCTACCCGCTGAATCCGCGCATCGGTCCGCTCTACTGAAGGAGATCTTCCAAAAGAGGGAGGGTCAATGTGGGTGGGGCTCCCACCAGGAGGTTTAACGTAATCTGCCATAACTAAAACACATAAGTATATATATTTAATTATAGCAAATAACTATTTTATAAACTAATTATTTAAATAGTTTAACAACTCTATGATTTTTAAAGTGTTGAGCTGCTTCAAGAGGCGATCGGCCACACGGGAGTTTTACCAACTTGAGATTTGGCGCAACCCTTAAGATCACAGCGCTCAACGGGGATTTTGGGCGCCGAATATAAAATGAGAGGTTTTCCTTAGTGGCAAAACGCCTTTTAAATTCGGCTTTCAACTGATCCACCTCTGGCTGATAGGTCGATTTTAGGTAACTTGAGCTCGCACACAGCTTAGCAAGGGCCTGAGCCCTGCAGACGTAACTCATTGGCTTCCTGTTGTTTACAATAGGAAGATACTTATGTGCATCTAAAATAGGTAGAATATCCATGACAGCGAGTATACCCATTTAGAAGATTAAGTGAACATTAAGAATTATTTTCCTTTAAGGTGGACTTCACCCGTCTTGGAGATCGTGAACTTGTGGTCAATAAGCTCTCTTGGAGACTCCTTGGCAATACGTGCAATTTCGTGAAAATTGAGCGGCATGGAGGCGTCAATTTTTCTCTTGGAGACGCCCTTTCTGTGCTCCTTGATCACCTGCGAGATGAAGGGAAGGCCAATATGAATCGTCTGAGTGAGCCGCTCTTTGTGGTGATCGCCCAGATGGTAATTGTTGTAGAGGTTCGCAAGCAGAGTTGAGATGTCTGTGGGCGCTAGAGCGTCTAGCGGCTCGCGAATCCCATTAAACTCCTCCACGATGTCAGCGAGAGCCTCAGGAGCGAGCTTAAGAAAGGCCTCTTTGAGCATTTTACCCTCATCTGGAGTGAAAAGGCGCAGCATCGCGCCAATGCGGGCGAGCACCTGATGCAAAGGTGAGTCTCCATCAAGACCGAGCCAGCTAGCTCTTTGGGTGAGATAACTCGCATACGCTGCGCTCTCATCGCCCTCTTTTAGGCTCAAGCAAGCCATTTTTACGCAGCTAAGCGCTTTATGGGTATTTTCATCATAGACGAGAGACGAGCGCTGATCGACGTGGCCTAAAGCTCCTGCAACATCGCAAATATGCACAAAAAAACCGATCTCAAATGCGATCGGTTTGTCAGTTAAGATCGGGGAATTTTTCAGCTGTTTAAACATGCCCGCCGATCCCTCTAAATGTGTGATCCTTCCGTAGGGGGCAAGTCCACTCATTGAGACAATCAGCTTCTGCTGCTCTGCGCTCAAACTCTGCCAAAGGGGAAAAATGTGGGGACAAAGCTGCATCGCTTTGCAGGCAAATTCATTGTGATCGTGGGGAAACTCCCCATAGGGTCGAGCCACTTGCCGAATGCGATCGAGCTTTCCTAAGTCATTAATAATGATCGATGCTTCAATCGCTTTACGCACCTCGTTTTCATTCAATCCTGGATAGCTACGAACAATCGCGCGAATCTCAGTTTGCAGATTTTGAAAGCTCTGCCAATTGAGCCGGGCATCCTCTTTTTGATGCGCCACAAACTCTAGATAATCTTCGTATTTGCCATCTAAAATCGTGCGCATGCTGAGCATTGACATAATTGTGCGGTCAAACTCAATACTGCGCTCGCCAAAGAGTCGCTGCGACCAGGCATCGGAGGAATTGCTCGCCTGATTTTCTTCCGTGACAAGCATCTCCTTGTCAGAGAACCACGAGAGCTCTTTATACGATGTGAGAAGATCTTTCACCCAAGAGAGATTCTGCTGATATTCGGTATATTTTAGGTGCAAGTGATGCGGGCGCAAATCGGTAGCGATTGCGATCGTGAAAGAGAAAACAAATAGAACTCCAAGAGTGACAATGACATTCGGCATCGTCATAAGCTTCTTCATTTTATCCATTAGACTGTCCATCTTATTTTAAATCATCTATACTAGCAAGCATGTTATGTCCATGCCACAGTCAAAAAGAGTACAAAGAGTGCTGCCAGCCCTACCACAATGGCACGCCTGCACCAAGCCCCCTCAAACTCATGCGCTCGCGCTATAGTGCCTACGCTCTGGGACTTGTCGACTACATCTTATCAACGCAAATCGAAAAGGTCTCCCCGACCTCCATTAAACAGTTTTGCGCGCAAACCTCCTTTGATGGACTCGAAATTCTAGATCATGGCCCCGACTGGGTGAAGTTCCATGCAACCCTTTCGCAGCAAGGGCAAGATGTCTCTTTTACCGAGCACTCCCTCTTTAAAAGAATAAACAATCGACTTTATTATTTAAAAAAGACTTGAATCTGTTAGTTAAATTAACTATATGTTGGGTTGGATGTTTTTAATAACCTTCCCTTATATGGGACAAAACTAAGGAAAACAGATGAAAGTATTAGATGTAATTTGTTGGGTACTTCTCATCATTGGTGGTCTTAACTGGGGCATCGTTGGTGTATCTGACTATAATGTGGTTGAGCATATCTTTGGCTACGGCTCTTGGCTCACTCACTTGATTTACATTGTTGTTGGTTTATCGGCTCTTTGGGCGATTTTTCAATGGAATTCAATGCGCAAACGTGTATAAAAAAGGGGGCTTTGCCCCTTTTTTATATTAACGGCCTCACATGACACCGCATCTTCACCCTAACTCTCCTTGCGCAGGGCTAGGCCCTAGCGACTTCGTCGAGTTAGTGCAAATCTGCGGCCCCCTGTGAGCCCTTAAGGCTCACTAACCATCTATTTACATAACCGGGAAAAGCAAAAGATACAAAAAAAGAGGCGCAGCTCCTTTTGTGTGTGTGAGAACCTTTCAAGCTGATGAAATCAGGTTGAAAACCTCTCTCTGTGTCCTCTGTGGTAAAAAAATCTAAGCAGCTCTGTAGATTGACTACCGGTATTTTATCCTCTATACTAATGACATGAAAATCGAAACGATCCAAAAAGAGATGAGCCGTCTAGGCATCCATGAAGATGACCTCGAAGAATCATTTGTTCTTGGCAGCGGTGCGGGTGGCCAAAAGGTCAATAAGACACACAACGTTGCTGTTCTCAAACACTTGCCCACAAAGACGGTGGTGCGGTGCGGACGCGAGCGCTCAAGAGAGACAAATCGCTGGCTAGCAAGGCGCATGCTCTGCGAGCAAATCGCTAAGGCTCGGGGCGAGGCGACCAAAAAAGATCTAAAGGCCGAAAAAATTAAGAAGCAAAAAAAGCGCAGAGCAAGGAGACAAAAATGCCCTTCACCCTCGGAGGAGATTGGGTAGAGACGCCCAAAGAGCGTCCCCCTGGTCCATTCAAAATCCACAAAGAGCGGCGGCGGCAAAAAATTGTCACGCGGATTACGCGCCTGCCTCTATTCGACGATGAGATCAAGGAGCTGGCTAAGAGCCTGCGCCACTCATTTGCCTGTGGCGGTTCTGTCAAGGAGGGAGCAATTGAACTGCAAGGCGACTTTGCAGACAAAGCAAAGGAGCTTGTGAAGGACTATCTCCGCAAAATTCAGTAAGTACTGAAATGCTAGATGGGATAAGCGAGCCAGACGGGTAGCATACGATTCAGGAAATCCATAAACTTCCAAATGCCAACGCTCTTTTCGACGTGCCCTGCAGAGTCTGCTCGCGCCTCGGGAAAGGCTGATCCTAGACCAAAGAGGCCGGGAGCGATGATCCCACTGCGCTCATGATAGGGAATCGGACCAAATCCGCGGTAAACAGGAAGCGGACGACGCTCAAAGCCGATGGCGTAGATCATTTTGGTGCACCGCTTTTCAAACTCTTTTGCCGCCTCATCGGGCGCGTAGATGCGGCGGAGGCGCTCGGGCCACTTGCCGTCGATGTTTTCACGCGCCCAATGGGCGATCTCCCCTTTCAAGCCACTACCTTCAAAAAGAGCGTAGCCCTCTAAGTCAATCGCATAGCGAATCGGCGAGCGGTAGAAATTGAGAATCGCCTTTACAGGTAGCTCAAGTAGATTGCGCAGCGCGATCATTGCCGAGTGGGAGCTGCCGTAGACGCCAACAACATCATCGGAGTTAATATACTGCGCTAGGCGCTCGGAATCTAAGGCGAGCTCGAGTGGAATCGATTCCACCTCTTGCACATCGGGCGCTTTGGGCTCTGCGCCCATCGCTAAAATCACATTGTCAGTGGTAAAAGAGCTATTGCGGCACTGGAGCTTCCACTTTCCCTCAACCATGTCGAGCATGAGAAGTTTATCTTGTATTGGAGAGACCCGTCCCTTGAGCTGCTTACAGACCCAAGCAAGTGGTGGGGTTACATAGCCAAGCTGACAGGTCGATTCTTGGTCAAACTCGTGAATGGCAAAGTCTTCATCGCACTCAGAGTAGTTAAATGAGGGACACGAGTAGAGAAACCGTAGAAATGAAGAGACCTTTGTATAGGATGGGGCGCTGTGCCACTTGGCTCCAAAGTCCCCAACTCCAAACTTAGGATCAATCCAGGCAATCTCTTTACCCTCAATCCCTAAATCAAGGAGTTTTCCCACCGCTGCAATACCAGCTGGGCCTGCTCCTACAACCGTCCATTTTGACGATTTCATCTTACACTCCTAGCAATCGGCAACAAGGATATAAGAAGAAAATATTTAAGACAATCTATGAAAGAGAAGAAACTAAATTTATGTACCCCATTCTTAACTCCACTACAAGACATAAAAATCTTGATTTCAATCAGTCGGAAGAGCGCCGTCAGGGCGCTCAGGGGGCCCCAGATTTGCACTATCGCGACGAATCTAGCGTATCGTTAATACGTGTGAGGAGCGATAGGGTGAAGATGGGGTGCCATGATGCGGCCAAAAGGTTATGTTGCAATCATGCTACATAACCATACATGAACACTCCATTAGCTTGCATCCTTATGCCAGTTCTTATAGGCGTCGCGCGCCGCATTGCGAACAAGCTCGGGCAGTGCTGGATGAATGTAGACCGTTGCGAGCATATCCATAATTGTGCCTCCCATATGAATATAGGCAATGAGCATGTGCACCATGTCTGAGGCCTCTTCTCCAATAATGTGGGCAGCTAAAAGCGCCCCACTATTTTTATCAAAGAGTAGCTTCACAAAACCGTGCTCTGCCATGAGCGCCATTCCCATGGCACTATTTTTGTAGGCAACTTTACCCACTACGTACTCGACCCCCGCCTTTTTTAACTCGCGCTCGGCTGGACCGACACTTCCAATCTGCGGACGCGTGAAAACAGCGTGTGGCATGTAGTAGTATTCGATCGGCTCATCAGAGGGCTCTTGATAGAGCGTGCGGAAGAGATACTCCCCTTCATAATTTGCACTGTGGCGGAAAAAGTAGTTTCCGACACAATCGCCAAGCGCCCAGATTCCCTCACAAGAGGTGCGCAGGCGATTGTCAACTTGGATAAATCCCCTCTCATCGACTTTGACGCCTGTTTTTTCAAGGTTGAGGGGTTTAGTTTCTGGTGCAATGCCTGTGGCAACAAGTAGCGCCTCTGCTGTGTAGGTTTTGTCATCTGTGTGAACATGAAACTGCGTGCCGTCGTACTCAACTTTGTTAGGAACAACGCCGCAGACGACGGGAAAGCGCTCGCTAAAGACCCGTGTGAACTCCTCAGAGATGTCGTCATCTTCTGGGCGCAAAAGCTTTGAGCGGACTAAAAAGGTGACATCGCAGCCGAGAGCGCCGTAAAAGTAGCCAAGCTCAACTGCAATAAAGCCTCCACCTAAGACGATGCAAGATTTGGGAAGTTTTTCCGAGGTGAGTGCTGTGCGGTAGGTCATGTAGGGCGTGCCCTCTAGCCCTTCAATGTGGGGTACTGATGCCTCTGCTCCAGTTGCTATGAGAATGCGATCTGCTGAGATTTGCTCACCATTGACTTCGATGATTTTTTTACCAACAAAGTGCGCCTCTCCATGATAGAGATCGATATTGGGATTTCTATCGTAGGCGGGCTGTATCGAATCGGAATCTTTTTTGATTGTCTTTTGGACGCGATCGATAAGCGCTGAAAAATCGATCTCAAACTCGGGATTCACTTTTAGCTCAAAGCGATTTGCCTCGCGCAGATTTTCTGCCAGATCAGAGACGTGGATGAGCATTTTGGATGGGATACAACCGCGGTTAAGGCATGTGCCACCGAGCCTCTCACGCTCAATAACAGCAACTTTTTTTCCCATCGCTGCAACGGGTGATACGAGCTTAGTGCCGCCGCCTGTTCCAATCACGATTTGATCATAATGCTTCATTTAGTCTCCTTGTAGCGCATAGAGTAGTACGGCATTGGCAACACTTGCGTTAAGCGAGTCAATCCCCCCTTGCATGGGAATCGTGACTAGCTGATGGCAAAGCTCTTTGATCTCGCTCTGCATCCCAGCGCCCTCTGAGCCCATTATTAGAGCATAGTTAGTAATGCTTTTCAACTCCTTTAACGGGACAGCTTGAGGATTGGCATCAGCGCCTAAAATCGTGTATCCACCCTCTATTAATGTTGTCTTCAGATCGGCAGTTTCAAAGACATTGATGTGAAAAATAGCCCCACGCGAAACCTTAACTGAGCGGCGTAGATAAGGCGAGGAGCACTTCTCATCAACGATCAGATTTTTCACACCAAAGGCCGCGCAGTTGCGCACAATTGCCCCAACGTTTTCTGCATTGGCAAGTCCATTCAAAACAACTGCAGGGCCAGAGCTCAGCGGCTTCTGCCTGGGTTTGCGCACAAGCGCCATCACTCCTTGATGCATTTTAAAACCAACAATTTTTTGCATCAATTCGGGCTCTGCTGTGTATGTAGGCACCTTGGGCTGAAATTTTTGGACGTAGTGTGGAAGTGCAAAAAAGGAGACAACTTCAAAGTCGGAGCGGAAAAGTTCTTCGACAACTTTTTCACTCTCTGCAACAAAAACCTCCCCCTCTTCCTCTTCTAAATGGTGCGTTAAACGTACACGCAGCGAAAGGTAGGGACGGATGCGTGGATCATCAATCGATTCAATTTTCATGGACGCCATTGTACACCATGTCGTATACTTTCACCATCGTAAAACCTTTTTTGGGAGATTCAAATGAGCGAAACACTCGTTGTTGTTAGTAAAGTTAAAAAACACATCAAAGACAAAGCAGGCATGAACACTTCAGGCAATGCTGCAGATGCACTCACACGTATCGTTGAAGAGGCTTGTGAAAGAGCAATTGAAAGCGCCAAATCTGAAGGACGCAAAACAGTTATGGACAGAGACTTCGAATGAGGTTTGACCACACGATGATCCGGGTCTTTGACCTGGATCGCTCTTTGAGATTTTACACAGATGTTATGGGGATGCACCTGATTCGCAAAAAAGACTACCCCCACGGCAAATTCACCCTCGCGTTTGTCGGCTACAGC
This sequence comes from Simkaniaceae bacterium, assembly GCA_022763045.1. GTDB lineage: Bacteria > Chlamydiota > Chlamydiia > Chlamydiales > JACRBE01 > JALEGI01. The sequence continues at coordinate 134,798 of JALEGI010000014.1, read as the reverse complement.
GAAGAGCAGGCGCAACTTGAGCTCACACACAACTGGGAGCAGCAAGAGCCCTACAATCTAGGAAGTGGCTATGGCCACATCGCCATTATTGTCGAAGACATCCACGCAATTTGCGCTCAAATTAAGGAAAAAGGGGGCAAAATCCCCAGACCGCCTGGACCAATGAAAGGGTCAACAAGCCTACTCGCCTTTGTTGAAGACCCCGACGGCTATAAAATCGAGCTTATTCAGAAGGGGGCGGCGGCCGGTTATGCAACCGATGCACAACCCACGTAACCAGAATAATGCCGAAAATGAGTACCGGTAGCATCACAGTGTAGAGATACGCCTCCGCAAAGGCTGCTCCTGCGGCAAAAAGCCCAAGAATAATCCCCACGACAACGTAAGTCACTTCAATATAGATCCCAGCCAAAAACGTCGTCAAAGCGAGCATCGTAATCACCACAAGCGATGCATCTAGGCGATTCATCACCCCAATTTCCACAAAAAGGGTGACCAAATAGACAGAAACAATCAACCCCACCCAGTGAAGCACCTCGTGGTAGACCTTTACAATAGAAAGAGAGTGCCCCTTCCTGCGCAAATACCAGCTGAGCCAGAGGCAAAGAACGGCAAAAATAGGCACCATCCACCTCCAATAGACCCAAGCGCCATCAGTTTTCACATCTGCTACAACTAGCCCCAGAAAGGAAAGAACTAACATTATGAGACTTACAAAAAGTCTAGCATACCAAGGGTGATGTTTTATTTGATTTTGCATATAAAAACATGTATAATAGAATAAATTTAATTAGTAAAGGTAGTTAGTTATGTCACCATTAGAAAGACATGTATACGAGTGTGAGTCTTGCACAAGACTTTCTAGCGAAGTCCCTCCAAAAGAATTAAAGCTTGCAGGCTATATCCTATTATCCTGGACAGACCACGATGAGACGACAAGAGGTCTTCTAGAGTGGTCAACGAGTATGATCAAAGCCTCACATCCCAAGCTCTACAGCAAGTGTGAGCAAATTGCGCAGCACATGCTCGATCTAAAAATTCGTGCCCTTTAAAGACCCCAGATTGATTTATACCCTTCAATCGTATAGAATTGCCGCCAATTTCTCTTAAAACTTGGTTAAAATTCGTGGATCCAGTCAACTCCCATCTAAGAGCGTGCCCAGCTTGCGCAGAAATATCTCGTGGTATAGCTCCCAAAGACTTAACTTTTGTAACAGCCAGTATTAATAGTTACAGCTTAGGCAATCCAATTCTGAGTAACCTAAATCGATGGGCTGTTGATCTCGTAAGAAAAAGTTATCCAGATCTGATTGAAGCGTGTGAAAAAATCGCCTCGTGCATAGCAACTCGAAAATAGATGTAGAGCTTCCTTTCTTAAAAAAACCAATTAAATAGTAAGCGAGCGTTATAGTTAATATAATTTAATTGAATTTTTTTACAATTTAATTTATAATTTTTTTTAAATAAGTAAAAAAATAGGATTAAATATGGAAACTAAACCAATATGTCCACACACTAACCAACCTGCGATTCATGCAGAAGCTGGTGCTCCAGCCTCTAGCAGCGATAACCGTATTTACCAGGTATTTGGGCACGCTGCATCTTATCTTAATGTTCAAGATACAGCGAATTTGAGTTTAGCTTCAAAAGAAACAAGAAAGCGGGTATTTACCAATCCTCAGAATACAATAAGTCTTTTAAACGATATTAATCCAAGGGTTGATCATTCTAGAACTAACCTCATTTCTTTGTTTGAGAAACTAGGAGTTGTGCCCCAAGAGGGCGAGCCTATTTCCGCAACTTACATTTCTCGGGGACTACAAGCCTATCACAAATTAACCACGCTGAATGAATTTGTCGCAGCTCTCGATGATACACATCTTCAACGCTTTCTAGACGATGCAGGCCTGGATGCATTCGATGACATAGATCAACTTAAAACCGCTTTATGTTCAGGCCCAATAGCTGAGCGCATTAATCTAGCCACTGATGCTCGCACTTGGGTGGAAAGTCCCGGCTCTTATGTCAAAACTCTTACAGAACTAGATATGTCTGGTAGAAATTTACGAGCAATTCCTCCTGAAATTAAGCACTTTACTAGTATTGTAAATCTTTCATTTGAAAATAATGAACTCAATAAAATACCCCCAGAAGTAGCAGCCTCAACAAAGCTTGCAACACTCAACCTCTCAAACAACAATATCTCTGAAATTCCTCCAGAGATCGCCCAGTTACCTCAACTTCAAAAGTTGTTTTTAGATGACAATAACTTTACCAGCTTTCCAGCCCCCATCACCTCTATACTCACACTTAAAGAGCTGCATTTAAGCGGTAATCAAATCACTGTTATTCCAGAAAAAATCAGCTGTTTAGCTAACCTTACACACCTAGATCTCTCATTCAACCATCTCTCTGAAATTCCAACAGAATTTGTCATGCTAAGAGAACTACATCACCTAGACCTATCTTCCAATGATTTAACGCAGATTCCAGAGACGATTACTGCTATGATCCGCCTGACTCACCTAAACTTAGAAAGTAATTATATCTCTGAAATACCACCCGAAATTGGTCAACTCAAAAATCTGTGGGATTTAGACCTCTCCGACAATAAAATCTCAATTATCCCACCTGAAATCAAAGAGCTTGTGCGACTTTGGGATCTAGGTCTGTCTGATAACAACATCGAAATCATTCCCCCACAAATCGGCCAATTAGCAAGCTTGATAAATCTCAACTTTTCTGATAACAAGATCTCTCAAGTACCACTTGAGTTGACTGCCTTAAAAGACCTTGAAAGTCTCAAGCTAGCAGGTAATAAGCTCTCCGCAATTCATATAAATTTTGCCCCCTTAACAGAGTTAGAAAAAGTTGATCTCTCGTATAACAACTTTGAAAGCTATCCCTCTTCAGCATTTATTGGCTGTGATGATGTAAGAGTGAAAATAAAGGAAAACCCTTACAACACTAGCATGCCGCCGGGCATGGCCTAAGGGGAATTACTCGCGAGATATTCCAGAGCAAATTAAGTAGTCAGCTCCAAGAAAGATAAGCCATGCGGGAAAAATCAAGCTCACTCCCACTAGGGATAAAATTCCCGAGGCGAGGAAAAGCTCATAGGGAACAAAATTTCCCATGAGGGCTGACTTCAAGATAGAGATCGCATATGAAGCGACAAGTAATGTGACAAGCGTATAGAAAAAGCGGCTTAAGCAGCTCAATGCAAAGAGAAAAGCAATGAGATAGGCGAGGGCAACCCCGAGCACAATACCAAGTGGTCTATGGAGCCAAAGCGAAGTGAGCATAAACGCTGGAAGCAATACTCCTAAAGCGCGCAAAGGAGCTCTACTTTGCATCTTTAAACCTCTGAATGCAAACTTCCCAATCGATATTTTTGAAAAAAGCGTCGATGTATTTTGCCCGATCGAGGCCATACTCGGTAATGTAGGCGTGCTCGAAGACATCCATCACTAAAATGGGGGCATTGCCAGCGAGGTGTCCTAGGTCGTGCTCGTTAATCCACGCATTGGTGAGCGCGCCACTTTTGCCATCGAAGTAGAGAATGGCCCAACCAATCCCGCGCATCATCCCGGTCCCGACAAAGTCGGCCTTCCACTTCTCAAAGGAGCCAAAGTCCTGGATAATTTGCCTGTAGAGGGGCGTTTTTGAATTGAGCGAGCCATTGCCACCGAGATTATCAAAGTAGTACTCGTGCAGCCGCATCCCATCGTATTCCCAACCATACATCCGCTTGAGACTTCCATACTCTGGAGAGCGGTAGTCGCTGCGAGCGGCAAACTCGGTTAACAGATCTCCAATCGTATTTGTCGCTTTGACATAACCGGCATAAAGTTTGAAGTGCATCTGCAACAGCTCTTTGGTAAAGCCGGGCATGGTTAAGAGATGGTCGTAGTCTTTTGCCTTAAAGCTCTCTTTGGCGCTTAAGTGAGCGCATAGCATAAAGAGAAGGAGGAGTTTTTTCATTGCAGCTCTCGTTTCATTTGCAGATATACACCATTTGTCCACCCGAAGCCCTCTTGAAGAGAGTACTCCCCTCCTCCAGCTTCGACCTCAAGGCGATCGACGGCATATTTCTCTAGCATTTTTCCCACCCTTTTATACATCGTCTCATTGCTTTGCAACCATCTTTTTGCAAGCTCCCTAGCAAGCTCAGTCTGTCCGTAATTTTTGAGTCCTTGATAGCCGATCCACTGCAGTGGCGCCCACCCGTTGGGATAGTCCCACTGCTGGCCCGTTTTTTCCAGTGTCGTTGCCAGGCCACCTGGCCCCAAAAGCGAGCTTTTCACCACAGATGCGACACGCTCTGCGCGCTCTGCTTTAGCAAGAGAGACAAAAAGTGGCGCCATTGTAGCTGCAGTGAGCTGCTCATTTTGCCGCTCCTCTTTCCAGTTGTAGTCGACATAATGCCCCTTCTCTTCACTGTAAAGATAGCGCTCAATTGCCTGCGCTCGCTGGGCCGCCTTCTCGCCATAGCTACTCTCAACGCGCGCGAGCATCTTCTCCATATGATAGAGCAGTGAGTTCAGATCAACAGGTAGCAAGTGCACCGTTTCAATGCTCGAAAGGTCGTTTGGATCGCGACACCAGCGCGAGCTAAAGTCCCAGCCCGATTCGCACGCCGCACGCAAGTGGCGATAGGTCTCAGAATCTTGGGTCACGGCTAAGTCTTCACGATACGACTCTTCCCTCGGAGTTGTCTTCTCATCCCAATAGTGATTGAGCCCCGTCTTTGCATCCACACGATGAGGCGCATTCCAGTAAAGGTACTCCTTTTCTAAAGCTGGAAGGTAGGCCTCAATATCACCACCGCGGCTCTCATAGAGCTCAAGCAGATGGGAGAAAAAGGGCTGCTGGGAGCGGCTCAGATAGTACTGGCGATTTCCATTGGGAATGTGGCCATAGGTGTCAATCAGATGGGCAAAGTTTTCGATGAGGTTTTGGAGCATCTCTTGTGAAATACCAAGGGCGGTGAAGTAGCTATCCCAGTAGTAGGCCTCGCGAAATCTACCACCGGGCACAATGTGTGGGTGAGGCAGATCGAGCAGAGAGTCATACTCAGATTTTGGGTGCAGCTCGCGGGTCAAAGCGCCCCAAACCTGATCGATATGCGCATCGATATCTTCCGCCTCGACCTGCGGCTCGAGCGTTTCAGGCAGCTCAAAGTTTGCCGCGACAAAGTGCTCTAAGTTATCAGCAGACTTAAAGCGAATGAGAATTTCCTCCGGCGCTGCCTTAGGAATCGCGTCGACAAACGTTTTAGAATCTTGAAAAACCTCTTGCTTTTGAACCTGATCAAAAAGCTCCCCTTCCAACTGAATCCACATTTTTACTCCAAGTTTAGCGGTTTTTTTTCGAGCCAGTATGAATCGCCATAGTCATACAGAAATTGCTCACCCTTTTTAATCTCTCGAAGAGTTTCTAGCAAGACATGAAACAGTCCCTCATTATAGCAAAAAAGGACCTGCAGATTCGCCTTCTCACTATGATTGATAAAACGTGTGAAATTTCCATCAATGGCATCGATGTAGTGCGGATCAAGTACATTGGGACTGTAGGGATAGGCAAAGCGGTAGTAAGGCGAAATTCCCTCTCTGCGAATATGACCGACATAACTTCCGATAATCTCCCCTTTTGGCAAATTGCGCTCGGCATAGGCGCCATAACCAATCGAGTCTGAGATGTAGCGAATCGAGTAGCCCTTAGGGTCGAGCTCCTGTCCATGATAGCGAGCTGCAAGATCAATCTCTTTTTGCGATACGATTCTCAATACCCGAAGTTTTTTGCCCCCCTCAATAAACTTTTCTCTATCGCGCTCGCTTTCAAATCGATAGCGATCTAGATAAACAAAGCTGCATAGCCTTTCAAGCTCTCCCTGCTCAATGTGCTCAAGTTGCGTGCTCCCTTTTTTCTGTACTTTGAATTTGCGCATAATTATATGAGGGTTATGGCTAAAAACGCTTTTACTAAGCTCCGCTCGATGACCAAGACCCACTTCACGCAGTTGATGGTCTTTCTCGTCGTCCTATTTGTCTTTCGCCCCTACGATCGCGGACCGATCTACGATGGCATCTGGACCTTTTTTTTCACCCTTGCGATCTTAGCATCTGTGTTTAATTGCCGCCACACTAAGGGAATGAAAATTGCCGTTGGAGTGCTTGCCATCCCGGGCATGGTGCTCAGCTGGGTCTGCCTTGCCTTCCCCCATCCAATTGTCATTGGCCTTTTTCTCTTTCTCACTTCAGCTGCCATCGTCCTCTGCTCCTGCTCCATTCTCGCCCGCGTGATCTTAAATGCTACAGTCACACTTGAAACGCTGCGCGGCACCATCTGCGTTTACTTTCTTATCGCCTTTGCCTTTGCCTTTATCTACTACTTGATAGAGTTTCTGATTCCAGGCTCCTTTCACCTCATTGACAAAGACGCCTCATTTTATGCCCACAATCACTACCTCTCTGAGATGCTCTACTTTAGCTTTGTCACACTACTTACCATAGGGTATGGAGACATCGCCGCGCGCCTTGATATCGCGCAGACCTTCACAATCATTGAAGGGATCGTCGGTCAGTTTTACATCGCAATTCTGGTTGCAAGACTCGTCGCAGTCTACTCCTATCTATCGCACGTCAAAGACGAGAAGAAAACCTAGCTTGGCTGAGTTGCATAAATGCACCTCAGCTTTTTGGCCGCATCATGGCACCCCAGCTTTACTCTATCGCTCCTCACACGTATTAACTATACGCTTGGTTCGTCGCGATAGCGCAAATCTGGGGCCCCCTGAGCGCCCTGAAGGCGCTCTTCGACCTGATTAAATCAGGTTCTCATACCTTGTAAACTTGAGTTGTGCAACATAGCCAAGTGGGTTTACAGGCCCTACAGCTTAAAAACCTCTTCTCTGTGCTCTCTGTGTCCTCTGTGGTAAAAAAAAATCAAACATACCTGTAGAAAATCACACGTGAACCTATCCTCTTAACTAAGGCATCAATTCTTCCCATGAGTAGAGAACGAAATTTGTGTCGGTATCATTATGGGCAGCGAAGACGCCTTTTGGGAACTTGGGTAAAATAGGCGTTGAGGTGCAAGCAATGCCGTCAGAGTAGTAGACTCCTTTGGGTTTTACCTGCTTGACAAAGGCATTATTGCCCTCTCTTTGGTAGATGTTAAACGAAGAATTCCCCTGACTTGAAACGATAAGATAGCCCTTGCCCTGCGGCTCAAGATAGAGAGCTAGTCCCTCGCGATCTTTTTTGATATTGTCGTCGAGGGCAAATTTATTGAGTAGTCGATTATCTTTTTTTGCTGGGTCTGCCCAATATTTTAAAATCGAGTAGCGCTCATCGCAGCAGTAAAAATAGCCAAGCTCATCATCGGCAATCATTCCCTCGACAAAACGTTTTTGGTCGCCCTTTCCGAATTTGCGCACCAATTTTCCCTCGAAGTTGCCCTCGCCGTCATCTTGAAGGCGAATTTGGTGAATTTCATTCACCTTGCGATCGCTAGCAAAGGCAAAAAGAGCGCCATCACTGGGGCGCTTGTAGAGACAAAAGCCGTAGGTGCGGTAGGTAAATCCTGAGGATATCCCTCGCTTTGAGGTGCGGTCAATCAGGTGACGCGTTTTAGGGTCGATCTCAAAAATCTTAATTTCATTTGTACTGCGCACACCTGTCCCTACGACATCAATTTCTCGGTTGCCAAGTTTAATCCCTTTGCGCACGCTCACGCCGACGGGCATGATGATGGGCTCTGTTTCAAAGAGCTTTTTCCCCTCCATATCCCACACATACAAACATCCTGGAGTTTCTTTGTCGTTGCCAATTAGCACTGAGCGGCTCGAATCATCCGCATCAATCCAAAAATCGCACTCATCGGCGTCGCGTTTCATTGAGGTGGTTGTAACTTTAGGTGAGGGAGCACAAGCGCTGAGCGCGACAAGCGCGCTCAGCATCACGGCCTTAGTATAGACGCCCAGCATGAGCAAATACTGTTGGGTAGAAGTGATTGAGGATAAACATCCAGAAGTAGAGTGTTACTAGTCCTGCAATCATCGATACGCTAAGGAAATCGTGAACATCAGTTGATGCTTTTCCTTTTGCGAAATCATCAGCAAGCCATGCAGAGTGGAAAGCTGCTGGCATTCCAGCAATTAAGATGCCGGCAACCGCCCAAACAGCGCTCACTTCAAAGCTCACGCATGCCCAAAGCACAACAGCTGGCATCACAGCAAGTTTCCAAACCAGCGGCCAGAACTGCGCTCTGAGGCCACGTGTAAAGCTTGTGAAATCGCAAAGCGCGCCAAATGAGACAAGCGCAGTCACAACTGCTGCCCACTCAAAGAGTCTTAGGTAGCGCTCAACACCATTTGCAATGCCAAAACCAGTAAGTGAATAGAGCACACCGATGATGGCACCAATCATTGCTGGGTTGAAAAAGACTTTAGCAAAGTGTTTAAGGCAACGCTCCATTGTCACGTTTTTGCCAGTCTTATACTCGCACCATGCATGCATGAAGGCGTAGATCAATAGGATCACTGCCCATGTGAGTGCTGCAGGTAGCATTGTTTCACGGCCAAAAATCGCAAAGATAAATGCCAAACCAAATGTTGTAAGGTTTGCGCCGCAGCAATGAGCAAACGACTTGACAGCCACATGGTGGAAAGGCTTTTTAGCGATGACAGCGCCAATGTAGATGTAAATGAGCATTAAGCCGAAGACGACAATGCCCCATACGCCAATGAACTTCCAGTCCCAAATTCTGGAAAAATATGCAGTGGCAAAAGAGTTAGCTAGCAGGATCGGCATACCGATATACATAGAAAAATCGAGAAGATCATCTGCCATGGATTCGCTGATGTACTTGAGACCGCGCAATACCCAGCCGGTCACCACCAACGCAAATACGGGAAGAATTAGTCCTAACATATAGGCTCCTTTTGAAAAAAAATTGCGTTTCTTGTCACCCTAGCTCAATTCAAAAACTTTTTGCAACCTTTTTTTTAACTAGTAATTTCGCTTATCCGATCGCTCGCGACATGATTAAAAACGTGTGCTATGCAGCAAGCATATTACAATTAGATAAGAGGATTCGCAGCGAATTACAAAAAGTGCTTATACCTTCTCTTAAACCTCCAATCGAAGCTCCCTACTATGAAGCACTCGGCTTTCGTCAGAGCCAGGTCATAAATGATTGCCTCACCCCGATATTTTATCGACCGGTAATTCCAGGTAAGCAAGCTATCGCTGTGATCTTTTATAGTGAAGAGGACTATATCCCCGGGACAACAACTCTGCGTCAACGCTCTGCACTTGAAGGTATCTGTTATCGCGCATATAACATCGTTGTGATACCGGTTCCACCGAATCTACAAAAAAAGAAAGCGCACCCTGATGAAATGACAAGATGCATTATAGCAACACTCGTAAACTAAACAAAAAATTTTATAACAATTAATTAGATTAAATGAGCCGGCTTGTGTATACTATTTGCCAAATATTGGAGGTAATATGGAAAGAGTGTCATACGGTCGTTTTGGGGCCCAATACAAAGCACATAGGGAAAGGCTAAACCACAATGGGTCTGGTAGACGACGTAAATTCAACGAGATCACCAAAGATGAAATAGCTCGACTTACGAACTGGGTACATCGCGAAACAAATACACACACTCTTATCAATAAAATAACTGCTATTTTCGACCGTTTACCAACGTATACTGCGAGTAAATTTTTAACTATTATGAAAAATAGACGTATCAGTCTTAAGTCCGAACAAGGTGATGCGCTTACTAAATGTGTTGTGAATAGATTTACCCATGATAAAACTGATTCAAGGCACGTATCTATGGCTTATTTAGATCTAACATCAATGGGTGGAAAACTCGAGATTGCCAACCAGCTACGTGACCATTTTATAAAACACATTGAAAGTAGCACAGGCTTAGGGTTTGGTATCGTTTTAAAAACGATTAGAAGGATTGGATATACACAACTCTTTCCTCATTTTGTGGAGCATTTCAGAAAAAATTTTGGAACAATGACATTAGACGACCGCATATTTGCAGCACATCAATTAAAAGAAATTGGTGTTGATGTCATTGAAACTCGCATGGTTACCGTTTTTGATATCCTGCCTAGCGAAAGAAACGAAGATAGAAATATTGAGGCGGCACTTTTCACACTTGATCCAGATCAGATTCACAAGAACAAACCAGCATGCGACCAATTACTTAGGGTCTTTGAATCTTTTCTACAAAGAGCCAATAAAGCAGCTATTATCCGCATCGCTAAAATTCTGTTGACCTTAGACTTCGTCCCCACTTCAGTCTACGCACGCCTCATTAACCGCGTTCTTACTGCTCCAGCTGAAAAAATGCAGCTCTCCCAAGACGAGTTCAATACGCTTCTGTATTTTTTACAAAAGACACCTAAAGAGCTTGAAGAACGAATGCGAGCGCTTGCACATCAAGGTTGGCTTTTAATGACCCTTCCAAAAGATAAAAGCCTCTTTTGCCAGAATCTATTCAAAAGTTGTCATATTCACCATGTACATTTATACAACTACCTTTCCGACACGCTAAAAGAGACTTTGGATGATCGCTCGCTAGGCATTTTATTAGATATTGCGATTGGGTTAAACCCAGATTCTATTCGCCCAACAAGAGATGAGATCAGTAGAGAGCACCAGAGACTGGTTGACTCAGATCCTGAACATCTTATTTACGAAGAGGGTGAGGCAATTGAAGAAGAAAGAGTGATTGAAAGCTTCCAATATATGACAAAAACAAACGTAATTTGTCAGGTAGCCACAGCAGTTCAGGAGCGACTGCCTTCCATGCGCCTGCCCGATTTGGCCCACCTTGCCATCACGACAAGTCACCCTGCATTAAAAGACTTTCACCTCCAGGACGCGTTGGTTAAAGCTGCTAATCGCATCTCCCGTTTCGAGTTGTGTGAATTTCCATCTGCTTGTTTAACAATCGCTCTCTCTTTAGTTCGGGGTGGAGAAACTCGGCATGAAGGCATTGCAAAAAAACTTTTTCAAGCCGCAATCGTAAAGAGTTGTAAACTCAAGATTTCTGAAAGGGCTCAAATTTTAGACTATGCACAAAAATTGAATATAGATCCTCTGTTAGATTCACTCTTAAATGAAAAGCTTACGATTTTGAAAAATAAGACGTTATTAACAATCGTCTCAAACTCAGCAAAGGCAAAAAAATACGATGTCCGCGTTGAAACGGCTATCAGAATCCTCATCGAGCGCAGGCTACCTCTAAATGAAATGGCCATTTTGGTAAAAGCCATTGCCACTTTCGCAGCAATACAAGGTGAACCTACCCCTTTTGCCCCTTGGTGTAAGGAGTTAATTCAGAGCAATGTGCCTTTAATTTGTGCATTCGACGTGAAAGACCTGACGCGCTTTTTAGCAAGTGCCATCATATTTGAGGTCTACCCTGCCGTAATCGATAAGCTAGCAGATGCTCTACGAGCTCGGAAATTTGATATAGATCCACCCCGAGTCTCTAAAGAAGAACTTGAGGTCTCAAACCTTGCGTCCAAACTTGGATTTGAACGAAACCACCGCTTACATGAAGTCCTGAATCCTGATTGTTATCGACCGGGAGAAAAACCCATTGCGATCGAATATGATGGCTTTTGGCACTATATACCTGACACCAACCGGCGAAATGGAGAGACGATCTTGAGAAATGCCCTCTATCGCAAGCTAGGATACTCGCTTTTTGTCATTTCTTACTTAGACTGGCCTGAAAGAAAGGAGAAGCAAATGCGCTTTCTTGAAAAGGGGATCAAAACAATCATGTCAAATGAAGGACCAATCTATATTGGCCACTAAACATAATTATTAAGATCCCAATATTCACCCTAAGATGAAACGATTCTAATTCAACACTTTTTGTTTCATTTGATTTGTATGTAATATTCACGCATAATATCCACCTAAAATCAGGAGATATTATGGAAAGAACTACATTTCACAGATATGCCCAGCAGCGGCAAGCTTTTAGAGATTCAATGGGCTCAGGTCGAGAACTTGGAAGGCGAGCGAATAGATCGAGGTATCAAGCCTATAAAGGCAGGCCTACACGTTCCAACCTACGCCCTGGGAAAATGTCACGAGAAGACTGGTATCGCCTTGAGTCGTTTATTAAAAGGGAACCAGATTTAGATCGAATCATACGTAGGATTGCAGAGATTTTTGATCGGATTCCCACCTTTACAGCGAGCAAATTTATCAAGTTAATGCATAAGACTAGACATATTAAACTCTCCTCTGCTGTAGGCAATAAGCTAACTGAACGCGTAGTTGCTAGATTCACTCATAGAAAAACTGAAATGAGACAGGTTGTCTCCTCTTATTTTAATCTAATAGAAATGGAGGCAAACACTGCGATCGCAAATGGATTGCTTGAACATTTTTTGTCCAGAATTGATAGTTGTAATGGCTTAGAATTTACCCTAGTTTTAAAAACCATTAAAAGACTTGGATATAAACACCTCTATGAAAATTTTATTGATCACTTCATCAAGTACAATAGAAGAATGTCACTAGACGGTAGGGTGGCCTCAGCCCACCAGCTAAAAGAGATTGGAGTGGATGTGATTGAAAGAGGATTTATCTCTCTTTTTGACATCCTACCAGATGTGGACACTGAAGATAAAACTATAGAAGCAGCAATTTTTACCCTCGATCCAAACAGAGTCCATGTAAACAAGGAGGCTTGCACCCAATTACTTTCTGTTTTTGAAAGATTTATCCCAAGGGCTCCCCGGGCAGCTATACTTCGCATTGCTAAAATTGTCTCAACGTTGGATCGTGTCCCTACTTATATTTATGCATCGATTGTCCATCGAATTCTGAGGGCTAAACCAGGTGAGATGGAATTCACAAATGGCCATTATATCGGGCTCATGCATTTTATGAAAAAAGCGCCCAAAGAACTTGAAAGGGAGCTAAGGGAACTTGCTCATAAAGCGTGGCAGGCAATGGTGCGTCCAGAAGATAAAAGTGCTTTATGCAATATTTTATTCAATAGCCAGCATATTGTTTACACGAATTTACACTACTACGTAGAGCAAACCCTGAAAGAGGATCTAAATAACCACTCACTGGCAATATTGGCTGAAGTCGCTATACAAATTGACCCCCTATGGATTGTCCCAACTCAAGAGGACCTGAAAAAAGAAGATGCGGCTTTAGAGGCAGAGTTTGAACGGCTTGGGTACGAAGAGGGAGAAGTGATTGCTAAAGATGTGGTGATTGATACATATCGAGGGGTCCTGAAAAATAGATTTTGCGCAACTTGCAACTTTTTAATTCGTAGACAACTGCCAACGATGAATCTTTCAGATCTAGCCGATATTGCTTATTCAACCTCTTTAAAGGAAATGAGAGAGTTTGACCTTCGCACGCAATTAAGCGCTTTTGCTAGAGCAAAAACCCAAGCTGATATGGAAACTGCGCCGGCAGCATGTTATAAAATTGGCTTCACACTTGCTCACCGTGGAGAAGGAAAATATGAAAAGACATCGACACAGCTTTTCAAAGCAGCTCTTGCAAACTTCAAAGAACTCTCTCTTAAAGACAGAGCGAGACTCTTATCTTTTACAGAAAAATTAAACACGGATTCTCTTTTAGAGTCTCTTCTTAATGAGCCTTTGGATACCTTAGATGATGATTCGCTAACAACAATTGTTTCATATGCAGCAAAGGCAAAAAAATACGATACCAGAGTTGAGAGAGCGATTGATATTTTAATCGCTCACCGCATACCTCTTCATAACTTATCGATTCTTGCAAAAGCTATTGCTACTTTTACAGCTACATTAGAGCAGCCTACTCCTTTTAACAGCTGGTTTAAACGAATTATTGAACTCAATTTAGATCAGATAGCTGGACTAGACGTTAAAGGGCTCACTCGCTTTTTGGCTTGTGCGATTATTCTAGACCTAGACCCCAAGATTTTATCCGTTTTAAAAGAGGCCCTTTCTCGTCTGAAGTTTGATATTGATCAAGCTGGATCCTCTTTTGAAGAGCGTGAGCTCTCAACGTATGTCGCCCGACTAGGATTTAAACAGCAAGAGACCTTACATGGAATCTTAAAACCCGATTTCTTTTTACCCGGGCCGAAACCGCTTGCGATTGAATATGATGGAACCTGGCACTATTTACCTGGAACAAAACGAAGAAATGGAAGCACGATCTTAAGAAATACACTCTATCGAAAGCTAGGTATCTCGCTATTTGTGATTTCTTATTTAGATTGGCCAAAAAATACGTTTGAAAGAGAGCAGTTCCTTCGAGAAAGAATCGATGCTATTTTAGAAAAAAAAGGCCCCTACTACATTGGGGCCTGATGACTGGGTAAAAAAAGGCTCCTCAAATGAGGAGCCTTTTTGCCAACGTTTGGGTCGTGAGTCTATTTCTAGTAGAACGAACGAGTAAAGCGGAACTCACTTGGATACAGATGAGCCAAGATAAGTAGCCAGAAGAAGAGGGCAACAAGCCCACATACTGCAGTTACTCGTGAAATGCGTCCAACGCGCTCAACAACTGATTTTTGCTTGTCTTTTCCATAAGCTTTGGTCAAGACTTGAGCAATGAAAGCAGTTGGCATTGCGCTAACTAGAATCCCAACAACAGCCCACATCGCTTGGATTTTGAATGCCCATGATACCCAAAGCATTAATGCAGGCATCACAGCAACTTTCCAAACCATTGGGAAGAATTCTTCAGAACACTCTTTAGCAAAGTTCTTGAAGTTGATCTGTGCACCGAAAGCGAAAAGCGCAACAGCAACAAATGAAACTTCAAAGAAGCGTAGGTACTTAGCAACTCCATCAGGAATTGGAAGACCAGTGAGTGAGTAGAGAATACCGATAATCGCAGCAATCACAACGATTTCAGTAAATAAAACCGTTCCGGCTTTGCGAATTGCATTCTCGAAACTTCTTTTTGAGCCAGCCATCTCTAAGATGAACACAACGACTGCGTACATAACTAAGAGAATGAGCATTGTGACAGCAGCAGGTACCATCGCTCTACGACCAAAAATTCCATAAAGGAATGGTAGGCCGAAGAAAGCGGCGTTACCGACCATGCAAGCAAATGCGCCACATGCGACTCGGTTAAATGATTTTTTCATCATCACAGTTGCTAGATAGGCAACTACAATAAAGACACCAAATGTCACGACGCCAAATACACCGACGTAGTCCCAATACCAAATTTGGCCGAATGAAACTGAACCCAATGAGAAAAGTAGAAGCGCTGGTGCGGCTACGCGTCTTGCAAACACGTACATCTGCTCTGCCATTGAATCTGTGATGTAGTTAATAGCACGTAACAGCCATCCTGTTACGATAATCGCAAACACTGGAAGAATAATATGTAATATATCCATGGTTCTCCATCCATTTTTGTTCCTTAACCGGAAAGTAGATTATTTTAATTTGATTGTCCAGAGGTAGTTATGAATTTTTTGAAAAAACTTACGTCATTTTTGAATTTAATTCACTCTTTTTCTTGCAAGTAAACAACTTATGTTTTTAAAAAAATTTAAGTAATTGTCAGTTAATAACGAATATAATTAACTAATTATTTCAAATAGTATTACAAAAACACACCTGTTACAAAAAATTTCTTGTCAAATATTCACTTAACATTTTAAGATGGTGTTAACTTCTGAGAGGCGTTTGCTCCGACTCCAGCACTTTATAAATTCTAGAGTGCTGCAAGATGAGCAAACCAACCCGGAGTTTTTCTATGGATACATTCTGTATCAATCCCGAAGTTCAACTTGGCGCCTCTGGCGTCCAATCTGCAACTTTTTCTGATGTCCACCGCCATTTACCTTTTAAACGCGTGCATAAACTTGACTATCGCTTCAAAGCGACAGAGCTTGTCTCTCGCGTGCAGCAAGTCGTTAGCGAGTTAACAGGATGGAAGGCGCATCGCATCACCATCTTAGTCGATGGAGTTCGGCTTCCAAGCTCAGCGCAAATTGGCAAGGCAAAAGAGATCACTTTTATCTCGAGGAAATCTTACAAAAAACGTAGAGCCTCCGATGGATCGATCGACGTTTGCTCTCTACTCTTTGGCAGAAGACACTCAATCTGATTGTGTGGTCAAAGAGCTACGCTCTCGCAGCATATAAAGGCCACCGGTGGAGCAGATGAGCATGCCGAGGATTAAAACAGTGGTAGGGCCAAAAAGGAGATAGAGCATGGGAGCGATCATTGGGGCAATAATTCCCCGGATGCCGACCATGACAATATTGACACCACTGTAGATCGAGCTGTCCTCTTCACCGGCAAAGAGGGGGCCTGATAGATGCCATAGCATGTGCGAGCCCCCTTGAGCGATACCATATATAATATAGGCACTATAGAGCCAGCCTGTCGAGAGCTTGGCTAAGATAAGAACTAGAGGGAAGAGGGCAAAGAGGAAGTTGATAAGACTTGTCAATTTTCCCGGTTGGATCTTTGAAAGACTCCGCGTCCACGCCCACGTGGATCCGACAAATCCAATCGCCATGCAGATCGATCTGGCTGTTGTGAATTGCGTGTGGGAGAGGTCCAGAACATCGACAAAGTAGAGCGGAAGGACTGTGGAGATTAACATCAGCCCAAAGCCCCCTGCCATAAAGGCCGCCTGAAAGCGGGCAAAATCTGGCCTTGTGCGCATGAGGTGCAGGGTGTCGCGCCATGGCTTGACAAGACGCACAATTGGTGAGATCTGCATCTCGATTGGGGCCGGTTTTTCCCCACGAATCGGCACCCTTGATTGGAAAAAGAGCCCCACAAGGCCAATTCCCGATGCAATTAAAAAGAGAATTTTCCACGTATCGCCGTTGAAATCGAGGAGCATCCCCATCGATAGGGCAAAGACCATCCCCTCGAGATAGGCAAATAGAGTACCCATTGAAAAGAGCTTTTCCCGCTCCCCTCCAGGGACATTGAGCTTCAAAATCTCCATCCACGCTGGAATTCCCGCCCGAGTAAAGAGCATATATATGGTAGAGGCCAAAATGACATACCAAACATTGTTAAAGAAGAAAAAGAGCATCAGGGGAACGCGGGCAAAAATCCCCGATAAAATCAAATTACCCCTCAGCCTCTCGCGCCGATTATCGATCCCATGGCTCCAGTAAAATGAGAGCAGAGAGACGACAGGACGCAGGGCTGTTAAAATCGAGATTTGTAGAGCCGTGGCTCCGAGCTCCTTGCGAGCAATAAAGGGCAGCCAGGTGTAGAGCG
Source organism: Simkaniaceae bacterium (assembly GCA_022763045.1). Lineage (GTDB taxonomy): Bacteria > Chlamydiota > Chlamydiia > Chlamydiales > JACRBE01 > JALEGI01. The sequence goes on along the minus strand of JALEGI010000014.1, from coordinate 117,511 downwards.
CCACCAAAGGCTCGCTCAGTAGGCTCATCAAGACAAGGGCAAGCCGCGTCTTAGTTACATAAAAGTCTTTCTTTAATGCCTCTGTCATCGGAAAAAGGATAGCACAATTATAGCGATTCTGCGAGGAAGTTTTTCATAGCAAGCCACGAGCGCTTATCGGCGCTCTCATTGTAAACCGTGCCGAAATCTGGGTCGTTTGCCGCAGGATTTGTGAAAGCATGCATCGCATTGCCATAGATATGGAGCTGCCAGTCGACCTCAGCCTCAGTCATCTCCTTGCCAAAGGCAGCGACCTCCTCAGCAGAAACCATAGGGTCCTCATTGCCATGCTGAACAAGCACCTTGGCATGAATCTTATGCCCACTATCTAGTGGCGCATGTAAAAGACCGTGAAAGCTCACCACCGCACGCACATCCGCACCCGATCTGGCCAGATCCAGCGCGCATAGCCCACCAAAGCAGTAGCCAATCGCACCAATCGAGTCGCCATTGACCATCTCAAGTCCCTTGGCCGCCTCAAGCCCCGCATTAATGCGCCGCTCAAGCATCGCCCGATCCTCCATAAATGGAGCCATCAGTTTTGAGCACTCATCAACACCATTGCCCTGCACCCCCTTGCCATAAACATCAACGCAAAAACCCACATAGCCAAGAGCCGCAATCTCCCTTGCCTTCTCAGCCACAAAATCATCGCGCCCACGCCAAGCATGAAAAATCAACACACAAGGCAACTTCCCATGCAAAGAAGAATCGTAGGCAACAAAAGCCTCTAAAGCAGTCGAACCATCACTGTATTCACATGTTTCCGTATGCATGAAACCATACTAATCTCCTCCCCCTTTTCCCACAACCCAACAATACCATCCCGACCACAACTTCCCAACCACCCCCAACCGTCACCTAGCAATAAAAACAAAGACCGTCTCGACCACAACTCCCCGATCGACCCCAACCGTCACCTAGCAGTAAAAACCCGTGCCCCTGCCCCTGCCCGTGCCCGTGCCCGAAAAAAAAACAAAGACCGTCCCGGTCACAACTCCCCGATCGACCCTAACCGTCACCCCACAAAATTCCCCCGTCTCCCAATCCATGAATTATTTTTGAGCTAATTTTATAAGCATAGAGACGATGCGAACAAGAAAAAGCCTTCCCTTTTCTTGAGTCTTCTTGTCGATAATATCTAGTTTTCCGCAGACATCTAATATTCCTGAGCATTCTGTAGCTGATCGTTTGGCAATACGATAGAATCTAATTTTTTCCTCGTTAGCAAATTCACCGGCACCTTCAGCAATATTCAATGAAATTGAAAGTGCAGCGCGACGTAGTTGATCACTTAAATATCCACGACCACGTGGAAGCTCTTTTATAAGAGCATCAGCAAATACAACAAATTCTATTGAGATTTGATATACATTGAGCTTTTCATGGTCTAATACTTGCTCTTCTTTGACTTCAATCACTTTGTATAATTCCTTAACTTGATAAAGAAGGCTCTTATCTTGCTAAAATCTTTATTATATTTATAGGAGTTTTGACGATTTGGGTCAGGGGGAAAGGGAGGTATTGTTGGGTGATTGTTGGGGTGGTTGGGAAGTTGTGGTTGGGACGGTCTTTGTTTTTTCGGGCACGGGCACGGGCAGGGGCAAGGGCACGGGTTTTTATTGCTGGGTGACGGTTAGGGTCGATCGGAGAGTTGTGGTCGGGACGGTTTTTGTTTTTTTTCGGGCACGGGCACGGGCACGGGCAGGGGCACGGGTTTTTATTGCTAGGTAACGGTTAGGGTCGATCGGAGAGTTGTGGTTGGGACGGTCTTTGTTTTTTTTCGGGCACGGGCACGGGTTTTTATTGTTAGGTGACGGTTGGGCCCGATCGGGGATCGGGCCGTTATTAACCTAGAGCATTTTTAACATCATTCATAATCGAGGAGTACAAGCTTTTTTGTTGTGCGGTGGTGAGGGATTGGGCATCGGTGGGGGCTGCGTAGGTGTTGCCGCCGGTGTGGTAGCTGACGTTATTTTTTGGAGCGGCTAGGATGGCTTGTAGGGTTTTCCCAAAGGTGATGAGGTTATCACTTTTTAGGAATCCGGGATCCTTTTCAAGGTAGTAGCTTGCCCAAACGAGGATGGCTTTGATGGTGTCATTATCTTCATATTGGGACTGAAGGTCGCTGAAGGCCGAATCAACGGTTCCACCACTACTTGGTGTGGGGGTTGGGATTGGAGGGTCTCCAAAGGCGCTGTGGAATTCATTGATGATTTGGGTGTACTGGGGATCTTTTATTGGGAAGCTCGAGGGTGCGGTAAAGGAGATGCTTGTTCCCTTTAGCGTCACTGGTGGGGAGCCGGGCTGGGCGCTGAGGCAGTAACCAATAAACTTGTAGAGGGCGTCTCTTCCTGCAGCTGTATCGAATAAGTCTGGGCGCGAGCCGCTATTGTATAGGTTTATGATATCTTGGAAGATCTCTTTGACTCCAGGATTAGTGGCTTTGTTCATATCATCTGTCAATGTTTGGGCAACTGAGCCTTGAGGAACAAAGGGTTTGGGCGCTCCTGGGAAGATTGATTCAAACTCGTTTGCGACGCTGTTCATAATCGAATTCGAGAGTCCGAGATTTTTATCCCCAAAGATTTGTGTAAGGGTTTGTTCGAGGGTTTTATACTGTGCGGGATTGGAGGGGTCTGGGGGCATTGGACCAAAGAGGAATTGGTCAATTTTTCCGGTTGGCTGCCCTTTTTCCATCGCATCGAGCAGTTGGAGTTTGACGGTTTGGTATTGTGAGGAATCTGGTCCTCCTGCATTTGTCTGCTCATTGAGCCATTCCATCATTTGCGCTCCAACAGATTGTGGGGTGCAAATTTGCGTCACCTGTGAGGAGCTAAAGCCGAGCTGCGCTGCGATTTGTGAGACCCCTTGGATGGTGGTGCCGTACTCTTCATAAATCGATCCGCCCCGCTGGACATCGTTAATAAAGGTGATCTGCATTGCTTGCTGCAGCGCTGAGAGTCCGTTGTTGGCGGTGGTGCCGTTTTTCGCAATATTTGTTTTGAGCTCGGGCTCACCATCGGGACCTGTTGTGACGTACTGCTGATAGGTTTTTTTCAAGTCAGCAGCAAGTTGTCCATAGGTTGAGGTGGGAGGATATTCATTAAGTAGCGCCTCAATTTTTGCGGCGTATTTAGCAAGTGTATCTGCTCCACCTTGTGCATAGAGTGGCGGAGGCCAGGAGATGAATCCACCTCCTGGGGTGTTGTATGAGTAGTCGGTGGAGTGGTGGCGCATCGCTTTATTTGCCTTCTTTTGCTGCTCGGGGCTGAGGTGGTTTTTCACGCTGAGATTTGAAACGAGGAAGTCTGAGCGTCCTGGTGTCTGCGCAAGGTTCCCTTGCTGCGACTTGTAGCCCCACTGGGGAGCTTCTGTTCCGATTCTCCAATATTTGGGGACCTCATGAGATTTCACGCCATCTTTTCCAGCAGGCCAACTTAGGGTGCAGGATTTTCCTGCAGCATTTGTGACTGTGACAGAGAGCGTATCTTGTCCTGTTTTGGCGCTTGGAATATCGTGCATCGTGATGGTGTTTTGGGTTCCATCATAGAGGTTAATTCCATATTTTGCTGTTAAATCGACTGTGATTGTCGGCGAGTGGTATTTACCTCCCCCATCGAGACCATCATAGGCGGTAAAGCGCAGAAGTGTGTGCACCTGTCCGTTGATTTTCTCTGCATAAAATTCCGAGTCATTTTCCCCAGTATCCATGTAGGCGTTTCCTGCAGGGCCGGCTTGTCCACTTGAGCCAACGGGAGTTTGCCGCCCCGCGTAGCTCCACATTGCAAATGCGGGATAGGTGGTCGGACCATTGGGGTTTTTCTGGAACTGCACAGTTGAGGAGACTGTGGCATCACCGTAGGTTTGGAAGTTTGAGTTTAAACAGGCGTTATTGTAGTTGTTATTTGCATCATTTGTCGCTGGAAGTTTGATCCCCTGAGGCGTTGGTGTGGGGTTGAGATCGTTATTGGCAATGTCATTTGAAAGGCGCGCGCTGCCCCAACCTGCGGGCATTTTTCCAGTTGTAGTTGGGTAGTTGACGCCATTTTTGCTATTCCAAAGACTCTTTTGGTTGCTATTGGCTGTTCCAGCGGAAGGATTAACACTATTGAATTTGCTGTATGCTGCACTATCATTGTTTGTCAGCGAAACATTACTAATTGTAAATGAGGGGCTGCCTGCCTGCGCGGTGATGGTGATTTTCGGTTGGATCCAATCGTGATTTGTATAAGATGCACTTGAGTTGGCGTTGTTATAGAGCAGTTTTGTCAAACTGAATGGGAGAACAACTTTGGCCTGAGTCCCTGCAACGGGTGGTTTTGGCTGGATGTAGTCCATCAAATTCACATTCATGATTTGAGGATTTGTCCCAGGTTTACCATTGGTTTGGTCGAGACCTGAAATTTGAATTGTTGGATTGAAATTTTGCAGGTTTGCAGGGAGATTAATATTAAATGAGTATTGATACTCACCCATTGGGGGCATGGGACCGTAGGCCTCCATGTTCACCTGCGACTTTGCGCTCCCCGTTGGATTGAAGCGAATATTGTGATCCAACTTCTTCGTATCACTGTTATAAGCGCCATTTGTAATTGTGGCATTACTTGTCTGATAGTAGGGATATTTGTTGACCCCATTTTCATAGAAGGGCGAGTAGTTATCGAGGAAACTATCCCCAGGATTTAGAGGCCTTTGCAATTCTGGGAAGTGCCCAAGTCCTACAGGGAAGATGTTTGGCGGAGGCGTGAACATGTTGACGTAGGCCATGGCACGCTCTTGGTAGCTGGCATTTGGTGGTATTTTTTTGATTCCATCGATTCGGCTTGCTTGCGCGCCGGGACCGGTTGAAGGGATGAGCGAGTTCACTGCCGAGGTTGCCTTTTCAGCATTTTGCCCTAAATTGGTGATCGATAGTCCTGCAATGGATCCTGTACTTCCTCCCCAACTTGGAGGGAATTTTCCCGCATTAAAGTCGAAGGTGATGTTGTTGGGATCAGATACTTTAATCGTAAATTGAACGCGCTGCCAACCATTGTAGTTATTGTTATTGCCATAATCTTGACTGACAACTGAAACGCCCGTTCCATCTAACCCGATACTACCACTCATCACGTGCTGAGTTCCATTTTCAGAGGTGTGGGTTTCAGGCCACTTGACATAGGCCGAGAGGACAACGACATCCCCTTTTTGCATCCCTGAACTAGGCAGTTTTTTCTTAAAGTCTGGCGTGCCAGAATTCATAGTATATGAGGGGCCACCAAAGGGGCCTCCAGTATCGTTTTTCGTCAGACCTGATGCCCCATCCATGCTGGGGGCCATATTTGGAAGTCCAGAAGAGGTAGGGCCCTTTGAGAGCATTCTTGCTGAAATACCATTTTGAGAGAACATGAGAAGACCGAGTTGCACAATGTGCTTATCAAAGGCATCTGCCTCATCTCCAGTACTGTTAGCAGTTATACCAGGGAATGATTTCATGATCCCTGGGAAGTCCTTGATGACGATGCCTGCCAGAAGACCAAAGAAGTCGTTGATGAAGGTGATGTCTTTTGTGCGTGCATCGCCTCCTGAAGCACTTTTCCATTCGGTATAGGCAGTATAAACTGCAGTAAATGCTGGATCATTTGGAAGAGGATTTGTTTTCAAATCTCCTTTCAACATTTCAAGAAGGTAGTTAACCTCTTGATTTTTCGAAAGGCTCTGAGCCTCTTCAGTGTCAGATTTATTTGATCCAGGCGCTTGGTTGCTTGCTGGGGGCTCCGGCATCTTAGGCTCTGCTGGCAGTAGCGATTGGAAATAAGTTTCGAGCTGACTCTCGCTCACACCATCGAGTTCACTTATCCCTGCTTTACCGAAGATATCTTGAATTTCTGCTTTAAATCCTGTGTACTTGCCATCTCCAACAATGGCACCCATTAACTTTTGAACCTCAGAGTTCATTGACTCCATGACGCCCCAAAGCCCTTTCTGAGCTGCTGGTGTTGCGCTCTTATAGGCATCAATTAGACCATTTAAAATACCAACGTCTGCTCCTAATAGAGTTAAATTAGCTCCAAGCCACTGAGCAAACGTCTTGCCATTAGAATCTGGCATGTTCTGCAAATCCTGATACGCTTTTTGGAGATCTTGCTGATTCGGAGGTGGAGTGGGAGTTGTTGCCCCATAACTCATTGAACTTATCGAAAGATTGGCTCCAGGTGCGCCGTGTTGGCCGTAGAGATAAAAATTAAATCCAAGGGTGGAGTTTTTAGGCGCATCCTTGGGAATGGTAAACTTCATCGTAATTGTACCATCTGAATTGATGGTGAGATCTTTCCCGAGGGTCCCAACGTTGATCGTTTTGCCATTGAGGAGGATCGAAACGGTAAAAATTTTACTCGACTCTAGAGTTTGCAGCTCATTTGAGGTGAGCTTAAATGTAAACTCATAGGTTCCAGCGGCCGGTGCAGGAATCGTATCGGTTGTCGCAGCTGAACCCGATGAAGTTGCACCGCTTGCGCCAGTGATTTGGTTGCTCATCGAAATCCCTGTGCTCGAATGGGTCACAGCTCCTTTTTGGCCATGATCGGACCAGGTCTTTCCTGAGGGGTCAACAGGGGCAGAACTTGTGGTATTTTTTGGAGTCACTGCCCGCATAAATTGTGCCACATCGGCATCAGAGGGCTTGGGACCGCTAAGTGGCTTTTTACTCAAATCTGCCATTGGTGAAGGGGCGCTTGCACCAAGCGGAGCGCCACCTGAGCCGGAGCCAACAGCTCCCCCAGGAGCTGCTGCAGGCGCGCTCGGGCCGCTGCCGCCAAGCAGACCGCCCATGCCGCCACCGCCAGCTCCACCTAAGAGGCCTCCCATACCGCCCATTCCTCCCATGCCACCGGCGCCGCCGCCGCCCATGAGGCCAGCTAGTGGATTGGAATTACCTCCAACGCCTTTAGCAAGCTCGTGTGCAGCTTCCTTTTGTGCCTTATTTTTGGCAGGGTCCTGATTAAAGCGTGAGCTAACAACCTGATAAATTCCAAGAAGCTGATAAAGCTGTGAGTGGGTCGAGCCAGACCCTTTAGAAAAATCTCCGCCTGTACTTTTTGTTAGATTCACGTTTTGGAAGTGCTCCCCAGCAATTGCAAAATACTTTTCGATCAATCCCTTTACCGCGGACATCCAAGGATCCATCTTAATGCCTGGAATTCCCGTTCCCGATTGAGAAGCGCCTGGGCTATGATGGGGTGAAGAGGGTTTTTGACTCGAATGGCCTGTCATCCCAGAGCCACCTGTTAATTGTTGAAGCATCTGGGCAAAGTTACCCCCCATAATCCCTGCACCTGGGCCTGAGGCGCCGAGCTTGGGAGCGGCCGCCCCGACTCCACTTTTGGCCTGAAGCTGGCCCATCAACTCACTCTGGCGATTGATCTGCTTGCGGGGGATGTGATTGGTGTTGGGTAGGCGTGCGAGCGACTCAAGGTGCCCCTGAACTTTATCCTGAAAGGGACCTATCTCCTCTTTCCAATCGGGTCTTTGATAGAGACTTGCTGTGAGTGTGTGATTGAGTTGATGCATAAAATCATCGATAAAGTCTTTGATCGGTGCTTTAGCCTTTAATTCTGTCTGACGCGACTCTCCACGAGTTGCCCCCTCAACTCCCATTGCCATTCCTGTGACAATATTTGTCGCTTTGACAAGCATATCACCAACAAATTCATGAATTTCATCCTGTGGAGTGACATCTTGTGGATTAGGGGTCACATTTGAAAAATCAAAATCGTCTTTAAACCCTTCAATGTTAGGATCTATATTAGAAGACATAAAAACACCAAATATAATAAACTTTTATTTAATTAATACAGTGTTTTTTAAATAATTGCAACTACTCTCAGTGTCACTTCTGTACCCGATTTGAGCTTGGGTGGAAAAGCGATGACAGAGGCACCTGAGGGAGGCGCTCTGTCTAAGTTTGTGAGATTTTCAATGAGGTATTTTCCCGCACCTAAAAAGAGCTTGTGGACGGGAAAGTCTTGCGTATCGCTCCCATCAGGAGAAAGGGTATCGATACCAATACCAGCGACCTGCCTTTCGAAAAGTAGCCGCGCCGCCTCTTTAGAAAACCCTGGAAAGCGCATTTCGTTACGGTAGCTCTTAGGGTCGCTCCAGCGACTTGCCCAACCAGTATGCCCGCACACAAGCGCCCCTTTGGGGATTTTTCCGTAGATGTTTTCATGTTGTTTGAGATCTTCCACAGAAATAAAGTACTCAGGGTGAGCGGCCTTAGAGACATCGATGATCCGCAGTGGACAGGCAAGCTCCTCAAGTGGGATGTCGGCAATATTTCTCCCCTCTTTAAAAAAATGTGAGGGGGCATCCATATGCGTTCCAATACCCGCATGCATGTGATATTTTAAAACGCGCACACCTTGATCGTAATCCATCTTCACCTCATGCTCAAAGCCGCATGAGCCTGTCCAAGAGGGAACATTTGGGTGCAGAGTTTGTGTTAGATCTAAATATCTATAATTTGCTAGGTTGTGTGTCATGTTTAAGTATCTTATCGCACTCCTTGTGATCTCTTCAACACTTCATAGTCAAGATGTTCTGCTCACGATTAATAAGACAGGGACACATTGGTTGATTTATTCAATCCACCAGTTGACTGGGCGCCCCTTCAAGCTCAACTCACTAAAAAAATCTGCGTATAAGTTCTCCTCTAGGCGAGATGGTCTGATCCATAGCCACTATGGGGGAAAAAAAAGAAGCAGCCCCTCAAACAAAAATAGATATCTCATTACCATTCGCAACTACAAAGAGCTCATTACAAGAAATTTAGCGAGTAAAAAAGCGCTCTATCACTCAATAGAGGGAACATATGAAGATTATGAATCGCTCTTTCTCTTTATTTCAAAATGCGCTCCTGAACAATATCACCTCATCTTTTATGAAGATTTAATCGCTGAGCCAAAGAAGACCTTTCAAAAGCTGCTCGCATTTCTCAACGCAAGTGACGAAAAACTCGATACCTTCATCGAAAATCTCGACTACCACAGAGCGGAGTCGTTCAAACACTATAACCATTTCCATGGCAAGCAGCCAAAAGAAAAAAAACAGGGAGCTCAAGCCTCTGATGGAGAGTCTCTCATCTACCATTCAAAAATTTTATCTAAAAGAGAGAAGGTGAAAATTGATGAGAAATTCAAAAGCCTGATGTATTTTAACGAGATCCTCGCTCGCTACGCCGAGAGGGCTCCTTGATCACAAGGCGAAATAGAATCATCGCCAAAATCATCAAGACAACTAACATCAAAGTTGCAGAGCGAAAGCCCTCCATAAATATGCTTTCTAAATTGAGAGCTGCCATAGGACTTGCTTGAGGGTTTGTGATCGACTCTGCCGCCTGCTCAACCTGCGATTCTGAAAGCATCAATCCCTTTGCCTTAGCAAGAGTACTCACATCGTGAAAGGCAACCATGCGCATCAGCGTGCCCGCAATCGCAAGGCCAATGACCCCACCAAAGTCTTGAATTGTCATCAAAGCGCCAGAGGCTAAAGAGGCAAGATCGCTATCCACACCACTAATGCCACATGTAATAGAGGGGCCCCAAATGACCGCCCAGCCAATGCCGTATAAAATCAACACCGAAATAATAAGCCAAGGAGCAGAGGCTTTTTCAAAAAAGAGCAGCCCCAAAACAGAGATGAGCAAAATAATAAAGCCCACAGAAATGAGCTTTGCACTGGTGATCTTCTCTTGGAGCCTACCGACAAGAGGGCCCAAGATAAATAGGGGTAGAGATGCGCAGAGCATGTAGGCGCCAACAATTAAGGGAGAATCTCCCCTCACATTGTGTAGAAAAAGTGGCACAGTAAAAAAGATGACCCAAATCAGAAAAATTGAGGAGAAAACCGCAATTGCACCGGCAATAAAGTTGCGATGGAGAAAAAACTGGGGATCGATGATCGGTACCTTTACCCGATTTTCGATGAAAATCAGCCCCCCGAGCGCCAAAATTGAGAGGATAAACATCCAAAGAACCGGAGGCGATTCCCATCCCCAGCTTGGCCCCTGCGTGATCGCCAAAGTAATTGGCACGAGGAAAAAGACCAGAGCAAAGAGACCGAACCAATCAAGGTCTTTGCCCTCTCGCGTATTTTTTGACTCCCTCAAAAATAGCGCGCAGAAAAGCAGACTCACGATCACAACGGGAATATTTATGAAAAAGATCCAGCGCCAATCGATCAGGGTGATAATGACACCACCCACCACTGGACCCAGTGCGAGAAAAAGACCGATTATCGAGCTCCAGAGAGCGACGCCCTTTGCAGGGCTCTCATGATAGAGCTTTTTCATCAAGCTCTGCGTTGTAGGAATCACAATTGCAGGAGAGAGACCTTGAATTGCCCTACCAACGAGAAGCAGCTCGATGCTAGGCGATAACCCAGCAATCAAAGAGCCGAGCCCAAATAAAATAAGCCCGATGAGCAGAAAGCGCCTGCGCCCAAAATCATCGGCGAGTCTGCCAAAGGTGACCATAAAGCTGGTGCTGATTAGACCGAAGATATTCATGACCCATTGTATTTGCCCAGTCGAGGCGTGAAACTCTTTTTGGATGATGGGAAGTGCGGTGATCACAACTGACCAGTCAAGTGCGATGACACTGATGCCAAGTAAGATTCCGAAGATTGCCCAGGTTCTTCTATCCATCAACTTTGAGATACTGCGACATTGGAATCTTGTCAACCTAGCTTGTAAAGCCGCTTTACAAGCCCCTGTATATTTCGATTGTCCACTGAAATTAATAGGCAAATTGGCCTATTGAAGTCTCCATCAGCGTTCTTTTCTTGGGCTTAATCACTGCAACGCCTGAACACTTTGATGCATCCTGGAAATGCAAGCTGGGATTCCGGTGGCGATTGTTATAATTTATCATCTCCAAATGTGCATACTTGCCTCCCCTCTCCATCTCTCGACGCAAGTGAGCAATCGTGCGGGGAATAGCCCCATCGCCTATCGAGTCGTGGTAATAGATGCTCGTGTCGTGAATTGTGATGATAAACTCATCGCTCATCATGGGTAAAAAGCGCTCAAAATCGCGCAGGCTCTGCGCATATGAGTGGTCGGCGTCAATGTGTAGATAGTCAATGCGCTCGAGCCCTTCAATCTCATCGGTGCGCTTTTGCCAAATTTCGATATCTGGAAAGCTGGTGCGAAAAAAATGGTTGGGATTGTCGTGATACTCTGGCGCGCCGCTGCTCGGGAGGTTGGCGTCGATGAGCAGGGTGCGCGCACTTTGCTGGAAGCTCTGATCTTCAATATCGCGCTGCGCTTGGCGAATGATGCGCGGGACAAATCCACCTCCGGATCCTAAGATAACAGCAAACTTGGCAGGTAGCATATAGGCGTGAGCGTAGTAGAGCATTGCTGTACCGAGATAGTTTTTCTCGGAAATGGCTCCATGGGTTTGACTATAGGGGGCCTCTTTCAAGAGGACTTGTGAAATAAAATTAGGATCGAGCATTTCTCTCTATAAGATCATTTTTGCATGCAGAAGATGCTGAGTGTGTTGTGCGCCATAAGACGAGTTGGTGCGGGATGCAACCTATGCGTACACCTTTGCTCAGAAGTTCGCGACAAAGAGCGACATCTTTGGCAAAGGGTCTGCGTAGATTTACAATCCATGGGGTATTTTGTGCAACTGCGCGTGAGAGTGAAACATGCCCATGGTGACGGCGCTGTTTTCTAGGACGATACTTGGCGATCTCACCCTCGACTTGTGGCTTATCAAAATAGCTGTGCCATGCATGATAGAGGACATCAATTTCATAGGAATCAAAAAAATGCTTGATAATCTCAAGGCGTCGTGGGTGAGAGATGTCGTCTGCATCTTCATAAATGAGCACATCCATTGTCGCTTGTGCCGTTGCGATATTGCGGTTTTCAGAGGCCGTTAGCTCCTGCTCGTGCTCGATCACTTTGAGATTGAGTCTTTCTTTGAATCTTGGAATAAAAATGCCAAGGATATTTTTATGCAGCTTTTCAGTTCCAGATAGTGAAACAATCACCTCGTCGGGCTGGTAGCTTTGGTGCAGTAAATTGTAAAGCGAATCTAAGAGTAGATTGGCATGAGAGGAGTGGCAGGGAATGATTACTGAAATCGTATGATCTGCAAGCTCTGAGCGCGAATGTATTAGCTCCGAGTGAAGGGGCAACCAAAGTGAAAGGCAAAAAATCAATACTTTCATTAAGCTCTTCTAATTTGTAAAAGAAGATAAATACATCCGATAGAGGATGAGATCATCGCATACATAATAGACTTTCTTGCTTTTCCTTTGAAGGACATTCATAAACCTAACATCCACCCCTGATTGCCGCACCGCATTTGTTGGCCAGCGCACCTTTTCCATCAGCGAACGTAAAAGCGTCACAGAGCCTGTTGTCATCTTTTTAATTTTTCGCGTTGTAGGAAATCCGAGCAGTTTGGGTCTCTCTTGATACGAATACCAACTATGGTAGAGCACCTCCATATCGTATTGATCAAAATAACGCTTGATCCGTTCAATGCGCTCTGGATGCGCAAGATCATCTGCATCTTGATAACTGATAATGTCACACGTTGCGGCTTTACTGATAATTGTGAGGTTTTGACTGTAGGTTTTTTCTTCGTTATGGGTAATTACCTTCAGATTCAGTCTTTTTTTAAAGGCATCTAGAAAACCTTTGAGCCACTCATACGGAATTTTAGTGGTTCCAGAGAGCGAGACGATCACTTCATTGGGCTTTTGGGTTTGATTTTCAAGTGAGTGAAGCGCATCAAGTAGATGCCAGGCGTGCTTGGAGTGGCAGGGAATGACAACTGACACGCTCATCTCACGCGCAGTGAGAAGAGACGTCAATAGGATGAAGAGCCACTTCATTGCTCTTCCATCGAAAGCGCTGCGTGCGCACGCTTATGACCAAGGGCTCGAAAAAGCGCCCACGCCCGCTCAAATTCGAGGGTCTCTCCTCTAAGCTCGCCGGTGGTCTCCTTGCGCTTGCGGCTCACAACGGCATGCAGCGCAATTGCTGCAGAAACCGATAGGTTGTAGCTCTGAGACATTCCATACATCGGAATGTGAAAGGTCATATCACAGCGCTCTAGAGCCTCATTTGTGAGGCCAAATTCTTCGTTTCCAAAGAGAAGACAAAGCGGCCTATCAATAGGCAGCTCTTCTATTGAATACTCTCCGTGCATCGTTCCTCCAACAACTGCCATATCCTCCATTGTCTGTGAAAAGGCATCTAGGCTTTTATGCACTTTTAGATCAACCCAGTTAATTGCCCCTTGAGTAGTCGCTTTGCCAGACGAGCGCTTGCGTAGGTGGGGATCGATGATGTGCATGTTTGAGAGGCCCATCCCCTCTGCAGTGCGCACGATCGCATAGGCATTGTGAAAGTTTTTCGGCGATTCGACGGCCACCTGTATTGAACTGAGGCGATTTGCAAGCATTTGGTCAATGCGCGCTAGGCGCCGATCACTTTGCTCTTTAGAAAGTGCTGAGATGATGCGAGCAGGACCGATCTTTTCGATCCATGAGAGAAACTGTGGCGTCTTTGACATAGCATCCTAAGCTAGGCAAAAAAGGGTTTTTCTGCAACAGTGGAGAGCATGACGTTTTTGTTCATTGTTATTGGTGCATCTCTTGGTGCCTATGCAAGATATGGCTTGGGGCTGCTTTTAAATAGTCTCTTTCCAACCCTGCCTCTCGGCACTCTAGCGGCAAATCTTCTTGGCGCATTTTTAATTGGAATCGTGATGGCACTATCAAGTGAGATGTATATTTCTGAAAAGGTGATGCTAGGGGTTGTGACGGGCTTTTTAGGCTCGCTCTCAACGATGTCGACATTTACTGCAGAGCTAGTGACACTGCTAGGTGAGGGGAGCTATCTCTGGTTTGCTCTCTCTATTGGCGCCCATGTCGGCGGATCAATTCTCATGGCACTAATTGCAATTGCAATGATAAAAGGAGTGACAACATGAAAGGGATGCAACTTAAGCTCATTTTTGATGAAAGCGCAAAGCACCAATTGATTCCCCTGCACGAGTGGCTTTTAAAAGAGGCGCACTCTATGGAAATTGAAGGGGCAAGTGCAATAAAGGGCATCGCAGGTTTTGGCCGCTCGGGGCAGCTGCATGAAAAGAGTCTCTTTGAGCTCGGCGCTAAACTGCCAGTTGAAGTGACTCTTTTAACAACCGAGGAAAAGGCGCAGAAATTTCTCACGCGACTAAAAGAAGAGAAGCTCCCTCTAGTCTATTCAATTCACGCATGTGAATGGGATGTCATATGACGACGAATTAGGGTAAATCCTTCCTCAAAACCAAGATATTCCGTTTCAAATCGCGAATCTGCAAATTGGGGCAGAGATGACTTGCCAGTGTAATCAATTTCGTATTTGATAATCTCATCAACGGACATGTGAATGGTGACATCAAAGGGGAGCTCACCAATCTCAGGCTCAGGGATAGGAGACGGCGTGCGCATCTCTAACCCATTTTCGTGAATGTCTAACTCAATCTCACTTGCCGGGATTTCTTGAGTCACTTGTATCTCATATCCAGGTTTATCAAAATTTTCACGAAACCTTTCTAAAATCGTATCGACCGTATCAGTTGGTGTCATATGCGCAACTGTTTTTGCCTTGAAGGCTTCTAAATCACCAAGGAAAGGAGTAAATGTATCATTAAGTGCTGAAGAGCTACATTTAACTTTAGCAATCATTGAAGGGAGTCGATAGGTGTCGCGGATGAACTCATCGGCAACAGTGAGCTGATTGCGATCATCAAAAGTCAATGCAACCTTTCCCTCTCGAACATCGCTTTTCAACGCGTAGATAAAATGGCGTAGCGCTTTAGCAAATTCACTTCCTCGACGCTCTCCACTTGAGAACTCTTCTGCAATTTTTGGATCTAGCGTGAAGTAAACTGAAATTGAAGGCGAGCGGTAGCGCTCAATACATTCGCTCAAATACGTTACCGTATAGCGATCCTTGAATGTCTCAAAAAGAGCGTGCATCGCTCCATACCGCTCTGCATGGGGGCGATAACTGCTAAACCCATGAGTTTCAATCGCATCGCGAAAGAGCGTGTGCGATCCATGAAGAAGATGTGTTGTATCGACGACTTCAGTCCAAAATTTTTCTAATTTACTATGGTCTGCAGCTGATAAAGGATCCATTACTAACCTTTTAAAATTTTAAATAATTATAACAAAACTATAATTAAATTTAAAGTTAGGTAAGCGCATATACTGTTTAGGTTGGGTTGTAAATTTATATTCTGTTTTTTAAAATCGCCTCCTCATTAACCCAGGAGAGTGTTTTGAAAAAAATATTAACTATTTTATCGCTGTTTATTGCAGCAACAATTAGCGCATTTGATGCGACAATTCCCGTACTTGATATGCAAGATTACCATAGAGAAGCGACAAAAGCCGATTTTCTCAAAAAACTGGAAAAGGCCTCGCACGAGGTGGGCTTTTTTGCCCTCATTAACACAGGCGTTGATCCTGAAATTCTTGATGTCGCCTACGCTGAACTAGAGAGAGTTTCACACGCTCCAAGAGAGTTAAAAATGAAGTACTTTTCGAAAAGCTATAATGGCCAAAGGGGCTACATTCCTGGAGAATCGGCTAAAGGTGCGAAAATCATGGATACCAAAGAATTTTGGCATATTGCTCAAGAATATACACCAGAAGAGCACAAAAGGCGTGGCGTTCCGCCGAACGTGTGGCCAAAGGAATTTCCCGAATTTCAAAAGGCAATGGTCAATCTTTTTGATGCTCTTATGGAGTGTAGCACTCCTATCTCTGAGGCTTTCTCTGAGCTACTAGGGCAAGATAAGGACTTTTTATCAAGCATGATTGAGGATGGAGAGACGCTAATGCGACCCATTTTCTATCCAGCAAATCCCCCAGCTAATTCAGAATGGTCAAGTGCTCATACAGACATTGATCTTTATACAATCCTCCCCCGCTCAACGGCTCGAGGATTGCAAATCTACAACAACCATAAATGGATTGATGTCATTGTCCCTGACGGCGCTTTTGTGGTCAATTGCGGCGATATGCTTGAAAACCTTGCAAACGGATATACCAAAAGCTCATTCCACCGCGTTATGGACCCAGGTCTTGGACAAGAGCGCCTTTCACTTGTGCATTTTGTTTCATCACGAAATGATTCTGATCTCTCTCCCCTGCCCTGTATGATTTCGAAAACAGGTGGAAAACGGGTCCGTGCAAATATTAATCGACTAGAACTTTTAGCTGAAAGGCTATTTGACCTTGGGATTGGTTCGCGCGAGCTGATGCACTATTTTGTTGGATCAGGTGCTATTGAGCGCCTACGCGAAGTGGGACGTTTTAGCCCCAAGGCCGAGCAGGCACTCAAAGATGAGGGTCTTCTTTAAACGCAATCTAGGTGGCGTTTCAGGCGATGAATCGCGTGAGCGCCAAAGGCAAAAGTAAATCCCCAGAGGGCGGCAATACAAATCCAGTAGGGCAAAAACCCACTCTGGCCAATAATTGCCGCTCGCATTCCCTCTGATGCGTAGATCACAGGATTGAGCAAAATCAATTTTGCAATCAGTGGTTTTGCATGAAAAACCGAGTACCATGTGAAGAAATAGCCTCCAAACATGAACATCGGATTGATTACCCGCATCCACAGATGATTGACACTGCTAATTTTGTTAAACATTCCCGTCATCCACAGTGAGAAAAAGCCGTAAAAGAGATTTAGAGAGATAAAAATCAAAATCAACTTTGGATAATCCACCTGCATCATATCGAAACGATTCCACAAAATGAGTTTTCCAAAAAGAAACATCGGCGCGATCATGCACATCGAGCGCAGAGCCCAGCCAACGGCAATTTTGATAAAAACCCACGTCGAGTGAATCGGTAGGATTAACGAATATGAAATAAACGAAGATCCTTCGATATCCATAATAATCTCAGCGACCTTTCCCACAGTGTCGAAGAAGCCAAAGATAGCAAGCGCCCCGACAAAGATGAAAAGGCCATACGAATCTGACATCCCCATGTAGGGCATAAAATAGGCAAAGACAACCAAATTGGTGATAAACATCATCAGCCCATCAATGAGCGTTGCGATGTAATCGCGAAAAAAGATCGTCATATCACGCCGAAGCATCTGCCAGAAAATATTTAGCGAACCGATAAATTTACTCTGCATTGGCATCCTCCGTTTTAAAAATTTCAACTGAATTGTCATCGACAAACTCCAAAAAGACCTCTTCGAGACGCGTTTTCTTATACTTCTCAAGTAGCGCCTTTGGTGTATCGATTAATTTAATTTCACCACCATGAATAAAGCAGACGC
The DNA here is from genome assembly GCA_022763045.1 of Simkaniaceae bacterium. Taxonomy (GTDB): domain Bacteria; phylum Chlamydiota; class Chlamydiia; order Chlamydiales; family JACRBE01; genus JALEGI01. The sequence continues at coordinate 100,116 of JALEGI010000014.1, read as the reverse complement.
GATCTGAGAGCACCTCAGCCTCATCCAAATAGTGGGTTGTGAGCAAGACTGTTGTCCCCTGCTTTTTCAGCTCGCGAATCGTCTCCCAAAGGGCGTGACGCACGTGGGGATCGAGACCTACTGTCGGTTCATCAAGCACAACAAACTGTGGGCGATGCATCACAGTGCGCGCAATTAAAAAGCGCTGTCGATATCCTCCTGAGAGCTCATCTGGTGATGACTGCGCATAACGTCCCAGCTGAAACTCTGTCATAACCTCTTCGGCACGCATCTGCGCCTCGTCCCTGCTCATGCCGTAGCAGCGTCCCGCAAAGACAAGCGACTCGCCCAAAGTAAGCTCCTTATCCAGGTTTGGGTGTTGCGGGCAATACCCAAAAATCCTGCGATAAGCGAGTAAATTGTCGTGAATTGACACATCATTCCAATAGATATGGCCAGAAGTTTGGGGATGCAAAGTGCATAAAATGGAAGAGAGAGTAGATTTTCCCGCCCCATTTACGCCTAACAAACCCAAAATCTCACCTTGAACAATATCAAAGCTTACCCCTTTAAGCGCCTCAATAATAGGACGCCCTTTGGGATGGTAAGACTTCGTTATGTTATTGACTTCCAATAACTTACGACCCATAAATCCTCAAAATTTAAAGATAAATAAAACTGAACCCTCATCAAAAGAATGAGAGAAATGTGTAAAAAATTGTGAAAAAAAAGATTAGTTTTTCATTGAACTGCTTCAATATAAGATATTGGCTTAAAGCATAACACCCGCTCTTCGCTTGGGCAAGGAAATTCTTGTTTTTTTTTAATTCGTTCTTTAGAATTCAACACTTTTTAGGAGAAAACATGTATCCAGTACTCGATCTCGATAAACCTCTTGGAGTCAATATTTGGCTACCAAAAACGCCATGCCAAAAGTATACGGTAGTGTCAACATTAGCTTTCGGCTTTTTGGCTATCACAGCTGTTGCTATTTCAGCGCTCGACACCTATACCGAGTGGTGTGGACATGGAAATTAACCCTTTTAGAGCAGAGCCTGAAATCCAGTTCACTGAAGAGTGTTTGAAAACTTGCGGCAAAGCGGCCGCTCTAGCCTCTGGGATCTCCCTAATTTTTGCAATTGCTCTACCCTGTATTCTACACCTTTCAGGTCTACTACCCAATCACGATCTCTAATCCCTCAAGTAATCCTTCGACTTCAGGACGGGAAAATTTTCCTTTTGTGACACGGTTTGCGTTGGGATTAATCGCGTAGTTAAAAGCGCCGCGAAAGTCTGCTTTCTGCAAATCGCAGTGGTGAAAAGTTGTCCCCGCAAGATCGCATTTGCGAAAATCAGCTCCTTTCAATTTTGCCTCCGCAAAGTGACACTCTCGTAGAGTGGAGCCCGCAAAGTTTGCCCCCTCGAGGACAAAATCTGAAAAGTTACACCCCTGCAACAGGCATTCTTTAAACTGCACATCCAAGAGCATGCGATCGACCCGGGAAAAGTCGCAACCGCTCAGTTTGCAGCGCTCAAAAACGACCCCTTGGAGGCGACATTTTTCGTAATTCACTCCAACAAAGCTCTCTGATGAAAAAAGCTGATCAATGATTTTTTGTTGCATTTGCAAACCCCTCGCGTTAGTGTAGCAATTATGAAACATTATGCCCTACTTCTTCTCACATTGCTACTTGTAAGTTGCAACAAGCAAGAGCAAAAATTTTGCAAAAGTGCCAGCGCGAAAAGCATGGACCCCAACTTCAAAATTTGGTGTCCTACAAAATCGCCCAGCAACTTTCTTCCCACTGCCTATGGAGAGGGCACCTCACCACCAATTATGTGGAAAGGGCTTCCTATTGGGACGACCCACTTAAAAATTACCCTCCTCGATGCGACATGCACCTATAATTGCGACTCTTGCTGTCAGTACCGCCACTGGGTCCTTGAGATACCGCTTCACGATCTTTCAGAAACAGGTCCGATCACCCCTGGACGCATCAATGCTGGCGCCTCAGAGCAAATCGATTCGCTCTATGCAAAGCCAAACAGCGCTGGCAAAAAGAGCTACACATCTTTTGCGCCCCCACCCTCACAAGTGCACGCCTACATCTACCAAGCAGTTGCCATGTCCAAGCAGGGTAGTAAAGTAAAAGTCCTCGGCTACAGCCAAAGCGACCCGATGCTCTTTCGCATCAAGAAATAGGAAAAATCACTCGACTGTATTGCATAAAATAACTCACAGCCAAAATCTTTTCTATCAGGTGTTTTCAGAGATAAATAAGGCGATCGAACTTTTAGAAACTTTCCCTTTTGCAACATTCATTGTTAAATTTTCTAAATCTTTTTCATGAAAATTAATTGAATATTTATTCAAATCTAAAAATACAAGCATTGAAACAAGAGCAACTCGTTTATTACCGTCAATAAAAGGATGGTTTTGGCATAAATGAAAAAGATATGCTGCAGCCTTTAGTTCGATAGAACCATGAAGATACATCCCCCCAAATTTACTTTTGGGCTGTGATAAAGCAGAAATCAATAGATTCCTATCTCTGATTCCCTTTCTTCCACCATAACGTTGAATTTGATCACTATGAATTTCCAAAATATTTTCTAAAGAAAGAAAATACAATCCCATAATTCTATTCGGCTAATTTTTTCAGTGTCTTTTTATACTTCTTATTCACTTTACTTAGTGACTTTGAAATATCTTTCTCTTCCTCGTGAATAGGTGTGACGACTATCGTAGAACCATCAGGGGTGGAAATTTGTAGCAAAGTTTGGTCATCAATCCCTAAAAGTTCTAAAATGGCTTTTTCAATTACCAAAGCATAGCTATTTCCATGTTTTGTCAGTTTTTTTTTCACAGACATAGAAAACCTCAAATGTATGACTTGTGTAACAACATTGTATCAACCAATAAAGCTCCCTGTCAAGTATAGAATTAACTCTCTAATCTTTAGACATTTCAATTTTGGGCAGCACTTGATTTCAACCAAAAATAAATAAAGTATCTTCTTGCTTGTTTTAATAGGCTAAAGCCTAAATAATTCTAAGCAGCAGGAAGTTACCATGACATATCAAGAAATGCAGCTCAGCTGGATGCATCAAATTCACGATGCGATGCGCTCTTCATTCACTGACACCTTCTTTATCCTTTGGAATTACGTCGACACCCCTTGGTTCATTCTTCTCTTTGTCTCAATCATTACCTACCTATTCAATCGCAAAGAGGGCATTGCCTTTCTCTTTATTTTTCTCATTAGTGGAATTGTCAATCAGCTACTCAAGGGGTACTTCATGGAGGCGCGCCCCTTTCAAGTCGATCCAACTATTGGTTTGATCTATATCAAGGGCTTTAGCTTCCCAAGCGGCTCTGCGCAAACAGCAACACTCATTGCCGGCGCTGCAATTGCCAAATGCAAGATGCCGCTGAAAATTCTCGGCACTCTTTTTGCCCTCCTTCTCTGCTTTTCGCGCATCTACTTAGGGGTGCACTATCCCTCAGACATTCTGGGGGGAATTTTAGCTGGCCTGATTCTCCTTGTCATCTATCTTAAAGTCTTCCCCCTACTTGAAAATCACTGGGCGAAATTTGCCTTTGCACTCTCGCTGCTCTTTCTGGTTGTCAAGCAGTACACCATGGGAGGCGTCGCACTCGGACTAGCCTGTGGACTTGCTCTACCAATGGAAAAGGAGCCGAAGGGGTTTTTAACGCTACTTGTGGTACTTATTGGCTCTGCAATCCTACTCTTTCTTGATCGATTCTCAATGCTATTTGCCATTTTTACAGGCCTTTGGTTCATCTACCTCGGTCCAAAGCTAATTCAGCGTTGTCGATAAATTAACATGCTACTTGATGCCTACTGTGATATGAAAGCCGAATTCTGAAGGAGGAAGGTCATATTTTTCTCGCAAAGCATCTAGCTCAGGAGAATCAACTGTGATCAAAAAGACCGAGTCGACCCCTTTCCAATGCGGAGGATGAACAATCTCACAATCTTTTAGGGAAAATCTAAATGTTTGGCCAAACTCCTCAAAGTTTGCAATCCCATATTTTTGCAGCTCGGAAGCGTAAATCACAGAGATGTGCGCGCCCACCAAGCCCGGCTTGCCGAAGTAGGGAGGCAACTTAAATCCATCAGTGAGCTCAATCAACTCAAGGATATATCTATCGTCGACATCGAGGTAGACAAAGTCCCCTTCACGCTTAAGCTCTCCACTGAGAGAATAGTTTTGCTCTGCAGTAGATAAAAGCTCCGGGCATGAGACAATATCTGCTGTTAAAAAGCTCAGAGCACATAAAAAAGAGATTAACTTGATCAAACTTAAACCCACCTTAAAAAGGCCATAATTATACACGCAATAATTTTAAACTAAACAACAATACTTTTTTAAAAATGGGCTTAGTTGAGCAATTTGAAAGAGTTACTAAGGTGCTCTCGGGTAAATCTCTGGAAAATCAGAGGAGGCAGAAGCGTTGTTTTAGGTTGTGATGTGTGTAGATTTGTCTAGAGTGGGTGAGATACAAGTAATTTTCCGCAGGGCCATAGCCAAGGGCTCTGGCCGAGGAAAAATTGCGAAGTAGATTGCCCGGTATAGGCGAATCTACATAGGTCTAAAACCTGAAATAACGGTTCGTAAATTGGGGGTGGTTGGATTCGAACCAACGTATTCCGAAGAAGAGGGATTTACAGTCCCTTGCAATTGGCCACTATGCGACACCCCCGCAATGGTGAGGGAAGCTCGGGAGGGGGGATGAGCTTCCCTCGAGGATGCTGGAGAAAGGACTTGAACCCTCAACCGTCCGATTACAAGTCGGGCGCTCTACCAATTGAGCTACTCCAGCAAAGTATGAAGAAGAGTCTACTAATGCAAAGATTATTTCTCAAGAACAAATATTATTCAGGAGGCTTTTCAGAAGCGGAATTCTTCAATTTCTCGAGAGCATTTGCTGATGCACTTGATGTTGAGATTGAAGATAGGAGCGACGAAACGCGATCGTTTGAATTCGAGAGAACAGATGCATAAATCTTTTTCGGTCCTTGTTTAGCGCCGCAGCATTTTTTGTATTTTTTGCCGGAGCCACAAGGGCAGGGGTCATTTCTTCCAGGTTTTGTCATATCATGTGATGCAGGTTAATTTCGTTTAAAGTATTATATCACGGTTATGAGTCAAATTTCAATGAGAAAGCGCTTAGAGAGCTTGTGTCGCAAGGCGATCCACGAGTTTGGCCTGCTTGAGGGGCAAAATAGGGTGGGCATTGCCCTCAGTGGGGGTAAAGATTCTTTGACACTTTTGCACCTTCTTGCCTCTTTGAGGGGGCGTGGCTTCCCAAATTTTGAGATTTTTGCCTTTCACGTGACGGGCGCCTTCTCTTGTGGAGCTGGGGTTGATAATCATTTTTTGAAAAATGTGTGTGAAGAGCTCGATGTCTCTCTAAAGATAATGGAGACGCACCAGAGTTTAGATACTTTAGAGTGCTACAGCTGCTCACGCAGGCGTCGCAAGCTGATTTTTGATGCGGCAAAAGAGGTGGGCGTTGAGCGCATAGCCTTTGGCCACCACCTCGATGATCACATTGAAACGCTTCTCCTTAATTTAATGCACAAAGCCGAGTTTGAAGGAAACTTACCACTGGTGCCGATGCACCGCTACGGGGTGACAATCATTCGTCCCCTCTTTTATATTCACGAGGCAGAGATCGCCTCTTTCGCTCGCGCTGCTGGTTTTGCTCGCATTACCTGCCAGTGTCCGGTGGGGCAAAAATCGAGGCGACGCTCGGTAAAAGAGCTGATTGGTGAGATTGAAGAAATCTTCCCCAATGCTAGAAATAATCTATCGAAAGCTGCTATTCTACATGGGTCAAAGAAGGCCTTAGAATGTCCGAAATAATCGCAGTTGCGCTCTACATATGCATCCTTTTGGGAATTGGGATCGCCTCTTACCACCGCAACTTCACCTCAAGTGAGTTCATCCTAGGTGGACGAAAAATGAATTTCTGGGTCACGGCTCTTGCAGCGCATGCAAGTGACATGAGTAGCTGGATCTTTATGGCCTACCCTGCGGTAATTTTTGCCCAGGGGCTTTCAAATTTTTGGGCCGCAATTGGCCTCACCCTCTTTATGTATCTCAACTGGCAATTTGTCGCAAAAAAGGTGCGTATTGAGACCGCGAAGTATGAGTGTATGACCTATTCGAGCTTTTTTGAAGCGCGCTTTGCCGATACAACGGGCTGGATTCGGGTCCTAACTGCGGTGATGCTCTTTATTTTCTACGTCATCTACATCTCAGCTGGGATGACGGGAATGGGCATTGTGATTAACTCACTCTTTGGCCTCGACTATTGGCTAGGCGTCACCTTAGGGGTGCTCGTTGTCATTCCCTACCTATTTATCGGCGGCTATGTCACCCTCGCTTGGACAGATCTCTTTCAGGGAATTTTTCTGCTCATTGTTATTGTGCTAGTCCCCTCGATTGTTCTGCCGATGGTCGGTGGGATGGATGGGATCGAAGCGAGTGCGAAGTTGCAGGGAATTTCTCTTAATTTACTTCCTGAAGGGGGAATTTGGTCTGCCCTTGCGATTATGGTAAGCTGGGGGCTTGGCTACTTTGGCCAGCCACATATCGTCACAAAATTTATGGGGATCTCAGATCCAAATGAGATTCACAAATCCAAGTATATTGGGATGAGCTGGCAAATCATTGCCCTTTGCTATGCGACTCTCATCGGTCTTGTGGCTATCCCGTTTTTCCAGAATGGTATTTCCGATCCTCAGCTAATTTTCATTCGCATGACTGAGTCGATTTTCCCACCCTTTTTGGCAGCTTTTGTCCTCTGCGCGATTTTGGGAGCCACCATTACAAATACCGACTCGCAGATTCTTGTTTTAGTTTCGAGTCTCACTGAAGACTTCTACAAGCGGGTTTTCCGCAAGAGTGCGGGATCAAGAGAGCTTTTGTGGGTCTCGCGGCTGAGCATTTTCCTAGTGGCTATTATCGCCTATTTCATTGCTCTGCGAGGATCTGATACCATTTACGAGCTCGTTTCCTACGCCTGGTTTGGCCTAGGCTCATCTTTTGGCCCACTGCTTTTATTCAGTCTCTTTTCAAAGAAAACGACCAAGCAGGGCGCTTGGGCAGGAATTTTAGTGGGAGGCGCTGTCGCGGCACTCTGGCCGCTTTCTAAGTCTGCTCTGCCAACACTTGTTCCTGGCTTTGGTCTGAGTTCAATCGCCATTTATCTCACTTCAAAGTTGACATTCAACACGAGAGAGCCCTTCCATGAAGCGTAGACCACACATTTTAATTACCAATGACGATGGAATCAATGCCCCGGGCATCTGGCACCTTTTCAATGCGCTGAAAAAACATGCTGATCTGACAATTATCGCACCCGATTCACAACAGTCGGCTAAGGGCGTTTCGCTCACCCTCAAGATGCCGCTGCGCTCATCGAAGGTGAGCTGGAATGGGGCAACTGCCTACAAGGTGTGTGGCACTCCTGCAGACTGCGTCAAGATTGCGCTCACCTGTCTGCTCGACTCTCCCCCTGACATGATTGTTAGTGGAATCAATCAGGGGTGCAATTCGGGACGCAACGTTCTCTATAGTGGGACCATTGGCGCGCTGATCGAGGGCACCTTTCGTCAAATTCCAGGGATTGCCTTCTCCTGCCGCGAGTACTTTGAGCCGCAATTTGCCGCCTACGAAAATTTTATCCCCCCTATCGTTGAGCACTTTTTCGATCACCCTGCGCCACAGGGAACCCTCATCAATGTCAATTTCCCCTCAGAAACGGGTGAGGCAATTAAAGGGATTCGCTACGTGCGCCAAGGACTTGGCTACTGGGTTGAGGATCACCGCAGCTCAAAAGATGGAGAGCACGACTTTGGAGTGAAGTGGGAGCACTTCGGCGAGGATGAAGAGAGCGATGTCTACAACCTGCGCCAGGGCTTTATTACCGCGACTCCCCTACATGTTGCCGATTTAACAGATCTCGATCATCTCAAGTCTCACAAAGAGCTATTTGAGAGTATAGACTTTGGAAAGGCGCCTTAGGCCATTTTTCTGCGACTCTTCCATGAGCGCTTTGACCCCACCTATCTGATAAATTCGCTCGATTTCACGAGCAAGTCTCTCGCTCTCTTCGCTACGCGGCATCTGCTCATCTGGGAATTCAGCAGCTAAGATCATGAGATCGACAAGCCTCTCAATTTGCTTTTCAATGCGAGACTGCCGCGCGACAAAATCGCTGTAGGTCTCAACACCTTTGAGCTCATTGGTGAGCTTGTGCAGACGCGACTGCCCCTCTTTGTAGCACTCTTTTGCTGAATTAGGAGAGCAGCTCACTAGTAGAGAGCTCAGAAATAGGCACATCCAAAATCGGATACTTTTTTCCACTCTTATCATCAAAATGCCACCACTCTGTGGGAAGTTGGGTAAATCCAACCATCGCCTCTTTTAAAATTGCGCGGTTATCAATTGCCTCTTGCGGAAGGTCGTAAAAGTCTGAGTGCGCTTTTTCGGTAAACTCATCAAACTCTGAGGGCATTACTAGCTCCTCACCCGTCTCCAAATCAACAAGGGTAACATCGACTGCTGCACCCCGGTTGTGATTTGAACCGACCTTGGGATCGGCAACATAGCGTGGATCGGGAAGAAGATCCCACAATGCCTTTTGCACGCTCATCGGACGATAGCCATCATAAACCTTCAGGCCAAGCCCCTTTTTCTCCAAGCGATCTTGGGCTGCACTGAGTTTTTTGGCAACGGCCTCAATAAGAAAAATCCTTGGCGAATCGTAGAGCGCCACTCCCAAAAAGTTATTCGTTGTTGCATAGCGCACATCCAAAACCAATCTCGGATCGTATTCAGCAAGGTCGATTAGCTGGCTCATTTTCTCTCCCGTTAATTCTTTCATTATTATATACCTCCGAATATATGGCAAAGTACCAATACCCATTCATTGTGGTTGGCGCTGGAGCAGGCGGGCTTGTAGTCGCAATCGGGCTTGCAGCTGCTGGGAAAAAAGTCTTGCTCATCGAGCGAGGCAACTATGGGGGTGACTGCACCAATTTCGGTTGCATTCCAAGCAAAACGCTGATTGCCCACTCCCACCTAGGCGAGAGAGCGCTTGAAAAAGTGCGCGAAACGGTCTTCCACTTTCGCTCCGAGGAAGATCCTACATCTTTGGAAAAAAAAGGTGTCGAGTGCCTCACAGGACATGCGCGTTTTATCGATCCTCACACTCTTGATGTCGATGGGAAAAAAGTGAGTGGCGCCCAAATCATTCTAGCAACGGGATCCTCGCCAAAGCATCTTGATATCGGCCGTGACTATCTCACAAATGAGACGATTTTTGGACTGGAAAAACTCCCCTCAACCCTCTCAGTGATTGGCTCAGGTCCCATCGGCTGTGAGCTTGCCCAGGCCTTTGCCAAGCTCGGAGTCAAGGTAACGCTTTGGACGCATGGCACCCCTCTTCCGCGCGAGGATCGCGAGGCGCAAGAGATCATCGAGCGCGCACTTGAGTCAGATGGTGTTGTGATTAAACAAAATTTTCAAGGCTCTCAGGATGAAAAGATCCTCCTTTCGATTGGACGCACACCAAACTCAGAATCACTTCAACTTGAAAATGCCGGGTTAACTGACCTTTCGGTCAACTCCCATGGACGCACTGCCCAAAAACATATCTGGGCCATTGGCGATTGCACTGGAGCTCCCTTCTTTACCCACCGCGCAGAACACCATGCAAGAGCGCTGCTATTTAACCTACTCATCTGGCCTCTGAAAAAACTCGATGACCAACCTCTACCGCGGGTCACCTTCACCACCCCTGAGGTTGCAAGCATCGGCTCCCTTGAGGGAACCCTCTACCACATTCCCCTCTCTCAAGTTGATCGCGCGATTTGTGCAGGTGAGACTGAGGGCTTTATCAAGATAGCTACGAGTAAATACAGCTCAAAAATCCACGGCGCATCGATCGTGGCCCCCCGTGCTGGAGAGATGCTCATGGAGGTGGCAACTGCCATGTACGCAGGCCTTCCGCTGCGCAAACTGGCCAATCTGATTCACCCCTACCCTATCTACAACCATGGCATTCGCAAGGCCGCAGATGGATGGCTAAAAAACATGCTCTCACAATTTCGTTCAAAATAATTAGGCTTCCACATATAATAATCGCCCAATTATTATGGATTGTTCAAGTTACTTAGATATTAGAGATCGACCTCCCAAATTAAACTCTTTAATTAGCGTCACTTTTAATCGCATATCACAAAGACACTCTTCTACATGGGTTTTGAATGGTGATCAATCTTACAATATGCTTTTTCTTGATGAATGCAAACTAGCCAATCATTTACTCAAGACTCATCAAGAGAGAGAGTTTCATATTCTCGATATTGGCGCTGGGAACTTTCAACTAGTTGACCATCTGGCAAAGAGCCTTCTAGTCCCAGAGGGAATTCAAGTACATATCTATGGACTTAGGGGGGAACAATACCACAAAGACCAAAATGAGCAAACAGGTCCGATCACAATTCATAAGATTGGCAGATTTAAAATTGAAGAGACGAATTCTGAACTCAAAAAAAGGGGATTTACGTTAGCGAATCGTGTAGACCTCATTTTTTCTCGGCACACCTTTATTCACCTTTGTGATCCTGTTGGAACCTTCCAGACTACGTATAATCTTCTGCGTCCAGGAAAGGGGATCATGCTGGTAGACACAATAAACTACGCAATTCCAAAAGAGGGCTTGCCTGATGGAGAAATCTTTGATTTGGAAAGCGCATCTCAACGTATGCTACGCTTGGCCCTTGCAACCGGGGGCAAGTTTTTATACCATTTTAGACAGCATAGGATCTACGATCATATGCTAATCATTCAGCGCTCTGGCTCCACTCTTCCGTTAAGGCTCCGCCTAAATTATCACACCCCTGCTCTTGCAGCCTACCCGACACCATTAGAAAAGAAAGTTTTCCCACTTTTTGAAACGAGAAAGGGCTTTCCCCCTGCTCCGACTCAGAAGCTCTCTTTGCAGGTGCGCACATTCACAGGCGACAAGGAATTATTTGATACAGTTCTCGGGAAGGAGCAGGAAAATATTTCGGGAATCTATCGAGGGCATATTATTCACCATCCGTTGGAAAAAGAGACGACAAAGGAGCGCTTTTCGTGGAAACTCCTCGCCGCTGGATCGCTCTTATTTTTTGCTGCGGTTCTTGTTCCTTACAGAGTTCACAAAAAATCTTGTGTATAAATGTCGCGGATAGTAGAATCTTAGCATCAATTGAGGGCGTATAGCTCAGTTGGTAGAGCACCTGTTTTACACACAGGCGGTCATAGGTTCGAATCCTGTTGCGCCCAAAGTGACTCCTTGCGGGAGTAGTTCAATTGGTTAGAGCACCAGCCTGTCACGCTGGAAGTTGCGAGTTCGAGTCTCGTCTCCCGCGCACACAAAAAGACCATCTAAAAAGATGGTCTTTTTTTATAAATTCATATATAGTTCCCCTCATATGGTACAGCTAGCCCCGACGACTAAAACGCCTCTACAAAAGGCAACTTCCTATCTCATCATGGCAATCGGCGCCTTTTTGGCTGCCGTCTCGATTCATGTTTTCCTCTATCCCAACCAACTTATTGACGGTGGGGTGATTGGTCTTTCATTAATCGGCGGTCGCCTCTTTGGCGATCAATACGTGCCACTTTTTCTGATTATTTTGAACCTCCCCTTCATCTACCTCTCGTATAAGCATATTCGAAGATCCTTTGTGATTTCGATGGGAATCGCTGTTGGCCTCTTTGCCATCTTCCTGGTGCTCACCGAGCACGCAACCCCCTTTACGGGCGATCCGATTGAGATTATTGCCCTGGGTGGGGCTCTACTTGGGATTGGCGTCGGTCTGATTATTCGCATGGGCGCTTGTACCGATGGAACGGAAATTCTCGGCATCATTATCAATCGTAAGTGGGGCTTTACCGTTGGACAGGTGGTCCTCTTTATCAATATCTTTGTCTTCGCCTTCTACGGACTCATCTTTAAAGATTGGCATATCGCGGTAAAATCTCTCCTGACATACATTGTCGCATTCAAGATGATTGACCTTGTCATTACAGGTCTTGATGAGCTCAAATCGGTCACTATCATTACCAGCCAGTGCCAGAAGCTACGGCAGGCAATCACTGAAGAGATGGGCCTTGGGATGACAATCTTGCACGGTCAGGGGGGCTACTCGCTCGATGATCGCGAAATCTTACTTGTCATTGTGGAGAGACTCGATTTAGCAGAGCTCAAAGAGGTCGTGCTAAGGCACGATGAGAGCGCGTTTATGGCAATTGAGAACATGCACGAAGTAGTTTCGGGTAAGGGCGGTAAAAAACGCAGACGGCGCCGCAAACGCCTATCGTAGCAGCGCAACAAACTCTGTCTGGCGACGGAGATACTCTCCATAGCTCGATGCAGGCGCTGCATTTGCTAAAAAGGCGAAGGCCTCATCACTAATCCACCCCTTCTTCCATGAGATCTCCTCAAGACAGGCAATCTCGATTCCTTGCCTCTCTTGGAGCATTTGCACATACTGCGATGCACTTGAAAGCGCCTCATGTGTTCCTGTATCGAGCCAGGCAAATCCCCTACCCAATAGCTCAACGCTCAATTGACGCTGCTGTAAATACAACGAATTGAGGTCGGTAATTTCAAGCTCATTGCGGCTTGAGGGTGTGAGCTGCTTAGCTTTGCGTGGCGCATCGCTGTCGTAAAAGTACAAACCGGTAACGGCATAAGAGCTTGGAGGCTCTTCGGGCTTTTCCAAAATGCGCTTTGCACGCCCCTCATCGTCAAACTCAACAACGCCATAGCGGTGGGGATCTTTGACCTCATAGCCAAAGACAACTGCTCCCTCTTGGTGTTTACCAAGTTTAGTAAGCAGTGGGCCCATGTTCTCACCATAGAAGATGTTATCTCCTAAAATCAGTGCGACGCTATCACCACCAATAAACTCTTCTCCAATAATGAGTGCCTCAGCAATGCCATTGGGACTCTCCTGCTCAGCATACTCAATGCTCAATCCGAGGTGTCCCCCATTACCTAAAAGCTTTTGGAAGTTGGGAAGGTCTCGTGGGGATGAAATGATGAGCACCTCACGAATCCCCGCTTGCATCAACGTTGCAAGGGGATAGTAGATCATCGGCTTATTGTAGACAGGAAGGAGTTGTTTCGATGTGATGAGTGTCAGTGGGTATAGTCTTGTTCCCTGTCCACCAGCTAAGATGATTCCTTTCATGATGCTCTCCAAAAATTTACAAAAGGATGCGATGAAGAAGCTTTTATTACCACTCTTTTTTATGAAACGAAATCCGGAGCCATCAGCTGTTCCGAATCACTTAACCTAAGGAAGCGAGACGCTTTAAGATTCTACTTAGATCTTTGTATTTACAATCAGAAAATAATTCGGGTTGAGAACTTTCTATTATCTCGTCTAGCTCAAACAATCCCATAAAAGACATTGGATAGTTAACTACAAAATCACAATATTCTTCATAATTAGTTGGCAACAAACTTTTCAAATCAATCCCATTGAAGAGAGAAGTGTGGCCTATTGGCTCAAGTAGAGGAATTAAAGGAGAAACTCCCTTCCACATATTATTCTGAGTGAAGAAATCAACAATCTTTGTATCATCAGTAACTAGTCCAAAAATTTCTCTGGAAATTTTAGAGAAAATGTCTGGAGGTAGGGAACTTTGAAATGCGTCACGAAAACAATGATACAAGTTAAAGTCTCCGCAATAACTCTTAACCGAATAGAAGCTATCAAAAAATTCTGCGAGCAATTCATCTTCAGATTTCCCTGGCAACTCTTTTGAAAGAGTGCGGAAGAGTTTAGGTAATTGTAGATTTGGACAAACCCCAACTAAGACCTTATATAGCCTTCTATTAAAATTTTCTAATAAAACCCCTTCTGGGGAACTAGATGAACCATGTCTATCAACATATCTATAAGGAATCAAATAGTCATACATTAAGGTAAAAACAGGATCTTGTTCTTTTACCTTAATCCTTAGAGAACGAAATAGAGAAATTAAATCTCTAATTGGAAGAGTCAAAAATAAATTTTTCAATCTTGGAGTTAAAGGCTTTGTGAAGCCTATTACATCCATTGAAAATGAATCTGGAATGTTATCGATTAAGCCTTTAGCAATCTCTAAAAAGTCTTCTCTTTCAAATCCATAACTAATATAACTAAAAAGTCTACCAAGAGACCCTAAATCATTTAACAAAATTTTATAAATACTATTCTTTACTTCTAATGGCAATAGGTTAAAACTAAGCATTACTGCTTTTCTTTTGTTTGATCTGTAAAACCGCCTGTTTAATAATCTATAAGCAAAGTACTCAGGATTAAATTCACGTATAGAATCTCTGAAATTTTTCAAAAGAAAGTATCGCACTGGGAGAAAATTTGTACCGTTGTATAAAGCTTGAGGACTGTCTTCTCTACCATCTCTCACCATTAAATCTATTTCCTCCCTTCCTCTCTCTGTAAAATACTCTTCAAGCATCTCTTCTGAACCTGTTGACAACTCCTTACTTACTGTCGCGATTTTGTGAACTTCTTCTTCTTCCAAAAATCCTGCTATCTTGCTTTGTATACCTGGAACTAACATGGTAGATATTCGCTTTGTACTTAAAGCTTTTTTAGTAGCAAGCGGGCGGTATGTAGTACGATTTAACAGTTCATAAGTTCGAAATTCTTTTGGGGCAAGGTATTCTGAGAGCTTTTTTCTTACAGCAGGAGACCTTAAAGCTTCCATTGCTCGAGCTGATCTACGTTTTATCAGTTTTGCAGTTTTTCGAATTTGTTGAATATGTCGTAACGTTGCAGGATCCTCTCCATAGACATCTATATGTCTCTCAAGCTTAGAGATATAATCTTCTACAGGATTTTTCTCCGACTTAAACGCTTTATATTTATGTGGTTCTTGAATAGCTAATAGCCCAATCATGAATTTCTTCCTCTTAAAATATCAATTATTCTAACATAAAAATAAATTGCATTCAAATTAACTATTTAAAATAGTTTGCATTACTCATATAACTTATAGAAAGGAAACTAATAAGCGCGCAAACAAATGGATATATAATTTAAAAGCAAATATTTCCAAACTAGTATGTCGATAGTTGATGCAATGTTTGAGAGAAGTTGAAATTTTGCTTCATCACGCCTATGGGTATTTTTTCACTTTTCTGAGAAACTCAGGTCGATGGATGGATGAAATCATTCGAAAAGATGCGCCTCTTCTAAATCATAAAACTTAACAAGTACTATTTTATAAATTCGAGCATATCACCACACTCGATTTTCACATAGAAAACTAGACGACTGTCTCTTAACATGTTAGGAGCAGGCTTTGACTGCACTTCAAAACCACGAGCCTTCAAACTGCTAAAAAACTGCTCCCTCAATTTAGTTGAAAATGCAGGCCATATTGAATGAATTTGCCTTGGGTGGAGCTCGCTTACAACCTCTTCCATATCATCGCAATCGCCTAGAAAACGCTTTCTTAAAACTGCACAATTTATCAAAATCGCTAGGAAAACCTGAGATAAGTAGAGTCCCCTATATCCAATATGTACACGGGTGCCCCATCCTCTGATATTTTGGGCTCTTCCCTTCCAGAAGGAAAAAGTCTGCGATAATATTTCCACTTTAGTTCATTGGAAAGTCTTGAGCGGATACGATGAATCTGCTCAGGTGGTAGCACGTCAACCATCTCTTCAAGACATGTAGATTCTGCTCCAGCAAAAAACCGTAAAACATAGAAAATAAGATAATCCTCTACGCACTCTTCGTGCTTATGAGAGAGGTTTTTTAATAGTTGAGAGCGCACCTCTTTAGTTAAAAATCGCTCCTTGTTTCTCTCAAAATAGGGAGCAAGCATTTCGCAAGATAGATGCTCAGCCTCTTTCATCAAGTCAACAGGATCTATAGTACTTGAAGGATCTAAATAATGAATGAAGTCTTTTGATGGAAAAAAATGTTGCGTACTTAGAACGCTCTCACAACACACCCTGTAGTCATCCGTAGAACGGCATTCCATTATATGTGGGTTTGCATCGACACTATCCAAAAAATGCAAGTGGACCTCTGGTGGTAAATTTGTCCATAAAGCCTCGACAACAGGAGCCGGAGCTCTCTCTACTACCCCCTTTAATAGCTCTAGCAACTTATCAGCGGTCAGAAGACTGGGCAAAAATACAAAGAGATATTGTCTTAGAGCGTATGAATTGTCTCCCAGCATTTGAGCGAGCTGATGCAATTCTAAAGGAGAGGCATCCTTTGATTTCTGAAAATAAAAATTCCACATCTTATTGTATTGCTTTGCAGATGAGAAATCATAGTATTTCTTAACCGGGTATTCTCTGAAACCACATCTATCAAGGCATGACACAACAATCATTTCTGAGATACAATCTGACTCCTTCTTTGATGGAACAATGAAGCGTTTTGGCATTAAAAGCCTAGTAAGCAGTAGAAGTTGAACATCTGGATTGAAAAATAAAGCGGGTTGGTATTGGAGCAACAACTCAGACAGATGGGGCACATATTCTAACCTTTCTGCATCTGATAAAGTGACTCTGACCCATTGCGCAACTTCTTCTAAGCTGGAGGGCAATAAAGAGGGTAAATCTTGCTTTTCCATATGAGAGTACCCCCTCTCTATCTTGCTTTCAGAAAGCACTTTGTACCTGCGAAGAGAATCCCATTTCGCAGAGAAAAATAGGACTAGTTTAGTATCTTCGGTGTTAAACCCAAAAATTTCTCTGTTGATCTTTGATTGAGTAGCTTCGCTCAAACTAGATCTAAAGTGGCCTACATAGGCTTCAAATACTGAACTGAGAGTGCAATTTTGACTAATACACTTGCCAAATTCTAGCATAACATCATCAGGAGACCAGTGAGAGGACTCCATTGATATCAACTCAAAAAGAGCGCGATAGTTCACCTCAGGAAAAATGACAGATAGAAGAGCAAAAAACCTCTGAACATTTGATGTAAAAAGGGCAGAATCACGATCTAAATCAGCTTTTGTTCCGATAGTTGTTGTGTCTAGCAGCTCATCTGCTAAATAGGTAAACATTACCTCTCTGATTTTTAGCTTATTTTGCAAATGACTAAAAATCTCACGTAAATGATCAATGGGTGCGGTGAAAAAATAACTGGAGCTGTCTTTACCGAAAAGTCCTCGCTCTTCTCTAGAGAAAGAACTACTGTCACCATTCAATTCCTTGCAAATCGCAGCTACAAACTCAACCGCCTCTTCTCCGACAAGAGAGTTTCTTATTAACCGCATAACATCTATTAGTGAACTATAAGGCTTATATCGTTCAGTTAAATATTGATATACTGAACTCTTCTCATCCCCGTTTAACAACTTAAAACAACAAAACGCCTGTTTTACCTCTTCTTTTTTTGCGTAAGCGATGTTAGAGAATAAATTACAGATCAATTGAAGGTAAATAACCTTTATTGCCTCTCTATTTTTGACCATGGCTGCGTAAAGAATGAAGGGATCTGGGTAGCAATAACTCCTACCTGTCAATAGTGACCTGTAATGGCTTTCCTCTAGATAACCTGTAAATATTGCGTCTAGTTGATCAGCTGTTGACCATCTGGGATTCAATACGATGTGGCATTTTGCCAAAACCCTTTTAATCCCCTCCTTGAGAGGACGATCAATAGGCCCCCAAGATCTGGATGCAAGATGCCTGCGATAAGAGGTATAATATCCTCCAAGAACACCCTTGACCGCTGAAGAGGTGCGTCGTAGTTCCTCAATCCCAACTGATACAGCTGGGCCCTCAACCCGAGCTGTTTCGATAACTGATAAAGGCTTAAGTGAAACAGAATCCATATTCCCTCGCTAAAATTTGGGAGGATTCTATCTTAATAAAAAATTTAAGACTAGATAAAGTTTGTAGGTCGGACTATTGAAAACTGCACACATAGCTGGAAAAGATATTCTATATCCCAGACCAAATAGGAAATTAAAACATTATATTTATATCTTTAACCTAACTAACGCTGACAAGTGCGTAAACATAACGTCCATATCTCTTACTAGAAAATAATCCAAGTCTTTTATGTGAGGTAGTTAATGCAAGGTTTGAGAGAACTTGAAATTTTTCCCCTTCCAGTTTGAGGGTCTTTTTGATTTGTCTGATGTGGCGTTTTGTTACAGGGTCTTCACCATGAATCAGCATCTTTTTTTGCAGCTTTTCGATGTGCGCTACGACAAGCTTTTTCTTCTTAATGTAGCTCTCAATTTGTCTGGGGAACTCAGGTCGATGGATAGATGAAATCATTCGAAAAGATGCGCCTCTTCTAGATCGTGGAAATCAACGCCCTTTTCAAGGAGATGATCGACAAAGGTAATGGGGTAATCGCAGGAGAGAAATGTCTCATTGCTGAGCATGTAGCGGTGAAAGGGAATTGTCGAGTGGACACCACCGATGTGAAACTCGCGTAGCGCGCGGTGCGATTTAATGATGGCGTCTTCGCGATTACTTCCGGTGATGATAAGCTTGGCAAACATCGAGTCGTAGTGGGGCGGGACAGTGTAGCCCGAGTAGCAGTGCGTGTCGAGGCGCACATTGGGCCCTCCTGGTGGGATGAAATACTCGAGCATCCCGGGCGAGGGCTGGAAGTTCTTGGAGGGGTCTTCTGCGTTGATGCGAAATTGAAAGGCGTGGCCTGTGAGGCTAATGTCGGATTGATCGTAGCCAAGGGGCTCTCCTTGCGCGGTGCGGATTTGCTCTGCGATGAGATCGATTCCTGTAACAGCCTCTGTGATGGTATGTTCAACTTGGATGCGGGTATTGACCTCCATAAAGTAGAAGTGGCCCGATTCGTCGAGTAGAAATTCAACTGTGCCAACGGTGTGGTAGCCAGCTGCTTTTACGAGATTGACGGCAGCAGTTCCCATTTTTTCGCGCAGTTCTGGAGAGACAACTGGTGAGGGCGCCTCTTCGATGAGCTTTTGGCGGCGCCTTTGGATGGTGCAGTCGCGCTCACCGAGATGCACGCAGTTGCCGTGTTTGTCAGCGAGGATTTGGACTTCAATGTGACGGGGATTTACGATCATCTTCTCTAGATAGATGTCGGGGCAATTGAAAGAGACCTCTGCCTCTGCTCGGGCCGCTGCGAATTTACGCTTAAAGTCATCTGCATCTTCAGCGATACGGATCCCCTTTCCACCACCTCCATGAGAGGCTTTAATAAAGATAGGATAACCGATGCGCTCGGCCTCTTTGAGCCCCTCTTCTACATCTGCTACTATCCCCGGCGAGCCCGGAATAATGGGGCAGCCCGATTTTTCGGCAATCGACTTGGCCTGCGCTTTATCTCCAAGTAGAGAAATTGTCTTTGAGGAGGGGCCGATGAAGGTGAGGTCACACGACTCGCAGATCGAGGCAAAACCAGAGTTTTCGCTGAGGTAACCATATCCTGGGTGGACGGCATCGGCTTGGGTCACTTCACAGGCGGCGAGGATGTTGGGAATTTTCAGGTAAGATTGGAGCGAGGGGGCCTGGCCAATGCAGATCGCCTCATCGGCGTGAAGAACATGGAGCGATTGGGCGTCAGCATCTGAGTAGACGGCAACTGTTTGCAATCCCATGTCGTGACAGGCGCGAATGATGCGCACGGCAATTTCTCCACGATTGGCGATGAGGACCTTTTTCATTGTCTATCCTATTTCGAAAAGTTTCGTTCCAAATTCCACAGCTTGCATGTTGTCTAGGAGAATGCGCTTGATCGTTCCACTCGTGCCAGCTTTTACCTCGTTCATCACTTTCATCGCCTCAACGATGCAGACAACTGTCTCTTCATTCACTACATCTCCCACTTGCACAAATGCAGGATCGCTAGGTGCTGGTGAGGTGTAGAAGGTACCAACCATTGGTGATTTGATGAATGTCCCCTCTTGGGCGGGCGCGGCTTGTGTCGCTGGGGCGGCAGCAGGAGCGGGGTGATAGGCGGGGGCGCCATCGCGCTCGAGAGTCACCTCATTGCCCTTATCATCTGTAAAGGTAAGTCGGCGCAAACCCAAACGCTCCATCTCTTTTGTGTATTTTTCTATCTCTTTGAAATTCAATTTAAACCCTTTGTACGAATTCAGATTCGACGGTGTCGACTTTGATGACATCCCCCGATTCGATAAACATGGGCACTTCTACCTTTGCGCCCGTTTCCAAAATGGCAATTTTACTCGTTCCCGACATGGAGGGTTTACCTGACATGTCTTCTGTTTTCACAATTGTGAGCTCCAAAAACTGCGGCAGGTCAACCGAAAAGATCGTGTCGCCATAAAACATCGCTTTGAGCTCAACGCCCTCTTTTAAAAAATTGACCTTGTCTCCAATCACATCTTGGTCGACGGGGACCGATTCGAGTGTATCGATGTCTAAAAAGATGTGATCTTTACCCTCAAGGTAGAGATACTCAATGTGTCTTTCAACGAGTTTGACAACTTCAACCTCTTGTCCGAGCTTAAAGTTTTTTTCTGTGACTTCATCACCGGTGAGGGTCTTGAGCTTGGTTTTCATGAAGGGCACACCGCGGGCCATCGATACTTTGACGCACGATTCGATGCGGTAGATCTTACTTCCAACTCGAATGGTCATTCCGGGTGAGAGTTGGTTCGATTTAATCATGAGTGGATTCCATTATTTGTGGTTAAAATTTTACCCCTCTTATCGCCAAGACAAGAAAAAGGTAGATTGTATGAGGATTTCATATTTTCCTCAAATAGTTATAACGTTCAATGTGAGCTATTATATCTGAAAGCTGGTTTAAATCGGAAATTTCAAAATCAACTAAATCGCCGTGGTCGCGACAATTAAGCCCCCTACCATAGCGCATGTGTACTGTGATGAGCCCCAATTTCTTCGCAGGTAGTAGATCATTTTTGACGCGATCGCCACAGACAAGAATTTCCTGAGGATCGAGTTCAAAATCAAGCATCAACTCGCGGTAGGGCTTTTCCTTCGCGCCTGGAGGGCAGATGATCACTTCACTGAATTTTCTGAGCGGAATGCGCGCCTTTTCCATCTTCTGGCGCTGAAGGTTTTCATCTCCTGAGGTGACAATCGCAAGGGTGTGATCGCACGAGAGCTCTTCAATCATCTCTTCAAGCCCCTCACGGCAAGCGACTCCAATGTCTTTTAAATCATTTGAGCGCATCTCATCAAAGGCGAGATTTTTCATTTTTGGGCCAAGTTCATTGATCTCCAAAAACTCGGCGAGCGAATTTGAAGAGCTCATCGCCGTCTCATCGAGGCGCTTAAGCGCCTCCAGGGCAGTGTTGAAATCTCCAATGGTGGCTCCAGCGTTCATTAAACGCTCAAGCGCTTTTTCGAGCTTATTGGGGGTGATGGAGTAGGTGGTATCGATGAGAGTGTCATCGAGATCAAAGATGATCAGCAATTTTTACAATCTCCTCTGCGAGCTTATCCGAATCGTGACGAATGAGACTGCGCTCGATTAAGTCGTTTTTATTCACTTGGGTGAGCTCTCCAAGTAAGGGGGCCAAAATCACGTGGTCTCCTTTGACATCAACCTCTACAAGATCACCCTCTTTCGCATACTTTTCAATCAAATTCTCAGGCGGCATTTGATTGTTTACAAGAGTGTAGTCGATGTTATCGCCTATGTATTGGTGCAAGACCTTCAAGTAGTCGCTTAACTTGTAGCCCGTTGTCTGTCCTTTGCGATTCATTAAATTGAGAACAAAGACCTTTTTGGCATGGCTTTTAGCAATTGCCTCGCTCACCCCTTTTACAAGTAAATTGGGAATAATCGAGGTAAAAAGCCCCCCTGGACCGAGGACTAGTACGTCGGCATGTTCGATTTCAGCCAAAGCGTTGGGATTTGCAGCCGCGTCGGGCTCGAGATATAGACTCGAGTAGCCCTGATCGATTTGATCAGAGAGGTAGATCTCCTTTTCTCCATCAAGCAGCTTGCGATCGTGCAAAAGCATTTTGAGCCGCACGTGATGAGTGGTGACGGGAATAACCTTTCCTTTAATGTGCAAGATGCGCCCCACCTCTTCAACGGCACGCTCAAAGCTACCGGTCACTTTTTCAAGAGCTGAGAGCAGTAAATTACCAAAGCTATGGCCATCCAATCCGCCTGCTTCAAAACGATAGTTCATCAAAGAGCGCATGATTCGCGAAGAGTTTGAGAGGGCGACAAGGCATTGTCGCACATCACCGGGAGGCAGGACGCCGAGTTCATCGCGCAAAATACCAGTCGATCCCCCATCGTCTGCCATCGAAACAATGGAGCTGAGCTCTAAAGGATGTTTGCGCAATCCACGTAAGGCGGTAAAATTTCCGGTCCCTCCTCCCAGGATAACGACTTTCTTCATCTCTTTCTCAGCTGCTTAATCTTTGCCTCTAGGTCCTTTGCTTTAGACAGGTGTGAGCCGGCAACCAAGATATCAGCACCCGCTTCAACACAAAGAGGGGCCGTCTTATCATCGATTCCACCATCGACTTGAATGTGCACCTTTTTGTTAATGTGGCGCAACATCTTAATTTTTTCCAAGACCTCTGGGATAAAGGCTTGGCCGCTGAATCCTGGGTGCACAGTCATCGCCAAAACGAGATCGATATCATCGAGATATTGGACTAAAAGCTCTGCTGAGGTTTCTGGACAAATCGCGAGCCCCACCTGCACATTACAGCGGCGAATAAACTCGATTGTCTCTTTGACATCCTCAGTTGCCTCAATGTGAAACGTGATGCGATCGGCACCACTTTTCACCAAATCTTCGATGTAATCGAAGGGATTATAGACCATGATGTGCACATCCATAAATAGGTCGGTGCTGCGATTCACAGCAGCCAGAGAAAGTGTGCTCAGAGATAGGTTGGGAACAAAATGGCCATCCATCATATCGTAGTGGATTGCATCGGCGCCAGCGCTTTCAATGCGCTTTGCCTCGTCTGCAAGTTGACCGAGGTCAAATGCAAAAATAGAAGGTGCTACTTGAATTTTCATGAAATTAACTATACAGCAAGGGGGACTTTCGCCGCAACGGGCGATACATAGCCTGTGTAGTGCACTCCTGAAACGGTGAGGGCAAACTGAATGAGCTCACTCGAGGGTAGATTCCCATGCTCAACAGTGATATCTTTTGGGTTGCGCGAACCAACAACGCAATAGATTTTGTTCTCCTCAACAACCTTTGCCATCTTGATTCCCTCTGAATCAAAGCGCATATTAATGCACTCTTCGAGCTGCAGGTAGAGCTTTTTCAGATCAGAGAGCTTCCAAATCGAGATCATCTCTTTGGGCTCAAGGGTGTGGAAATAGTTCTCGAGAAGTAGGCCTTGATCACCTACACTCTCCTTGAGCGCTTTGAGACGCTTCATCTGTCCAGAGATCATTCCACCATTGAAGTCGCGGAACTCGCCAATAAGACTCTCGAGATGACATGCTGCCTTTTGCCTTGCGGAAAATAAATCAATCGAGTGGTCTTGGCGCAGAAATGAGCGCGAGGGAAGGCGCACGCGCAAGACGGCTGCCTCCTTAGGGTATTTGCGACGGATAATCCCTACATTTTTCACCCTATCGACTGTAATGAAAAGCCCCTCTTTGGAGGGAGATAGGAGCTCTTCAATTTTCTGCGAGACGGGTAAAATCACACGCACCATAATAATGGTAAAGATTAAATCGCGGTCAGTTACCTTTTCAAATTGAATTACCACTTGTGGTAGATCTTTGACAAAACGCACCTGCTTGCTGAGAGTAACGATGTGCTTCATCACCTCCTCTTCATTGCGAGGCATGAAAATAGGGCGAATGAGGTGTTGGATCGAGTGGCGAAGTCTATGGGCGAGCATCCGCTTCAGAAGGCGCACCTCGTGCTTGGTAAAATCGTAGCCCGACTCCTTTTCAATCTCGAGATAGAGACACAGATGCGTCCCCTCTTTCGATTTACGCACAATATAAGAGTCTTCGACAATGCGAACGCCTGAAACAAAGTTGGAGACCGCCTCAAGCAAATGCTTTTGATTGAAGACCTCGTGCTCTTTGATGAAATTGAGACCGACAAAGAGACCAAGTACTGTTTGCGTGCCAATTGGTAGTGCGAGTTTCGGGCGAATGATCTTTAAAAGGATGTGGCGATCGCTTGGGTCTTCACCAATTTTCTTGTTGAGGTCGGAATAGAAGGTGTACATGACACCTATAATGCGGGAGAGATGGGCTGTCGAGCGAGGCAAGCGAAAGGCCTCTTTTCCGGTCATAAAGACGTGTTGCATCATCGCAAAGATGTCGTGATCGATTCGCTGGGGCATTCTGTAAACGTAGTGGGCGAGTCTCTCTTGAATGAGTGCCGTTTTTTCATCGAGTCCAATGCCCTTGAGCTCCAGGATGCGCCCCGCATGGTAGAGAGAATTTGCCCCGATACGGATCTCATTTTCTAAAATACGTAGGTGATAGAGCGCCTCTTGTAGCGAAGTCTCTTCTCGAAAGGGTATTTTAACTTCAGTGAGATTGAGCTTTTGGCCATCTTTTTGAAAATTAAGCGAGATAAGATGGGGAATTTCGAGGGTGCGTCCTGGCACGAGCCAGCGCGAGAACATGGCGTAGATAAATTTGCACAGCCCCACTCGAGCGTGCGCGATGATCGTCGCACAAAGGGCATCCCCCTCTGCGGTGTAGGTCAAAAACGGGAGCTCTTTATCGGAGAAATCCACATCAGAGAGAATTTGCTCCAAAAGTGCATCTGAAAATTTGTCTTGGACTTGAACTTCCATCAACTAATTATCGTGCCTGAAGGTGGGTAACTTTTTTCTTTAAACGATAGTATGTGTAGTGGAAGTGCGTGTTTTGCTGCAAGGTTTATTGCTCGCGGATGCAAAATTTTTTTTTCAGACCTCTCAAGGATCTCTAGAGCTTCATTATAAGTGAGTTTTGCATGAAAAATTGACTCGGGAAAATCCTTCGGATCGTGCGAATAAATCCCTGGAACATCTTTGTAAAAATTGACTTGAGTTGCTTGCAAAGCAGCTCCAAGGGCGACTGCTGTCGTATCTGAGCCGCCGCGACCGAGTGTCGTGATCTCTTTGTCTAAGCTCACCCCCTGAAAGCCCGCGACAATCACAATTTTATTTTGACAGAGCGCCTCTCGGATGCGAATGGGACGCACATCGCAAATTTCGGCCTCGCTATGATTTGTCGAGGTAATAATTCCCGATTGACTGCCAGTGAGCGAGATTGCCTCAACTCCTCTCTTTGCAAGGGCCATAGCAAGAAGCGACATGCTGATGCGCTCTCCTACGGAGATCAACATATCTTTTTCACGTGGAGGGGGCTCGGGGTGGACTTGGTAGGCAAGCTCGATCAAATGGTCTGTCATCTCCCCCATGGCGCTGACAACGACAACTGAGGGGCCATTTTTTACAATAATTTCTGCAGCTTTTTCGATTTGATCCACTGTGGCAAGCGCTGCACCGCCAAACTTCATGATAAGCATATTGATTTTATATTTTATCCTTTGTTACAATTTTCCGCATCGAGAGAGTGTCTCTTTTTGCTGTTAAATTGTCCTTCAAGTCACGGTCCAATTTTTCAAAGTAAAAGTTGGCGCTTTCCCATAAAATATAGGAAAACAAATGTCAAACAACCAACAATACGACTGGAGTGAAAGCAAAGTCATTGATGATGTTGCCTTCAGTCAAGAAGATTTAAACGAATTCAAAAAACTCCTCAACCACAAAGAAGAGAGCGCCGGCGAAGGTTCACTCGCTTCAATGACTTCAGGCGAGATTCTTAAGGGAACCATCGTCGAAATCACAAAAGATTTTGTCATTGTCGATGTCGGTCTCAAATCTGAGGGTCTCATCCCAATCGCAGAATTTATGGATCGCGATGAGCTAGAACTTGGCAGCGAAATCGAGGTCTACCTTGATCAAGCCGAGGGCTCTGATGGTCAGATCGTTCTTTCACACGACAAAGCTCGTAAGCAGCGTCAGTGGGAGTACATCGTCAACAACTGTGAAGAGGGCTCTGTCATCCGCGGTAAAGTGATCCGCAAGGTGAAGGGTGGCTTGATGGTCGATATCGGTATGGAGGCTTTCCTCCCCGGCTCACAAATCGACAACAAGCGCATTAAGAATATCGATGAGTATCTTGGTAAGACATTTGATTTCAAAATCCTCAAGATCAACATCGAGAGAAAGAACATCGTCGTCTCACGTCGCGAACTTCTCGAAGAAGAGCGCGTCTCTAAGAAAGCTGAACTTCTCGATGGCATTGCCGTTGGCGATCTGAGAACAGGAACTGTCAAAAACATCACTGACTTTGGTGTCTTCCTCGACCTCGACGGAATTGACGGTCTTCTCCACATCACTGACATGACTTGGAAGCGCATCAAGCACCCATCTGAAATGGTTGCACTTGGCGATGAGCTCGAGGTCATGATCCTCAACATCGACAAAGACAAGGGGCGTCTTGCTCTCGGTCTGAAGCAAAAAGAGCAAAACCCTTGGGAAGCAATCGAAGAGAGATTCCCTCAAGGAACCCGCGTCAAAGGACGCATCGTTAATCTCGTGCCCTACGGTGCATTTATCGAGATCGAAGATGGGATCGAAGGTCTTATCCACGTCTCTGAGATGTCATGGGTCAAAAACGTTACTGATCCCGGCCAAATCGTCAACAAAGGCGACGAGGTTGAAGCGATTGTCCTCTCTGTCCAAAAAGAAGATGGGAAAATCTCTCTCGGTATCAAGCAACTCGAGAGCAATCCTTGGGATGAAGTCGATTCGAAATACCCTGTTGGAAGCAACGTCTCTGTTGAGATCCGCAACCTAACAAACTACGGCGCTTTTGTTGAACTAGAGCCAGGCGTTGATGGCCTGATCCACATCTCAGACTTGAGCTGGATCAAGAAAGTCTCACACCCCTCTGAAGTTCTCAAAAAGGGCGACCGCGTCGATGCGATCATCTTATCTGTAGACAAAGAGAGTAAAAAAATCACTCTTGGCGTCAAGCAGCTTGGATCAAACCCATGGGAAGATATCGAAAAGACAATCCCCGTTGGCAGCATTGTTC
Organism: Simkaniaceae bacterium; assembly: GCA_022763045.1. Taxonomy (GTDB): domain Bacteria; phylum Chlamydiota; class Chlamydiia; order Chlamydiales; family JACRBE01; genus JALEGI01. Next base: position 73,009 of record JALEGI010000014.1, on the reverse strand, counting down.
ACGGTAAAGTTTCAAAAATCACTGCTTTTGGCGCCTTCATCGAACTCGATAGCGGCATCGAAGGCCTTGTGCACGTCACTGAGCTCGCAGACAAAAACTTCAACAAAGTTGAAGACGTTGTTTCTGTCGATGACGAGGTAACTGCAAAAGTGATTAAACTCGATCCAGAACACAAGAAGATCTCACTCTCGATCAAAGACTACTTGGCCGAGCAAGGACATGTCAGCTCTGATGACATCGTCGTTGGTGATTTCGAAAGCAAAGAAGAAGAGTGAGGCCATGAACAAGGATCTAGTTGCTATTTTTGAATATCTCGAAAGAGAAAAGGGCATCAAGCGCGATGTGATTGCTCAAGCGATTGAAGAGTCGCTACGCATCGCTGCGCGCAAAAGTATCAATGATGTTGGCAATCTCAATGTGAGTGTCGATCCCAAAACGGGTGAAATTTCAGCGATCGCTGAAAAAGAGATCGTCGAGACGGTCGAATACCCCGATGAGGAAATCGGCTTCGAAGAGGCTCGGGAAATCGATCCCGATTGCCAACTTGGCCAGTGGATTGATGTCGAAATCGATCCTCTTACGCTCGGGCGCATTGCGGCGCAAACGGCGCGTCAAGTCATCACGCAAAAGCTCCGCGGAGCTGAGCGCGATGTCGTCTACGAAGAGTACCGCCACCGCATCAACGAGCTCATTTCGGGAACCGTTAAGCGGATCACGAAAGGGCGCACGCTCATCATTGATCTCGGTAAAGTCGAGGCTATTTTGCCCGACCGCTACTACCCAAAACTCGAGAGATACCATCTTGGCGACAAGGTCATGGCTGTTCTCTATGAGGTGCGTGAAAACGATAACGGCAGTGCCGATGTCGTTTTATCTCGCACGCACCCACAACTCGTTGTGGAGCTCTTCGAACAAGAGGTTCCAGAACTGGGCGAGGGTCTCATCACAATCAATCGTATTGTGCGTGATGGCGGCTACCGCACAAAAATGGCAGTCTCGTCAACCGATCCGAAAATCGATCCTGTTGGCGCCTGCGTCGGGGTGCGCGGTACCCGTGTGAAAAATATCATCCGCGAACTAAATAACGAGAAGATCGATGTCTTCCCCTACTCGGAAGATCTCTATACCCTTCTCAAAAATGCCCTCTCCCCTGTCAACTTCAAGAAAGTTGAGGTGGATGAGGAAACCGATATTGTAACCATCGTTGTCGAAGACGAAGACTATCCTGCAGTTCTAGGTCGCAAGGGCATCAATGCTCGACTCACTGGTGAGCTCATTGGCTATGAACTGAAGATTTACAAAGCTTCTGAATACGACAAACAACGCCTATTTGAACTGGGTCAACTCGCAAGATCTGAGAATCCGCTCCTCGATGAGCCACTCGCTCTTGAGGGTCTCAACCCACTCATTTTAGACTCGCTCACATCAGCTGGCTACGACACGCCGAGAAAATTGCTTTTAGACCCTGCTGCAACGGTCTCCGAGAAATCGGGACTCTCACCAGAGATGATTGGCAATATTCTCGAAGAGGTGCGCGCCTCTTACCGCTGGGAAGTCCCAGACGATGAGAATGAAGAAAAGCAAGAGGAAGAGGCACCTTCGATAAAAGAAGAGGAGTAATTTTTGGCCAAAAACCTGAAGATCAAAGTCAAGAACGCCCAATTTGCTGAAGCGTTAAAGCTCAATAAGCTCAAAAAGAGCGATGCTACGCCTGCAAAGAAAAAGCCGCCTGTAAAAAAGGCAGAGGTCGCACAGCCTGCTGAAAAGCCGGCCGCACCTCCGAAGCCAAAGGCCAAGGCGAAAGACCTTGTTCCAATTAAGAAAGCGCCGCAACCGGCCAAAGCTGAAGCTAAGGCCGCCCCTAAGGAGAAAGCAACTAGCGAGAAAAAAACCGCTGCTCTGACTCCTAAGAAAAAAGAGATGGGGATCGGCTACATTCGCCCTGGAACAGATAAAAGCGCTCTTCAGAAAAAGGCCAAAGAGGCTGCTGAGAAGAAGGCAAAACAGGCGCAGGCAGCTAAAAAGCCTGCGACTTCTAAACCTGCTAAAACAGACGAGAGCAAACCTCAATCCCCCTCAACAAGCGCTGGTGATAAGTTCAAGAAAACCACCTACGCGAAAGACAACCGCCCTTCAAGGCGCTCAATTCTCACGGAAAACAAGCGCTTTGACTCTCGCGATCGCCAAGGCCTTCGTAGCAGCGATGATGAGCCCTGGAGACGCCGCAGAGGCTTCAAGCAAAAGCAGAAGAAGGCCCCCGAACCGGTTATTCGCCCAACTGAACTCAGCATCAAATTGCCGATCGCAATTAAAGATCTCGCAGCTTCAATGAAGTACAAGGCAGCTGAGCTCATTAGCAAGCTCTTCATGCAGGGACTTGTGGTCACAATTAACGACTATCTCGATGATGAGACAACTGTCCAACTCCTCGGCGAAGAGTTTGGCTGCACAATCACCATCGATACCTCTGAAGAAGAGCGTCTTCAAATTACCGGTGAATCGATCAAAGAAGAGGTTGAGAAAGAGGAGCCGAATAAACTCAAATCGCGCGCTCCTGTTGTTGCGTTTATGGGTCACGTTGACCACGGTAAAACCTCTCTGATCGACGCCATTCGAGAAAGTAATATCACCTCTGGTGAGGCGGGAGCCATCACCCAGCATATTGGAGCCTTCCGCTGCCACCTCGACACCGGTTCTGTCACCGTACTCGACACTCCCGGTCACGAGGCGTTCTCAGCCATGCGCTCTCGCGGGGCGACCGTAACAGACGTCGTTGTTCTTGTTGTCGCAGGTGATGAGGGGATCAAGCCACAAACTGATGAGGCGATTCAGCAAGCCCGCGCAGCTGGCGTTCCGATGGTTGTCGCAATCAACAAGTGCGACAAACCTGGCTTCAATGCTGATAACGTCTACCGTGAACTTGCAGACCGCGAGCTTCTTCCTGAAGCTTGGGGTGGTGAGACAATCACGGTTAATGTTTCTGCCACGACAAAAGAGGGCCTACCAACGCTTCTCGAAATGCTTCTTCTCCAATCGGAAGTCCTCGAGCTTAAAGCGAACCCAGATCGTCGCGCACGCGGTACTATTTTAGAGTCTGAGCTGAAAAAGGGTCTCGGAATTACCGCAACACTTCTCGTACAAAATGGAACGCTTAAACATGGCGATGCCCTTGTCATCGATGATGTCTACGGACGTGTCAAGACGATGCACAACGAGCATGGTAAAGATGTGAAAAAAGCAAGTCCATCGATTCCGGTTGAGATCACAGGTCTCTCCGATATTCCTGAGGCAGGTCTTGAGTTTATCGTTGTCGACAGCGAAAAAGAGGCGCGCAAGCTCGCAGAAGATCGCCTGACAGTGAAAAAGCACACTTCCCTTATGAAGGGACCGAAGGGTGGACTCGAGGGTCTCATGCAGCGTAAAGCTGAGCTCACAGAGAAAAAGGTGCTCAAGGTAATTCTTAAGGCCGATGTTCAGGGCTCACTTGAGGCTGTAACGGAATCTCTCATGAAAATCAAATCGACAAAAGCTGAGGTGAATATCATCTCCTCTGATGTTGGTGAGATTTCTGAGTCTGATGTTGAAATGGCAGCCGCTTCTGGCGCTGTTATTCTTGGCTTCCACACCTCTATCGAGTCGCACGCTGAGCCGATGATCAAGAAGATGAAGATTCAACTGAAGCAACACGATGTGATCTACCACTTGATCGATGATGTGAAAGAGCTGATGATTGAGCTTCTCGACAAGATTCGCGTCGAAACAGAAGTTGGTAGCGCAGAAATCAAGCAGGTCTTCAAATCGTCACAACTCGGTCTCATTGCAGGCTGCCAAGTTCAAGATGGCATTATCAAGCGCAGTCACTACGCCAAGCAGCTTCGCGATGGCAAGGTGATTTGGGAGGGCAACATCGCCTCTCTCAAGCGCGTTCAAGAGGATGTCAAAGAGGTCTCCAAAGGCCTTGAGTGCGGAATTCTGCTCCAAGGAGTCAAAGACTATCAAGTTGAAGATGTGATTCAAGCTTTTGAAATCACCTACAAAACGGATACGCTATGACAACCAGACGCCAACAGAGACTCGGCTCGCTACTCAAAGAGGTGATCTCAGAGGTCATTCGCGATGAGGTGCGCAACCCAAATGTTGCCCCCCTCACCTCAGTGACCAACGTTGAGATCACCAAAGATATGCGCTATGCTAAAGTCTACGTCTCTGTCATTGGCTCAGAAGAGCAGCGCACCAAAACCGTAGAGGCGCTACAAACCGCTGCGGGTTTCATCGGAACTGCCACAGCCAAGCTCGTACGCATGCGCTTTTTCCCAGTTCTTACATTCAAACTCGATACAACTGCTGACAAGCAAATGCGTATCGACGAATTGCTCCAAAAGGTCCATGAAGAGCGGAATCCTACTGATTGATAAGCCGAAAGGGCTCACCTCATTTTCCCTTGTTGCCAGGCTACGCAAACTCACTGGCGTGCGGAAAATTGGCCATGCGGGAACTCTCGATCCCCTAGCAACTGGTGTGATGGTTATGCTCATTGGACGCGAGTTTACTAAGCAGTCGGATACGTTTCTCAACCACAATAAAGTCTATGAAGCCACTATTCGCTTAGGGCAGGCAACAGATACCTACGATGCAGAGGGGCAAGTTACACACACGTCAGATATCGTCCCCAATAACATTGACCTCTCCAACTTCCAAGGGAGCATTATGCAAACGCCTCCCATGTTCTCCGCAAAGAAAATTGGCGGCAAAAAGCTCTATGACCTTGCCCGTAAGGGAATTGAAGTGGAGCGCAAACCTGTGCCAGTAGAGGTCAAAACGACCCTTCTTAGCTACGAATATCCCCTCCTGAAAATACGCGTTGAGTGCTCAAAAGGCACCTATATCCGCTCAATTGCCCACGATCTAGGGCTAGAGCTTGGCTCTTATGGCCATATTGAGGAGCTAAGACGTACAGCCTCAGGCCCCTACACTATTGAAAACTGCAAACAACTCGAAGAATTAAAAATAATAAATTAAATTTGATTTATGCTATAATATTACTATGACTATAGTAGTAGATAGATCAAATTCAGTTTTAATTGGCACCGTTAGTAAAGTTTCTGATTTTGGGGCTTTTCTTGTTCTAGATAACGGAGAAGAGGGCCTTTTACACATCACAAACCTTGCAGATAGCCGAATTCCTAGAGTTGGAGAGCACCTCCCCTTAAAAGTCCTCAAATACGATCCCGATAAAGAAAAGATGCTCTTTACATCCATTGATCGCCCTGCGACAAGCTTGGAAATTGCCGCTCTTTTCATTCGCCACCTAGAAAATGGACAAGAAGAGGGAAGCAAAATTCAAGAGGATCTCTTGAAAATCGCCTCAACTCCTGTGGGACGCGATCTTTTGTTAGCAATCATGCACCTTATGGATCAAGAAGATCTCAAGCTCTCAATTCACCAATCTGCGGGTGGAGTGGAATCGGGTTACATGTCGGCATCGCTTGCAGGCGGAGAAGTTGGCTACAGGAAAGATCCCTCACAAACTCTTTACTACACACAAGATGGCGATCTAGTCCACCTCGAGCACTTCACTTCCGACCAAGAGCTCTTCCATGAACTTGTTCACTACTTTGACCGTCTACAAGGTGAGAGCTATTTAGAGCTTTGCGATACAAGATCAAACGATCCACGAAACTCCAATTGGGCAGAGGAGAGCGCTGTCTATGGAAAGTGGGGCTACAACCTTTCAAAGTTTTCCGAAAATGCCTATTTGCGCTCCCTAGGTAGACCCGAGCGAATCTTCCATCGTGGGGCAACACTTGAAAAAACCCCTGAGTACACCCGCCTTCAGCAGGTCGCCAAAAATCACATAGAAGAGCTCGACAAGTACCTTGAACTTCCAGGCTACAGTGATGCACTCGATCCAGATTTAGAGAAAAAAATCTTAAAGAGCGAAATGGGCGCGCAAGTCCTGACGCGTTTCTATAAGGAGAGACCTCAGGCCGAGTATTTTGCTTTTCTAGCACGCAGCTTAGAGAGCAGTGCACTTGAATTTCTAGTTAAACCTCTACGTGAAGCACTAGAGAGCGCACCTGAGCTACATCATATCTTTTTGATCTCAGCTGCAAAAAATACCGCGCACTATTTTCTAAAGAGCTATCTTAACACATTTTCTCCCCCCTTGAACGTCCTTAGCAAGGCCCTAGAAAAGGGGCTCTCTCCTATGAATCAGCTCTTTTTACAAAAACACTTGATGGTTCAAACAATTCAAAATGCCTCATATGATGAGCTCAAAATAAAGCTCGAGAGCCCTGAGTTTCGGGAGGTAATTACCGATGATATCGTGTTTGAAATCCAAAGCGATCTGGCAAAGGTACTTGCGATCTTGGACTCTGGCGTTAAGATCGATGAGCGCGCTCTATTGGATATTATTGACTCGCACCCAGATATTTCAGCAGCTAAGATTGAAGAGCTGCTGGAAAAGGCAGCCCTGCCTCACTTAAAGGCGCCATCAAATGCCCTATTTTTGGGTTTGAGCGCTTTAAAACTTCACGATCCCGAGGCAATCAACTCTCTTTTCAGAGGGCTAGATCTATCTAATTTAGAGTCCCTCTTCTCGAAAAGGGTTCTCCCCCTTTCAGACAAATCTGACTCGGAAATCTCCAAATATCTAAAGGTCAAATTGATAAGAGAGTTTCTTATAAAAACAGCACTTAGTGAAGAAGATAAAATGTCATTATTATAATTTTGTTTATAATTAATTTATATAATAAATAAGTTATAATACCCTTTGTTATGAGTATTGTAACTACAACTAAACCTCCTGCACTTAGTACTGCTAGAAGCTTTGATACGGTCAAACTGAGCCGCTCGGCCCAGGCGGCATTCGATATTTTTGCTAAGTGTGTCGATTTCCAGCCCGAAAATAAAGAGGCCATCTTAAGAGATGTAAAAACCATTGCATCGAGCAAACTAGGGAAAGATTTTTTAGTTAGCCTAAGCTGTAGCATGGCAAGAACGGGAATTTCACTGAATATTAGCATGGTCGATTACGATAAGCAAATGGGAGCGATGGTCGGTAAAAAAGACAAAGGCACCCTGATCTATACAAAGTCGTGCTCTCAGTTTGGCTACTACTCGAAAGAGGGCCAACACATCCACCTCAATCGCTACACGAATGATCAACTGCTCTTTCATGAACTTGTCCATTTTAACGATTTTCTATTAGGAAAGCTCGGAGACCTGGGAGAGCACAAGTCTACCAATCCTCTCGATTCAAATTGGGCAGAAGAGAGTGCAATCTATGGAACTCATGGAGGGCGTTTCAGCGAAAATGCTTACTTGAGAGAGATTGGACGCGTTGAGAGAATTTGGCACTTAGGAGTTGATATTCATCGATCCCCAGACGAGACGCGTCTCTTTGAACTATTTGAGAGAAATGCCGCCGATTTACCAGATTATCTTAAGATGGAGCGATACAGCAGGCTAATGACAAGAGATTTTTGCGTAAGGCTGGCATCTCATGTCAACTCCTGTCAAATATTGGCTGAAAGAGGCTATGTTCTTTCTGAAGACCAGGCCTTAGAAGCGCTTTACAACCTATGCAAGGATGGGCAAGAATTTGATTCGGAAAAAATACGCAATATCTTACAAACGCCACTCTTCAGCGCTATTTTAGATCAGGCTCACGAAGATGATCTTCTCGATATATCTAAATACGCAAATTCTTATCAAGTCTCTCAGTATCTCTTGGAGCTACCCTACCTCAACAGGAAGAAAGTGGAAAATACTTTAAGAGACTCTATCGAACTCTATTTTGAGCATGGACATCTTAAAGACTTTCGAAAACTTACCCGCTTTATCCCTGGCGTAAAGGCTCTTTTGCAAGATCCCTGTGAACATGCATGGATCGTGCAATTTGCAATCGAAGACCCCTCGCACTTAAAATTGAAACAGTTTATCGACACCTTTGAGCCAAATGCTGAATTGGTCGCTGAAGTGATTACTAGATACCTTGCTACAAACTCTTGTGAGGGGGAGAAGCAACACTACCTCGATTGGGCTTTGATGCATCTTGGCGAGCGCGAGAAACTTCTTGAGGCTCTTAGAAGTGGAAATCGCGAGCAAATTTCAAGAGACCTTGAAAATCCCTACTTTCGAAATGCAATTGACGATCACCTCTTCATGAAGCTAATTCCAGACGTTGAACTACTATTAATTTGCTTAAATTCCGGTGTTACGCCTTCTGAGTCTATCTTTGAAGAGCTCTTTGATAATGAGCAAACCGTCACCGTAGATACGCTCAGCCAAATTGTCTCAAGCAAGGGCCTTGAACCGCTTAGACACAGGCGGTTCACACGTTTGTGGACACGGGCTGCACTGCGATTTGATGATCCCAGGATTGCAAATCAAATTTTAGCTCTCCCATTTTTAGATCTGAGTCAGGTAGACGAAGAAGTTTCTGATTTTATTGACGAATTTGCTCGCTGGAGCGCCCGTGACTGTGAAAGATTTCTACAAGTAGACTATGTGAAAGACCTCCTTGTGCAAACACAACATGACCCCAACTTCCTCTCTTTTGTCCTTGAGAGCTCCAACCACGATTTTATTGGGGTATATCTCAATTTAGTCAAACCAAATGAGCTTAGGGTGATCACAGAAATACAGTTGATTTTAGCCCTGGAGCAAGTCGATCGCAGACAAGAGCTCTTTCTAGAAAATCTCTTAGCCCAGCTTACTGTTGAGACTGTGACCTGCGATACAGGTTGGGGAAACTCTTTAGAGCTGCGCACCTCAGAAGATTGGGATAAACCAATCCCCTTAAAAAACGTCGGCCCAGATAAGTGGGAAATCAATATCCCAAATACAGCGCGCGAATTCAAACTCGTCAAGCGCTTTGCTGATGGTTCAATTGAGTGGGAAAAGGGCTTAAACCGCATTCATTCGCTGAAAAATCCCCCACATTTTACTCGCTAGCTTGACACCACTCGCTACATTGTGCTACGAAGCGAATTATGACAAAAATTATTGATTTTGAGACGCATTTTTATACCAAATCTCTCGTTGATTTTCTCAGTAGCGAATCGGGCTACCCCCACTATGAAAAAATCGATCAGCACAACAAACGGATGGTCTATTCGCCAACTGTTGCAGTGACTCACTCGCAAAAGTTTCAAAACACCCTTCTTGAGGCGGCAAAAGATCGCATCAACGATATGGATAAGGCTGGAGTCGACGTGCAGATTCTTTCGCTCTCTGAGCCGAGTGTTGAGTGGATTCAAGATGCCGATATTGCCAAAGATTTGACAACAGATGCCAATGATGTGCTCCACCAAATGATCAAAAACAATCCCGATCGCTTTGATGGGTTTGCAGCAATCGCTCCTCAGGGGGTTAAATCAGGCATCAAAGAGCTCGAGCGGTGCATGACAAAACTCGGCTTTGTCGGCTGGCTTACCCACTCCAACTTTGGAGCCGAGCGCTATCTTGATAATGAGTGCTACTGGCCACTACTAGAGGCCGCTGAAGCGCTTGAAGCGCCCATCTATATCCACCCAATGATCCCTGCGATCAAGTCTTTTGGCAAGTATGGCTTTGCCCTAGCTGGGCCCTCTCTTGGTTTTCAGTACGAAACGGCTCTTTGCTTCATGCGGATGATTTTGGGCGGCGTTTTTGATCGCTTTCCAAAGTTGCAAATTATCATGGGTCACTTGGGAGAGACGATGCCTTATCTCATGGAGAGGCTCGATTTTACCTTTGTCAAGGCGTGGTTTAACGCTAATGATCGCCCTGAGCTCAAGCGTCTACCGAGTGAGGTTCTCAAGGAAAATGTTTACGTAACGACATCGGGTCGCTTTTACGACCCAGCGATTCACCTCACAATAGACTCGATGGGCAGCGACCGAATTCTCTTTGGCTCTGATTACCCCTACGAATCGATGGAAGAGAGCGTTGAGTACATTAAAAATTCGAAGCTTCCTGACGAAAACAAAGAGAAGATTTTTTATAAAAACGCGAGCGCTTTGAGAAAATCCTCCTATTGAGTATACTTTCCGAGAAACTTATAAGGAAATCTATACACGATGAAAAATCTCTCCTGCGGAATCGTTGGCCTGCCCAATGTCGGTAAATCGACACTCTTCAATGCTCTCACAAAACAAGCGATTCCCGCTTCGAATTTCCCTTTTTGCACCATCGATCCCAACCTCGGACGCGTTCCCCTGCCTGACCACCGCCTCGGCAAGCTCTCCTCCCTCTCAAAATCTGAGAAAATCATCCCCGCAGATGTCACATTTGTCGATATTGCCGGCCTTGTCAAAGGGGCCTCCAAGGGAGAGGGACTAGGGAATAAGTTCTTAACTAATATTCGCGAAACCGATCTGATTATTCACGTTGTGCGCTGCTTTGAGGATGAAAACGTCATCCATGTTGATGGCGCGATTAATCCAATTAACGACATTGAGGTGATCAACCTCGAGCTCGTTCTTGCCGACCTGCAATCTTGTGAAAATATCATTGGGAAATTAGAGCGCCAAGCGAAAGGTAACAAAGATCTTATCCCTGTTTTAGAGACGCTCAAAAAGGTGCGCGAGCACCTCGATGCAAGCAAGCCGCTGCGTACACTCGATCTCACAGATGATGAGCTTGACAGGCTCAAGCCCTACCCTTTTCTCAGCGCAAAAAAGGTAATTTACCTCACAAACGTCTCAGAAGATTGCCTCCCCTCTATGCGCAACAAGTATGTCGAATCCGTGGAGGCTTTTGCGAAGGAAGAGGGCTCGGATGTGATTCCGATTTGCGCAAAGCTCGAAGAGGAGCTCGCTGGTCTCGATGAGGAGGAGGCAAAAGAGTATCTCGCCTCCCTAGATGTCAAAGAAAATGGTCTCAATCGACTCATTAAAACCGCTTTTCACTCCCTAGGACTCATCACCTTTTTGACAACCGGAGAAGTGGAAACGCGCGCGTGGACAATTAAGCGCGGAGAGCTCGCTCCAGAGGCAGCTGGTGCCATCCATACAGACATCCAGAAGGGATTTATCCGTGCTGAGGTAATTCACTTTGACGATTTTGTCGAGTTTGGCTCGCGCCCTGCGGTTCGTGAGGCGGGAAAGGCGCGCTCTGAAGGCAAGACCTATGAAGTGCAAGATGGCGATGTAATTTTGTTCTTCCACAATTGAGATCTTATTTGCTACTAAATATTTGACTTTGCTAAGATCTCGAGTCATGTTTTGGTTGCTACTACTCCCCATATGTCTCTTTGCCAGTTGGTCGGCCCCAATCACAATTGAATCAAGTGCGCAGGAAATGACTTCTCCTGAAATTGTTATCAATAGCTCAGGGACGGCTCTTGTCTGCTGGCAAAGTGATGAAGAGGAATCGATTCAGGCAAGCTTTTACAGTCCCACTCTTAGCTCATGGTCAACACCCCTTATCCTTGGAACCTCAGGGTTACAGGCGCGCACACAAAAACCTGCCATTGTCGACGGATCTGGGGTAGGACTGGTGGCGTGGCTCATCACTGACGGAACAACCAAAATTGTCTCTTCCTACTACACACCTGCAACAGAATCATGGTCTTCTCAGACCTTAGTGTCTGTTGATGGGGACACCTCTTCAGGCCTGACTTTGAGCAGCTCTGGGCCAGGAAACGCCTTTGCTGCTTGGGATATTACTGCTTTAGGTAACAATGTTATTAAATCAAATATTTTCAACTTCACCACACTGACTTGGGAAGGTATTGAAACCGTGACTGACAATGCTGAAACAGCAGATCTAGCTCAGGTTTCAGCAAACACAAGCAATCGAGCAGGCCTTGTCTATAAGAACGTTGTCACCCCTGGAAATTCCCAAACAAAAGCGAGCATCTACTCAGGAAGCTCTTGGAGCTCTGCCGATTTAGTTTCAAATGCAAGTCGAAACTCTACAGATCCCTTTATTGCCAATAATACAAGCAACACCCAAGTGGCTGTTTGGGAGAGCGTCTCAGGAGCAGATCAATATATAGCCGCTGCTTTGTATAATCCAACTGCAGGGACTTGGTCAACACCACAAGATCTCTCTGTAGCGGGGACCCTCGTTTTCAGTCAAGTTCCGATCTTAGAAAACAATGGAAATGCACACGCTTTTTGGCTACTCAATGATGGATCCAACACGATACTCCAAACTGCGCGCTACACAGCATCTTCTGCAACTTGGAGCTCACCTACAAATCTGACAACCGGTGATACAGGATTCGGTGAAGAAAACGTCTTTAGCTCAGCTCTTCTCACAAATGGAGATGTGATGACGGTTTGGTGGTCTACTGATGGCGGTGAAAATGACATTCTCTATTCACTATACTCATCTAGTGCCGGGACATGGTCATCACCAGAGCGCCTCTCAACAGAGGGTGTTCTTAGCGTAACACCTGAGGTTGCAGCTGGGCCCAATGGTTCTGCCATTGCAACATGGGTTGCAATTGATGGAAGCGATTATCGCATTGAATCCGCGATCTTTACCTCACTGCCATTGAATGCATTAAACTTCTCCGGATCACAAAAAGCCAATCGCTTTGGGGGACAAACAGCTTACCGCAATGTTCTCTCTTGGTCAGCAAGTCCTACCACAGACGTTACGCGCTACTATCTCTATAGAAATGGCGTTTTAATTGCAGATTTACCCGCCACAACCGTTGGCTATGTGGATAAGTTTAGGTTTAAAGGAGTAGCTGTTAACTACACCCTCAAGGCTGTAAACGCCTCTGGCGAGAGTAGCGGTACAACGATTCGAGTCTTATGAAGAAAGCCTTCCTATTTTTAGCCAGCTTAACAACGCTTTTTGCAGCCGATATCGATTTCAATGCGGCCTACTTCAGACCTGATTCTGGTGAGATCCGCGACATCTATGGCGAGCACTGGTTTTTAACAGAGGCAAAGATCACCCAAGAGCTCTATGAAATGCTCAACATTTGGGGTGGAGTGGGCTACACATATGCCAATGGAAAATCGATTGGTGAGGGCGACCGCACAAGAATGCAGATTGTTCCCCTCACCTTAGGTCTCAAGCTCAAAGCTGACCATACGGTTATGGGTGTCACTACAGGTACCGCTATTGGCGCCGGCATGCGCTACTTCTTTCTTAAAATCAACAACCACTCTGATGAGGTTGCCCAGAAGGTCACGCGAAATGGCCCTGGTGCCATAGTCGAGGTGAGCAACGCCCACTACTTCACAGATGTTTTTCATATCGACTACTACCTTAACTACTCCTTTCGCACCTTTGGCATTCCGCGAAGCAAGCCCTACATTGAAACGAGTCCCGTTGCGGTGGGTGGTTTAACGGTGGGCGGCGGTCTCGGCTTTCGCTTTTAAGAACATTTATCCGATTTCTCAATTGAATCTCGGCGCAACAAATTTGTAGACACCAACGAGCGTTCAAGCAAATAAAGGCTTCCAAAGAGTGCCCCAGATTTGCGCGAACATGATGAAGGGTTGTATACAAAAGCGTAGCATACACCCTTCATCATGTTCGCGTGAAGATGGGGTGCTATATGAAGCCTGTCATTAATTAACAAGACTTGTTAGTATAACACCCTATGGGTGAGAAGACAGAAAAAGCCACTCCAAAAAAGTTAAGGGATGCGCGAAAGAAAGGGCAGATAGCCAAGTCCAAAGACTTTCCGGCAGCCTTTACATTTGTCGTGTCCATTGCCACCGTGATCCTATCGGCGGGTACGATCTACAACAACTTGGCCTCGTATCTCATCAACATGTTTCGCCAAATCCCCCATTCGAATGAGCTGACCTCGCGAGCGCCAGCGTACATGAGACAGGCAATTGACCTGATTTTTCAGACATCGATTCCCGTCTTAATTTTTACAGTCCTTGTTGGGGTGCTCGTCAGCTTTTTGGTCCAAGGACCTGTTTTTTCCATGCAGGCGATGAAGCCCGATGTGAAGAAGTTCAATCCCGTCACGAATATCAAAAATTTGTTCAAGCTCAAGACCTTCATTGAGCTACTCAAATCGATTGCCAAGATCACTGTCGCGCTGATTTTGATTATGACGGTGATGTGGGGCAGCTTGGGTGAAATTATCTCCTTGGTGAAGGCTCCGGTTCATGCGAGTATGCTTGTTTTTGCCAGCTTTTTGATTAAAGTTGTCATTCGCGTCGGCATCTTTTTTCTGATCGTTGCTGTTTTTGATCTGGTTTTTCAGAAAAAAAACTTCGCCAAAGAGATGAAGATGGAAAAGTTTGAAGTAAAACAGGAGTACAAAGATACAGAGGGAAATCCCGAGATTAAGGGTAAAAGGCGGCAACGGGCGCAAGAGATTGCCTACCAAGATGGTCCGGGCGCTGCCAAGCGTGCACGCGCTGTTGTAACAAATCCTGTTCACATTGCTGTTGCTTTAGAGTATAATGAGGAGGAAGACCCCACACCTAAAATTTGTGTGATGGGAAAAGGTGAAATAGCAAAAAAAATCGTTCAAATAGCTTTAGACAATAATATTCCAATTATGCGAAATATTACGTTAGCAGAGCTTTTGTACGAAATGGGCAACATCGGAGACTACATTCCCGAAGAGGCCTACGATGCGGTGGCAAAAATTCTCAAGTGGCTTCAAGAAATTGAATCTGAAGCTGAGTACAATTTGGGACTTTTTGGAGGGGCGCAAACACCTCCACCACCAGAGGAGTAAATAGATGAGCGGAGTACTAGGACGAATCACAGGAGCAATGGGCGGTGGACGCACACTGCGCTGGCTTTCACGCTCAAGTGATGTGATCTTGGCCTTTTTTGTGATCGTCATCATCGCGATGATCATCATTCCGGTCTCCCCTGCTGTCATCGACTGCATGATTGCGATCAACCTGACCGCAGCCGTTGTTCTTATCATGGTCGCCCTATACATCCCCAAAGCGGTTCACCTCTCCTCCTTCCCCTCGATCCTTCTTGTCACCACCCTTTTCAGAATCGGGATTGAGATCTCAGCAACGCGGCAGATTCTCCTGCACGCCGATGCGGGTGAAATTATCCTAGCCTTCGGGCAGTACGTTGTCGGCGGAAGCTTTATTGTCGGTATTGTGATCTTCTTGATCATCACCATTGTCCAGTTCATCGTTGTGACCAAGGGTGCCGAGCGTGTCGCCGAGGTGGCAGCCCGCTTTACCTTGGATGCGATGCCAGGTAAGCAGATGAGTATCGATGCAGACATGCGCAGCGGAATTTTAGACTCCAATCAGGCGCGCGACATGCGCCTTGCCCTGCAAAAAGAATCGCAGCTCTATGGTGCCATGGATGGTGCGATGAAGTTTGTTAAGGGGGATGTCATCGCAGGTATTGTCATTGCAGTGGTGAACATTGTCGGGGGTTTGATCATCGGTGTGATGATGCACGGAATGACTGCCTACCAATCGGCGCAGGTCTATACTCTCCTCTCAATCGGTGAGGGTCTTGTCTCGCAGATCCCCTCGCTTCTCATCTCCCTCACAGCTGGTGTCGTCACCACCCGCGTTTCAAGTGATGAGAAGGACTCGAATCTCGGCTCTGACATCACCTCGCAGCTTTTTATCCATTGGAAGGGCCTTGCTCTCGCCTCGCTCATAACCTTTGCAATTGTCTTTATTCCCGGCTTCCCAGGCTGGCTCTTTTTGATCATTTCAGCCGGAATTGGCACAGGCGCTTTCTACAGCTATCGCCGCTCGAAAAAGGGTGGTAAGATGAAAGGAGGCGGTGGAGCAGCAACGATTGAGACCGATCAAGAGGGGCACATGATCGTCAAGGGCGGCGAAGATGAATATGCCCTCACTCTGCCTGTCATTTTAGAGGTTGGCAAAGGCCTGTCAAATCTCATTCGTAAAGAGCGTGGCGCCAAATTTATCGAAGAGATGATCCCGAAGATGCGCTATGCCCTCTACCAAGATTTAGGTCTTAAGTTTCCAGGGGTGCACGTGCGCACCGACTCACCGACTCTTGAAGAGAACGACTACACAATCTTTCTCAATGAGGTCCCCCTCATGCGTGGAAAGATTCTCGACGGGTTTTTGCTAACCAACGAGACGGAAGACAACCTCAAGCGCTACAACCTCCCCTTCACCCGCTCGAAAAACACCATCAACCAAGCCTCTCTTTGGGTCGATATTAAGTACCGCGATCTGCTCGATAAAGCGGGCATGAAGTACTGGACCCCACTTGAGGTGATGATCCTTCACCTCTCCTACTTCTACCGCAAGTTCGCCGGTGAATTTATCGGGATTCAAGAGGTGCGCGCCATCTTGGAGTTTGTCGAGAAGAATTTCCCCGATCTGGTAAAAGAGGTCACGCGCCTCGTGCCCCTACAAAAGCTCACCGAGATCTTCAAGCGCCTCGTGCAAGAGCAAATTTCGATCAAAGATTTGCGCACGATTTTAGAGGCCCTCAGCGAATGGGCACAGACCGAAAAAGATACGGTGCTTCTCACCGAATATGTCCGCTCATCGCTCAAGCGTTTTATCAGCTACAAGTACTCGCTCGGTCAAACCGTGCTCTCGGTCTACCTACTTGACCCCGAAATCGAAGATATCGTCCGTGGCGCGATCAAGCAGACCTCTGCAGGCTCGTATCTCGCACTCGATCCCGACTCGGTCCAGCTCATTTTGCACGCCATGCGCTCTGTCATCACTCCGGCGCCTCCTGGCGGTCAGCCTCCAGTCATGCTCACCGCTATCGATGTGCGCCGCTTTGTGCGCAAGCTAATCGAGAGTGAATTCCCCGACCTTCCCGTTATCTCCTATCAGGAGGTTGTCGATGAAATCCGCATTCAGCCTCTCGGCCGAATCCAACTCAATTGAGGAGGCCTTGAATGTCTGACGAAGTCGCTGGTGTTTCTGGTCCTAGTCTCGATGCCGCTAAATTGCGCGCGCAACAAAAGGGCAACATCCGCGAGGAAAAGCAGATCACCGCCGAGCAGCGCGACATCAAAGCGCTCATGGACGACCCTATCTCACGAGCCATGTTCAATCCCCTCGAAATGGGAAAGAAATTCAAAACGCTTGATGAACGGCTAAAAAGGACGTCTAAACAAGAGGCAACTCAAAAAAAAGAACAATCATCCATAAAAGATGGGAAAGACGTTCAAAAAGCTGCTCTAGCTGCACACGAAAAAACCCACAAAGAACTCAACCAAGAAACGATAAAAATCATTCGCAATGCCGTCAAAGAGAATGATACTGCTGATGAGATTCTTGCAAAAGTACAGAAGGCCGTTCCAGATGCCTGGCTCTCTGATGAGACCCTTGACTTTTTGTTGCAAACAACCAGCGAGGGAAGTGAGCACTACGAAACAATCAAGCGGGCCAAAGAGCAGTTCAACAATAACTTTGATCGAGAAATCAAAGCTGGGCGCAACATGGCCAGACAGTCGATTGATTTCTCTAAACAAGGACTGAGCGACTCAACAAGTCTGCGCGATCTCTACCGCAGTATTACAGGCAACCCCCGACAGCCGCAACAGCTCTTTACAGAGCTCATGAGCAAATTTGAATTCAAAAAAATGAAAGAGGTGATCGAGTTTGTCCTCAGCTCGCTTGGCGCCGATATGAAGGCAAAAGGCCCCTCAATTCCTCGTGGTGAGCTGCAAAACATGTTTTCCGAGGCGCGCTCCATGCAATCAATCATGGGCGTCTTTCGCTTTTTCAATGGCCGCATGAATATGATCAAGGGGCAGTTTAAGCGCGAAGATCTCGTCATGCCACCAAGGCTAAACTTCGAGCTTTTAGCCGAGCAGTTCATGAAACTCATCGCTGAGCGCTACCCCTCCCCTGACAAAGTGCTGCGTATGGCTCAGCTCCTTGGAATCTCTGAAGAGCTTCTCGCGCAAATTATCATCTTCACTCAATATCGCGATGCAATGCGTCAAGTCTCCCCCCGACTCTTTCGCTCCGAGCGCCAAAGACAAGACCTTCTCTCAACGATCCTTGATGCTCTCTCTGAGCTCGACGATGTTTTGGAAAAAGAGGAGGATGAAGACGAGGATGAAGAGGACGACTATCCCCCACCAAGGCGAACACGTGATACGATGGAGTCGATGGAATGATGACATTTAATGAGCTCATGTTCGAGCTCGGAGAAGAGCTTGACCTCGACATTGAGCCCGACCCAAAAGGGGGAGTTTTGCTCATTATTGAGGAGCGCTACAACCTTCAAATCGAGCCCGACAACTACACAGATGAGTACATCGTCTTAGGCTCGCGCCTTCTCGACTTGCCGCCAGGCAAGTATCGCGAAAATGTCTTGAAAGATTGTCTTAAAACCAATTCGCAAATCTTCCCTCGCCAAGGCATTTTGGGCTATCTCGACAGTGAATCTCAGCTCTGCATCCACCGCTTTGTTCCCCTTCTCGATCTAACGCCCCAAAAGCTTGCAGACATTACCCTAGAATTTGTCGCCCTGCTCAAGCAGTGGGTCGACGCTCTTGATGTGGGAAAAACTTGCCCTGACGACTCCTTTGAAACCGAGAAAAAAAGCGGCGCGCCAATGTTTGGGATTAAAACATGATCGACTACCCCCATCATGGAGTCAATTTACCACTTGGAGCGCTGCACAGTGAAAATAGTTGTGGAATTGGCGAATTTCACGACTTGATTCCCCTAATTGATTGGTGCAAAGAGATTGACTTTGATGTGATCCAGCTCCTGCCACTCAACGATTCGGGATTTGACCCGAGCCCCTACAACGCTCTCTCTTCAACGGCTCTCAACCCGATCTACATCACTTTGCACGCCCTTGGCTACAAAGAGAAGCGCTCGAATAACTCAACACATGTCGACTACAACGGAGTGTTGAAAATGAAGCTCGAGTGGCTCTATCGCTACTACAAAGAGACCTTTCGTGAAGACGATTCCGAGTACGTGAGATTTCTCGAATTTGACTCGTGGCTTACCCCCTACGCCGTCTACAAGGCCCTCTCGGATATCTACGATTTCAAGCCTTGGACCCAATGGCCGAAAGAGCTACAAAATCCCTCGCACACGCAAATTCGCCACCTTGCAAAAGAGCATAAAGATAAGGTCGACTTTTATAAATACCTGCAGTTTATCTGCCACAAGCAGCTCTCAGAGGTAAAAGCCTACGCCAATGAGCGCCACGTCTTTTTAAAGGGCGACATCCCGATTCTTATCTCGCCCGAATCGGTCGATGTCTGGATGACTCGCGGCTACTTCAATCTCGACTACGCCGCAGGAGCGCCACCCGATGTCTTCAACCCTGAGGGGCAGTACTGGGGCTTTCCCCTCTTTAACTATCGGGCGATGGAAGAAGATGACTTTGGCTGGTGGCGCCAGCGCCTGCAATTTGCCTCTCAGTTTTACGACATCTACCGCATCGATCACATCATCGGCTTCTTTCGCATCTGGGCAATTGAGCGTGGTAAGACCGCACTAGAGGGGCAATTTATCCCCTCAGAAGAGTGGGAGTATCTGGCGCAAGGAACGCAAGTTTTGGAGATGATGCTCTCAGCAACAAAAATGTTTCCCATTGGCGAAGATCTCGGCATTATTCCAACTACGGTGCACAAAAGGCTCGCTGAGCTTGGCATCTGCAGTACAAAAGTGCCCCGCTGGGAGCGCTACTGGGAGAGTGATAAAACCTACGTGCCGCTTGAAAAATACCCGCCCCTCTCTCTCACAACTCTCTCGACACACGACTCAGAAACGCTCGCCCTCTGGTGGATAGACTACCCCAAAGAGGCAGAGGAGTTTTGCCTCTTTCACAACATCCCTTTTGAAAAAGAGCTTACAATCGATACACGCTCTCGCCTGCTTGAAATGGCGCACCACACCCCCTCGCTCTTTCACATCAATCTAATTGGAGAGTACCTTGCGCTGATCCCCGGCTACACGTGGGACGAGCCAAAAGATGAGCGTATTAACGAGCCGGGCTATGTCCTACCAACAAACTGGACCTACCGCATACGCCCCTCCCTCGAGGAGTTTACTGCAAATCACTCCCTTGCCGACTTTATAAGGAGAATTAGGCAGGACGTCTAGGTGGCTTGTGAGCAAGGGCTGTAAGAAAGGGACTTAATCCCTGATCACCGGCTCGCTCTCGCGCCTCTTCATCCACCCGATCTTGATCAGCATTGACAGCTATCTCATCCCCTTGTCCCCAGATGATATTTGCAAGCCGCGTTTTCTCTGTCATGCGGAAGCGATAATAGGCATATCCATGAGGCGTCTCATCAAATTTGAATCCAAGCCCAGCGAGCTTTTCACGCTGGGAGGGTTCATCTGTTGTGTAGCTCCAGCCGCCTTTGACGCTGATCAATCGATAATAAGCGCCGTGCAGCTCTCTTATGTCGTGAAAATCTTTCTCACAGAGATACTGACGAGTTGCTGTTGAGCGTTTACTCTCCTTTCCGTCAACTGGACTAGGAGCTCTGGGTGATACTGGACCTTCTGAAAACCGCAACCGACGAAAGGTGTCAGTTAAAGGTGGTGGGGGCGCACTCTTTCTGATTGGCTTTGCAGGAGGAGCTAGCCTGTGGTGATTAGTATTGATTGCCCTGGGCACAGCAATGCGTTTGATCATCCCACAGAAAAAAGAGTGTGTGATGGTGGCATCTGGCGCTAGTTCATGGGCTGGGCGATTAAAAACCCAACTTGTCACTAGGTCAGTTCCTCTAAAAGCCGGTGTCTGTGCAGGTAAAAGCGGCGAATGCATATTAATACTCATTTAAAAAATCCCCCCGAATTTTGCGAAAACCATACAAACATTGCTCTTTTTAATCAATAGAATAAAGATTTGACTTTATTCAATTTTGCATCTAGAATACTTCCAATAAATATTTAGGATGTTGAAAATGCGCGTAGTTTTTCTCTTTGGTGTCAGGAATGGAGTGGGGCCCTATGGCGTTCAAACAGTAGGGCGATATACAGCAGAAATTGCTCATGAGGCGAGCTCGTATTCTAAAATTTGTGAAGCGGCATTCAACTCTTTGGGAGATGTCAAAAAAGCAGAGCACAAGCTTCAATTTCAGCAAGGGTTAGATCAAGCTGTAGACAATGTCAGCTTCTCTATTCGAAACGAATCGGGGGAAGTATTGGACGGTGAATCAGATGTTCTGCCTGAAGTGAGAACGATTCACTTCTATTTTCTATCTACACCACGGTAAATCAACGTTGCACAAAAAGTGTTTTTCGTGTTCCATTAGGACATGATTCGTCTTGGTTATATCATCTTTTACGTTGAGAATGTGAAGAGAATGCTCGAGCTCTTTGAGCGCGTCTTTTCTTTGGAAATTGGCATGTACATCGATGAGGCGGGCTACGGTGAGCTCAAAACGGGCGATGTCACACTCGCTTTTGCCTCTACTGAGCTTGGGGAAAAGAACCTTGGACACGAGCTCTCTGATCCACAAACCTACCCGCGCCAGGAAATTGGCATTGTCACAGATGATGTCGATGGCATCGTTTCGAAGGCAGTTGAAAATGGCTGCACGTTAGTAGCTCCTGCAAAAGAAAAGCCGTGGGGACAAACCGTTGCCTATGTCATGGTCCCAGGGGGCATTTTAGTCGAAGTTTGCACCGAGGTGAAAAAGTGAGATGGCTGATTTTTTTTCTGCCATTTTTTCTCTACTGCTCTAAAGAGCAGGCGGTTTTTCACTCGCTAGATCCCCATTCAATCGGCGAGCACTTTGCCTTTTACAAGCTCTATCCCCAATCTGAGTATGGTAGAAAATCTCTTGAGAGGGCGTGGGAGCTCATGCACCGCCATCGTGAGAAGCACTTGGAGCTCGACGCCTCGCTTGAGCTTCCGGAGCTCAACATCGGCGCGCTCATTGCCTTTGTCAACCGCCAGCCCTATGAAATCTCCTCTGAGCTCAATGAGACTCAGCTCAGCGCAATTGAAAAAATCACCGATCACCTTCCTCACAAAGAGTTAAAGGGCCACGGTGCGTGGAGTATCGATGAACTCTATTCACTTGAGCCCAATGAGGTCGACCTTTCAAGGGCTCTGTTAATTTACGAATTTGGGAGCGACCGTAGACGCATTCGTGAATATGAAGCCAACCTCGATTTGATGGCGCTACAAATTCTAGCGCGGCTACCAGTCGAAGCAAGTGGTAGTCAAAAGGTGGAGGCGATTAACCACTTTATCTTTCATGAAAAGGGCTTTCGCTTTCCTCCCCACTCGCTCTATGCAAAAGATATCGATGTCTACACCTTTCTCCCCTCCGTGCTCGACTCCCGTTTAGGGGTCTGTTTGGGGGTCTCGATTCTCTACATCTCCCTTGCGCAGCGCATCGATCTTGATGTCGGTATTGTGACGCCCCCCGGACACATCTACGTCAAGCATGGCGACATCAACATTGAAACAACCGCCCGTGGCATCCACATCCCGACGCGTGAGTATCTCGGCCTCGGCAACCGCAAACTACCCGAGCGCAACATCAAAGAGGTGATTGCTCTGAGCTTTATCAACGGCGCCTCAGTCGCTTGGGGACGGCAGGAGTATCACGAGGCGATCGACCTCTACGAAAAGGCCCTCCCCTATCTGCCAGATGATCCCCTGCTTCTCTCACTTCTCGGGTTTAATTTTCTCTTTATTGGCGAGGAAGAGCGCGGCAAAACGCTGATCAAACGCGCCAAAGAGCTGCCCGAATCTGCAGTGAGCTATCCCGAGGAAATCTGTAGCGACTACTTAGAGGGCAGAATGCCTGCCAAGGCAATTCAAGCCGTTTTCGCCCAAGTCGATGAGCGGCGCGAGTCGATCCTGAAAAAACAAGATGAGCTGGCCTCCGTTGTTAAGAAGTATCCCAAATTCCGCGACGGCATCTTCCACCTTGCCATCACCTGGCTACAGCTCTCACGCCATCGCGAGGCGCTAGAGGTGCTCGAGCGCTACCACAAGATCGATCCTAACAACCCCACAGTTGAATACTATCTCACCCTCCTCTGCTCAGAGCGGCTCAACATGCGCAAAGCGTGGGAGCACTTTGACGCCCTCACCGAGCTGATCGGTCAAAGCAATTCACAAATTATTAGTCAGCTGAAAAAGCAGCTGAAATCCATCTACCCCAAAGGAGAGTCCTCATGAAATGGCAACTCTACACCGCCACCCTACTCACCGTAAGCGCCTTTGCGCTCAACCAAGAGCCCGCGCATTCAGCGACGCTCAACCAATCGATGTCGATTCAAGAGCAAAAGGATACGGGCGTTGACCAGCTCAACAAGCAGCAAAGGCAAAACCTCGAGACCTTTTTGCAAAACTACCACTTAAAAGCGCAGCGCAAAACGACTTCGAAAAAAACCGTTAAAGTCTCGCAATCGACCCTCAGTCTCAACATTGATGAGGGCGCCTTCATCCAGCTTGAAGACGGCACCGTCTGGGAGATCGACCCCACCTACCGCGATATCGCAGCTGGCTGGCTCCTACCAGTTCTCATAGTCGTCGAGGAAAATCCCGGCAGCTCCTACCCCTACAAGCTCTACAACACAAAGACAAAGCACACCATTGAAGCAAAAAAGAGCAACCTCAACTATGCCTCGAAGGGAGTGCCAATTGCCCCTTCAAACCGCGCAGATCCAAACAAGCCCTTCCCGCAAGTAAAGGGTGGCGATCCCGAAGTGCCTGTCCAATCACAACCACTTCAAGAGGGCGAGCCTGTCCCACCGAGTGCTCGCGGCTCCTCACGCAACCAAGTAGGCCCATAAAAAATTAACCAGTATGTCCACATTTTGTGGACATACTGGCTTTTTTTCGTGTACTCTTGTGCTATGAAAGGAATGATGCGCCTCATTGCGGCGCCACTAATCAGCTTGATTATCATCATGCTCGGCAATGGGTTTTTCAACACCTTCGTCTCGATGCGCATTAGCATCGAGGGGGGTGCAAACTGGCTCACGGGACTTCTCTACTCCTCCTACTATGCAGGTCTCATGATCGGATCCATTTTCATGGAGGGGCTCATTCGTCGCATCGGCCACATTCGCGCCTTTTCGATTTTCGCCTCCCTAACTGCTGTAATTGTCATGGTTCAAGGCATGTGGCTATCAATGGCAAGCTGGTTTCTCATGCGCTTTTGCATGGGAATCGCCTGCGCGGGTCTCTTTATTGTGATTGAAAGCTGGCTTCTTCTTCTCTCATCTCCCCACACCCGTGGAAAGGTCCTCTCGATTTACATGGTTTGTCTCTACGGCGCGCAGGGCTCTGGGCAGTACATCCTAAACTTTGTCGATTTAAAAGCGACGACCCCTTTTGAGGTAACGGTCATTTTGAGCGCTCTAGCTGTGATTCCGGTCTGTATCATGCGCGCGAGCTACCCCAACTTGAATGAGACCGAGATGGTCTCAATTTGGTATCTGCTTAAGAAAAGTCCTCTGGGCTTTTTTGGCTGCCTTGCCTCTGGATTTATCCTGAGCGCTTTTTATGCTCTTGGTCCAATCTTTGGAAGAGAGATGCACTACTCGGTGTTTCAGATCTCCCTTGTAATGGGGCTGACAATCTTTGGGGGCCTTGCACTTCAGTGGCCTCTTGGGCATATTTCAGACATTATTGAGAGGCGCAAGGTCATTATTGCCGGCTCTTTTGCTCTCGCGATTTTGGCCTTTGTCCTCACCTTTGCCCGCTTTATCCCCTTTCCCATCACGCTGCTCATCTTTATCTTGTTTGGGGGGTTTTCCTTCACGCTCTATCCCCTCTCAATTACCTACTGCTGCGACTTTTTCTCAGCAGCCGGTGTTACGGCAATCACCTGCGCCTGCTGCATTGTGTATGGTATTGGGTGTATTATCGGTCCAATTCTTGCCCCGATTGTCATGGCGCTTGTTCCCCCTGTTGGACTCTTTCTCTACATAACAATTATCGCATCCGTTCTTGGAATTTTTGGATTGGTCCGTTCTATTTGTAGGCCGCCTCCGCCAAAAGAGCTCCACGAAGAGTATGTGCCCCTTCCGCGAACAACACCACAGGCGGTCCAACTCGACCCTCGCCCAGATGAAGAGTCTTAAGCCTTGCTACCATAGAGCTTGTAGTAGCAGCTGAGAAGCAAAATCAAGAGGGCGAGCACAATCCAGCCCATCAAAAAGAAGCAATCGTCAAGTGATAGGGCGATCGCCCTGCGGATCAAATCGCTGTTGAGCTCATAGACCTGTTGCATGGTATTGAGTCCAAAATTTTTCGCCTTCACAAAAAACTGTGCCGTCGCCTCATTGAATGGGGTGAGCTGCGAGCCTAGCCTTGAATAGTAAAAGTAAAAGCGACGATCCCACAGAGTAGTAAAGACAGCGGCTCCCAGTGCCGATGAGTAGACGCGCGCAAGCTGAAAAAAAGTAAAAGCACGCAGCCTCTCTTCAATTTTTGTTGAGCCTAGAAGGAGCTTAATAAGCGGCGGCAAGACAAGGGCGTAGCCAATTCCGCACATGACGCGGGTCACTGCAATGCGAAAGAGATCAACGCGCGTGTTAAACTCTGTCGTGTAAAAGGAGGAGGCGATCAAAAATACGATCCCAACCCCCAGGGTGATGAGCGACTGGTTGAAGCGCGATTTAGAGATGGCAAACATAATGAGAAAAGTCGTGACTGTCATTGACCCCAAAATGATTCCTACCCAAGTCGCGGTGTAGTTCACATAGAGATTTAAAAAAAGCGAGAGCAGGACAATCATTCCAGTGTAGGTAGCGAAAATCCCAGCAATTTGAAACATGGCAAAGACAAGGCCAAGATTTTTGAGCATCCTCAGGTGTAATACGGGATAGGGGTGGATAAAACACCAGGCAATCATCATGATGAAAAGCGAGAGAGAAATAAAGAACATATAGGTGATCTCTGGAGAGCGAAACCAATCGAGTTGCTGGCCTAAAATGAGGGTTGAACAGAGCCCAAGCGAACTAAAAAAGTAAAGAAAGTAGCCAAATCCATCAAAAGGCGTGTGTTCAATGGGAAAGGAGATGCAGCGATAGAGCGCCCAAAAAATGATAAGCTGGATGGTGAGAACAATAGCTGTGAAATCGAAGATAAGTCTCCAATGGTACTCATAAGCCAGAAAACCACCGAGCGCGCCTCCAAGAGAGGGGCCAATAACAAAGCTCATTAAAACGTAGAGTAGGTAGCGCTCTGCTTGCTCTTTTGTTCCCAAGGTTTTCATGATCCCTGAGGCT
Organism: Simkaniaceae bacterium; assembly: GCA_022763045.1. Taxonomy (GTDB): domain Bacteria; phylum Chlamydiota; class Chlamydiia; order Chlamydiales; family JACRBE01; genus JALEGI01. Next base: position 46,910 of record JALEGI010000014.1, on the reverse strand, counting down.
AAAATAAAAATCGGTCCTGAGGCAAAACCTTGTAAAAAGCGGTAAAAAACAAGTGCGGGAAAAGTTTGCGCGCGCGCAGCCATGTAATTTGTCATGATGTAGAGAACCATACACCAGAGAATACACCTTTTGGGCCCAACGCGTTTAAAAAGCATGACAGCAAGGGGAATCGCCACGGCGTTGCCCACACCAAAATAAGAGACGGTGTAAGAGGCCACACTTGTCCCTGCAGCGAGATCTCCTGCGATGTAATTGGTGCACATCGTTGTCACCGCCCCACCATAGAGAACCATGAAAACAAGTGTCACAACAATCGCAAGTTGGCCTCGATTGATCACTGCCTATCCTCAATTAAAAGGGGCGTTTCTGCATACATTGCAAGGGAGGGGTCGAGATTTTGCTTCACGATGCGCTCGATCAGATCTTTTGAGCCACAAATTTCATCGGCATAGATGCGCGTTTCATAGAGCGGGGCGTCGTCATTGTTTTTAGGGATCAACTCACCCCCACCATCGTCAAAATTAACAGTGGCCTCCATTGATAGACCGATGCGCAGAGGATGGCGACACAGCTCATCTTTATCGAGGGCGACGCGAACGGGAAGGCGCTGAACGATTTTAATCCAGTTACCAGAGAGGTTTTCGGGTGGTAAGATGGTGTAGGCGTTCCCAGCCCCTCCAGGAAGACCGACAATGCGGCCATTATAGACGACATCTTTTCCGTAGAGATCTGAGGTGATGCGAACCGATTGGCCGATGCGCATTTTTTTCATTTGCGTCTCTTTGTAGTTGGCATTGACCCAAATTTGATCGAGGGGGATGACGCTTAAGAGACTCTCTCCTTTGTTGACCCACATCCCTACTTGCGCTCTTCGCTGAGCGGCAAGCCCCTCAACGGGTGAGTAGATTTTGCAGCGGTAGAGCTGCACCCAAGCATCTTCTAAAGCTTGCGCGGCAGCTAAGACAAGAGGGTGGCGTTTGATTGTTGTTCCCTGAACAAGAGCAAGCTCTTTTTGATAGAGATTTTTGGACATCTCAAGCTCGTAAAAAGCGGTGCGGGCATAGGCTTGTGCATGCTCAAAGTCCTCAACTGAAACTCCCCCAACGTCAATCACCTGCGTGCGATGCTCGAGATCTTGCTCGTTTTTAATCAGCTCTGCCTCTTTCACGGCAATCTCAGCGCGGTAGGCAAAAACCTGGTGGAAGGTGCGGCACACATCGCGCACCGTGTTGGCAAGATTTTCACGCGCTTGATCGAGGGCAATGCGCGCATCTGTCTCATCGAGCTCAATCAAGAGCTGGCCCTTTTTCACTAAAAAAGTGTCATCGGTGTGAATCGATTTTATGAAGCCCTCTTTGAGTGGGGTGATCACAATTTGATTCCCTTCGACATAGCAATCATCTGTATAGGGAATAAAGCTGAGCACAAAGGCCCGGACGCAAATTCCTATGATCACAAGAGCTGCAATGCTGATGCAAAAATAGACGATGATTTTTTTCTTTTTTGGGTCACTCATCTTGACACCCCTCTTTCTCAATTGGAATGGTAAACTCTGGGCTGTAGCCACCACCGAGTGATTGAATTAGTTGCACAGCTGCGATGTGCTCTTGAAGTTTGAGCTCTACCTGCTCGATTTGTCGAATGAGATACTCCTCTTCGACAGCAAAAAGTGTCAGTAGCGAGTCGAGTCCACTTTCAAAGCGCAGCTTGGAAAGGTTAAAGCGCGCTCGCGCTTGTCTGACAATAACGTCTTGGCTTTTAAACTGCTCTTCAGCTGATTTTAGAGAAGAGAGTTGGTCAGCGACCTCTTTGCAACTGGACAAAATGCGTTGATTGTAGTCGTAAATGGCCTCATCAAAGCTTGCCTGCTTTGCCCGCACGTTAGCCCGAATTTTTCCCGCTGTAAAGATGGGCAAATGAATTGCTGGTGAGAGCATGCCCATGATTGACGAGCGGTTGAAAAGGTCAGAAAACTGAAAACTCTCCCACCCTCCAGCGGCACTGAGACTGATGTTGGGATAGAAATCTGCAACGGCTGCACCTACCTCGTGAGAGAGCGCCTCTGCTCGCCAAATAGAGGCGATTAAATCGGGGCGGCGTGCAAGAAGATCGACATTTAAACACTTGGGCAGACCTAGCGATGATGGAAACTCTCCCCAGTCCCAGCCCACAGAGATCTCCTCTTTTGGGCCCTTGCCTCTCAAAGCATTGACTAGGTTGCGTGAAAGATCGATAAAGTCATCGGCTTGACTCACCATCTTTGCTGAATCCTCGAGTGTTTCAACAGAGAGGAAAACGGGCATTAGAGAGACAAGTGAGGCCTTTTCTAAACGGTCTTGCAAATCCTTAAGTGCAACGCGCACCTGATAAAGGCGATCGATGAGCTCTTTTTTTTCCAAACTCGCAAGGTAGGAAAAATAGGCCTGAGCAATTGAAGATGCCGTGACAAGCTCAACCTGCGCCGCTTCCGCCTGCATTGCTTTTGCCTGACCAATAGCAGATGCCCACAAGTTGCGATTCTTTCCCCAGAAATCAAATTCATAGTCGAGGGTGAAGCGAATATCAACAAGGTCACCATTAACTGGAATTGTTGGATTGAGTGTGTGATATAGACCATTGCGCGAAAGGTGTGACCAATCAGATCCAGCGTCAAAGCTTAGAAAGGGAAACATGGCAGAGCGCATGACAAGTGCAATTTGCTCGCTCTCTTGCACTCGAGAGGTAATCGCCTGAATAGAGGGGTTTGCAACGAGCGCCTCTTCAACTAAGGAGCTCAGCTCGGGAGATTCAAAGGCCTCCCACCACTTTTTCTTTGGCCAGTCCCCTTGAGCATATTTGAGATCCATTTCAGGCGGGCACAAAACGTGCTCGCTCTTTTCTGCATCAGACATCGAGAGGCAGGAAGAAACCAGGAGTGCAATGAATAAAAACCCAAGTAACCGCATAGCCTTGAATTAACGGATTTATGCAGCTTTGTCAAGGGGTAGACGAATAGAAAAGGTAGAGCCCTCTCCCTCGCGAGAGTCAATTGAAAATTCACCCCCATGCTCTTGCACGATTTTAGCAGCAATAAAAAGGCCCAGTCCCGTCCCCTTTTCCCCGGTAAGCCCCTCAGTTGTATAGACCTGTTTTTGATCAAGCACATGATTAATTGCCTCTTGAGACATTCCTTTGCCCTCATCACGCACCCTAATGATCAGAAAATCTCCCTCTACCAAACTCTCAACATAGATCTTCTTTCCCTTAGGGGTAAATTTCATCGAGTTTGATAGTAGATTCACAACAACCTCTTCGATACGAATCGGATCACAGACAACCGAATTTGGTCCGTGGTAGACATGCTCAATTAAAATTTGTTTGGGAGCTGCTATTAAGTTATTAGAGTCGACGACCTCTTGTAGAAGCGCTGTGATTTCAACCTGCTTTTTCTCGAGTTTTAAGCGTCCCGATTCAATTACGCCTAAGTCGAGAAGCCCAACAATGAGTTGCGACATCTTTTTACTTGCCGATTGAATTTGCTTGAGAATCGTTAAGCTCTCCTCTCCAATGTTATCTTTTTCATTGTCGACAACAAAGGTGGATCCAACCTGAATCATAGAAAGCGGATTGCGTAGATCATGCGAGGCCATCATTAGAAAGGCATTTTTTTGGTCATTAAGCTGCTTCAGATCTTTATTATTACTCAAAAGGAAATCAGTATCTTTATAAGTAAAGTATTGATCAAACATAATTCCCATTAAAACGATTATACAAAACAAAAGCTTAATACTTTGAACGGATATAAATGTGCTATATGTTTCATTAAATAACCCAGCAAAAGTATAGTAAAACTCCATAAAAAAAGAGGGAATCATTGCAATAATAAAAGCTTGAGAGAAAAAAGAGGGATACTTTTTAGAGAGGTTAAAAATGAAGAAAAAACTGATAACTAAGAGAGAAAATGGAATGAGCTCGTAGGGCCTTGCTACGATACTGTTTGGGTTATAAGCTTTAAAAGGAATCTGGATTTTTCCTAGATAGATTAAAATCAAGACAGTGATTGCTCCGAGAATCAACATACAACCACCCAACAACCACTTCTCCTGTTTTTGGGTTGGCCGTGGGAAAAAGAGCATTACTATTATACAACCGAAGAGAAAAATAAGGGAGTTGAGTAGGCGCGAGCAGAGCATTCCAATCGCTTCATAATTGAGATCGCCAATGCCTCTCAAATTTTCAGGTGTCACAAAGGCGTGAAAGGCATCAATCACCCCTGGGAAAAAGACCGCGGAGGCGAGAATTAAAATAAAGGGGTCTTTGCGCAAACTGTACATATAAAAGGCGAGAATCATGGTGAAGATCGATACGACAAAGACAACTGTCTCTAAAAAGTAGTGAAGTGGATCGTGCTCTAATTCATAAAATTGATCAGGAAAAAGTGCGCTCCCCTCTCCAAGGGTAAAAATAGAAATAGCAATTGGAAAAAGACACACCAGTACGACGATCCAAAAGACGCACGGAGGAAACTGGTTCCGCTCTAAGCTGAAAAAACCTCTCATGCAGGAAAGAAGCTTTTCACCTGATCTCTAAGTGATTCTGGAACAATCTCGTCAATCCCGCTGGAGTCATACATCAGAAAATACATGCAAGAGAACATGATTCCAAGTGCAGGGCTAAATAGAGCGACAAAAAGAGCAAGGCCACAGACGAGTGAACGTCTGACGGCAAGCCATGTATAGTCGAGACTCTCTCTAAGTCTCTCAACGCGGAAAAAGGTCACCATATTTAGGGTAAGTTTGACAAAGAGCATCACCCATGAGTAGACGCCCCATAAAATATCGGCGAGAAGCAGTAGAAAAAATAAAAAACGTGCAGCAACAGCTGAGAAGAGCGAAGATTTTTCTTCCTCTTCCAAGGGCACTTCAAATCCGGGGAGCTCTAATTGATCGGCAACGACTTCCTCTTTCAGGGTGGAAGTCTCGTTGAGATCAAAGAGGTTGATGATCGCCATCTCTTTACCTCTGGTATTGGATTTTGTTGTATCCATTGAGTGCAGCAATTCGGTATCCTTCAGCATAGGTAGGATAGTTAAACACTTGATCGATAAAATAGTCAATCGAAGCGTGAAAATTCATCGCTACCTGGCCAATATGAATGACCTCTGTCGCCTCGCGCCCAATAATTTGTATTCCCAAAATTTCTAGCGTGTCGGAATGAAATAGGATCTTGAACATTCCCGATTCACCGCCAGCAATTTGGTTGCGAGCTATCTCATAGTAGTAGGCTCGTCCCACTTCATACTTAAACCCTAGCTCCTTAAGCTGCTCCTCAGTATAGCCTACAGAAGAGATTTCTGGAATTGTATAAATTCCGATTGGAAATACCGTTGGAAAGTGGTGCGTCTTTTGCCCAAAGGCGTGAAGCGATGCAAGTCTTCCCTGTTCCATGCTTGTAGAAGCAAGTGACGGCGCGCCTATCACATCCCCAACTGCGTAAACGTGAGGCATGCTCGTCTGAAAGAGTGCATTGACCGGGATGTAGCCTCTCTCATCGAGCTCTAATCCACAATTTTCAATCCCCATTCCAGAGACATTGGCAACTCTACCAAGCGCAAATAAAAACATTTCTGCTTGAAGCGTGGAGCCGTCTTGGAATGATACATACACTTGTCCATCTTTTTTTGCAACTGAGGCAAATTCCTTTTCTCCAACAAAGGTGAGTCCATTTTCAGAAAGCGATTGCTGCAAGAGAGTTCCCATTTCGCGGTCGAGAAGCGGTAGCATGTGCGCTCCCTTATCAACCACAGTTACTTCTGTTCCAAGCGCGGCAAAAAAACTGGCGTACTCACTTCCGATAATTCCCCCACCCATTACAAGCAAACTTTTGGGAACTTTTTCTATCTGAAGTAGCCGCGTTGAGTCTAAAACCGTTTCCGTATCAAATGGAATCCCCTCAGGATTGCGCGGACTCGACCCCGTTGCAATCACAATATTTTTCGCATCAATTGTCGCAATTTCCTCATGATCATCCATAACAACTAAAACACAAGAATCGACAAATTTTGCAAAACCGTGAAGTAGGCGAACACCATTTCGCTCAAATTGCCGCAAAAGACATTGCCTCTGATCATTTAAAACGCGATTGAGACGCTCATTCAAATCAGAAATTGTGATCTCTTTTTTTGAGGTTTTGTCAAAATTTCTTTGATAAAAGCGGGTGAGATCTAAAATGGCCTCGCGAAGCGATTTTGAAGGGATTGTGCCCCAATTTAAACAACTTCCCCCTGGGTGCTTGTACTGCTCAATAACGACAACAGATTTGCCAAGCTTGGCCGCCTGAATGGCAGCCTTTTGTCCACCGGGGCCCGAGCCAATAACTGCTAGATCACAACTGATTGATTCCATACTATTTTTTTTAGCTGAAATAGGACTTTATGTTGAGGAAAATAGCTCCTGTTTGCTATATTTTACTGGTAAATTAGGAGAGAACGATGACAAAAAGATGTCAGCTAACGAAAAAGCGTCCTGTTAAAGGAAAAACTTATACAACGCGCGGTATTGCCAAGAAGAATAAAGGCATTGGTCTCAATATTACAGGCAGCTGCAAGCGTCGTTTCCAACCCAACCTCATCAAGAAGCGCTTCTGGTTTGAAGAAGAAAACCGCTATGTCACCCTACGCGTTTCAGCTCACGGCATGCGTATTATCGATAAGAAGGGTCTCGGAGCGATGATTCGCCAAATGCGCGCTCAAGGTGAAAAGATCTAGTCTAGCGCTTGCGCTACTCTTTTCCCTTCTCTGGATTTACACGAATTATTTTAAAGTCGTCTCCCCAGAGCACCCCATACAAGTCTATTCGACTGAGAAAAAGCACGACCTAAAAAAGGTGGTGCTTTTTTATTTGAAAAGCGCCCGCAGCTCAATCGATCTAACGCTATTTTCCCTTACCGATCCCGAAACTATTAAACTGTTAAACAAAAAAGCTGAAAAAATCCCCATTACACTCACCTATGATGCGAAAAACTCCCCAAATCTCAAAAAAATTCTACACCCAAATATCCAACTCACGCCGATAAAAAGCCGCGCTTTGATGCATCGCAAGCTCATGATCATCGATAAGCACATCACACTTATCGGCTCGACCAACCTCACTCTCTCCTCGCTTGTGATTCATGATAACCTCCTAATGGCGATCCACTCTGAGGCCTTTGCAACCGGTATTTGCCTTGAGCGCCCCTTTTCGACTCCGCTAAAAGAGCACCTGCTCACACTCTACCCCCTTCCAAACGCGTGTGCACTTAAGCATCTCATCGCACTCCTCGATGGAGCAGAAGCAACAATAAAGCTAGATATGTTCACCCTCACCCATCCAAAGCTCATCGATGCCCTGCTCAGAGCGCATGCCCGCGGGGTGAAGCTGACCATCAACCTCGATCAATCATCAAAACGGTATACAAAAAAATTAGAAAAGCTCGTCACTTTTAAGAGATCTCATGCCCTTTACCACCACAAGCGCGTTGAAATCGATGGAAAAATTCTCGTTATTGGATCGGCAAACTGGACAAAGGCGGCCTTCACAAAAAATGCAGACCACCTTTTAATTGTTAGTCCTCAAACTCAACTTCACCTGTAGAAAAGTCGTAGTAAGCTGGGAGCACTGTGAGCTTTTTCATCATCGATTGCTTGTTGATCCGGTAGTTCTCTTTCAAAAGTGTTGCCTGGTTTTGCGCATTTTTCTTTGTTGCCATCTCAAGTGTATTACCTCTACGGCGCTTAGCCCAAACAACAGCAGGTTCTATTGCTGAGGCAATTTTAGGCATTTCCTGCGCTTTATTTTGAATCACTGAGTCAATTGCTCCACAATCTTGGTGGCCACAGACAATTACAAGAGGGACGTCTAAGCCAAAAACGGCAAATAAAATACTTTCCATTCCAGGCATGCAGACGACATTGCCCGCAACACGAATTACAAATAGATCTCCGATACCCTGATCAAAAATAATCTCTGGCGCAACGCGAGAGTCGGCGCATGCGATGATTGCAGCAATGGGCTTTTGGTATGTTTCAAGTGATTTTCTTCTAGAGGGTGTCATATTCGGATACTTCATCTTCCCCTCCATAAAGCGTTTATTGCCATCTTTGAGCTCTTGTAGAGCATCTGCCCAAGGAAGATCGGCAAAGCCAAAAGAGCAAAGAAGAGTAAGTAGAATGATTTTTTTCATAGATAGACTCCTTTTCTTGACCGCATAGCGCGCAAAGATTAAAATGTAAAGTTATATGATTAGCTCAGGCGCCACACCAAATACTGCTTTATCTCTTGCTATTTCCATGTTTCTTTTGATGGATCCCATTGGCAATGTCCCTATGTTTTTAGCAACGCTCAAAGATCTATCACCCTCTCGCCAGCGCCGCGTGATCTTTCGCGAGCTTGTGATTGCGCTCATTGTGATCATTCTTTTTGCCTTTGTCGGAGAGTATTTACTCAAAATTTTAGACATCTCTCAGCCCTCCCTTCTCATTTCAGGCGGCATTATTCTCTTTTTGATCGCCCTCAAAATGATCTTTCCACCAGATAAAGAGACAACGGGAGCCATTCAAAAAGAACCTTTTATTGTCCCTCTTGCGATTCCCCTTATTGCAGGCCCTTCCGTTTTAGCGGCTGTTATGGTATACTCTCGTCACCTGCAGCAAGGTTGGGTCTTATATATTTCAATATTCATGGCCTGGGTCGTGACCGCCATTGTGCTGCTCGCCGCCTCAAACCTCAAAAAGGCTTTAGGCGAGCGGGGGCTGATTGCCTGTGAGCGCTTAATGGGGCTGATTCTAACCTTGATCTCAGTACAAATGTTTTTAGAGGGCGTAGCCCTCATACAGAAATGAGAAATATCGCATTAACAATTGCCTACGATGGCACGCACTTTCTTGGTTGGCAAAAGACCAAAGAGGGTCCAAGTATTGAAGCTACTCTAGAGTCTGCCATTTCGCAGATGCTCCAGCACCCTGTTGAGCTCCAGGCTGCCTCGCGCACAGATGCCGGCGTTCACGCCTCGGGTCAAGTCGTCAACTTTTTTACTCAAAAGCCCTTTGATGTTCAAATTTTGCTTAAAGGTTTCAATGCGCTACTTCCTAAATCAATTCGCGTCATGCACGTCAAAGAGATGCCCGACGACTTTCACCCCACACTCTGGGCCAAGGGCAAAGAATATCACTACCACATCTGCTCTTCACAAGTGCTCTCCCCCTTCCTGCTAAACAAAAGTTGGCACTTTCCCAAACGACTCAACACCACCCTTATGCAAGAGGCAATTGATTTGCTCATCGGAGAGCGTGATTTTGCCGCCTTCACAAACGCCCAAGAGCCGCGCTCTAAAAATACCACCCGCCGCCTGCTTTCTATTGACATCGAAGAGCGCTCTGAGGCAGACTACTTGGTCAAAATTCGCGGTGAGAGCTTTCTCTATAAAATGGTGCGCAACCTCGTTGGCACGCTCGCCTACATTGGTTGTGGCAAGCTCCACATTGAAGAGATACCTGCCATCTTTGCCGCAAAACTGCGGGCAAACGGTGCTATAACCGCCCCCGCGCATGGATTAATCTTAGACAAGGTAGAGTATGATTTCACGCAATGATCCCTGTTGGTGCGGCAGCGGCAAAAAATGGAAAAAGTGTCACTATCCCGAAAAGCCCAAAGAGTCCTTTCGCGACAGAGCAGCGCACTACTATCGCCAGTACGAAATTCTACTCAAGACCCCCGAACAGATTGAGGGAATCCGCCACGCCTGCAAAATCACAAAAAAAATCCTACGCGCCGTTTGCGATGCCGCCAAAGAGGGCGTCACTACTGAAGAGCTCGACCAGCTCGCCCGCAAACTACATGAGGAGCACAGCGCCATCCCCGCGCCCCTTAACTACGGAGATCCCCCCTACCCCAAAGCGATCTGCACCTCGATCAATGACGTCATCTGCCACGGAATTCCCGACAACAAACCGCTCAAAAACGGCGACATCATGAACATCGACGTCTCCTGCATCATTAACGGCTACTTTGGCGACTGCTCAGAAATGGTCTGCATTGGAGAGGTGCCCGAAGAGCGCCAGCTGGTCGTCGATACCGCCTACGACTGTCTCATGAAATCGATCGAGATCCTCCGCCCCGGCCTGATGCTCTATGAAATTGCAAACGTCATCGAAGAGCATGCACGCGACAATAACTGCAGCGTCGTGCACCAGTTTGTTGGCCATGGAGTCGGCATCAACTTTCACGAAGCGCCGCAGGTGCCGCACCACTACAACCGCATGATGATCCCCCTTGAAGAGGGCATGACCTTCACCATTGAGCCGATGATTAATGCCGGCAAGCCTGATGGCTACATTGAAAAAGAGAATGGTTGGATTGCGCGCACCGTAGATGGCAAGCCCTCCGCCCAGTGGGAACACACCATACTAATCACCTCTTCGGGCCACGAAATCTTGACGGTTGTTGATTAGCAAGACGTATTCTTTTTAGCTTGTAAAGCGGCTTTACAAGTCCCTTTCTCACTATGTAAAGCCAGCAAAAACCTAGCTTGTAAAGCGGCTTTACAAGCTAACCCAATGGGACAAAAAGGTACAAAAAAGAGGCCACGCCTTTTTTTGTGAGATCCTTTTTAAACTGATTTATCAGTTTGAAAATCTCTTCTCTGTGATCTCAGTGGTAAAAAAATAACAAAAGTCTCCTGTATTAAGACTGTTTGTTATCCCTGTATTTTACATACGATGTTACGGCCGTTTCAGCCATCGCCTCTACTGTCATAAGAAGCTCATCGAAATCAACTGGTTCAACCACCTCAGCTGGCGGCTCAGTTGCTACAGGAGCTGGTGCGGGTGCGGGTGGCACCTGAGAGAGCTCTAGGCACTTTTCGTAGTACTTTTTCGACTCAAGGTTGGAGACATCAACCAGCTCTTTGAGCGATTCGATGTAGTCTTGCAGATCGTCAAGCTCAGTTTCTTTGGCAACGAGCGCCTCAGTCGATTCGAGCGACTGCTTCTCTGCCTTTTCGCTTAGCGTTTCAAACCGCTTTTTCCAAAGCTTTAGCTCTTCAATACGATCGCTCTTTTCAAGATCTAGCGCCTTTTTTTGCTCCTCAACGTCTTCTAGGGTGAGGGCAAATGTGAGGTAGGAAAGCGATGAAGAAAGCAGGTAAAAGAAGGCAAAGAGTTTCGAGGGGCAGCAAACGATAAGCGGTGCAATTGTGAAAAGGGAGGCGGCCAAGGCGCCTTTGAGTGTGAGCCGCCAGGTGAGGGCCAGGCCTACGATTGAAAGGGCAGCGGCCCAAAGTGGTTGCATCTGCATGGCAAGGGCCACAGAGGTTGTGAGCATGGTAAGTAGAGGACCAATAAGGGCCCAAAAGGGAATAGCGCTACTCTCGTTAAAGAGCTGCTCTTTGAGTTTTTCCCAAAATGCCGGTTTGACAAATCCGGCAAGTTTCTCTGTCACTGCTTCACTGGCCATTACCGACCTTCTCAATCATTTGTGTTATCACTAAAAAGCCCTGCTCAAAGCGATCTAGGCCATAGTGTTCATTCGGTGCGTGGATGTTATCATCCATTAGCCCTGTTCCTGTTCCGACAATTTCAGCCCCTGTTACGCGCGCTAACTCTCCAATAATTGGAATTGAGCCGCCAGCTGAGATCTTTTTACAAGGCGTGCCAAAAACCTCACTATAGGCATCGAGAGCTATTTTGACAATTTTCGAATCTTTGCCAGCTAAAAAGGCTGGACCGCCGCCATGAAAATGCGTTTCAATTTCAATTCCGGGTGCCATGTTTGCCTGCAAAAAGGATGAGATTTGCTCATAGACCTTTTTTGCATCTTGATTTGGTACAAGGCGACAGGAAATTTTTGCATAGGCTTTTGCGGGGATGACAGTTTTGAAGCCCTCATCGGTATAGCCTCCCCAAAGTCCATTAATCTCAAGTGAGGGGCGAAACCAATTTGACTCGCGCGGGCTGTAGCCCGGCTCTGGCTTGACGGCTCCAATACCGAAGGTCGCTTTATACTCGCTCTCGTTGTAATCGAGATCAAAGCCCTCGCGCTCCTCTTTTGTAAGATCTTTTACGTCATCATAAATTCCATCGATAGCAATGCGGCCATCTTCGTCCCACATTTTATTGAGCGTATCGACAAGCGCTCTGAGAGGATTGAGCACCATACCGCCGTGATCTCCCGAATGCAAGTCGGTGTTTGCTCCTTTGCATGTTACTTCTAGCGTGCTAATTCCACGAGCACCTAGCGTGACTCCAGGAACACCAGGAGCGGGAATGGCGACATCGTTGACAACTAGGTAATCACACTTGAGCTTATCTGCACTTTTCTCGGCAACTTCATGTAAGCCGACTGAGCCATTCTCTTCTTCACCCTCGATGATGATTTTGACATTGGCCCCTTTTGAGAGCGCAAGATAGGCGCGAACGGCCTCGAGCATGTGAAAGCACTGGCCTTTGTTGTCTTGCGCGCCTCGAGCATAGACTTGCCCGTCGCGCACCTGTGGATCAAAGGGATCTGATGTCCAGAGCTCAATCGGATCAACGGGTTGGACATCGTAGTGACCATAGAGCATCAGAATTGGTTGACTCTCATCTGAAATCGAGGAGGCGACGATTACGGGAAAGGTTTTTGTATCGATTGTTTCAACCTGCATTCCCATCCAGGTGAGCCGCTCAATGAGCCACTCAGCACAAGCTATTGTCTCATCGCGATACTTCGGATCGGTTCCTACACTTTTAAACTTAAGAAAAGTGAAATAACTTTCGAAAATATCTTCTCGATTGTCTTTGAACCACTCTTGATACTCATTTAATTTTGCCATAGAATTTGAGTATAGAATATCCAGTTAAATTAGTCTAGGGAGCCTTGTGCGGTATGTAAGAGATAGGCTGCAAGCGCGCGATCCCCTTCATACACCATCTCCACATTCACTGAACCATCTTTTCCCGGCTCATCGCAATAAATCAGAACGTAAGCAGACACCTTGCCGCCTAGAGCGCGTTTTAGATCGACTTTTGGCTTATTACGATCTACAACCGCTCTTTTAAAAAGATCACTTAAATTTCTAGGCATGACTCTTGGGGATTAAAGGCAAAAATATACACTTTAAAAGATTTTTCATCCAGAAAATATGACTATTTTGGTATGATATGGGGCATGAAAATTGCTAAAAGAATCTTCCTATTTCTCCTGGTAAATGCACTCGTTATTTTCACCCTTTCTCTGGTGCTAAATTTCTTAGGAGTGAAGCCCTATTTGACTCACTATGGTCTCGATTACCAGGCGCTATTTACCTTTTGTCTTGTTTGGGGAATGGGCGGATCGCTCATCTCTCTCATGCTCTCAAAAAAAATGGCAAAGTGGATGATGGGCGTTCAAATACTTGCCCGCCACGACAATCCCGATCTCTACGACATGGTCGAGCGCCTTAGTCGCCACGCAGGATTGAAGGCGATGCCAGAGGTAGGCCTCTTTCACTCAGCAATTCCAAATGCTTTTGCAACAGGCCCATCAGAGAGAAGCGCGCTCGTTGCTGTTTCAACTGGATTGATGCAGCGCATGAATCCACGCGAGCTCGAAGCAGTCGTTGCCCATGAAATTTCGCACATTGCCAATGGCGATATGGTCACGCTCACCCTTTTACAAGGAATTGTGAACGTCTTTGTGATGTTTTTAGCCCGCGTTTTAGCCTATGCAATTGGCAATTCCCGCGACAGACGTGGTGGAAGCAACTTCATGCTAGTTTTTGTCTTTGAGATCCTATTTATGATTTTGGGATCCATGGTGGTTTGCAAATTTTCAAGGTGGCGCGAATTTCGTGCAGATGCCGGTGGAGCGATGCTTGCTGGCAAAGAGTCAATGATCTCTGCTTTAGAGAAGCTCTCAGCCCCACAAGAGGGCTCAAAAAGCATGAACGCTTTGATGATTTCGGGACCAAGGGCGATGCGCCTATTTGCCACGCATCCACCACTTAAAGAGAGAATTCGACGATTAAGAGAATCTTAGCTCTACTGCTATTTGTTCACTGCTCGGCCTTTGAGCCTGTCACCTACGACTTTTCAACCGAGCCAATTGATGTTTTACTCCCCTGCACAGAAAAAGATTTGATTACTCTTCCCTTTGCTATTCATGGAATCAAAAAATATGGGAAAAATATTGGCCGTATCTTTGTGATTTCCAAGCGCCGTCTCACAAATAACGTCGAATGGATTCCCGAAAATAGCTACCCCTTTTCTTTTAAAGACGTTGCCTTTGAAATTTTTCAAAATGCACATGAAACCCGGGCCTATCTCGCAGACAAAAACAATCGCACAGGTTGGATTTATCAGCAGCTTCTTAAACTCTACGCGCAAAAGGTCAAACCCGATCTCTCTGAAAATACCCTGATGCTCGACTCAGACACAATTTTTCTCAATCCAGTCGCTTTTCAACGCGAAGATGGTTCACCTTGCTTTAATATCGGTGCGGAATATCACCCTCCCTACTTTGCCCACATGGACCGCTTTTTGCCTGGACTAAAGCGTGTCCATGGAGAATCGGGAATTACCCACCATATGCTCTTTCAACGCCCTGTGCTTGAAGATCTATTTGAGCTCGTAGAGAGCTATCACAAGCTCCCCTTTTGGAAGGCATTTATTCGCTGCATCGATCGAAAGGAGATTTATGGGGCAGGATGCTCAGAATTTGAAATCTACTTCAATTTTATTAAATTACGCTCTCAAAATTGGGCAACAAGGCTGTTGAGATGGACCAATGTCTCTAAGTTCACTCTTCTTAAGATTGCGCAGAGGCGGGGGTATCACTACCTCTCCCTTCATGCCCACATGCGGGCGGGCAAACCCCGAGCTCGTCCTGAAGAGCTTTAACATTAAGGTCATTAATGTACTTGATGAGATTGCGATGCCACCAGTGGAGCCCAAAACGCTTCATTTCAGCAATTGCATCCTCTTTGGCCCACCCCTGAATCACCACGCGGTAGGCGGCAACCAAAGTTCCCGTACGATCTGCTCCATGAAAACAGTGGACGTAGACAGGGTGGTAGGCCCTCTCTTGCATCACTTTGAGAAAATCAACGAGTATTTTCTCTTTTGGGCGAAAAGGGTTAAAGGGGATATGAATGACTCGAAGGGTGTTGATGAATTTCTCATAGTAGTCGTCATCAAAATCTGTCCGTAAAATAACAAGCGTTTTAACTCCCTTATCAACGAGTTGCGACACCCCCTCTTCTGTGGGCTGCCCCCCTCGAAAGAGAATTCCATCGTCGACAACGGAGAAATTGGGCAAGTGATTGCGGAAGATCTTCTGTCTAATAAAGAAGTGGATGACACTACACGTCCCACAAATGAGCACAAAAAACATCTTAATCGTGTAGTGCTGCGCCGACCAAAGATGCTTCAAAGCACTTACAACATAATAAAGAGTTTTTGACTTCTCTTTTAAAGCCTTCATAATGAATTGTCCTTATTACCTGATAATAAATTATTTGTATTCAACAATTCAAGTAGAATTTACTAAAAGAGACTCTTTGTAACTAACAAATTTATCTTTAAAAAGATAAATCGTCTTAGGTTTAAGCCTCTCGCAGAGATGATTGAGGCTGTGGGTTTGCAAGATGATCGAATCGACTTCACTCAATGAGGAGAGCAGTGAGACCCATCTAGGGTCTGAGATTGCGTGATCGAGGTAGACAACGATGCGCTGATTGGGATGTCTCTGTTTCAATTGAAGCAGCCCCTCATGTAGATCAAGAAGATCGACCTTCTCTTCAATACATGTTAAGAGATACTCACTCCCTTGGAGCGCTTTAGTTAGAGCAAAGAGGTGGTTTTCATCAAAGACCTTACTTCCAACATCCTGCTCTAAAAGGCGTAGGGCGATTTGGGAGAGCGTCACACGCGCGCAACCGAGCTTTTCAACAGCAATTCCGGAGGCGAGATTGGCAAGGGGAACGGCATGCTCAAGATCGATCCCATTGGCTAAAACAAAGGTAATAACAGAGAGCGCAGTGTCTCCAGCTCCGGTCACATCATTGACCTCCATCACACGTGCGGGAAAATCAGAGCGTCCCTTTTCGCGAGTGAAAAGACTCATCCCCTTTTCAGAGCGTGTGATTAACAAAGAAGTTGGCTCACAAATTTCAAAGAGCCGCTCGGCTACCCTATCGAGTGAGGCGCTTGTAGGAAGATCTGCCGCTCGGTAGGCCTCCATGAGATTTGGCTTAACCATCGTAGCGCCATGATACTTGGTGAAATCAATTCCCTTCGGATCGACAATCACTGGAGTACAAAATTCTCGACCAATAGAGATGATTCCCTCAAGAAGATAATTGGTTAAAAACCCCTTACCATAGTCTGAAATTGCAATGATTGCATATTCATTGATCTGCGCGCGAAGGCGCTTGAGAATTTCAGTTGCAATTGAATCAGGGAGTGCCTCACTAATTTCGCTATCGATGCGAATGAGCTGTTGCGTATTTGCAATGAGACGATTTTTGACGCAGGTATGCGCCCCCTCGACCATGCCACTTAAATCAATTCCCTCTTTGCTCAAGAGCTTGCGAAGCTTTTCTCCTTCACTGTCTGCTCCCACTAAACCAAAGGCCGACACCTCAGCACCAAGTGCGCACAAATTGAGCGCAACGTTACCAGCACCTCCTGGAAGGCGGTAGGCATCTTGAGCAAGCAAAACAGGAACGGGCGCTTCTGGTGAGACGCGCTGAACCGAACCAGTTGTATAAAGATCGACCATAAAGTCACCAAAAAGGGCGACCTTGACAGCCTTGAGATCATTAAATACACCGGTCAGTTTTACCATCTAGCATCCCGCAAGAGATAGTTTTTTACATAATCTGCCACAGCCTGATCCATTGGTGTGGTCTTCAACGAGGGCGATTTTTTCATGTCTGCGCAGGTGAAGTTTTGGTACTGCTTTGCCAAGTCCTCGGGCATATCAAAGTACTCGATAGTCGGTTTCTTGTCCATTGCAGCAAAGACCATTTCAGCAAGTTGATTCCAGGTCGTTGTCTTTCCACTACCTGCATTGTAAATGCCGCCCAAATCGTTTTCTAAAAAGCTGCAGGTGAAGGCGACAGCATCTTTGACATACAAAAAGTCGCGACACTGATCCCCATCTTTGAAGTTTTTCGCATCGTTTGATTTGAAAAGGCGAACTTTGCCGATATCGTTGATCTGATTGACCATATGAAGAACCATCGAGGCCATGCGCCCTTTGTGATATTCATTTGGCCCAAAGATGTTGAAGTACTTGAGGCCAACGACTTTGTCGATAAGTCCTGAACGTAAAAGCCACTGATCAAACATCTGCTTTGAGTAGCCGTAGACATTCATTGGAGAGAGTGAATCGATTTTCCCATGATCGTCGCTGTAGCCTTGCGCGCCACTTCCATAGGTTGCAGCAGAAGAGGCGTAAATGAAACGGTGATTATTTTTCATCGCATACTCGCACAAGTTTATCGAGTAGCGATAATTAATATCGGTAATGTAGTCACCATCAGTTTCGGTTGTGCTACTGCAAGCACCTAAGTGAATAAAGGCCTCAACCTGCGACTCCTTTCCCTCAAGCCACTGCATCAAATCGTAGCGTGAAATGAAATCGACATATTTCTTCCCAACGAGATTTTTCCATTTATCGCTACGACCAAAATCATCAACGAGAAGTAGGTTTGAAAAGCCTTTGTCATTGAGGTGGCGTACAACTCCTGAACCGATAAAACCGGCAGCTCCCGTTACAACAATCAATTGATCATCGAACATTTGTTTCTTCATGTAGGTCTCCAAAGTTTAGAGACAGATTGTAGCTCTCAGCAGAATTTAATACCAGTTACGTGTACGTGGTAGAAAAGAAACAGGTTTTGCAATTGATCCTTGTCCGTGACAAACAAAAGCAGAGCCGCTTCCAGTCATCACAACTTGTGCATACTCTTTTTCAAGCATCTGCTTCACGTTAACCATTTCAGGTTCAATAGAAAAAGCAGCCCTCTCTAAATCGTTTGAAAAGCGAAATGTTTTCAACATCTCAAGGGGGTCTGGATCAGAAACTGGTTGGCATGCGCCATAAACTTTAGCTGTGCAAAGGGAGAGCTTTGGAAGATAAATCGAAATCTCTCCTGAGAAGGGCGTGACATCACGCAGCTTCTCTCCCCTTCCGGTGCAATAACTTGCTCCAGAGGAGAAAAAAAAGGGAACATCGCTTCCAAGCTCTGCGCCTAGCTCTGCAAGCTCATGTAGTTCTAGGGGCGCGCCATAAAGTGTGTTGAGTTGCCAAAGGACTGTGGCTGCATTACTACTTCCGCCACCAAGACCTGCTTGCATGGGAATGCGCTTATCGATGTGAATAGTGACGCCCTCATGGGCATCTAAATGGTTGCGTAAAAGCGTTGCTGCTTTGAGCGCAAGATTATCATCAAGGGGAACATCTGGATGGCTGCAGGTAAGCCGATCGGAATCGGAAAAGGCGATCGAGACGTGATCGCACAGATCAATGGTTTGAAAGAGCGAGGCAATTTCATGAAAACCATCCGGGCGCTTGTTTAGCACCCGGAAAAAGAGATTCACCTTTGCGGGCGAATTACTCTTCAGCTGGCTTTTCTTCTTCTGGAGCCGCTTCTTCTTCAACAGGCTTTTTTTCCTCTTTTTTCGGTTTGATCACCTTGTCAGGCTTAACCTCTAGAGTAAATTCTGCTGTGACGCCCTCTTTAAGCACAAGTGGAATTGTGTGTTTGCCAAGGGTGCGAATTGGACCACCGATGCGCACAAAGCGGCGCTCGATGATGAAGCCCTCGCCTGAGAGCATGTCCACCAAATCGCCAGCAGAAACAGAACCATACATGTGGCCATCTGGATCGACTTTAGCGACGTGAGAGAGCACTTTGCCTTCTAGATCATCAGCCATTTTCTTTGACTGTTTGAGATCTTCAGCAGCCTGCTTTTCACGCTCGGCTTTTAGACGCTCTTGCATGCGAACTGTGCGCTTATCAACGTAAGTTGCTTTCTTCTTTGGAAGAAGAAAGTTGCGTGCATAACCCGCTTTAACTTTAATGATTTCCCCTTTGCGAGCACCAGAGGGAAGATCTTCTAATAGCAATACTTGATGTTGCATAGTTTTTCTCCTATTCTGATGCGACAAATGGAAGAAGTGCCACGTGACGCGCGCGCTTGATTGCGTTTGTCAAAACCTTTTGCGCCTGGTGAGAAACACCTGTAATGCGCCTTGGCAAAATCTTCCCTTTTTCTGTGATAAATTGTTGTAGAGTATCGACATCTTTGTAGTCGATTTTCTTCATGCCCGCAGCTTTGAACGGACAAGACTTTCGCTTACGCGAACCAGAATCAAAATTCTTTTTTCTCATAAATCTTCTCCTATACTTCTGCTAGCGATTTGAATTTAATCTCTTCGACAACCTCTTCGGCGCGTAGAGTGATGAAGCGAAGTAGATCCTCATTGAGGTGGTACTCACGCCACATCTTTTTCATTTCTTCAGGTGGCGCTTCAAAGTAGAGCACGTAGTAAAAGCCCTCTTTTTTGCCCCTGATTTGGTAGGCCAATTTGCGACGACCCTGTTCGTGAATTTTGTGCACCACGCCTCCGCGAGAAGTGATACCCTCTGTGATACGCTCTAACGCTTTGTTACGCGCATCTTCACTCAACGTCGCGCTTAGGATGTACATCCCCTCGAAGAGGTGCATTTTCCCTTTTGCTTCCATTGAATTTCTCCTTTAATTTCTTTCCTAAACTATCTGCTGCGTCAGTGACACCCGATGTAATCCACTCCTCGATTGTCTCAACGCTAAGATCAATCAGTGGCTTCATCTCTGAGGTGTCGAACTTCTCCAAAACATACGATGCCAAGTCGCGTTCTTGAGAGCGGCCAATGCCAATGCGAAGTCTGGCAAAATCGCCACTTCCCAATCTCTCAACAAGACTCTTAATCCCATTGTGGCCACCAGAGCCTCCGCCAAAGCGAAGACGCATTTTGCCCACAGCGAGATCGGCATCATCAAAGACCACTAGAACCTCATCTGGCTTATAAAAATTGACCACCCTTGCAGCTGAATCCCCCGACAAATTCATGTACGTTTGGGGAAGGAGCGCAAGAATCGATCCACCCTTTGCAAGCTCGCCTAAAAATTGCGATTCACGCTTGAAGGTCATGCCGCGGCTCTGCGCAAAGGCTTTTACCACTTCAAAACCCACATTGTGACGCGTCTTTTCATAGCGCGCTCCAGGGTTGCCAAGGCCAATGATCAAATGCTTTGCCATTATTTACCGACAACAACCACAACTTCTTTTTCTGAAACGAGAGGTTTCACACCCTTAGGGAATGTGATATCGCTCACACGCTTCGACTGTTTCAAACCAACTTTGCTGATATCCACAACAAACTCGCTAGGCATCGCCTTAGGCAAGCAACGCACGCGAACGTGGCGCTTGATGCGGCGTAGAAAGCCACCGAGCTTAATTCCTGGACACACCTCAACTCCGCTGCACTCGAGAGGTACATTGACCGAAATCTCTTCCTTGTCATTAAGAAGATAGAGATCCAAGTGGAGGGGTTTGTAAGTAGTTTTGTGATACTGCACTTCTTTGACAATGGCGCGCTGCTTTTTACCGCCTACCTCAATTTCGAACACCGTCGTAGGAAGGTGGCCTTGAGGAATGGCGCGAATCGCTGCACCAAAGTCGCTACCGCTCACAGTCATATCTTCAGACTTTCCACCCTTGCTGTAGAGTACAGCAGGGATGTCGCCCTCATGACGGATGCGGTTGAGCTCACCCTTAGAACGAAGAGTTCGCTGTGACACGCCTAATTTCATATCTATATCCTTTTCTAGTTCTCAAATAACAGTGAGATCGACTCGCCGCTCACCACTCTACCGATCGCATCGGCAATAAGCGGGGCAACAGAGACCACCTCAACATTAGATGGAAGAGAAGCGGGATCGTGGAAAATGGAATCGCTGACATGCAGCGTCTCAATGGAACTGAGCGACTTTGGGACAGAAAGGAGGTGAGTAACTAACCCACGCACACTTTTGGCGCCTCGCTCTAAACAGACTCTACCGGCAAGCTCGAGAGTCTTGCCCGTTGAAATCATATCGTCGACAATGATGACATTTTTTCCCTCAACAGATCCGATTAAAGCATCGAATTTCACCTCTTTGGCGTCAATGCGACTCTTATCGATAATCGCAAATTCGCTCCCTAGCTCATCGGCGTATCTCTGTGCGAGCTTGATACTTCCCAAATCGGGGGCAACAACGCAGAGATTCTCGCGCGACTTCACAGAGCTAATTAGAGCTCTGCGAGCGTAGAGGTTGTCAACGGGAATGTCAAAAAAGCCTTGCAGCTGCTCCGCGTGGAGATCGAGTGTGAGCACTTGAGAGGCTCCCGCTCGCTCTAGCAGATCGGCAACGAGCTTTGCCGTAATGGGCTCGCGCCGAACACCTCTGCGGTCTTGGCGGGAGTACCCAAAATAGGGCAAAATCACAGCTACCTTTGCTGCAGATGCCCTTTTAAGGGCATCGATCATAATTAACAGTTCCATGAGATAGAGGTTGGGATCGCCTGCGATGCTCTGCATCACAAAGATCTCCCGACCGCGGACATTTTCCAAAATCTGGACGCCTATCTCACCATCTGGAAAGGTCTCAATTTCGACCTCTCCCAACTGGACATCGAGCTCCTTTGCGACTCCCTCAGCAAGGCCTCGGTGTGAGGTTCCTGAGAGGAGAAGGAATGGAGACTTGGATGTCATACTAAAACCAATTTTAGTTTTAATTTGGGGCGGCAGGATTCGAACCTGCGCATGCCGGTACCAAAAACCAGTGCCTTACCACTTGGCTACGCCCCAACAATGCCAAATATCATACAACCCATGCCCTTTTTCACTCAAGCAATTTCTTGCCGACCCAGAATGCATAGTCTTTATTTGCATGATTTTGACAGATTCCTGTTAAGGCAATTTTTCCAAAATATAAATTTTATGTTGTCTAAATCTCTAGAGCACTGATAAACTTTCTTCTTCAACTTCAACCAAGAGTGCAAAATATGTGCAAAAGTTGCTGGGATGCAGATAGGAAGGAGCAAATGATTCGCGAGGGAGTTATTTGCACAGGTGAGGACCTGTTATATATGACAGTTAAGGAGATGGAATCTCGTGTTCGCGTCGATTGGCTAGAAAGCGGCCAAACAAGGTACCGCGTCATTGACCGCGCTGTCTTTGATCGCACGAAAGATTCACATACTTGGGAAACCCGCCATCCTAAAACGGGGCAACCTCAAACACTACATGTGGATTTTGTTGCTGCATAGATTGAGTTCGTGCTAAAGTAAAGTTTATGCAAGTTCTTCACGTCACTTCTGAAATCGCCCCCATTGCAAAAGCTGGAGGCCTGGGCGATGTTGTCTATGGCCTCTCAAAGCACATGATTGCAACGGGCCATTCAGTCACGGCGATCTTGCCCTTCTACGACTGCCTAGACAGAGAGCCGCTCAGTAACTTGCAAGAAATTGACAGCTTCACGATTGAAGATGCCCTGGGCGAGCACAATTGCCAAATCTTTTCCGCCTCGCTTCACACCATCCCTCTCCTTTTGATTAAGCTCCCTCATCCCGACCACTACTTCGAAACAATCTACGGCGGCTTGAGCGAAAATCGCCGCTTTCTCTACTTTGCCAAAGCTGCGCTGCACACAATTGAACACCTCGACCTACACGCCGACGTGCTTCACCTACACGACTGGGTCACCGGCTCTCTTTTCACACTTCTGCACACCCACTACAAAGGCCAGCTCAAGCGCTTCAAAGGAACAATGCTCAGCATCCATAATCTCAAGCACCAAGGGCATGCAATCAAAGAGGACTTTGATTTTATCGGTGTCAATGGAAGTGCAATTGCAGAAAATCCCCTCTATCACGATCCCAATCGCTCTGGCGACATCAACCTCCTCAAGGGTGCAATTGAACATGCTGGACGCGTAGTTGCCGTCTCACCCACCTACGCAAAAGAGATTCTGAAAAAGGAAAATGCTTATTACCTTCACGACACAATAGCCAAGCACCGCTACAAAATTACAGGCATTATCAATGGCATTGAAACGACCTACTGGAGCTTAGAAAAAGATGCTCTGCTCCCCTATCGCGCCAATTACTCGGATCCTCTGCCCCGCATCTATGATGCCAAGCGCTCCAACCGCGAGCATCTACTCTCTGAGCTTGGCCTAGCCCTTGGAGGCGAGCCGCTCTACTGCGCAATCACCCGCCTTGTCTCGCAAAAATCCCCCCACCTGATCGAATGCGCCATCAACTACATCCTTAAAAATCGCGGAACCTTCATTCTACTCGGCTCTGGAGCCGATAAAGAGACGCAAGAGCACTTTCTCCAATTAAAAAAATCGTACAACGACCACCCGCGTCTCCACATGCACTTTGACCTTGACGAGGGCCTTGCCCACCGGGTCTATGCCAGCGCAGATGCCATTGTGATTCCGTCACTCTTTGAGCCGTGCGGGCTCACGCAGATGATTGCGATGCGCTATGGAACGCTGCCGATTGTCCGCCGCACGGGCGGCCTTGCAGATACCGTGTCAGAGAAAAATGGCTTCATATTTGATGAACACTCGCCCGATGCCCTCTCCCACTGTTTAGAAGAGTCGCTCCTACTCTACCGCACTCACCCCGACAAATGGCGCGATCGCCAACAAGCGGCGCTCAAAACGGACTTCTCCTGGGAAAAACCTGCTCAAGAATATCTCAATGAATACACGAAATGCTTAACTTAGATACTAAGCCCAAGCCTTTTTGACAAAGAGGCGGTTCGCTGCGACATATTCGAACCCTGAAATGAGGGTGTAGATGGCCGCTCCACTAACAATATAGAAGCAGAGATCTTGGAAATATTGGAGTGAAATGAGCCCCTGAGTGTAGGGGATCATCAAGCAAACAATTGAAAAGACGGTGAGCGCCTGCACAATTGCCTTGATTTTACCACTAGTTCTAGCGGCTAAAACCTCACCACGTAGGGCGCACAATGTGCGCAGCGTGCCAATAAAGCCGTCGCGGTAGACAAAGACCAGAACGAGCATGAGGGGCAAACCGACGATTCCTTGGGTGAAGCCTATAAGAAATGAGAGGCGCACAATCGAATCTGCCATTGGGTCGAGCAGCTTTCCCAGGTCGGTGACAGAGTTGCTTCGACGCGCGACAACGCCGTCAAAAACATCAGAGAGCTCACAGAGGGCGAGCAATCCGAGTAGGGCGTAGGGCACAAACTTAAGAGCGATACCTAGGGCATCGTGGTAGAGGTAAACTACCAGGAAAAGGGGCCCGATAAATAGGCGAATGAGCGTCAAAAATAGTGCAAATCTCATATGCCAGACAGTATGGCGCATCTGATAAAATATTGAAACAGAAATCGACTTGCTTTTCGATGAAATTTTATGTAACATTGAACGATGATGACGTTTCAAGAAATAATTTCAAGACTCTTACGCTTTTGGGCCGAACATGGCTGCATTCTCCACCAAGGACACGACGTCGAGGTCGGGGCTGGAACTTTCAATCCTGCGACATTTTTGCGTGCACTGGGACCTGAACCCTACAATGCCGTCTACGTTGAGCCCTCGCGCCGTCCTCAAGATGGCCGCTATGGAGAAAACCCCAATCGCCTCCAGCTCTTCCACCAGCTCCAAGTCATCATGAAGCCTGCACCCACAAACATCCAGCAGCTCTACCTCGAATCGCTTCGGGTGATCGGCTTTGATCTCTCAAAACACGATGTGCGCTTTGTGCACGACGACTGGGAGAGCCCAACACTTGGCGCCTGGGGTCTTGGCTGGGAAGTGTGGATCGACGGCATGGAGGTGACGCAGTTCACCTATTTCCAATCAGTTGCCGGCTTTCCCACAAAACCGATCCCTGTCGAGCTCACTTACGGCTTAGAGCGCCTCTGCATGTTCATCCAGAAGGTCGACAACTTCTTCGACATGCAGTACAACGAAACTCTCACCTACGGACAGGTCTATCACCGCAACGAGCTTGAGTGGAGTCGCTACAACTACGACCACGCAAACACCTCGATGTGGCTGCGCCATTTTGAAGACTACGAGCGCGAGGCGAAGTATCTCATCGAATCCAACCTGCCCCTTCCGGCCTACGATTTTGTCATGAAGGCCTCGCACGCCTTCAACATACTCGAGGCGCGCGGCATGCTCTCAACGACAGAGCGCACTAACTACATCCACCGCATTCGCGACCTCTCGCGCCTGGCCGCTACAGAATTTCTCGCAACGCGTCAACTGCAGGGCTTTCCGCTACTTAAACCCAATCCCCCTGAAGAGGACGTCAAACAAATCGCCGAGCTCCCTGAGAGCTTTGACCCAGAAAAAAAGAGCGATCTTCTCTTTGAAATTGGCTCCGAAGAGCTTCCAGCGACTTTTGTCCCGATCGGCATGCGCAATCTAAAAAGTGCCATGGAAAAGCTCCTTGAAGGGATTTCCCATGATGGAATTGAAGTTTACGGCACGCCGCGAAGACTTGCAGTCGAGGTGAAAAACCTCTCACACGGCACACCTGAGAAAAAAGTTGAGCGTCGCGGCCCAACAACCGCCGTCTGCTTTGACGACAAGGGCCTCACCAAGCAGGGAGCCGGTTTTGCCCGCTCTCTCGGCATCGAAAAGAGCTTCACCCTTGCTGAAATTGACTCAATTGAAGGGCTTGAAGTGCGCGGTGAGCACCTCTTTGCAAACATCACACTTCCAGGCAAGTCGACTTTTGCTCTTCTCGCAGAAGGGCTCCCCAAAATTATCTACTCTCTGCACTTTCCCAAGACGATGCGTTGGGCCTCCTTCGACATCACTTATGCCCGCCCCATTCAATGGGTCGTCGCTCTCCATGGCAGCGAGGTCATTCCCTTCCAGATCGCCAACATCAAGTCGGGCAAGACAACCTACGGACACGCCCAGTACGCCCCCGATGCCATTGAGCTTACCTGCCCAAGCGACTACCTGAGCGCACTTGAGAGCGGCTACGTCCTCGCCTCAGTAGAGGCGCGCAAAGAGCGCATTGAAAAAGAGCTTGCGACCATTGAGCAGAGAGAAAAAGTGGTCGCAGTAAAGAAAAATCGGGTGCTCAATGAAGTTTTGCACCTCACCGAGTGGCCGACACTTGCCTCCTATGAATTCAACCAAGAATTTCTACGCGCCCCCAAAGAGATTCTCATCTCAGAGATGATCGAGCACCAGCGCTACTTCCCCCTTGAGAACGCCGATGGATCTCTTGCGAACAAATTTGTGATCACAGCAGACCACAAGATTAATGAAACGGTTCTCGAAAACAATCAACATGTGCTCTCAGCTCGCCTCGCCGATGGAGTCTTTCTCTACGAGAATGACCTAAAAGCGGGACTCGACTCTTTCAACGAGTCGCTGCGGGAAATCACCTTCCACAAAGAGCTCGGTTCAATTCACGAGAAGGTTAAGCGTATCTGCGCCAATGCCAACATGCTCGCGCAAATGCTTGATGGAGATCAGAAAAAAGTTGCCCGCGCAAGTGAGCTGTGCAAAGCCGACCTCGCCTCCTCGCTCGTACGCGAATTTCCCGAACTGCAAGGTTCAATCGGCAAATACTACGCCCTGGCACAAAATGAAGATACAGAGGTCGCCTCAGCGATCGAAGAGCACTGGCTCCCCAATGCCGACAAAGGCCCCCTTCCCCAAACGCAAACGGGAAAAATTGTCAGCCTGGCAGACAAAATCGACAACATCCTGAGCTGTACCTCAATTGGAATTAAAGCAACCTCCTCGTCAGATCCCTATGCTCTGCGCCGCCAATCTTTTGGCATCATGCGCATCTTGATCGACAATAAGTGGTCGCTCGATCTCGAAACGCTCTTCCGCAAAATTCAGCCAAACAAAAATGTCGTCAGCGACGTGCTCGCCTTCTTCCGCAACCGCATGCGCTCACTACTTGAAGAGTATGGCTTTAGAGCCGACGAAATAGAGGCTTCCCTGCCGAAAGAAATTTCTGACCCCTACGATGCCTATTGCAAAGTTGAGGCGCTACACAACTTCAAAAAAACAGAGACCTTCACTCACCTCTTTGAAGTCTATAAGCGCGCCCGAGGGCAAATTGCCGATGAGCTCGAGCAGAGCATCGATGCCGCCCTACTTGGCGAGCCCTCTGAGCACATGCTCTACTCTAGCCTGACAGACATGCGCCCCCACTTTGACAAAGCGATTGAGATGCGCAACTACACAGACGCCTTTACCTCCCTTGCCGGCCTGCAAAAACCCCTTGCCGACCTCTTTGACCAGGTGAAGATTCTCTGCGATAACCCGAGCATCAAAAACAACCGCATTGCCCTACTTCAACAAGTTTTTAGCTACTTTGATCAACTGCTTGACTTTAGTAAGATAAAAAAATGATTATATTTTATTTATTTGCGCAAACAGTTTATAATTAGAAGCATGAACGTAACAAACCTTTCCAATCCAAGCTTAAACCCAAACTCTCCCGCAGTCAAACTCGTTGGCGGTGGAAAAGTTAGTGGTGATATTGCCGATTCCATCAAATGCGTCGCCTGCGCTTGCGCCTCTGTTGCCATTGCATCAATCGTTGCAGCAGTCCTATTGGTTCTTGGTGCTGCCGCAATGCTCACAGTCGGTATTGTCACAGCAAACGTCCCTTTAATTGCAATTGGTGGGGCTCTTCTTGCCGCCACAGTAGTTGCCACAGGCATCTATTTTACATGTTAATACGAAAATCTTTACCCCTGGCACATAAACTCTTATATTGTCTATACTACTCCTCTTTCTAGAGGTTAGTCATGATCGATCCTACAACTGTCAGCTATCCCCTTGCAGGGGGAGGCCCCCAATACCCAAAAAACTCTTGCGCCGGATTTGTTGAGAGGATCTGCTTTCTCTGGGCTAGCTGCATTGCCGGAGTGATCGCCATGTATGTGATTGTTCAACTCTCCATTGCCTCAATAGCCATGCTAACAGTTGGCCTTGTCACAGCAAATCCCCTCCTTACAATCATTGGAGGCGTTGCCTTGGGAGTCCTTGCCCTAACCGTAATTACCGGTTCTATTAAATATTCAATTGAAAGTAAAAAATATAGTTATTAGAAACAATAGCTTGATTTTATTAAATAGAATTAATAATATTCCTTCAAATCAATAGGAGAATTATGTCCTGTAGTAAAATCATTTGTTCAAAAGCGCACTTAAAAAACCCCTTCTATCACACAACAAATAGGGGTGAAAAGATCTCAATTTGCTCAAAAAAAGCGGTGACAATTGCTCTTTCGATCATTATTGGCCTTGCTACATTTTTAGTAGGTGGAGTCCTCGCCTTTTATGCACTGACAGCCAAGCTCAAAGCGAGCGAAATTCGCCGACTGAGTCCACCATCACAACTAAAGCAGATCTTTGACATTTACGATTCAGAGTATCGCCCTAACAAAAATATGGCCTGTCTCAAAGCATACTTTGAGAGCCCCGAGTGTGAAGAGCATCAACGCACAGCAAAAGCCTACTATCACACAAATGATATGGAAGAGATAGATGCGAAAAGAATTATGCACCAACGCGAGCCGGTGAACATCACCATGCGCCAGTGCTATAACAAGAGAAAGCTTCAAGAGCGTTTTGGCCACCAAGTCGGTGTTTTCAACGACTCAACTGCAATTAAAGATAATGGGGAGCAATTTAGCAAGCGTCCAAATTCCGTAGTGGTCTACTCAAAAACAGCACTCTGGTCAACCCCCGGAGATCCCTCAACGAAAAAAACAGTTGGCGTGATCTCAGTTCCAGCCCCAGCCCTAGATACTCGCGAGCAACCCCATTACAGATATTACTGCAGAAATGGAAAACTATCACTTCCAAATTATCAAAGCGAATTGAAAAAGCAATGCAAGATGATCTTAAATATAGCGATTCATCACAAAGAGCAATACAAAAGACTCGTGATTCCAGCCTTTGGTCAAGGTGCGTTTCTTAGCGCACTTTCCGATCGAGATAAAGTAAAAGCAAGGGATGAGTTTTATTCAGTCTTGCTTGACGAAATCAAAGAGGCTACCGCTCTTGTTGGAAAATTAGATATCGTCTACTCGGAATATACTCAATCGCAAAATGATGCCATTCATGGTTTATTTAAACATGAGCTGCATCGAAAACACTTTAAAGTTGGGCACTGTGTCGGTGATATTTTGACACAAGCACAAGAGGGCGACCTGATTGTCAATGCTTGGGATCCGCATAGCATGCCGGGAAATGGTAATGATGGTGACGCCTCGTTTGATGGGGCAATGGGCAGAGGCTCTGCAATTGCCCTGACGCAATCGCCTTGGCTGAATCCGCACCTCAAATATGAGGCGCAAATCTTTTAAAGGGGGGAACAAAAATGGACGCACTACGTTCACTATCCGCATCAATGGCACTTGCCTGGCACTACGGAGCGCCTACTACATATGAGGAGCCCGCAGAGTGGCGCGATGAAAAATATCGCCTAGCTCCGTTGCAAGAGGTTCCAAGACCCGCTCTCTCTCTTTGGCAGAGAGCAAAAGCCGTGGGAAAAGTCGGCTTTGATGCACTACGCGACACCATATTTGGAAACCCAATCACAGGCCACGATGATCGCTACCCCTCCCTACACACACAAAGGCCCTGGGGACAAACAGTCATTACCATTACAGATCCTGCAATGATGGCTCCCATCTTGCGCCACCCACGAAATGACCTCCCATTTGGTCCCTCCCCTATCGGCGCAGGACTTACCCAAGTCGTAGGCCCAAACCTTCTTTCTGTATCTGGTGAAGAGCATAAAAAAATGGCCCCTGCCATTTTCAAAAAACTGACGACAATTGATTCTACTGCTCTCAGAAGAGTGCAAAACCATATCGATGAGACTCTTCAACGCTGGTCATCGAGTGAAACTCCTGTTAATTTAGCTAAAGAGATGCCAAGACTTCTGGTTAATGCGATTACCTTGGCAATATTTGGGATAGAAGTTCCTCCAGAGTCTATCGATCAAATCAGAGAGTCTAGTCCTAAAAGGGAAGAAGCTTTACAACATATCGCTCACCTTCTCCACTCTGTAGACAGCAGCGTGAGTATCAACGCAATCAAAGCACTTCTGATTGTTGCACGCGATACAACTACAACCCCTCTTTTATCAGCGATCAATGAGATTCAAGAGAAAGATCAGCTAAGTTTGAGAAAAGTACTCGGCGACAACCCTCTAAATTGTGAAGTGATCGACTCGATTTTGAGAGAAGCAATACGTATAGCTCCACCTTCCACCTCACAAGCTCGTATCACAAGACATCCTTGTGCAATTGTTGGAGCAGATGGCCGTCTTGTAAAGCTATTGCCAGCAAGAGCAATTATTCTTTGTAATCATCAAATTGGGCAGCAAGATATACGAAGATGGCCACGCTTCCCAAAACACTTTTTGCACCTTAGATTTTGGAGTCAAACAACCGAGATCGCTAAAAGCTCACGCCGGATGCTCCCCTTCTCCTACGGAGCTTCAAGGTGCATGGGAAAAAAACTTGCTGAACTTACATTTAAGAAAATTTTTCACACACTATTGAGAAACTACTCATGGGAAATAGTTATGCCTCTAGTGAGACATATTACCCCTGTCTCATTGAGGTACATGTTTGGTCCTACAATCAAACTGAAAGCCGTGAGCTCTAGCTAGTTGTAGTGAAAGCGCATCCGGGGATTGATGTAGAGCTTGTCATAGCCATTGGCGATCATCTGCGCATGCAGTGTGACGTGCTCACACACCCCGGGATAGTATAGTGCGCCTGAATTGAGCCGCCACACAAGCCCATCGCCTAGATCGATTCCAAGATAGGGTTTTGTCATTCGCCCTTTGGGCTTGATGAGAGCTGAGTAGCCAAGCGACTTGTAGTACTCGATGCAAGGGTGATTGGGCAGCGCCTGGATCACCTTGTTGTAAAGAGCCCCTAGCTCTGGTGTGACATTTGCGCTGTAAACGCACCCCTCAAGCGCTTTTTTCTTGTAAATTCCACAACCTCCAAATGCCGAATAGACGCGATGCCACTTATCAAGCGTGAGCGCTTTGGACATTTTCCACCAGTAGCGCCCCATCAATTCAGGCCCGATGGGATAGTTGCAATCGCGCAGGGCAAACCAATCCCAAAACTTCTGATCGGGGTCGATGCCGTAGGCAAAAAGCGCGTCCCACGCGCGCTCAGTGGTGAATGCCTCGACAATCCCCTCATAGCTAGGCTCTAGTCGAAAATCCATATCAACCATAATGAGATAGGGATACTCTTTGAGCTGCATTGCCTCATGCAACACGCGATTGCGCGCGCGCGCAATTGCCTCAATGCGCCAAGGAGTGCGCCTGAGAGTCCAATTGGTCACGCCCTCAAAGGTTGCCTTTTCAGAAATGAGTCGAAACTTAGTGCGGCTTTGACAGTAGTCGCGCATGAGCTTTGGCGTCTGATCGCGCGAGTCGTTTTCGTAGAGGATGACGCGATAATCTTCAAAAAGCTCGCCAATTTTTTCAACAATGTGCATCGCGGGCACAATGCGCGCATCGCAGTCGCGCGCGATCCCGCAAATCACGACTTTTTCGGGCAGTTTTGCGTGCAGAAGACAGATGAGGAGGAGTAGGTATCTCATATTTCGCGGTAGACGTAGATGGGGGTTTTGTACATGTCGGGAGCATGCAGGGTGCGCACGGGCTCCCAGCCAGGAAAGCGGAAGGTATGTGTGACGACAAGGGCCTCTGGACTGAGCTCATCATCGAGCTGTAATTGCAGCTGAGGCATCACTTTGGGGTAGAGGTAGGCTGTGATGAGAGAGGCGTCGCCTAGATAGACTTGTAAAAAGTCGTGCCGCAAGATGTCGGCATTTTTGCGCCCCATGAGAAGAAACTTCGATACTAGATAGGGAACGAGGGAGGTTTCAAACCCAATTACTGTGCAATTGGGGTATTTGCGCGCAAGTCCGAGAACGAGTGTGCCCCATCCAGAGCCGAGATCGTAAATCTCGCCTTCCATTTTACTTGGAAGCGAGTCGAGGAGTTTTTTTTGCACTTTTGCCGAGGTAGGCATGGGTGAGATGCCGTTTATGAAGGTGTAGAAGATAATGCTAAAGAAGGCAAAGAGCAAGATGGCTCCACCCACAAGCGTCATACTTCCACCTTTGGGCGGCGCGCTTTGATTGCATCAAACTCTTTGGCAAGCTCGAGCACCTGATCTTCTGATAGGGTGCCACTTTGAATCTTGAGCTTGATCTCCTCGCGCCGATGCATCCAATTGCGCTCGAGGATTTTTTGCATTGTCTCGGCAAGGCATTCGCGTGCACGCTCGGGATTGATGCGTTTTTGCAAAATCTCTGCCAAAAACTGCTGCTGCTCGGCATCTGAGAGGTTTGAGGCGATCGTTAACAAATCAAGAACGTCATTTTTTTCAAAGAGCTCGTTGCAGGTGGCAAAAATGCGGCGACAGGGGGCGACAAAAAAGTCGTCCTCCTTAAGATTGGAGAAGGCAAGCTTGGGAATCTCTTTATTGTTTTGCCCAACAAGAAGAACCCAGCGGAGAAGGTCGACCTCCAATATGCGATCGGGATCGATGTGATTGCCTCGAGCAGAATCTGACTGCTTCACGTAGACGCGGGGGGCATTTCCCTGCTTGGGGTCGATGACAGATTCAGGCACTTGGCAAATTTGCGCAAGTTTTTTAAGTCCCTCGTGGACCATCAGAGGGTGAGTCCATTTGCGTATGCGCGCGACAATCGAGCGCACGACTTCGTTTTTCCCAGCGGGTGAATCGAAGTTGACTCGCTCTCCCTCATAAGAGACGAGAAAGCGAAGATACTCGCGCGCATTTTCCATTGCTGCGACAAAGGCGGGGGGGCCCTCTTTGCGCAAGAGTGTATCGGGATCGAGTCCCTTTTCCATTTCGATAATTGAGACCTCAACGCCCTCTTTTTGTAAGAGATTGCCCACTTTTGAGGCGGCCTCTTTTCCGGCATCATCGCCATCAAAGGCGAGAAAGGCGTGGGTGACGCCGAGATTGACAAGCTCGTGAACATGGCTCTCACCAAAGGCCGTTCCACAAGCTGCAACGGTGAAATTAAAGCCCGCTTGAATGAGGCGGAAGGCGTCGATTTGCCCCTCGACAACGATCACACGCTTCTCTTTAGCAATGCGTCTGCGACACTCTTTGAGGCCAATAAGGGTTTTCGATTTTTTGAAGATGGGCGTTTCAGGAGTATTGATGTACTTGGGACCAAAGCCATCTTCATTGAGCTTACGTCCAGAAAATCCGATGATATTTCCAAAGGCATCGCAAATGGGAAAGGTGATGCGCTCGATAAAAAAGGGACGCACTTTACCATCATCGCGCCGTTTGATGAGGCCCGATTTTTCTAAGAGCTCAGCTGAGAGCTTGAGCTCTTTACAAATGGCAAAGAAAGGGGCATCTCCTCGGGGGGCAAAGCCGATGTTAAAGCTCTTAATAAAGTCGAGATCGAGTCCCCTCTTGTAGAGGTAGGTGAGCGCGCTTTGTCCCTCATCGGTGTAGAGAAGGTAGAAGTGGAAAAATTCTCCAATTTTGTTGAGCGTCTCTTTGAGCTGTGAGGGGCGCGGGCCTTTGGGAGCCTCTTTTTGATCGACAGTATCGAGGCGCACACCGAAGCGCTCGGCGAGTGTTTCAACAGCCTCGGTGAAGCTCATTTTGAGATAGCTCATCATGAAGGCAATAGCATCGCCATGGGCTCCGCAACCGAAGCAGTGGTAGTGCGAATCGCCTCTCTGAATGACAAACGAGGGCGTTTTTTCATTGTGGAAGGGGCAGCACGCTTTGTAGTGCGCGCCGGCTCGCTTTAAATCGATGTTGGAGCCAACGACTTCAACGAGATCGATTTTATCGCGAAGTTCTTGTAGACTTTCACTTGAATAAATGCCCATACAATCGATTATATTCTACAGATGGGTTTATAAAAAAGAAAAGATTGTGTAAACTCTAGAACTTATTGGAGTGTAAAAAATGACTGAGTCGACGACAGTACCCCCCGGATTTCGCCGCAAAGTGCTCAAGCTCGACAAAAGTCCAATTAAACAGCCCGAAATTCACGGTCATACAAAGACCGACAAGCAGATCATCCCTACCCAGAGCAAATCGAGTTTTCGCGACCGTCACCGCGAGCTTTATCTTCCAATTCTCATTCAGGTCTTTGAACTGAGAGGAAAACTCGATCAACTCCGCTCTCCCGACCCCCTAACGGGGCCCTCTGAATCTGCCGCAACTATTTTGGAAAAACTCACGAGTTTAGAAACCGAAATATCAGAATCGCGTCGCTGGTGTGATGGTGTCATCTTGCAATTATCTAAGGCTTTAGAGGAGGCTAGGAAGTTGCTACCAGAGGAGGAAGAGGAGAAGAGCGTCTCGCTCATCGATCGTATTAAGGGGTGGTTTAAATGGTAAAAACTCCCATGATGGAGCAGTGGCATGCGTGCAAGGCGAAAGCCAAAGAGGCGCTTGTCCTTTTTCGTCTCGGAGATTTTTACGAGGCTTTTTACGATGATGCAACGAAACTCTCAGACACTCTAGAGCTGACCCTCACCCAGCGCCACGATGTGCCAATGGCGGGAATTCCCGTCCAATCGCTTGAGGGCTATCTCGAAAAGCTTATCAATAAGGGCCACCTTGTGGCAATTGCCGAGCAGGTAGAAGATGCCAAACAGGCAAAGGGACTTGTCAAACGAGAAATTGTTCGCACTGTCTCCCCTGCTACCCACATCGATACCACCACGCTCTCGGAAAGCTCCAACAATTTTTTCTGCTCTCTTTCCCAAGTCAATGCCACCTTTGGCCTAGCGATGCTCGATCTCTCAACCGGTGAGCTCTTTGTCTCTGAGGTTGAGAAAATTCAAGAGCTCGTCGATGAGCTGTGCAAGCGCCGCCCAAAAGAGATTCTACTGGGCGATAAGTTTCACAAAACGCATCACAAATTTCTCGAGACTCTCAAACTCCAATTCCCCTTTCGTGTCGAGAATAAACCGCAATACGCCTTCGATTGGCACAGCTGCCACGACTACCTCACCAAGCACTTTAATACCCACTCACTCGATGGCTTTGGTCTCAAGGGGATGACCTCCGCGATCACTGCTGCAGGAGCTCTGCTCTCCCATATCGCAGACACCCTTACGCTGCCCACCTCACACATTCGCAAAATTTCCCCCTTCTGTCTCGACCAGTTTCTCTCTATCGACCGCGCAAGCATGCGCCACCTCGAAATTCTCGAGCCGCTGCACCACGAAAATGCCCTCTCTCTTCTCTATCTACTCGACCAAACCAAAACGCCAATGGGCGCGCGTCTCTTTCGCGCCTGGCTCGCTCATCCCTTGCGTTCGGTCAAAGCAATTACCATGCGCCAAGATGCCGTGGAGGAGCTCCTCTCACGTGGCAATTTGAAGCATATTCTCGAAAACCTTGGACAGGTGCGCGACATTGAACGGCTCATCATGCGTATTGAGGCAGAAATTAGCGGCCCGCAAGACCTTGTCATGCTCCGCTACTCTTTAGAGCAGGTGCCCAAACTCAGCGAGCACCTCGGCGAGCTTACCGCCCACCTTTTCAACCTACTCAAGCCGGCCCTAGTCGATCAAAGCTACCTCACGCACCTCATTGCGTCGGCCCTAGTTGATAAACCGAGCGATGGCAACATCTTCCGCCGCGGCTTTCATGCCGAGCTCGATGAGCTCTACTCTCTCAAAGAGGGGGGTAAAAGCTGGCTCGCAAATTACCAAACAAGGCTACGCGAAGAGCTTGGCATCAAAACGCTCAAGGTCAACTTCAACCGCGCCTTTGGCTACTTCATCGAGGTCTCGCGTGGCCAGGCGGATAAGATGCCCGAGCACTTCACTAAACGGCAAACCCTTGTCAACAATGAGCGCTTTATCTCACAAGAGCTCAAAGAGTACGAGGAGAAGCTCTACTCGGCTGAGGACAAAATCTCAGCCCTTGAAACGCGCCTATTTACTGAGCTGCGCGCAGAGGTTGCCCGCTATAGCGAGGCGATACGCAAGATTGCCCAAGCAGTCGCCCAGCTCGATAGCATCGCATCGCTTGCCACAATTGCTCGCAGACGCGACTACAAGCGCCCCATCGTTGACGACTCCGATGTCATGGAAATTCAAGGAGGCCGCCACCCCACTCTTGAAGTGATGCAACTCGATGGCGAGTTCATTGCCAATGACACCGATCTGGGTGAGACAAAGATGATGCTGATTACCGGCCCAAATATGGCGGGTAAATCGACCTACATCAGGCAAGTGGCCCTGCTGACAATCATGGCGCAAATTGGCTCCTTCATTCCAGCAGATGCAGCGCGCATTGGCGTTGTCGATCGCCTCTTCTCCCGCATTGGCGCCTCAGATGATCTTGCACGCGGCCAATCGACTTTCATGGTTGAGATGACCGAAACGGCAAATATTTTGCACAACGCCACTGAGCGCTCACTTGTTATTCTCGATGAAATTGGACGAGGAACGAGCACCTACGATGGCGTTTCAATCGCTTGGGCCGTAGCAGAATTTCTTCTCACGCACGCAAAGCCCAAGACTCTCTTTGCCACCCACTACTTTGAGCTGACAGACCTCGAGAAAAAATTCAATGAAGCGGTCAACTTCCAAATTGCCGTCGATGAGGGCGATGAGGGCATTGTCTTTTTACACAAAATTGTGCGCGGTGGTGCCGACCGCAGCTACGGCATTCACGTAGCTAAACTTGCAGGACTTCCATTACAGGCAATTGAAACGGCCCAGCAGATGCTTGCAAGCTTAGAAAAAGGTGAGAAAAAGACGCCCTCACTCGATCAACTCACCCTCTTTCCTACCGCAGATCCTGCAAAAAAAGTGACCACACGCCTCAAGAAAATTGATCCCAATCAGACAACTCCTCTAGATGCTTTGCAAGAGCTCATTGAACTCAAAAAAATGCTCGGTTGAAAAAAACGGCAAACCGATCTAGGATTGATGTATGAATAAGAAAAAAGCACCCTGTCAAGTGTGTGGAAAAGAGTTTTGCATGAGCAAGCTCTTTCCCCTCGACCTCGTCCGCACAAATCTGCTGAGCTATATTAAAGAACTGCATAAGCACATTGAACCAGGCACTTACATCTGTTTAGACGACCTCAGTAGTCTACGCTCGAAATATGTGAAGCATATGCTCGAGGTAGAACACGGACAGCTCTCTCAGCTCGATCAAGAGGTCTTGGACAGCATGAAAGAAAAAGATCTGCTGACAGACAACCTCAATGAAAAGTTTCAGCAGGGAACAACCTTTGGCAATCGCGTTTCAGACAAAATTGCAAAATTTGGCGGTAGCTGGGGATTTATCCTAAGCTTTCTCGCTGTGCTGATCACGTGGATGGTTTACAACACCTTGGTGCTAGCCGCTGACGCCTTTGACCCCTATCCCTACATCCTACTTAACTTGGTGCTCTCATGTTTAGCGGCGATTCAGGCGCCGATCATCATGATGAGTCAAAACCGCATGGCCTCACGCGATCGCATGCGCGATGATGAAGAGTACACAATCAACCTTAAAACTGAGCTTGAAATGCGCAATCTCCATGCCAAGATGGATGTCTTGATGAAAAACCAGTGGGAGCGGCTCCTCGAAATTCAGCAGATGCAGCTCGAGCTCTCTGAAGAGCTCCTCTCCAAAAAGAAGCGCTAGCTAGAGATAAAGACTTTTTAGAAATTCAAGACCACGCTTAACTTTGATTGCGCGATTTTTTTGCTCGCGTTTCATCTTGACTATTTTGCACGCAATTGCGGAAAAGTCATGACTATTTTGCAAAGCGCTGCAAAATAGTCAGGTAATCCGTATACTGATATCATGATTGAAGATCTCAATAGCTTTCCGGTGAAGCCAGGCGTCTATTTAATGAAGGATGTAGAGGGAACGATCCTCTATATTGGGAAAGCAAAACACCTGCGTAATCGCATTAAGCAATACTTTCTTCCCGGACGAGATGGTCGCGAGATGGTCCCCTTTCTCACCTCTAAAATAAAGCTCATTGAAACGATTGTCACCAATACTGAAAAAGAGGCGCTTCTTTTAGAAAATGCGCTCATCAAACGCCATCAACCGAGATACAACGTCCTGCTTAAAGACGATAAGACTTTCATCTCCCTGATGCTCACCACAAAACACAAGTGGCCCATGCTCAAGCTCGTGCGCTATAAGGGGAGGCCCAGCGAGAAGGGGCGCTACTTTGGCCCCTACCTAAGTGCCTTTGCAGCTAAGCAAACCCTCGATGTCTTAATGGAGATCTTCCCTCTGCGTCAGTGCTCCGATCGCGAACTTGCCTCGAGAAAGCGCCCCTGTCTTCTCTACTCCATTAACCGCTGCAATGCCCCCTGCGTTGGTAAGGTGACTCGTAAAGACTACTACGAAAATATCGAGCACATCACCAAATTCCTACGCGGCGAGGACAAATCACTAATCAAAGAGCTCGAGGGTAAGATGCAAGAGGCCTCTGACAAGCTGGAATTTGAAAAGGCGGGCCAGCTGCAGCGGACAATTCAACGACTTAAGGCCGTCTCTACTGGCGGGCGCAACATCATCCACTCTCAGGTCGCTGATTTAGATGCCATCTCACTCTATCGCGTCGGCCACCAGGTTGTGATTGTGCAGCTCATCTTCCGAGATGGACACATGATTGGCTCTGAGCACTACCAGTTCAAAAAAACAGCCGGCTCTGATGAGTCCATTCTCTCCTCCTTTTTACTGCAGCACTATCAAAAAGGGGTTGAGACCCCAAAGGTCTTAT
Source organism: Simkaniaceae bacterium (assembly GCA_022763045.1). Taxonomy (GTDB): domain Bacteria; phylum Chlamydiota; class Chlamydiia; order Chlamydiales; family JACRBE01; genus JALEGI01. The sequence continues at coordinate 8,060 of JALEGI010000014.1, read as the reverse complement.
TGATCCCCTTCAAGCTCCCCCACGTAAGCGAAATTCTTCATGACACTCACGGGCATAAGGTTGGCTTAAGCACTCCAGAAAAGGGGGATAAGAAAAAGATCCTCGATCTGGCCTTTGAAAATGCCAAGACCTACTACGAGCAGTACCATGGCGAAGAGACCGAGGACATCCTACTCGAGCTTGAGGAGAAGCTCCACCTCTCCCGCTGCCCAATGCGCATCGAGTGCTTTGACACCTCAAATATCTCGGGCACTGATCCTGTCGCCTCCCTCTCTGCCTTTACAGGTGGCAAAAAAGACAAAGAGCGCTACCGCCTTTTCAAGGTGAATGTCCAGGGAGATGACTACTCGGCGATGCGCGAGGTGATTGAACGCAGACTCAAGCGGGCCAAAGAGGAAGATGACATTCCCGATCTCATCATCGTTGATGGAGGTAAAGGCCAGCTGAACTTAGCTCTTGAAATCATGGAAAACCTCGATATTGCCTCCTGCGATGTAATTGCCCTCACCAAAGAGGAGGCGCGTCATGATAAGGGGCTCACCAAAGAGCGCATCTTTCTTCCCGAGCGCAAGGAACCCATTGTATTAGACCCCCGCTCACCGCTACTCTTTTTCCTCCAAAACATTCGCGATGAAGCGCACCGCCGCGCCATCACCTACCATCGCAACCGGCGCTCTAAGCGCACAATCAAGTCAGCACTCGATGACATCCCCGGCATCGGCCCCGCAAAGAAAAAAGCGCTTCTCTCCCACTTTGGCAGCGTGAAAAAGATCAAAGAGGCGACGCGTAAAGAGCTAGAAATGATTCGGGGACTTTCAAAAACAGATATAGAAAATATTTTGAAACTTTAGTGTGCTTTTTTTTATTGAAGATTAAACAACCACACGAAATATCTTTTTAATTTATACTTTCAAAAAACACCGTAATTTAATAAAATATCCCCAAAAAATTATTGGGGAAAACTAATTATGGCAACAACAGTATTTAATCCTCTAGAGGCTCTAGAGGCAATCAAAGCAAGAGGACTCGTTGAACACAAACTCGCAGCCCGTTGTACTTTGGAAGCCGTTTGGAAGGGGAAATTAGAGGGCAAGCCTGTTGAGCCATATTCAACTGCAGAGCGTACATATAAGTGGACTCCCGCTCATGTTGCAGTTGTGGCAAAAAATTTTACAGCACTCAATGCCCTCAAAGCAGCTGGCGCTTCTCTAAATGCACGTGATTTTCTCGATCTAACTCCAATGGATTATGCTCTAGCACTAAGAGATGACGAGGCAATTGCCATTTTACAAAGAAATGAAACCGCTCCCCACACGCTCACTGAAGCTGCCTATAGAGCAGCTATCAGAGATCTTCTTCAAGAGAGAATTCCCTACGAATCGCCTATAGACATCGTTGGAGCACCCGATGATTTTGCCAAATCCCTTGAACACGGAATTTTAGTCACAAAAGCGAACGATTTTGGGAACGAAACTTTTGATGGGTGGAAGGAACTTGGAAAGCGCTTTTTACATACAACCTATGGAATTAAGGAAGTTGCCAGGTGCGCTGGATTTCCGTGCACAGAAACAAGAGGGCAGATAACAGTCCGTGATCCTCTGATACATGATAGATATGGTGATTTATTAATCACAACATCAAGAGCAAGCACCAAATTTGAGAAATGTTTAGGGCATGCGGTAGCAAGATCGGTGCTAGGAGCTCATGGCAAGCTTCTCTTACTAGAAAATGAGATATGGAGAGGTGCTATTGGAGCGGCTAAGAGCTCTACAACCGCAGCAACTGCAGAGACTTTACAGATTGTAAGAACTAATTCTCAACCCTTTATCCATGCTTACCTAGAGGGCGGCGATTGCTTTACTGTAATCAATCGCTTAGGTCAACAATTGACCCTCATTAGTGAAGCCATGTTCGATATGACTCAAGATATTTGTGAGATCGATCCATGCGGAGCATTATATCCAACGTCCAAAATGGCACAAGCTCTTCCAACGATGAAAGATGTCTGGGTGGAGCCTCCAATAGAGATTTCTGAAGAAGAGCTCCTAGCTACAGCAAGAAAGCTCTACCAAATGGGCCGATTTAAAATCGATGGGATGAAAGGACAAATTAACCAATTTCAGACATCTGTGCTAAGTACATGTATCCAGGCAAGCCCCCTTTCGGAGGGGGAAACCCCCTTTGACCGCGCTGTTGAGCTCGGTTATGTTGCAGCAGTAACGCCAGAAAAAGCACTATTAGCAAAAAAACAGGTTCGTAAATTCCTAGGACATCGCGGAACAATTAAAAATATCATCCGGGATGTATTGAATACACACGCTATCGTAGAAATTCCCTCCCCTTTCTACCACCAAGATATGTGGACCTTCCCAGGACCACACTCAACTATGTTCTATGCAGATCCACATGCCGCTTTAGACATTTTACAAAAAATTAATCCCGATGCTTTTGGATTATCAACAAGGGATAAAGCGCAATTGATGAGATTCCGAGAAAAAACTGCGCAGGTTGCAGAGCTTTTAACTCCCTTTATAGCCAAATACCAAGCTATTGCATCAGTTGGGCTTCAACCAGTGCCTTTCCCAGGTATTTTCTATGGCCCAGAAGGTCAAACCCTAAACTTCATGAATGTCGTAACAGGAAAAGCGCCGGATGGAAGGCAGATTATGATCACCTTTGGCCAAGATTCGGGAGATCGTTTTGGAAAGCTCCTGATGGACATTTTTGCTGAGCAAGCAAAGCGTCAATTTGAAGATATAGATGTCTACTTTGTTGGAGAGGATCCAGCTGCACCTGGCACCTACCCTGAAACCAAGGGTTGGGCAAACGAACTTGGGGCGCACTGCATGACTAAAGAGCTGATGAAGCCCCAAGTTAGAAAGTCCGCAGCTGGAGCTGGAGCACGCGCTAGCAAGTAAATCGTCCAACGAGGACCTTTAGCTCTCAACAATGGTTAAAAGAAAGTCTTTTTCATATCCGAGGCGACGGGCGAGCAGCACACCCAGCTCGTTTTCAATCCGCTCGAGGAGCTTTGCCTGCTCCTCGACCTTGGGAAGATGTGCAATCACTTCGAGCTGCTGCTTAGCGCCAACTCTAACATCTAAGATATCGTCAGGACGCTGAAACTGCGCCTTCCAGTAGTCGCGCACATAATCTTTGATGATTGACTCATCAACTCTAAGGCGATTGTGCTCCATCTGAATCGTGTAGTAGCGGCGGCGATTCATCATAAAAAAGCCAACCAAAAGAAGGGTGCCAAAACCAAGTAGACCGTAGCCAAAGGCGGTGAAGACCCACTGAGATTCGGTCAAAAGCCCCAAAACAAGCTCGCGAACATTTGGCGAGTGGGGAACCTCAATGCAAAGTAGGCCTAAACCCATGATGAGCAGAACGACAAACAAGTTGACGATCGAAAAGAGCAGATTTTGCGGTCTCATTAGAACTCTTCAGAGTACTCGTTGAGCACATTTTCGCTCAGCTCTTTGAGCTCCTCATCGGTCTCTTTGCTCATTGACTTGGCAATCAGCTTCTCGAGATTTTCATCGGGAAGAAGATTTTTGAAAATGACATGCACACATGAGACGTGAAGTCCTGTGAGCTTAACGATGTCGGAAACGAGTTTAGATTGGATCTCCTCTGCCTTTTCAGGAAGAGAGATGCCATAGGCGACATTGAGCTCGATCTTGATAGTCACAGAGTGGCTCTTAGAGTCTTGCTCGACGTGAATTCCCTTCACGCGCTCAAGGCCCTCACGGCCGAGAAGATTGTCGATGATATTGCCTTCAATCAGAGAAATATCGTTAATCGTTGAGAGACATTTAATCGTAATCGCTTGAAAGACACGCGTCTCGATATCACGCACAAAAACTGTGTCTGGAAAATCGAGCTCTTTTGTATCGATTTGTTTAAATTGGTCGGCAGTCGACTTTTCCTCTTTTTTCATAACAGATCCTCTATTGAAAGATGCAACTAATTGTATTCTTCAGCTCTTTTCTAGTCTACTGGATTGTACATTAAAAAATTCTGCGCATCAATGACATCTAAACCAATTGGTTTATCGCGGTAACAATCGATGGTAATCATGAATTCAGGACTTTTGGTTGTCCATTGACTTGTATCTGTCTGCTCCTTCTCCTCTTTTTCAGAAAAGGTGCGGAGAAAATCGATTGTCTCATCGAGCTTTTCGCTTGCCTTAGCCCGCTCTGTTTTCGAGCGCTTCACCTCTTGAGTCAAATCCTTTTTTGAAACAATGTGGAAATAGCGAAACCCATTTTCGACAGTCAGCACAGAGGCGCGCATGAGCGTTAGCTTGTAGGCCAGCTGCTCATCGGTGAACTCATTTGTGCGATAGCGGACTACGAATTGATCCTCTTTGACGCGAAAATCGCTATAGCCGCCGCGCAGGCTCCACGTACTATCTTTCTGATAGCGTGCAGCGCAGCCTGTAAGCATAGCAAAGCCAAGTAAAATACATACAAAGTTTTTCATCAGGGGAAATCATAGCACAAAAAGGGGAATTTCGGCTAGACTCAGAGCATGTTATTCTACTACCTGGTTCTCATTGCCTGGTGTCTTCTTGGATCGATCAGCTCACGCATTGCTAAAAAGCGTGGATTGCATCCAATGACATGGTTTTTTGTCGGCTTTTTCTTCGGCATTTTCGGCATTGCTGCCGCGCTCTTGTGGAAGGCGCCTGAACAAGAATCAACGCCTGAGACCCCCGACCCTCTTCTTCTCTCACTGAGACGCAAACACTGGTACTACCTAGATCACGACAAGAACCAACTAGGCCCCGTATCATTTGACAACCTCAAAAGGGCTTTTCGCGATGAACGTGTGACTGGCTCGAGCTACGTCTGGCACGAAGAGCTCGAAGATTGGCAACGGATTGAAGAGACAGAGGGGCTCAAAGATTATTTCAACCCAACAACGCGGTAGAGAGTGACCGGATCAGTGAAGCCCTTGAGCTTTGTCGGCTCGAGCTGCTCGACCTCAATACGCTCACGCACAAACGGCGCATTCAGAGTGTCCTCTGAGATAATCACCTCATCCTCTTTTGCCACCCCACAGAGTCGCGAGCAGAGGTTCACATTCGCTCCCAACACCGTATAATTGAGACGATTCTCAGCTCCCATGTTCCCCGCTAACATTACACCGGTGTGAATTCCCACACCCATCTTAATTGGTGCATCGGTTGCAATTTGCTTGTGCTCTGAGAGCTCCTTGCAAATCTTCACCCCAGCCTCCACAGCATGCACAGCGCTATCCTCGTGGGCAACCGGCGCGCCAAATAGGGCCATCACCTCATCACCAACATACTTATCGATCACGCCACCGAACTCATCGATAATCGAGGAGATCTTCGTCATGATCGAATTGAGCTCTTCAATGACGCGCTTGGGATCCATCTTCTCAGTAATCTCAGAAAAGTGGCGAATATCGGCAAAGAGTACCGTCACCACCTTCTCCTCACCTCCCAGCTGCACATTGCCCTTCAAAATCTCCTCGGCAATGACTGGAGAGACCACTTTGTTAAGCGCCCCACGCACCCGCTCTTTCTCCTTCAGTTCAACAACCATCGTATTGAATGACTCGTAGAGCTTATCGATCTCATCTTTGCTCTTCACCTCAAGTGGCGGCAACTCAACCTCCTCAAGATTCCCCTCTCCAACGGCTTTTGTCGCCTCGGAGAGCGCCACAATTGGACCAGTGATATTGCGCACAATCTGGTTGATGATGATGATCATCAAAATCAGCGCGACCAGTCCAACCATGGAGGTTTGGAAGGTGATAAATCTCGAGAGATTTTTTGTTCCATCAATCAGGCTACGGACAGTTGCAAACTCTTTCTCTGCCGGTGTCATCAAGAAAAAGCGCACAGAGCGATCTTTCATCGGTGTCAGCTGAATGTAGTACATCTTAGTCGCCCCCACATCGACGACGCCCGCATCGTGATCGAGCATCTGAACCAGAGGAATCTTTCTAAGCTCGTCATCGGCAAGCATCCCATCGGCATTGAAGCCCTGAAGCACCTTATCGCCCTCAGCAAACACAGCCGTCGAGCTAGTGGCCAAAGCAAGGCGATTGATGATGTAGGCAATATCGACACCGAGCGTCAGCGAACCTCTTCGAAGCCTACCGCTCTCATCTTTTAAAAAGAGCTGACCGTAGTCGAGGAGAAAAAGCCGCCCCTCCTTGCGATTGTAGTAGGGTACAACCCGCCTACCACCCGGCTCTTTTGGCGCGCAAGAGCTAGCATCTGCACAGACCATCGGATAGGGATAGAAAATGTCTCCCTTGAAGAAAAAGATCCCCTTAGAGAGTCCTGGAATCACATGGGAAATGCCGATTGGGGAATTCTGCGTGAAGGGATCAAACCCCTGAAGGCCACTTGAGAAGAAAAAGGCCATCTGCCAAATCATACGAATTTGCATAAAGCGCTCGAAAATGCTCTCCGTATGCGTAATGACCCGCGGCTTGTACTCTTTAATTCGCTCCGGCGCGTACTGTCTCAAAAGTGTCTCAGGATCTGATTGGGCAAGCTCTCTTGCCTCATTGGGGTGTGCGCGCAAATACTTCTGCGCCCGCTCAATACCATCGACCATATCGCTAAAAATTGCCCGCATTTGCCCAACCGATTTCAGAGCAAATGCCTCATCGACAAGCCTACTGGGAATTTGGTTGATACGCGCGCGCATCTCATCGACTTTTGCGTAGAGAATATCATCGATTGAGTACATGAAAAAATAGTCGACCGCATCAGGTGAATTGATGTTTGCAATGTGCTTGGAAAAATCTTTGACAAAGCGCGACTCATCGAAGTGAAAAGGAATCGCCACATAGGGGCCTCGCCAGTTCTGTGAATCATCGATCGGCTCGACGAAGCGGATGATCAAATCATCGCCATAGTCGCCCACCTGGTAGGTCAAATTCATCGGCGAGGGCTTGGTCATGACCATTGAGGAGACCTTGTCCTCATCGAGAACCTGAATGAAATCGAGCGTCTTATTCGCAAAAAGCAAAGTAGCTGCATTGAGCCAGGTTCCCCTCTCCTCATTGACAGCGCTAGGCTCAAAAAATTTGCGCTGCCAGCTGTAGTCGAGAAGGGTGCTCTGCAAGACATCGACCTCATCCATCTTCCAGCCGATGACCTCTTGCAGGTAGCGATTGACCTCCTTTGAGCGGTCAACCGACTGCTCAATCAGCTTCTGCTTTACCCGATTTTCGCTACGCCACAGCCCGTTGTTGGTGACCCAGTTCTCAAGAACCTGCATCACAATCAAAACAAGGGCAAACGTCCCTCCGACAAGGAGGAATAATTTCAACCTAAGGCTCATAGCCTCACACTACACAGCCCAGCTGAATAAATCAACTGAGCGGGTGTTTAACGAAATATTATTTAGAAAATATAGTTTAGCTAGATTGCCCCTCCTCAAGAACCTGAATCACACTATCTTGATGGGACTATTTACTGAAAATACTAACCCAAGGACTTCCCAGAATCTTTTGGTAATTTCCGCATAGAGCGAAATATTTATAGAAAGATCTGGGCTACGAAAACTTATCCAAAAAACTGAATTAATAAATGAGCAGCCAAGTCAACACCTAATCCTGCTCCAGCATCACCTTGGTTATCATAGAGATTATTCGCTTCTTGCGAAAGTGACATTAACTGAGTTGTCAGCGGGTTATTGTCTTGGTAAAATTCCTGATTAAAGACTTGCTGTGTTTGGTTGACATAGGTAATCGCCTGCCCTGCAAACTCATTTTGGTTATAATTATCACTATTTAAATCGACTAAATTGAATATGTTATTCACAGCACTATCAGAGAAATTCTCTTTTACATTTGTCACCTGACTATCTGAAAAAGTCGGAAGGCCACTTGAAGTCATTAGAGAATTTAAAGATGTAACGAAAGATAGCGCTGCCATTCTAACAGTAGATAACAGCTCTACTTGGACAGGTGACGAAGAGCAAACTCGGCTAAGAGGAAGTGATAGCGAATCAAGAGTTGATTCAAGTTTTAATAATTTAGGATCATCTAAACTAGAAACGCCC
>JALEGI010000013.1 GCA_022763045.1 Simkaniaceae bacterium | reverse complement strand
CGCGACGCAGTCCAATAGCCCAGCTATTGGCGAGGAGAGCTGCGCAGCAGATTGGTTGCTATGATCTGTTTTAGAGAAATCTAAGCACTTGTAAAGCGGCTTTACAAGCTAACTTTTTGTCTCTGTAAAGCCAGAGATTTAAGACTCTTTTTGCGCGATGAAATCTCCTGCGAAACGATCGATAGCGAGTTTTTCGTAAGTAGGGTCACTGTCGCGATGATCAGCAGTGAAAGCCCGCAAAATAGGAAGCCGAGGACAAGGGTGACTACTTTGGTAATTTGCAAGGTGAGCTTGGTCCACGAAACGGCTCTTTCCATGCGTGAAACTTGCCCATCTTTGTGAGGGCGGCGCGTTGTTTTAATCACCTTTTCGATGCAGTAGCCAAGTGAATTGGTATTGGTGAAGATGTTGAGCCCAAGATAGGGGAGATCAAGGGGGCTCGTGTCCATGAGATTGAAGGCTTTGCTACAAAGTTTTTGAAAGGTGATGGCGCTTTTGGCAAAACCAGCGAGACGATGAATGGCGCGGCGCCCCGATTTAAAATCATCAATCGATTCAAGGGCATCGGCCAGCGCAATTCCCTTTTCAACGGCAAAAATGGGTGTCCACAGTTTGCGCGCACCTGCAATTGTTGAGGTGAGCGGGTGGGCCTCTCCAGTCGTCATTTTCGTCCACTTACAGCCAATGTGGGCAGCTCTGAGCATTTTGTAGGGTGTAAGAAACTCGCTTGTGCTCACATCTGTTGTGACGCTTTGATATTCATTGATGTTCATAGGGCGTATAAGGTAGCTTTTTTTGTTGTTAAATTCAATTAATAAAAATGTTTTGATTTTTTCTTTTTTTTAGAATAAGGATAAAAGAAAAGGTGTAGAGTCAAATGCTCACATGGATTGGGAAAATTGTTTATTGGTTTGACCATTTAAATTTATTTTTCTTCTTTTTCATCAACAGCTTCTATGCCCTTTTGCTCATACTCTCCTTCCCCTCAATTCATCGTCGTTTCAAAGAGCTTCAGGTAGAAGACATTTACCGTCTTTTACAATCCGACTCTCTCCCTCCTATTGCAGTGGTCGTACCGGTGCACAATCAGGAGTCAATTATTGTCGATAGCGTGCGCTCCATCCTTGAGCTCTCCTACCCATCAAAAGAGGTTGTTGTGGTCAATGATGGCTCTACAGACTCTTCTCTACAGGTACTTATTGATACTTTTGAGCTTGAAGAAATTCCGATCATACATCCGCAAGATCTTCCCTCCCAGCCGATTCGCGCTTGCTATCAATCGCTGCAGTTTCCAAATATGGTTGTGATTGACAAAGAAAATGGGGGGAAGGGTGATGCACTTAATTGTGGAATCAATTTTGCAACAGCGCCTCTCTTTTTGGGAATTGATTCCGATACGCTGATCACGCGTGATGCGCTATTGCGCATGGTGCGCCCCTTTTTGGCCTCCGATGAAATTGCAGCTCAAGGGGGAACGCTGCGTATTTTGAATGGATGTGAGTATGCGCATGGTAAAATTCAGAAGATTGGCATTCCAAAGGGGTTTTGGGAGGGTGTGCAAGTGGGGGAGTATTTGCGCGCTTTTTTGTACGGTCGCTTGGGATGGAACTATCTTGGGGGCAATTTGATTGTCTCGGGAGCTTTTGGTCTTTTTGATAAGAATGCGGTCGTCGAGTGTGGGGGATACAATGTCAATACGGTGGGTGAGGATATGGAGCTCACAGTTAAGGTGACAAAGTTAATGCGCCCAAAGCATTCAGGGGCAATTGTTTATTTTATTCCCGATCCTGTTGCTTGGACGGAAGTGCCTAGTACATTTTTGAGTTTGGCGCGTCAGCGGGAGAGGTGGCATCGCGGACTGATTGAAGTGATGGTGAAGTATAAAAGCATGCTTTTCAACCCCAAGTATGGAAAGACGGGCATGATCGCCATGCCGTATATGCTTTTCGGCGAGATGCTTCAATGTATCATTGAGGTTTGGGGCTATATTGGCGTTCTTCTGGGGATTTACCTAGGAGTCATCGATTGGTATTTTTTCTTCATGTTTTTCTTTATAACCTGGGGAATTTCCATCTTTTTAACAATTGCCTCACTTGCTATGGAAATTACAACCTTTCGCGAATATAATATGTTTCAACACTTGGGTAGGCTTGCGGGGTATGCGATTTTCGAAAACCTTGGATTCAGGCAGGCCTACTTAGTTTGGCGCCTTCACGCTTATTGGAAGTACTTTACGGGATCAAAGCAGTGGTCAAAGTGACGATTTAACTGGCGAGAGAGTTTGAATCTGCTGTTTCAAATGGGAGAGGGTTTCTTTTTCTTCAGAGCCACTGACATGCATTTGATTTAAACCATCAATAACGGCAAAGAGCGTTTCATATCCTTCGTCATCGAGAGTGTAATTTTCTTTTTGTAGAGGGGAGAGCTGCGTTTCTAGTGCGTCACAGAGCTTTTCAACATCTTGAAATTCTAATTCATGTGCGCTCTCTTTTAAGATTGCGATATTGCGAAAAAACTTCTTAGTTACGCTCTTATTTTTACTCCAAGGGGCCTCGGATTTTTCTAAAATCAAAAGAGTCGAAATAATTTCTTCGCTTTTTTCTTCTATTTCTATTTCTTTGTTTAATTCGCTCATTTTAACTAAAGTCATGTTTTTTTATTACATATAAAACAAAAAAGTATCTTTTACAAATTAAAAAATGAAAAGGGAGCGGCTTTACACTCTTTTTCCTTCTTGCTATAGGGGGAATAAGGGGGATCTCCTTAATATATGTTGAAGCCAAAGCTTTTGATACTTCTGTTTGCTTGTCTCTCTCTATGTGCAGAGCCAAATGTTCGTGTCCATGAGCCATGGTCTTCAAGTCTATCTCAAGAAAATGTCGATCGGTGGAAGCAATTTACGATAAATCGAGAGGGACTCTCTGCTATCGAACTCTGCGATTTGGCCGATGCACTCATCAAGTCGCACAAGTATCCGCAGGCTGAAGCTGTTTTGCTTCAATTGGAAACGCGAGATGAGATGCCCTTTTACTCGCGCGCGCAGCTTGGATTTGTCTATTCTTGGCAAAAGCGCAATGCCGAGGCTTCTGAACAATTTCTCGATGCACTCAAGGTTAAGCCCTGTAACGACGAGGTGACAGCTGGTTTGCGCGAAGTTGCTGGGCAGCTGAGACTTGAAGAGCCAACCCGTGAAGAGGCTATTGCGTCGTATCGAGCACTTTTAAAGTGCAATCCCGACAATGCAGAGGAGCTTTTCTTCCTTGGGCAGCTTCTTTCATGGACTGGAAAATGGGTGGAGGCAGAAAAATTACTGAAGCGCTCTTTAGAGATTGACCCAGGCTATAGCGATGCCGAGATCCAACTTGGACTTCTCTATTTTTGGCAGCGTCGCTACACGAAGGCGGAGGAGATTCTCTATCGCTATCCTAGGACACCTGCTGCAAACGAGGCCTATCTAAAAATTCAGGAGATTTTTGAGGCGCGGTCAAGTGATGATCGGGTAGTCACATCCCCACCTCTTACCCCACAGGTTTATGCCGATGATGAGCGGCAGATCGAAATTGAAAAGGCTGAGGTTGAAGCAGATCCTGAAGATGCAGATGCCCGAACGAGACTTGCTCGTCTCTATATGCTCACAGGTCAATTGGAGCTGGCGCGGCAAACGCTTTTAAAATCAGTCGAGCTTGATCCCAATCTCTATGCATCACGCGTGCAGCTTGGGTATCTCTATCTCACTTTCAAAGAGTATGATCTGGCTTACACAGAATTTACCGAGGCTGCGCGACTTGGAGGTTGTGAGCAGGAGCTTGTAAATGGCTACTACGAAGTCGCTTTTGAGTTTATGAAAGATCCAAAGCGGATTGATCAGACAGAAAAAATTCTACGCCAGCTCATGCGCTGTCAACCCTCCAACTGGGCTTTTATGGTCGATTATGGAAAGCTTTTGGAGTATCAGGGGCAAACTAAAGAGGCTGAGGCCTACTACCGCAAAGCTCTAAGACGAAATGACTCAAGTGTCTATGCAAAACTTGAGCTTGCTCAGCTCTATGTGAATCTTGGAGACTTGGAGCCGGCAAAAAAAATCTACGATAGTTTGCCTGATGAGAGAGGGGCAGAAATTGGTCTTGAGAAAATTCAGCTGATTGAAGGGAATTATCCGACACAAGATGAGATCGAATACTATCCATTGATCGTCAAACATCCAATGTATTTTGACCACACCTCGCGACTTGGTCCAGCGATTGAGAAGGTCGATTCGCTCCCTCTGCCAAAAGCGATGCGCCTCTACTATTTAGCGCGCTTGTACTTAATGATTGGTGATTTAGATCGCGCGCAATCTGCGTTGCGCAATGCTGTGCGTGTGAATCCAGGCTATGTCGATGCGCACACTCAGCTTGGATATGTCTACATGTGGCAAAAGGACTACAAACGTGCGGGTTTTCAGTTTGAAAAGGCCTTTTCCCTGCAAAAGTGTAATGCCGATGCCGTTCGAGGGATGATTGAACTGGGACAAGAGGTCGTTTTAGAGCCCTCTTTTCATAATTATGCCATATATTTGTATGAAAAAGCAGCTACTTGTAGGCGACTAACAGCCGATGAAAATTACCAACTCGGGCGGCTCTATGCTTGGAATGGGAAATGGGAGCTTGCTGAAGAGCGGCTTTTAGAAGCAATCACTCAAGATAAGAAGCATAAACTTGCAACTGAGCAGCTGGGCAATCTCTATCTTTGGCAATTTCGTCTCGATGAGGCCAAAGATATGTTTGGTCGCTTCCCTCTGGAGCTCACTTTTCAGCGAGGCGTAGAGCGTAGCGAATTTATACAGTCGGATTACACCGAGCTTCTGCGCGTAACGCTTGCGCAAGTGATTTCAGTTCCGATCCCTAACTATCAGTATGCCAAACTCTTTGAAAAAGAAATTGAAGAATTTAAAGAAGCAAACCCAGGGTATTGGGAGGATCCGAGCAAATTATTCACTCTAGCACAACTAAACTTACTTGCAGGTAACAACAACACGGCGCGCAATTTGCTCTTTGAGATGACCCTTATTGATCCCGACAGTATTGATGCCCGTTTGCAACTCGGATATTCCTATCTCTGGGAGCAAAATTACCACCAGGCATTTAACTATTTCACAGAGGTTTTAAAGCAAAGTCCGTGTAACGACTTGGCAATTGCTGGCTATGAGCAACTGGGCCAAGCGTGGAATCAGAGGCGACCAACTTACAAAAAAGCCTTGGGAATTTATAACACCCTGCGAGCTTG
>JALEGI010000012.1 GCA_022763045.1 Simkaniaceae bacterium | reverse complement strand
TGGCAATTGCTGGCTATGAGCAACTGGGCCAAGCGTGGAATCAGAGGCGACCAACTTACAAAAAAGCCTTGGGAATTTATAACACCCTGCGAGCTTGTGAGCCAAATGACACCACCTACCTCGTTCAAGCAGGGCGGCTTTATGCCTTCACAGGGAGTCGTGCAAAGGGGAGAAAACTAGTTGAAGAGGCCTTAGAAATTGATCCCTACAGCTTTGATGCTGAGATGATGTACGGAATCTTTCTCTTCTGGGATCGCAAATTTGAAGAGGCGCTCGAAATCTTCCGCCGCTATCCTCACCAGCCCTATGCGATTTTACATGTTGCAAAGGTTCAACAAGCTCAAGATGAATTAGAGGCTGCAGAACAAACGCTACGTGAGGCAATTGCGGATTTTCCAAAGAATAAAGAGCTGCGATTTTTACTTGCTCAAATTTTACGCTCACAGTTGCGCTATTATGCGGCGCAAAAATATCTAGACGAGCTTGTAATTGAAGATCCCGACGATGAGAGATTCTGGAACGACTCTTTTTATAACAAAGATCACGTGAGCCCGACAATTTTAGGAAGGGGATCGTTGACGTATTCAAAAGAGGGTGATCCCGATTTAGATAAAATCATTGTTGTGAGTACGAAATACAAAAGTAGCTCCTTGAAATACATCCTCCCTGTCCAAGATCGGTTAACACTGCATGCAACGGGTTTTTACTATACAGAGAAGGAAAATAACGAAGTTCGAAAGGGGATTGTCAACTACAATGTCTATGCGCAAGGGGGAGCTTTTGGTGTCGATCTGATTGCGACAAAAGAAATTGATCTGAAAGGTTCTTGTCGCTTTAAGACTGCTGGTCAAATTGGGCAGACAGTCTTTCCCTTCACCGCCTCCGGATCTCATGTCACACACATTGAACCTGCCTTTCGCTTCTCTTACACGCCGGGCTATTTCAGTTTTTCAGGGTCATACTTTTACGATTCATTTTTTATAAAAAATTTCTCGATTGATCGCGCGCAGCTTCTTGGTAAACACACCATTGATGGCGCCATGAAGATCAAAATCCCCCATTTTGAGCGTTTTAATGTCTCAACGGATTTTGATCTTGCTTGGTATTTTGATAATCTGAAAAACCGTAGAGTTGGACGCTCAGTTCGCGTGCAAATTCCTGTCCCATTCACCGAAAATACCTCAGCCATTTATGAGTATACCTATGGCTCTTTTGCTAAGATCTCACCGAATTATAACTCCTATAAACGACGGCAGACCAATTCAATCGAAATTCTCTTCAAAAAACTCTATAACTATCAGACTGAATATGGCTTTTCCTGGGAGCGTAAATGGAAAGTCTCTCTTGATGAATCTGTCCCTGTAGGTTTGATTGATATTGAACTGGCTGGGAACAAAACACGGTCAGATCGCTTTCAAGGATATATCAATTATCGTTTCCAAGACCATTTGAAAGCTCAATTTGAAATGTCCTATTTAAATAACAATTTTCCCTATATCTCAAAGAGCTTCAAAGGAAGCTTAGAGTGGAGGTTTTAACTTGATTCGCAATTTTTTGAGAAAAATTTTATTCCCCTGGTCGTTTCTGAATTTTCTACTCTTTGGGTTGATCTGGTTCTTTATTGGATTTTCCACAGGGTTTTCCACATTGATGGGTCCAATGCGAGATATTGTCGATTGGGTGAAGGCAAAAGATTTAGGGATGGGGCTAGAAAATCTTTTTGCGCGCATCATTATGCTTTTATTTGTGGTTGGCTCTTTTCTTATTTCAACTTGGTTTGTGCGTATTTTTGTCAGAGAGCGGCGGTGGCATATCAAGATTTTTTTGGTTGTTTTCTCGATTGCTGCAGGCAGTAGCTCTGCCTACATGATGCTTAATCCGCACCACTTTCAGATTGTCAATATCGACACGAATACCTTCAATGCGCGCTTTGCCTTTGGGGGCTATCCTGATGAGAAGAAGCTAATGCAATTGAAGAGGGAGGGATATACCGGTGTGATTTCGCTCCTCTCTCCAACTTTGCCGCCTGAAAAGGTGCTATATGAAAAAGAGAAGGTCAATGCACAAAAGGTGGGCATTGAGCTGATTCATCTTCCAATGCTCCCTTGGCTTGGCAGCTCAAATAATCAAGAGGCGATTGAGAAAACGCGTGAGCTAGCGGAGGCAAAAACTGGACGCTATTACGTTCATTGCTATCTCGGAATGGACCGCGCTGGTTTGATCAAGCGCACGGTTCAGCAGGTTTCGGGCGCTTCAAAAATGATTGGAACTCCACCTGTCGACAATCTTAAATGGGTACGTCGCATCGATAGGGGGGAGCGCATCCACCTGCTCGATGGCGTCTACTTTACCCCCATGCCTGTCCAAGAAGAGCTCATTCGCTATGTCATCGGATCTAATGTGCGTAAAATGGTCTCAATTCTCGATCCAGATGATTCGATTCGCGGACAGAAAGAGGAGGCCTTCATCAAAAATTACACCGTACCGTTTGAAGCTCTTCCAGTTTCAATGAATCCCTATGATGCTGGCAAGATGTTGGAAGTTGCGCGGAAAGTGCGTGCACTCACTAGACCTATTGTCGTCTACTCATATGAGATCTACTCACCACGATCACGGGCTTTTGTCCAGGCATTCCGCTCTGATCTTCCTTCGCTACCACCCAATTTATTTCGCGAAAGACTTTCAAATGGCCCAGTAGTGGTTACTCGCACCAATGTAGCTATGGGACCGCAGCCAACAGCTCAGGAGTATAGACTCTATCTATATAACAGGGGGATTCGCAAGGTAATCTATGTTGGTGATAAGCCTTCTACGCAAGAGCGCCGCAATGCAGAGCGCGCGGGTATGACTTTTGAAGCTGTTTCAACTCCGGCTCAGGCCTACACTAAGGCGAAAATAGATGGCCCCTGGTACTTCTATGGCCCAAACATCTCTTATGACTCACTCGCGTATCTCGAAGAGCAGCTCCCAAGCAAAGTTGAGCGCCCAGATATCGATACCTACGTGTTAGAGGCTCTCAGCACTGCAGATGCAGCACGCTATTTTCAACCTACTGAGGTTAAGCGTGTCATTGCTTTAGTAGAAAAAGGACAGGAGGCATCTCTTAATGAAGAAAGGCAAATACTCAGCCGAAGAAAAATTCCACTCGAGGTCGTTGTCTTTGATCCAAACAATTTCAATGCGAGCAAAATGTTGAAAACGGCACGCCATGTTTGGGGAAAAGATAAACCGATTGCTGTGCACTACCCGAAGGGGCGGCGCTATCTGCGAGAGGCCTTTTTACAAGCTTTCACGGCTGATGTTCCCCCGGCGCCTCCCTCACTTTTCAGAGATGATAATCAGCTCGTAGTTGCTCCCAATGTCGTCGCAACAGAAACTTCAGAGCCAAAGGACTTTAAAGAGTATTACTACACACGTGGAATCAAAGATTTTGTCTACCTTGGTAACCCGCTTGCTGAAGAGGTGCGCCTCGATAGGAGAGAAGCCTTTGATCAAAATGTCAATTGGGACGCCTTCAGGCAAGATCAGCGCAAATATCTCCAGCACATCGCCTACGGAGGCCCATGGCTAGTCTACGGACCGACAATTTTAGCAAATGAGCGCAAAATTCGTTCAAAACTTGGGCCCGCAATACCAAAAGTTGTCCTTCACTACCCCCAGCAATCATGGATTAACATTGAGCAAATCAAAGATCAGATTTTTGCAACCAATGATGTCTATTTTTGGGATGATTTTACCGATCGCTACATCCCACCACCCGAAACAATTATTCTTCTTGGGCCTCTGCTTGTTATCTACACCATGCTTTGCGGCTCGTATGTCAGCTACCTTCGGGCAGATCGCGGGGTGCGCACCTCTTACACCAGAAAAGTCTTTCACTTCCTCATCTTTTTCTTAGCAGGACTGCTGCAACTCTCTGTCAATATTCCGGGACTTGTATTATTTGGAATTATTGTAGGCTGCGGAGTCTTGTATGGTTGTTGGCGCGGAGCAGGCTACGCCTTTTATGAAGCTCTTGCCCGTGACTCCGATGGCGAGTACAAAAAAGCCTTTGTTATTATTCCTCTAGTGCTTACAGGGCTTGGGGGATTGATGGGCTACTTCTTTTTTGGAAATTTTGTTGTTGTTGGAATTTTTGTCACCGGATGGGGCGATGCCGTGGGTGAGGTTGCCGGCGTCACATTTGGAAAACACCACTTCAAAGGTCCCCCAATCTTTGGGTTGGGAGCCACAAAAACACTTGAGGGCTCTTTTGCGATCTTCCTCGCCTCTCTTTTGGCTGCAATTTTCTCGATGGCGATGTTGGGTGTTGGGCCTCTTCAAATTTTGTGGATTGCGCCAATTATTGGGCTTTTAGGTGCGGGGATGGAGGCGCTTTCGATTCGTGCGGTGGACAATTTCTTTGTGCAGATGGTGGCTTCTGGAACGGCTTATTTTCTGGTTCAAATGTAGTTGTAAAGCGGCTTTACAAGTCAAAAAACAGCCAAAAATTCCTGGCTTTACAGAGAGAAAACAGTAGCTTGTAAAGCGGCTTTACAAGTGCTTGGATTTTGCAAAAACCGACCATAGCAACCGATCTGCTGCACAGCTCTCCTCGCCAATAGCTGAGGCTATTGGACTGCGTCGCGCTGCTCGCATCTCAGTCACTCTGGCAATTTTTAGAAAAATCACACACTTGCAAACCCGCTTGCGGCTTTACAAGCTATTTTTTGTCTGAACTAGGAGGCGATTTCGATGCTAGCGTCGCTTAAATTCATGTAGTGCTCAAGGCGCTTGCGGGCGATGCCTTCCCATGTGTAGTCTTTGGTGGTTTCATGCGCTTTTTTGCAAAGCGATTCATACTCAGCCTCGGGTAGCTGGTCGATTTCAAGGATGGCGTGGGCTAGTGCGGCGGGGTCCCCGGGCGCGACGATGCGGCCGATGGCAAAGGTTTCGGGTCCACCCGATCGGGTAGTTATGAGGGGAATGGAGCACGCCATGGCCTCAAGTCCTGAAATACCAAAACCCTCAGAGCGCGAGGCGATGATCGAGGCGCGCGAGATGTTATGGATAGCGGCTATTGTGTGCTGGTCCTGATGGCCGAGAAAGTGGATACGCTTGCGCTCTTCCTCTGTCAGGGTGTTGTACTCTGAAAATTTGGTGAGGTCGCCGGCCCCAAAGTAGAGTAGGTGGATGTTTGGGTGAGAGGCGATCTGTTTATAGGCATTTATGAGAATATCGACACCTTTGGTGCGCGAGATTTTTCCGACGCAGTTGTAGATGTGGGCCTCTTCAGGGATGTAGAGGTTAAGGCTGGCGAGAAGAGCGTTTCGATCAACTTGTGCTGGTTTGAAGTAGGTGGGGTGAAAGCCGTTGACCATTAGATGGGTATTGTCTGGGCGGGCGCCGTAGAACTCGACAACTTCCTCTTTAACAAAAGGAGAAATGGCAAAGATGCATTGCGCTTTTTGTGCCGATTTTTTGAGTCTCTCTTGCATTCGCGTGTCAAACTTGAAGGCGAGCTGATCGGAGTGGTGCGCATTGTAAATAATTGGATAGCCTAGCTCTTGTAACATGAGGCCAAATGTCCAGATGTGGTTGACTTCGATCACATCGGGTTTAAATTCCTGGATTGTTTTTTGTAAGAATTCTTTGCCAGCTGTGAAGTAATCAGAGAGGCCCTTTTCAGAGAGTTGCGAGAGGGTATTTGCTGTGATATTCCGAGGATGGGGATCGGGAATCATAAGGGGAAAGGCGGGAAGGTAGGTTTCTCCAACTTGAAGGGGGAATTGCCAAATTTCATAGAGATCCATGTGTTGATCTTTGGGGATGGGAAACTTCTTCTCCTCACACCCATCGGGGAAGGCAATTTTTACTTGGTGGCCGAGCTTGATAAATTCTGTTGCAAGGCAAGCAGTTGAATTGAAGGCGCCTGTTCCCCAGGGGCCCGAAACGGTCATCAAGATTCTCATGCGCTCATCTCCTCATAGTAGCTGAGCCTCTGTTTGGCAATGGAGAGCCAGGAAAAGTGGTGCGCTGCTTCTGCTGCTTGTTGAGAGAGCTTTGCATAGTGATCTTGTGGGAGATTGGCGATTTTTACGATGGCGGAGGCCAGGGCGTGATGATCTTCTGGGTCGATAATTTCGCCGACTGCATAATCTTCAGGTCCACCAGATCGAGTGACAACCATGGGCAGTCCACAGGCCATGGCCTCCAAGCAGGAGATACCAAAGCCCTCAGAGCGTGAGGGCATAACTGAGAGGTGGGCAATATTATGGATATTGGCAAGGTGTTTGGGTGATTGATGTCCGATAAAGTGGACGCGTTCAAAATTGTAGAGCTCTGGATTGGAGGGATCAAGAACGCTTTCGAGTTTGCCGGCGCCTAATATAATAAGGTGAAGGTTTTCATTTGCATCGATTAGCCGGTTGGCCATGAGGAGAGTATCTATGCCTTTTGTTTTCGAGAGTTTACCGGCAAAGGTGACGATTTTTGCCTCCTTTGGAATGTCGAGATCAAAGTGTTTAAGGACCTCTTCGCGAGAAATCTCTTTCGGGTAGAAAATGCGGCGATTGTAGCCATTAAAGGTCGTGATTACCTTCTCTTTTGGGACGTTATAGAGTTCAAGAACCTCCTCAGTTACTGAATCTGAGATGGAAAATATATAGCGTGCATTTTGCGCGGAATTGATAGCAATTTCTTGCATGCGCTCATCGTAGCGAAAGCCAAGTTGGTCAGAGTGGTGCGCGACGCACGCAAAGGGGTAGCCAAGCTCATCGATGATATGATCGAAGGCCCAGATATGCTGACACTCAATCACATCGGGCTTAAATTCATCGATCAGTTTTGAAATTTTCACCTTGAAGTCGCTTAGATAGAGGTTCAATTCGTGAGAATTGAGCTCAAGGAAGGTTTTTCCCACATTATTTCTCGGGTGGGGATCGGGGATAATAAGAGGAAATGATTCGAGTTTTGCCTTCTCATTTTTGATTGGAAATTTCCAAATCTCAAAGAGCTCTTTATTTGAGTAAAAATAGTCGAGCTCCTCTGAGGGCAGGCCGGAGTCGGGGAAGAAAATCTTCACCTCATGTCCCAGCTCCACAAACTCCTCCATTAAGGCGCGCGCAACTGTAAAACTTCCTGTCCCCCAAGGGCCGGTATTGGTAATAAGTATCTTCATGTATCCATTTCGGACACTATCAAAAAAAGTTTGAGTCTTCTATAATTTTTTGACATGAAACATTTATTTTTTTTATGTCTTTTCCCAATCATTCTTTTTTCAAAACAGATTCTAGTTGTTCCCGATTATGAGGGCTATGCAGATACGATGTTTCCCAAGCGCGTAGTGCGCTCAAACTATGGGAATTACAATGTTTGGGGGCGGCTTAAGTGCGTTCTTCAAGAAAAGGGCATAAAAATTGGCGGATCGAATTTTCGGAAATTTTTGGCAGATCCATCTCTCATTGACGAAGTCGATAAAGTGATCTTTGTCAATATTCCCGGCTATATTCGCGATGAAGAGTTCGATCAATTTCCTAAAGAGAAGCTGATTTTGATGATGTGGGAGCCACCGAGTGTGATTCATCGGCTCTACAACCCAAAATTGCATGAGCGCTTTGGTCAAGTATACACCTGGCAAGACGATTTAGTTGATGGACGCCACTACTTCAAAATGCACTACCCCGTGCTCCACCAAATGCGTTCCGATATGATCCCATTTAAGCAGCAAAAAATGCTCTGTGCAATCTCGCGCAACAAGCGCTCGAGCTATCGCGATGAGATCTACTCAGAGCGCGTGGCCGCCATTGAATTTTTTGAAAGGCTTGGCCGCAATGTCTTTGATCTGTTTGGATATGGCTGGCAAACCGAGGGCTACCGGAATTACAAGGGATCGATTCCTGATAAGTATGCGACTTTGCGCAAGTATCGCTTCAGTTTGTGCTACGAAAACACCCAAAATATAGAGGGGTATGTGACTGAGAAGATTTTTGATTGCTTCCATGTAGGCTGCGTTCCTGTCTATCTCGGCGCCAGCAACATTACGCGCTATGTCCCGAAGGATTGCTTTATTGATAAACGCAACTTTACCTCTTATGATGAGCTCCTAGATTTTTTGGAGAAAATGGATCAGACAACCCATCGCGGCTATGTGAAGAGAATTCGGGCATATCTGAAGACCAAACAGGCACGGGCCTTTTCCGATGAGGCCTTTATTGAGAATCTGCTGGCTCAGATTCCACTTTCCTAAAGTAGTTGGCATCGAACCATTTCATAATCTCTTTTCCAAGAGATGAGGTGGGTAGACGCAGAACGTATGAACAGACTTGATGCGCCTCTTTCTTCTCCTCTGGAATCGAATTGAGGATTTCTTTGCCCTCTTTTCCCAAGTTTTTAAGTGCCAAAGCAGCGCTCAGTCGGACGTACCAGTGCCCATCTTCGACCAGCCTTGTCAGCTCTTCTTTGCAATCCCTGCAGACAAGCACGCCCATATTTCTTGCAGCTAAAGCGCGAATTTGCCAGTGCTCACTCGATGTCAGCTCCCTGAGTTTTTGTAGAGACTCTGGGCAGGGGATGTTTTCCAGAGCGCGCGTTGCCCACCAGAGTCTGCCTAGGTGTCCACAAGTAAAATCAGATTCAATATCTTGAAGGGTGAGATACCCCATTTTTTGTGAGAGAATTTCTAAACAGCAGACGCGCAGATCATCACCCTTTTCCTCTCGCAGTCTCTCGTGCAAGAGGCGATAGGTTGCGTCATCTGCGCGAATTAAGACATCGCGGTAGGAATAGCGGGCAAAAGGGGTTTCACGATTCATCGCATTGATGATCGCGTCCGTCGATTGGCGCGTCTTGAGACGAATTCCTGAGGCAGCGGCATTAAAGCGAATAACAGGTGCACGGTCGCGCAGCATTTTAAGGATGCGCACTTCATGGGAAATCGTTTGCGTCAGCCCGAGCGCTTGTAGAGCAAAGCCGCGCTTGTGCCAGTTTTTCGATTCGAGATAGTAGTAGACCTGATCTTTTACAAGGACTACTAGGATAAAATACTTGAGTTTGTCCCAGTAGTCTCCTCGGATTTTGGTGTCGAGCTCATAGACGAGTTTGACGACATAGGGGAGGTGGAGGTTTTTTTTTGGAAAGGTGTGAATATCGTAGGGCGCTTCAGTATTGATCATGTCAATTAGTGTATTTTTCAGCTCAGCTGTTATTTTTTTAGCTCTCTTCTCTTCTCTTTGCAGAAAATACTGGGCAAGAATACTGATAGCAACTGCGATAATGATGAGAATAATCTCAATCACCAGCATCGCTTCAATGACATGGATTTGGTAGAGATACCTGGTCATAGCGAAAGAAGGTGAAGAGTTTTTTCCATAAAAATCGTTAGGCTAAAGGGCTTTGCGATGTATTCGTTTGCCCCTTTAGCAAGACCTTTAATGGTATTTTCCTCCTGACTCATAGATGAGAGGAGCATAATTGGGATACTGGTGCCTCCAAGCGTTTTGATTTTTTCTAATAGCTCAAATCCCTCCATGTCGGGGAGATTGGTATCTAATACAATGAGATCTGGCGGATTGCGCCATACGTTTTGCTCGAGCCATTGCACCGCAGAGCCGCCCTCATTAAAAGTAGAGAGTTTAAAGCCGCGCAGTTCATAGGCGTAAGAGATCATTTTAATAATATCCTGATCGGCCCCAGCTATTAATACCTCGACTCCCTCAGTCACATCGGGGCGCGCCTCAATATCTTCCTCGCGTTTTTTTGGTTTTGCAGTGATGGCCCATTGGCCACGCTCGTGCGAGGTTTGCAACAATTCATTCGCTTTTTTCATAAGCTCCTGAAGCTGAATCCCATCATTGGGAAAATCAACGACGCCGACGGAGAGAAACATGCCAGGTGTTGTGCGAAAGAGCTCGTCACCTTGGATTTCATCGAAAAACGACTTAATCAAGAAGGTGACCTGGGGAGATTGCAGATCGGGAAAAATCACAATAAATTGCTGCTCACGCCAAAGACCAATGATATCTCGCGAACGAAAATAGGGGTTGAGCAAAGAGCTCACGGCATTGACAAGACCAGCTGTATTCTCAGCATCTGGGGGAATTGTTAGATCTAGCAGGGCAACAGAGACAAACTGGTGTTGAGAGCTCAAGATTGTAAAAAAATCGACAACGGCGTGGCGATTGAAAAGACCTGAATCTTGATCGCGTTCACGCAAATTATCTTGGATGCGCTGGTGCTTCATAAAGTTTTTGATGCGCACCTTGAGCATCCCCTCATTCAGTGGCTTTGTGATAAAATCATCGATCCCCAAGTCAAAAGCTCTTTCAAGAAATTCGGGTTCATCGTGTGATGTGATCAAAAAAATTGGCAAATCATTGTAGCGCAAATCGGCGCGTGTCGATTCAAGAAGATCTAATCCGTTGTAATCGGGGAGGTCAATATCTAAAAGTAATAGGTCGGGTTGATTTGCATTGAGCCTTTCGAAAAGGTCTTGTCCCTCATTGTAGGCCTTCACCTCAATTTTCAGCTTGCGCAGGGAAAAGGCGATAAAATCGCAAAAGTCGACATCGTCATCGACGAGCATCAGGCGATAGGATGTGATGATCTTTTCCGTAATGAGATTTTCTACGTGCTTGAGCAGCTCTTCAGGAGAAATCGGCTTTTGTAAAAAGAGCTCAACTCCAAGAGAAACAGCTTGAAGGCGATCGGGAATTTCACCCGAGGCGGAAATAAGGCCCAAAATTGTTTTTGAGTCCTCTGAGCTCTGCTCTTTGAATTTTTTGATGACATCGTATCCCGTGATTCCATCGCCGAGGTTTTTATCTATGAGAATGATCTGTGGCGAAAAATCGGGCGCTTCAAATCTCTCAAGCGCGGCCTGGGCAGAACTTTGGAGCTCAACTCGTAGATCAATCGATTGCGCAGCCTGCTCAACAAGAGCGATAAAATCTTCATCATCATCAAGAATGTAGAGGTCGACAGAGCTTCTATCACCACCTTCTATTCCTTCTAGAACCCGCTGAGAGGCTTTACTCACCGTTGGCGACTCATAGGCTGCCTTGATTTCGTCAAA
The DNA here is from genome assembly GCA_022763045.1 of Simkaniaceae bacterium. Lineage (GTDB taxonomy): Bacteria > Chlamydiota > Chlamydiia > Chlamydiales > JACRBE01 > JALEGI01. Next base: position 57,267 of record JALEGI010000012.1, on the reverse strand, counting down.
ATGGCGGCGCAATTGAACAAGAAAATCGGGATTGGACTTGAGCGCTTCAATATTTGGAATGAGATCTAGCAAATCATTGACAATTGCCTTACAGATAATGCTCACTTCGTGGTAGCCGTACGATCCCGCAGATCCCGAGATTTTATGCAGTTCTACTTTCAAATCTTCAAGTTCAGGATCAGAGGGGGTAGTCTCTAAATTGGAAATCATTGAATCGATTTTGGCGACTTTTTCAGGAATCGATTTTTGATACTGGGCACGCAAATCATCCATAAAATCAACTTCAGACTTCTTCACCTCCTCCTTGCCGGTTGGTGTAATACTGAAGCCCTCAATGATTTCAGCCTTAGCGTTAATAAGACTATTTTTCCACGCCTCATCAAAGGTCATTGAATCGAAATTATCTATGGCATCGCGCATCTCATTTTCTACGCGCTTTGCCACCTTTGAGACCTTCATGTAGCCATAAGAGCCAGCAGATCCTGCAATTTTATGAAGATATTTGCGCAAATCTTTCATCTTCTCAACGGAGGGATTGGCAATCACCTCATCAATGAGCTGTGAGATATAGTTTGTTTTCTCTTCAATTGATTTGGCATACTCTTGAGCAATGGATTCTTTCTTTGGCGCGGTTTTTTCAGGAGTTTTTACTGCTGCAGGGGCATTTTCCATTTGAAATGCCGCCTTAAATTTTTCAAAAAACTCTGGAAGAGCTCCAATGACCTGCTCGCGATTTTCCCCATTTTCCATCACAGAGAGCAAAAGCGATTCCTGCTCCTTACACAGCTTAGTAACTTCAGGGAAGCCATATGAGCCAGCTGATCCCGCTATTTTGTGTACGGCCTTCTTTAGCTCTTCAACTGCATTGGGATCGCTCTGAACTTTTTTTATCAGCTCGTCGATTGTTGTGATTTTTTCATCGACCTTTTTTAGATACTCTTGCTTGATAGCCTCAAGGGGATCGTCACTCTTTTTTTGCTCTTTGACAGCGCTTGAGCTAATCTTTCTCCGTTTATCATGAGTGACCTGGAAGGCAAAGGTGAGCTCGCGAAAAAAGGCTTCAAGTTTTTCTACCCATTTTGGGTCAATTGATTCAGCGCTAAGCTGTTTTGAAACCTCTTCTTCTTGATTTTTACAAAGCTTTGAGACCTCCATGTGGCCATAAGAGCCCGCAGAACCCGCCATTTTATGCAGTAGCTCCTGAAGTTCTTGAAGAGACTCTTTTGACCCTTCCCCTTTTACTTTTGCAATGTGATCTTCAATAAAGCCCAATTTTTGAAAGAAGGACTGCTCATACTTTTTCTTCACCTCATTGAGGGGATCTTTTTCCAGAGACTCTTTAGCCTCTTTTTTATCCCCATAGTAGAGAAGCTCCAAAAGCGACTTTAAATTCGACGATTCAATAGGCTTATTGATGACAAAATCAACTTTTAGGAGTTTTTTCATGTCAGCAAAGTTTTCAGAATCGACATATCCGACTGTAATAAGCGCTGTGTATTGGTCAGGATATTTATTACTCTCACGAACCCACTCAAGCAGCTCCATTCCACTTCCATCTTGGAGTGAGCCACTTACTATTAGACCGCGAATTTCTCCATTAAACTCTTTAAATTCAGCAATTGAGCTCATCCGTTGAATAGGAATGCCTAAATTCTCACAACTTGCTTTCACAAGAGAGTAGAACGCATCATCGGGTTCAACAATGAGTAGTGAAATTTCTGATTCTGCCATGACAAATGTATCCTATCTCATTCCATAGAGGATTTTGTTTAATTGATCAACTTAAGTTGACAATTGACAAGTAAAAGTGTTAATCGGCAGGAAGAGGTGTTTATGGGAAATCCAATATTAGTCGTCGATGATGATGAAGATAACTGCATCCTAATGCAAAAAATGATCGAGCATTTTGGAAAATCTGCTGATGTCGCTGGTGATGCAGATAGCTGCATGAATTATTTGAAGGAGAACACGCCAAGCCTCATCTTTCTCGATATTTCTCTCCCTGGAAAAGATGGATTTGCTGTTTTGCAAGACATCAAAGCGCTCGATAAGGGGATCAATGTCGTCATGTTTTCAGCGCATGATAAGGCAAAAGAGGCAACAGATGCAGGTGCGGCAGAGTTTTTGAGCAAACCCTTCAATCCAGAAGATCTTGAAAAAATAATTAGTAAGTTTGTAAAATAGTTCCTTTAATTTAAGGGGACTATCTTGCTCAGGTGGTTTTTTTCAGGTATTTTGTGTCTCACTCTCCTGTTTTCAGGAGAAAATGACTTTGATGCCGCCTATACAGAAGTCATTACACTTGATGAATCGTCCGAAAATGTTTTATTCCGCGGTGATATTCCTCTGCGGAATGATTCGTTTCAGCGTGGTCGTGTGCGCTCAGCGATGAAAAAAGCGTTCAAGGCGTATGGAAAAAACAATAACGTTAAGATGAGTTGGCCACGAAGCTACAACATGCTCTTTATCAGCAATGTTACGCTTGACAATGCTGTAGAAAATGAATTCATTAGCGTTGCCTATGACTATTTCACTGGAGAATCAACACTTCCCGATATGAAAGTGCCTTTTACGCATCGCAATCGGGGAACTTGGTACTGGTGGCAAGTTAATCCCTACTACGATTTTGATCCCCCTGTTGGTAAAGATGTGACTTGGGCAGAGCTCGATTCCCTTTTGGGATCACTAACCCGCAGTGAAGTACAGAATTTTTTGATAAATCAAACTTGGGATGGAAGGACGCTTGATTTTGTCTCCCTTATTGAACTTCTCAATACAACTTTAACAACCAAGAGCTCAAAACCGACGATGATCTACATCCACTCGCGTCGTGGACTGAATCGTTCGGCGGCAATTTCCACTGCTTATCGCATGCGCTACATGGGTCAAGACATTGAAACGGCCTACAATAATTCGATGATGTACCAAAACGGAAGTCTAGTGCAAGTGTATGAGCCCCAAGGGCTTAAGGGTTTTCTTTATTATTACAAACGCTACCTTGAACTATGGAGTCCCTAACTATGTTAAAAAAATTACTTTTCTTTTCTCTCACTTGTTTGGCTGCAAATCAATTTAATGGAGATGTGCTCCGTGTGATTGATACTAACAGCACCACACAAAACATTTTTTTCCGAGGCAATATTCCTTGGAAGGATTCGATTTACCAAGTTAATGGTCTAAAAAACCATATGCGTGATCTTTTTGAAGAATATAAGGCCGATAACCCACTAATTGGTGTTGCATGGGACACTAAGGCTGAACTGAGCGTTGTGAGTACTCTCACGTTTGACACTACAGTCGAAAAAACCTTTTTAGAGAGATTGTACTACTACTACAATCAAGTAAATGGTACTCCAACACATGCAACAAGTTATCATCGCGATTATCGCGGGGAATGGGTCTGGTGGCAGGTGAACCCCTATGTGAATTATGATGAAGATATGAGTGGAGATGTCACTTGGGCAGAACTGACAGCTGCACTTGATCCAATCGACTCAAGTGATGTTGAATCTGTACTTCTAAACCAAACTTGGGATGGCAATACCCTGAATTTTGTTGGGCTTATTGAGCATTTGAACACACTGGTTGATACAGACTTTGGCGAGCCACGACTGATTTTTGTGCATTCCCAGTATGGCGTCAACCGCTCAACTGCAGTTGAGACGGCATATCGCATGCGTCATCTTGGGGAGGATCTTGAAACGGCTTATGACAATGCGATCACCTACCCTGATGGCACAAAAGTCTATCCAAGTGAACCCAAAGGATTGAAAGCATTTTTATACTATTACAAGCGCTATTTGGATCTCTTCACGCCGTAGAGTGCACCTTTGATCCTCAGATGGTTGAGCTCGTTGATCAGCGCGGGGAAAATCGCCTCTTTCGAGGCAGTATTCCCCGCGCAGAAGATGGCAGCTTTTGCTATGATGAGCTCTGCCATCTTCTTGAGACTGACCAGCCAATTCTTATTTCTTGTCTCACATATGAGAGAGAAGATGAGGCCGCTTTCATTAAAACTCTTGCGCGTCACTTCATTGGATCGGATGAAATCATTCCACGAAAAACACTGCTAGGTAGAGGCTTTTATTTTTGGCAAGTGCGCGCTCACATGAATCCCGATGAAGATTTTGAGCTCATGATGCAAGAGTTCGATGGTCATCGCCTTGATTTTCCGGGACTGATCGATTTGATCGATCAATTGATGAATTCCGCAAAGCCAATCACTTTATATCTGCACTGTCGTCATGGGATCAATCGCACAGGTGCTGTGACGATTGGCTATTTAATGAAGTACAAAAAAATGCCCCTTGAAGAGGCCTATGAGCGCAATCTTACCTTTCATCCGTCGCATAAACATACCTACATTTACGAGCCACAAAACTTGTTAAAATTTTTAAGAAAGTATAAACTCTTTGCGCAATAACATAGATGGAGAGAAAAAATGGATAGTCTTAAACGAATGCGGGCAGATGACAGTATTACTTTCACCTACTTTTGCGGTGAGGATCGCATGGGGCCGTTTCATGCTAGCCGTGCAGGAGATTGGACAGTTAGGGATGTTGTACAAACCTGTTTAAATCAAACTCAATGGCCACACTATAAACTCAAAGAGGGTATCGCTAATCTCTTAGATTATCCATTTTCCTCAAAATCGGCTGAAGAGACTCCATGTCTAAGAGTAAGTGTTCGAGAGAGAGGTGGAAAACGGTTTGTCAAAAAAGGGTCTGAAAATGTTTCTCCTACTGCTTCTTTAAATGTTAAAATCCATTTGCTCAATTTCAGTAAAGAATATCAAGAAAGATTTTCTGAATATGTAAAAACTGCGGAAACTTGTAAGCGCGTGTGTTTACCGTTGGGTGGAGACCTTCGGGCTACTCAGAGTTTGGCGGATCTTAAACACTTACTTAAAGAGGTTGGAGAAGATGGAAGAACTTCTGCTCCGCCAAGGCTAGAGGCCGGCGAAGGGGCTGGAGTTCTCGGCGAAGGAGGTGCCACTTCTCCGCCGCTTGATTTCTGAGCGTAGTGAGAAGAGCAGGTCCATATCAAAGTTTTGGTGTGAGGCCCACTGCAGATACTCCAAGGGCAGCTCCTTGAACGGGCGCCCTTTGTGCTTTCCAAGGGGCATGAGCCGCAGAGCGATCGGCTTTTTTAGCCTCTCAAACATCTGCTTCGTTGTGCGAAATTGTTTTGACAGGTGTTTGAACACCTCAATGTTCACAGTGACGTCGCTCATCGCGCGGTGGGCGATCTCTTCCGGGATATTGAAGTGCTCACGCAGCTTTTCAAGTGAGTTGACCCGGCACTCTCCGTAGAGGCGCGCGAGGCGTAGAGTATCGAGGAAGGGCTGGTCGAGAATCGTGCAGGGAATCGAGTGGCGCTTGGCCTCTTCTGCAATAATCTTCATGTCGTACTCGATGCCGTGGCCAACGATGATACGCCCCTTGATCCGCTTGAGAAAGTCAGGAAGCACCTCTTTAATGGTTGGCTGTCCGATGACCATGTCATCTGAGATGTGGTGAATCGCCTGCGACTCTTCAGGAATAGGAAGTTGTGGATCGACAAGCGTTTCATATTCTTCGGTCACTTTTTCGAAGGTAAAGAGTTTGCAGGCAACTTCAATAATGCGATCGGTTTTTGGGTCGAGTCCAGTCGTTTCACAGTCGAGACAGACGAAGCTATCTTTCACGGGGCATCCTTTCAGTTAGCGTTTTTATGAGCGCGATGCGCCCAGTTGGGGTATTGATTGAATAGGGGATGTAGTTGATCTCTTCAAGACCACACCGCTCTTTTACGTGCTCGGCCAGCGCGTTGATGCTCTTTGTTGCTTGCGCTGCGCGCAGTGCATCAGACTTAGTGAAAATAAAGAGCATCTCCATATCGCGGCTTTTGCCCCACTTTATTAACATCTCATCTTGAAGTGAGAGCTCTTGCCGACGCAAATCGAGTAGTACCAGAAGCATTTGCAGCTGGGGACGATTATTGAGGTAGTCATCGATGAGCACGGCCCAATCGGTGCGCACTTTGTGGGGGCGCTTGGCAAATCCGTATCCTGGTAAATCGACAAGTGTGATGGTGCGATCGATATCAAAGAAGTTAATCGATTGAGTCTTTCCCGGCTTTGAGGAGACTTTCGCCAGGTTTTTATTGCGCAATAGGTGGTTGATAAGTGAGGATTTTCCCACATTTGAGCGTCCACAGAGGGCAATTTCGGGAAGTTGCAGCTTTGGAAACTGCTCCAGTGTATATGCTGAGGCAAGATAGGTCGCATTTTCAAACTTCATAGGAAATTTTCCTCCCATTTTCGGCGTGCTGCAAGTGGAGCCATTTGACACCCTCAGGCAGGTGGGCGCCGAGCTTTGTGGGCCATTCAATTAGAGTGATATTTGGTGCGAGCCACTCTTCGTCAAAGCCCATGGTAAAAAACTGCTCGCTATCTGTAAGCCTGTAAAGATCGAAGTGACGGACAGGGCCATAGGCGTGGAGATAGCCAAAAGTGGGGCTAGTTACATCAAAGGGGTCGCAACCAGTTAAACCAGAGATAATGCCCTTGGCAAGGGTCGTTTTACCTGCGCCAAGCGGACCTTCCAGACAAAGAATTGTCCCAGGGGTTAGAGTTTGGGCAAGCTTTTTGCCAATCTCTAGAGTCTCCTCTTCCGAGTAAGAGATTTGCTCGCCCAAAATGCACTACTCCTCTTCGAACCAGTGCTCTGTGAACTTCATCAGATCGTCGAATTCACCGACAGCTTCAACAAAACGTGTGATGTTGCTCTCATCGATTTGCGATTGAATGAACTCCATGAAAGAGTCTTCAATTTGGAAGCGGTTTTGCGTCGGCACATCAACAAGTGAAATTGGCTTGAGCTGGTTTTTCTTGAAATCTTCGAGCACATTCTCCTTGCTGTTGAATAGCTTTCCAGTCACAGCTGAAGAGTAGACCTTTTTGCGGATCGGCTCTTTTGTCTCTTTAATGTAGTTTTTGATCACATCGGGATCTTCAGAGACGTAAAACTTTTTGACAGGTAGACCACCGATTCTCTCAGTGTTTTCAGGACATTTTGAAACCCAGTCGTAGATCGCATCAAGGGGATTTGCGTGTGTGTTGTCGCCAAAGACTTTACCAGAGAAAGGGCAGATGTAGATCTTCTTTGTCTTGTCGTTGACACCCTTTGTGCCGTGCTGAATTTTGATCTCCGTCTCGCGCCAGATACGCCCCTCTTTCTCTAGCTGCTTGATGAGCTCCTCTTTGCCGCGATAGATGCGCTTCTCTTTCATGAAGACAACGGGGCGAATGTCAAATTTATTTTCTAAATAAAAGAGGTAGGTCGTCAGCAGATCGGGACGCTTGTGCCTGCTCAAGTAGGTGTGCAGAACTTTTTTGAGAGCAGGTGTAATGACGATTTTTGTGGTTTCCATCAAATTCTCCATAATTTACACATAAGGAAAATATCTCAAATCGGCATAAAGTTCAACTTGATTCTTGAGCCCAAGGCTGGTATTCTCTTTTCAAAAAAAAAATGTTTGCCATGTCATTATCACTAAAAGAACTCAAAGTCGAAGGTTACGAGCGCGTTGTCGAGGCAATAGATCGTCAAAGTGGCCTACACGCATTTATCGCTATTCACAACACAGAACTTGGACCCGGCCTCGGCGGCATCCGCATCTACCCTTATAAAAAGCCCGAAGATGCCCTAAATGACGTTTTGCGTCTCTCAAAGGGGATGACACTTAAATCGGCCTTAGCTGAATGTGGCCTTGGAGGGGGGAAAGCTGTCGTTATTGCAGATCCCAAAAGACAAAAAACCGAAGAGCTTTTTTTCTCACTTGGTAAAGCCGTTGATCAATTTGAGGGTAGTTACATCTGCGCTGAAGATGTTGGCTGCACGCCCGAGGACATCGCCCACGTGCGCAAGGCGACACAGTATTGCGTTGGACTGGATCAGGAAAAATCGAGTGGCGATCCAAGCCGCTACACTGCCTGGGGGACCTACCGCGGTATCCAGGCGACACTCGAGTCGCTCTATGGCAGCCCCTCTGTCTCTGGAAGAACAATCGCCGTACAGGGCCTTGGCGCAGTCGGCTCAAAACTTCTCGAGTACCTCTTTTGGGAGGGCGCAGTCCTGAAAATATCTGACGTTGACCACAACAAAGCTGCTTTCTACTCCAAAAAATATGGCGCAAAAATTCTTCCCTCTGATGACATTCTCTACACTCCCTGCGACATCTTCTCTCCTTGCGCTCTTGGAGGCATTTTCTCACGTGAGACAATTCCTCATCTGCAGTGTAAAGGGATTGCCGGATGTGCAAACAATCAGCTTCTTGAAGAGGCAGACGCCATTCGCCTGCGCCAAGCAAACATCCTCTACGCTCCAGACTTTGTCACCAGCGCAGGAGGCCTCATCAATGTCCAATTTGAGCTCGAAGATGAGGGGTACCGCCCAACACTTGCTCGCGCAAAAGTCGATCGCATCTACCCGCGCCTGCTCGACATTTTCACGATCGCAAAACAAAACCAATGTTCTACGTATGAAGCGGCCATCTCTCTCGCCAATTACCGCTTGAAATACGGAATCGGAAAACGCCCAGAGAAGCCATGCTTTCATCATCAATGATGACTTTGCAACAGCAGTTGCAAATCCTTTTCACAAATGCTATTGCCGAGCTCCATCCCGAGGCAAAGGTGATCGCCGAGGTGACTCAGGCCACCAACCCCAAGTTCGGTCACTACCAGTGCAATAGCGCTATGCGTCTTGGCAAAAATCCACGAGCCATTGCCGAAGAGCTCACCTCGCACATCAAATCCGATATAATCGAAAAGCTTGAGGTCGCCGGGCCTGGTTTTATCAACATCCACCTCAAACCTAACTTTCTCGCTGCTCAAGTTGATGAACAACTACGTGATGAGCGTCTAGGCGCGCCCAAACCGGCAAAAAAGCAGCGCATCATTATCGACTTTTCCTCACCCAACGTGGCAAAGGAGCTTCACGTCGGCCACCTGCGCTCCACAATCATCGGCGAATCGCTTGCACGCCTCTTTGAGACTCTTGGCCACGATGTGTTGAGACTCAATCATGTTGGTGACTGGGGCACGCAATTTGGCATGCTGATTGCCTATCTCAAGCACCATGAGCCACTTGTCTTTTCAGGTGAGGTGATTGCCGAGCTTCCCGATCTCATGAGCTGGTACCGCGCTGCCAAGCAGATCTTTGATCAAGACCCCGCCTTTAAAAAACAAGCCCAAGATGAAGTGGTCCACCTCCAAGGAGGAGATACCGACTCGCTCAAAGCGTGGAATATCATCTGCGACATCTCGCGCCGCGCCTTTCAAGAGATCTATGATTTACTTGATGTCTCAATTGAAGAGAGGGGAGAGTCCTTCTACAACAAAATGTTGCCAGATGTCATCGAGGAGTTTGATAAGAAGGGCCTCATCACGGTCGATGATGGCGCAAAATGCGTCTTCATGGATCAATTCAAAGTTCCCTTCATTATTCAAAAGTCTAATGGGGGCTACAACTACGCCACAACAGATCTTGCAACTATTCGTCACCGTATTCGAGACGAGCGTGGGGATCGACTCATTTACGTCATTGATCTTGGGCAAAAACTTCACCTCCAGCAGCTCTTTGCCGCCGCAGAAAAAGTGGGTTATCTCGATCCTGCCAAAACGACCGTTGAGCACGTCGGCTTTGGCGTCGTTCTGGGCCCTGATGGGAAAAAGTTTAAGACCCGATCAGGAGAAACAGAGCGGCTCATCGACTTGCTCGAAAGGGCAGTTTCTAAAGCGTGTGAGATGCTACAAGAGCGCCTCCCTGATACGCCGCAAGAAGAAGTGAAAGAGCTTGGGAAAGTACTTGGAATCAACGCCGTTAAGTATTCCGATCTGTCTTGCCATCGCCAAAAGGACTACGTTTTTTCCTACGATCGCATGCTCCGCTTTGAAGGCAATACCGCAGCTTTTCTACTCTACTCCTATGTGCGCATTCAGTCGATCAAACGCAAAGTGAATATCGATCTAGAACAAGTTCTACCGACTACTAAAATTTGCCTCTCACACCCCTCAGAGCTCGCCCTCGCCCTTCATCTGCGCCAGTTCCCCGAAGCACTCCACCAAATGGATCTCGAGCTTTTGCCCAACCGCCTTACCGATTATCTCTACAAGCTCGCCGAGACCTTCAACGCATTTTTCCGCGACTGCCGCGTCGCAGATACACCAGAGCAAAACTCACGCCTGCTCCTCATTGAGCTAGCCTCGCGCATCATGGCACGCGGCTTCCACATTCTTTCGCTCAAACCTATGGACCGCATGTAGTGGGGTCTTTGACCCCTCGCCCGCAACTTCTTGTACAAAAGTGGGGACCGCATAACCCGGTAAATTCAGCCGCAGCTTATCAACAAGAAAGAGACCCTTGTCAATTGGCACTTCAAAGTGAGCCGCGCCTTGAACACGATCAAGTTGATGTAAATAGTAGGGGATAACCCCATGACTCACCAAGGATAAGCAGAGCTCTTTCAGCGTTTCAAAGTCATCGTTCACCCCCTTTAAAAGAACAGATTGACAAAGAAGGGGGCCAGGGAGCCTTTTGACAGCTTTAATGACATCGAGATCGATTTCGCGAGGATGGTTAATGTGCAAAACAAAAACCGGTTGTAGACGAAGATTTTTGAGGGCGAGAACAAGCTCAGATGTAATGCGCTCAGGAATACCGATTGGAAAGCGGGTGTGAAAGCGCAAAAGCTTCACATGTTGAATTTGATCTAGCTGCTGAAACAAACCAATAAGCTTCTCATCTGAAAGAGACAGGGGATCGCCGCCGGAAAGAATCACTTCATGAATACTTGGATTGCTCCTGATGTAGGCAATCTCCTCTGTAAAGCCAGGATTTTTCTCATATCCAAAGTTTTGGCGAAAGCAATATCTGCAGTGCATCGCGCAGGCACTCGTTGCTAAAAGGAGCACCCGTCCCTTGTACTTATGCAGCAATTTTGGCCCTTTCACAGCCAAATTGTCACCTACAGGATCGCTTGTAAAGCCAGCTTTACAAGCTCTTTCTTCATCGAGCGGCACGAATTGCCGAAGCAGCGTATCGTCCCAATTGCCCTTTTCCATCTTTTCGGCCAGACGCCTCGGAACATTAAGGGGGAAACGTCCGCCCTCCTCCAATGGGAGCTCGAGAAATTGAGCAAGATCTGAGAGCTTTTTAAAGTTTTTGTGTTGAATCTGTCTCCACATAGCAAAGAGTATACTATGGAATGAGTACTTTTTCCAGAGGAACTCCAGCTTTGACGTGGCGAAACTAGCTTAATGTAAATTACTAAATGTTTACTGTATAAGGAGTGGTTGTATTTGGAGCAATAAAATAGCTAGTTTGTTTTTTTGCATTCTCTTCACTCTGTTTTTCAATCGAATTAAAACCTCGCCTTAACCCATCAGCAATGGCCGCTTTTCCTAGCCAACCACAATGAGGAACTAAATGTAAAAGAACTCCTGCTAAAATCTCTATGCTTCCAATAATAATTCCACCCGGAATGTCTGGTTCTTTTTCACTTTTGTCGTTGATGAATGTTGGTGTTAAATTTGATGTTAATGCCAACAGAACTATAGTGAGCTGGTTTTTTAGTTCATGGGGTAGATCGGAAGTTCTTACATGCGATATGGCTGTGGGGATGCCCTCTTTTGGATCTATAGAAATCCCAGAAGTGAACTCAATGTCATAAATTAATTGAGATAGGGCAAATTTCCCTTCCTCAATAGAGTGTACTTGATCTTCAAGATCATCAAAATAGCTAAGAAAATTGGCTTCGTATATTGGTTGGTTAGAAAAAATCCATATTGGAAATAATAAAACGAAGAATAGGTTGAATTTGTTTATTGTAACCACCCCAAAAAAACACCCAAAAAAATCATTAGCATTGTGAGTGCCCAGAATTTCTTACGTCGGTTATTTTCTTTCCATGCAAGCTCAATCTTTTCAATGATGTAGAGAAGGGCCGAAGCAAAAAGTGGTGCAATAATGAGTAGCATCAGAAGCTTCAGACCAAACCATTTTAATTCGAGTAACATATCTACCTCAAAGATCCGATGATTAAATTGTTAACAGGTTTGTACAAACTTCTCAAAAAGATTTTAGGGAATGAGTACTTTTTCCAGAGGAACTCCAGCTTTGACGCGTCGAATATCAGCACCCAGCGAGCCAAGCTTGGTATCGATTTTTTCGTAGCCGCGGTCGAGGAAGGGGATGCCAGCGACCGTTGAGGTCTCTTTTGGCAATAGAGCTGCCATGACGTAGGCAAAGCCTGCGCGTAGATCGGGAATCGTAATGTCCTTTGCGCGCAATTTCGTTGGGCCTTTCACAATAAGTGAATGATGAAAGTTGCGAGAGGCAAAGCGGCACTTGCGCCCGCCAAGGCACGAGGTGAAAAGCTCCATCTCAGCGCCCATCTCGCGCAGTACCTTCGTATACCCAAAGCGATTCTCATACACAGTCTCGTGAATCACGGAAGAGCCCTTTGCCTGTGTGAGAAGAATCACGAAGGGTTGCTGCCAGTCGGTCAGAAAGCCCGGATGGACATCTGTTTCGATGTGTGCACCGCCACGGAGTGGCCCCTGATAGGAAAATTCAATCCCATCATTGCGCGCATCAAAGCCGCCACCTAAAGAGCGCAGCTGATTTAAAAAGCCCATCATATGATCTTGGCGAGCCCCTTCAACAAAAACACAGCCCTTTGTGGCAATCGCTGCCATGCCAAGTGATGCCGCCTCGATGCGGTCACTAACAACTGTGTGCTCCACATCATAAAACTTATTACAGCCCTGGATGTAGATCGTCCGATTGACATCGACATTGATGCAGACTCCAAGCTTTTGCAAAAATAGAATAAGGTCGGTGATCTCAGGCTCAACAGCTGCATTGTGAATGACCGTTTGCCCCTTAGCGCGGCACGCGGCGAGCATCGCATTTTCTGTTGCGCCAACACTTGGATAGGGAAACTCGATGACAGTGCCCTGCAAACCATCGTGTGCCTGGGCAAAATAGGCGCCATCGCGCTTCATTTTGCGGTACTCAATCGTTGCTCCCAGCTGTTCGAGAGCTTTGATATGAAAATCGACTGGGCGCTTACCGATTTTGCATCCACCAACTGTTGGAATAACAATGTCTTCGTCGGTACGAGCAAGTAGCGCGCCAATCATCAAAATCGGAATGCGGTTTGCGCCTGAGTACTTCTGAGGGATGTAGGTCGATTTGATCTCTGGAGTGTGTGCAACAAGTGTTCCCTCATCGCGCTCCCACTTCACCTTCATGCCAAGTTCGCGACACAAGTCAAGCGTGACTTCGACTTCGCGAATGTTTGGGACGTTATGCAGCGTGCATTTGCGCTCAGAGAGAAGTGATGCCACAAGAATCTTTGTGACAGCATTCTTTGCTCCTGCCGCTCTCACATGCCCTTTGAGGGGGTTTCCGCCTTTTATTTGAAGTATCTCAGTCATCTAGCCGGAGTATACAAATATCTTGGAATTGATTTGTAGATTTTAATTCAAAATATGAGCTCCATAGGGGCTTGTAAAGCGGCTTTACAAGCCAAAAATTTCTGGCTTTACCGAGAGAAAAAGTACCTTGTAAAGCCTCTTGGCTGTGTTGCAATTATGCAACACAGCCTTTTGGCCGCATCATGGCACCCCAGCTAGGAACCCAATCTAACAAAAATTTCGGTTGATTTTGCGGTGCTTTTAAGCCGATTTTCCAATTTTACTTGAGGTGTCATATTCTTCGGATATGCCTCCTCAAGTAAAATTGCAAAAGCGGTCAAAATCATCCCCAAAATCAACGAAAGGTTTGTTAGATTGGGTTCTTACTCTATCGCTCCTCACACGTATTATCTATACGCTTGGTTCGTCGCGATAGCGCAAATCTGGGGCCCCCTGAGCGCCCTGACGGCGCTCTTCGACCTGATTTAATCAGGTTCTCATACCTTTTAAATTCGCTTTAAATGAGTTAGTAAATTTTATTTAACAAATCGAGTTCAATTCAGATTATTTATCTATTATGTGAAATATATTTAAAAACTAATGTTAAAACTAATCATATTTGGTTTGTGGTGTTTTGAATTGTGCAACACAGTAAAGCGGCTTTATAAGAAGGTAAAGAGGATATTTTTAATGTGCTATATAAGCTACTTTGTTAATCTTTTACGCATGAAATATGCTGTTGGCATTGGTCAAGACTCTCACCGCTTTGCAGAGCAGGGGGGGCAATGTGTCATGGGAGGCGTTGTCTTTCCAGGTGTTCCAGCAATGGAGGCAAATTCGGATGGCGATGTTGTTCTCCATGCAATTTGCAACGCCATTACTTGCATCTCGCATGTCCCTATTCTGGGCGGGCTGGCAATTGATATGTGCAATCGGGGAATTACCGATTCAAGCAAGTATCTTGAGGCGGCAATTGACACGCTTGGCGGTTGGAAAATCGCTCATATCTCGCTCACTGTTGAGGGCAAGCGACCCCGGATGCAAAAGCTCGTTGATGCTGTGCGCGAGAGTGTGGCTAAGTTGTGCGCAATTGATATCACTCAAGTGGGCATGACTGTTACCTCAGGCGATCACCTCAGCGACTTTGCACGTGGCGACGGGCTGCAGTGCTTTGCAATTGTAACATTTAATGGAGAATAAGATGCGCTACCTACCTCTAATTTTTGCTTTTTTTACACTCTCAGCTTTTGAATGCGAGCTTATCTATGAAAACGATCTGGCACTTGTCTATCATGTTGTTATGCAGCCTCATGAGGAGATCGGTCTTCACCGCGATAGCGCTCCAATGGTGATCACTGCCCTGCAAGGGGGCGTTGTGCGCCGCCTTGAGACAGACGGTCGCGAGGTTGATGTTGAATTTCCAACAGGTGTTGCTGTCTACCGCACGCCCGATCCAGAGGGTGAGTTCCACAGGAGCGTTAGTCTTTCTGACTCAGTGATCGAGCTCATCACTGTTGTTCATAAAACAAAGCGCTAGAAGTTATTGGGGCTGATTCAATTAGCCTCAATTTATTTTCTTTTTATTCCAAATATCCTTATAATCTCCGATGTTTTTTTGGTTTTAAAGGATAAAATGGAAAAAGTTACAAAAAATGTTGTTGTTGATTTTCAAGATCGATTGACGGAGCACGTGCGTCGAAAAGGGGTAGAGACAGAAGAATTGGCCTCCTATATCAGCACTTTGAGTGCTTTGGATGTTAAAAAGATTACAACAATTCAGGGTCTCAATGGAGCGGTCAAAGCCTTCAAAACTCTTGTGTTTCTCAAGCAAGCATTGGTCATTAGCGCTGTTTTTGCCAGAGAGATTCGCTACGCTGTAGAGCACTTTATTGAACCAGTCGAAAGCCATTTGAGAGAGCTTCCTGATATTTGTGGTTTTAAAACTGCAGAATCCACAGGTCAAGAGTATATTTCTGTAGACTTTGACCCTTGCCTAATTCCATTATTCTTTCGCAATCCAAATTGGTATGCTTATGATCCAGAACTTAGAGAAATTATCTACAAGCCAGGGAAATTTCGCGTCCATGTTGACACTGTAGCTGGGTTGAATCCTGATGAGTTTGACCCTGGGATTGCTAAGACTATCTTAGAGTACAAAAAAATTAGCGCATTTTTGAAGGCAGATGATAACTTACAGCTACAGATGCCGCAGCGCTTTAGAGACCTTTTTAAATATTTCCATTCACATCTATACGATGAGAAAAATGTCAGAAAAATCCCCGATTATTTGCGGTCAGTGCAAATTATCGCTCCAAGCATTTTTCAGTTTTTTCAAAATATTTTAGGAGCAAGTCCTGGACTTTCATTCGAAGGCGCCTTAAATGCCCGCAATGGTGAGCACTCCCACTTGAAAAATACGCACCTTGAGATGCAAAAGCTATTTGAGCGAATTGGATCTTGGCGAGAAGTAGCAATGGAGCTCTACCCTCTTCTTGAAAAGGTAGAGGCGCAAGGGCGCGCGCTACTTGATATGGGTAAGCTGAGAGTTCCCATGTGTAGAGCAGGTGCTGCGCCTCTTGGATATCGGAAGATGGTGCAGACCGCTCTAAGAGCTCCAACCGAATTTTTTCCAGATATCTTTAAGACAAATCCCTCGATGGCTTTGAAAAATGTCAATCCCTCGTCTAGTGAATTTAAGGGGCTTCTCAAGGATAGGACTCCCCTAAAGAGAAAACGGCGCAAGAAAAAAGCTCCTTCAGCGGGAGCTGGGGCCGGTGCACCCCCTACAGAGGAGGTAAAGGCAAAGCCCACTCCCAAAAAATGCGCTCCACTTAATACGCCTTCAGATTTTGCTGTATTGACGGCTAAAATGCGGGGTGAAAGGGGTTTTCCAATTGAATCGGTTGATGAGCGAGTGACAAATTGGACCTCAACAATTCCTTTCTACACAAATCTCAGAGAATTTGTGCATAAACACGTTCCGCTAGATGAATTTGCGGCATTTATTAATACGCCTTATATTTTCCACGTGAATCCACCCACTAAAGAGCATCCTGATCGTGTGACTCAGTATATGATTGTCATTTTCCCTGATGGGAAGCCAAAGGTTTTTGAAATGGCTTATAATGAGCGTGAGAAGATGCTGTTTCATTTTGTTGCAACGGATCTTGAATATAGTGATCTAGCGCAGATTTGCCAGGGGCTCATTCCTGAAAGAGTTGTTGCACCAACTCCTTTGGAAGCAAAAATGGCCGTGGAGAGTTTAAAAAAGGTTGAGGGGCTAGAAGAGAGCGCTGTCAAGATTCGACTCGATGGTATGGGCACTTTCAACATTGAATCGGGTTCTGCGATTTTCAGGGTTGTGAAACCAAGTCAAAGTCCATTTGACAATTAGTAGACGTCGGCGTGGTAGCGGCCTGCCTTGCGCAGGTCGCGCACCGGGCCATAGATCTCGGTGATTGCGGCCTCGACGTCTTTGGCCATGTGCTTGGCGTCACCACAGACGTAGATGTGGGCACCGCGATTGAGCCAAGAGCGGAGCTCTTCGGCGTGCTCGCGGAGACGGTCTTGGACGTAGATCTTTTCGCGCTGGTCGCGGGAAAAGGCGGTAGTTACTGTGAGCCGATCATGGAGGGCTTCCCACTCGTTTTCATAGTAAAAGTCAGTCGCGCGGTGGCACTCGCCGAAAAAGAGCCAGTTCTCAGAGTGGGGGCCGCGCTCTTGCATAAAGCCGCGGAAGGGGGCAAGTCCGGTTCCTGGGCCAATCATGATGAGGGGGATGTCGTTTTGCGGGACGTGAAACTTCGGATTGGGGTGAGGATAGATCGGTACGGGCTCAGTTGTTGTTGCGAGAAAGTTGGTTGCAATGCCGGGGTAGGTGTGCCCTTCTATGTTGTAGGAGAAGGTGGCTACGAGTAGGTGCAGCTCATTTGGGTAGCGCTTGAAGGAGGAGGCGAGCGAGTAGTAGCGGGGTAGTAGGGGTTGCGCGAGGTTGGCAAATGTTTGCGGGTCGAGTTCGGTAATTACTGTGAGAGGGTCGCGGGCCTTATCAATGGCAAGGTGCTTGGCCAGGCGCGGCGAGAGAGAGTTGAGACAGGCGTGGTGGGTAAGAAAATGCTCAAGTGACATCTCTTCTTGGGTTTTTGGGTGGACAATTGTGACCGGGCCCAGTCGGGAGAGGTAGGCGTCGACAAGCTCTTTGGGATTTTGTGGGATGACGGCAATGGAGTCTCCTGGGTGCAAGCCCATTTGAGGGCAGTCCAAGACAATATGCCACGTCTTTTTAATCGAGCCATCTTTGTTTAATATACGGCGCGCTTTTATTTTAGATAAAAAAGGATTCTTGCGAGAAAATTGCGGTTTAGTTAAAAGAGAGGATACGGAGGCTTTATTAGGATGAAAATTTACTGGATTCTCTTTATCGTGCTTGGTTTGTTTCTCAGTGGTTGTGTTTCCCATGGCTATCAGCGTCACTACGTGTTGACCGATTCCGGGGAGCCAATTCGCTGTAAGACCCCCGTGGAACTACGTCAGTAGCGTCTCCCCCTCTTTGGCTTGCCACGCTTTTTCAAGCTCGGCGAGCTTCTTTTTTGACAATCCACCAAGGAACTCTATCGCTCCCATCAGACGCGCGCGTGCGCGATCTTTTCCGAGGATTTCGAAGGAATCAAACATCGGTGGGCCCTTTTTCTTCCCTGTAATTGCGGCAAAAAGAAGGGGCATCACATCTTTTTTGTGATTAACTTTGAAACACTTAGCGACATCATGTGTTGCTTTTTCGATGCCTCGGCGCGTCCAATCTTCCTGCTCTTCGAGTGAGTAGATGAGAGATTGGAGCAAATAGCACGAGTGAATCGGTTCCAGTTTGCGTGGGCAGAGGAGCTCTTCGTTTAAGTTGAGATTGTTGATAAAGAAAAAGTCGCAAAGCTCAATAAACTCGCCAAAGGTACGGATCCGTGTGTGGATTAGCGGCATCAACTTGCGCAGATAATCCTCTCCGAACATCCATCCACGTAGGTGAGCCCAAAGATCGTTTTCGGGGATCGAGCTGATGATGTACTGCTGGTTGATCCAGTCGAGCTTTTTTACATCAAAGATCGCGCCTGAAACGCCAATGCGCTTGGGGTCAAACTCCTTGATGATGTCTTCAAGGGGATAAATCTCCTTGTCGGCGGTCATCGAGTAGCCCATGAGCGTGAGGAAGTTGACGAAGGCCTTTTCTAGGTAGCCAGCGTCGCGGTAGTAGTTGATCGACGTTGGGTTTTTGCGCTTTGAGAGCTTTTTCCCATCGACGCCCAAGAGAAGGGGCATGTGCATGAATGTCGGCGGCTCCCAGCCAAAAGCTTCATAGAGCATGATGTGCTTTGGCGTCGAAGAGACCCACTCTTCTCCGCGAATGACGTGTGTGATTTTCATCAGGTGATCATCGACGACGTTGGCAAGGTGGTAGGTGGGAAAGCCATCTGATTTGAGTAGCACCTGATCGTCGACATCGGCCCAGGGTGTTGTCACTTTACCGCGCACGGCATCTTCAAAGACGCACTCTCCAGAGAGGGGAACTTTGAGTCGGACAACAAAGGGCATGCCTTTTGCTTCGAAATCTTCAATCTCTGAAGGAGATAGGTTGCGGTGGCGCCTGTCGTAGCCAATTTTTTTGCCGAGTTTTGCATTTACAGCGCGCATCTCAGAGAGCTCTTCTGCTGTCACAAAGCACTTGTAGGCCTTGCCCTCATCGAGAAGTTGTTGTGCATACTTTCTATAAATTTCCGAGCGTTCAGACTGCCGATAGGGGCCATACTCTCCACCGACGTCGGGTCCCTCATCCCACTGGATTCCCATCCATTTGAGCGATTCAAAAAGTGTTTGCTCATACTCAATGCGAGAGCGCGTGCGGTCGGTATCCTCGACGCGCAGGAGGAAATCGCCCCCATGGTGGCGGGCAAAAATGAGATTAAATAGAGCCATATAAGCGGTGCCTACATGGGGATCCCCCGTTGGAGAGGGTGCAATTCTTGTTCGGACTTTCATGGCCAAAGAGTATAAATTAATTCGTAAGGACAATCAAGTCTTTCATCGCACTGAAGGCCTCTTCCTTCTGAAGCTCGGCAAAGCTCTCCATCTCCTCTCTTGAGGAAGGAGGCTCTTTTTCATCAACAAGTTTCAAAAAGTTTTGATAGGTTTTGTTCAGTTCAATGCGTTTTTGTGCATTTGCCTGGAGGGTGGGGATGACCTTCTCTAATTCAGTCGACTTTTTCTGCATATTTGTTTGGTAGAATTTACGCAGTCTGAGTCGTTGTAGAGGGTGGATGTCTGAGAGGTCGTCCTCAAAATTGGGATCGATCTGATCATTGGGGACCGGTTTCTTATCAAAACGCTCGCCAATTTTCATTGTGGATAGTGGGCCTGGAATCACAACATCGGTTTCATATCCAACCAGTTGGGGAGATTTTCCTGAGACGGTGTAGTAGATCCCGCGCGTCACTTTGTACTCGCCTTGGGGATTGATCGTGCCGTTATTTGCAGCATCTAAGGTGAAGGATTGATAAGAGCCTTTGCCAAAGGTATAGGTATCTCCAACAACAACCGCGCGGCCATAGTCCCGTAGCGTTCCACTGACAATTTCAGCTGCTGAGGCGGTAGCGCAATTGGTTAAAATCATCAATGGTCCATCCCAAGCGATCTCCTTGTTGAAGTTGCGTAGGTGGTGCACCTCACCAAAGTTATCTTTGATCGAGGCCATGATGCCCTGCTTGACAAATAGACCGCAGACAGAGACGGCTTGAGAGAGTAGCCCTCCAGCATTTTCGCGTAGATCGAGGACAACTCCAAGCAGTTTGTTCTCTTTTTTAAAGTTCTCAATGCACTTTGTAATATCGTCTGCTGAGGAGCTTGTCGGATCTTGATAAAATGAATAGAGGCGGATATAGCCAATAGAGCCTGCACCAAAGGGAATCGATGAACTTTCAATGCGAAAATCATCTAATACAATCTCATCGCGCTCAATCTCTACATCAAAAGTCTCCTCACCACGTAGCATGGTGAGCGTTACTTTACTGCCCTTTTGTCCGCGGATTAAAGAGACAGCATCAATGATGTGGTAGCCAATAACAGGCTCGCGATTAACGGCAATAATTTGGTCACCCTCTTTAATCTCTTTACAACGTTTTGCAGGGCCCCCATCAAGAAGGCGCATAATTTTAAAGCCGGTGAGCTCATCGCGAAGCTCAGCTCCGATACCTACAAGGCGTTGCTGGACTGACAGGAGAAATTGCGAGGCCTCTTGAGGAGTGAAGTAGGTGGTATGAGAGTCAAGGGAGTTGCAGACAGCTTTGATGACAAACGCAAGCATCTGCTTGAGTTTATCACCCTCTTCCTTGCCTAAAATCTCCTCTTCTCTCGCAAGGCGGTTCTTTTTGAGTCGCTCGACAAACTTATCTTGATCTTCTAGACCGAGTTTTTGGGAGGTTTGGATTTGAAGGGCGCGAATGCGGAGCATTCGATCGAAGAGAGCCTCTTCCGAGTCGACCCACTCCATATCAATAAATTCTTCATGTTCAACATCTTCTGGCAATATAGCCTTCGCAACCCTCTTCTCAAGTCTTCTGTGTCTTTCGATTCCAGCGACCATTTTCTCAGTGAGTTCGCTAAAGATAGAGAAGTTCTCTTTTTTAAACTCCTCTCGCACGCGATTAAGGGTCTTTTCATCGGGTTCAACAATCGATTTTACCTCACCTTTTAGGAGGTAGCTTTTTGAGGGATCAAGCTCGTGGGTGAATTCTTCTAACACACTGGTTATAAAAGTGTTAGAATGATTCCCCCCTTCAAATTCACTCGACTGTATATGGTATGAAAGGATCTCGTCAATTTTGAGCTTAGCATCATGAGGGGTGAGCTCAGGAGGCTTTGCTTGAAGAGTAACTAGTAAGAATAAAAGGGTAAAAAATGTACGAATCATAAGTTGTCAGTTTACAACAGGAAAATCTTTACTGTCATCTTAAAACCTAAGTAATTGCAAGTTAGTAGCTTAATATAACATTCTTATTGATAACGACTTAGCTTCTCAGTAAAATAATGGCCAGTAACCCCGCATAAAATTTTTCATAAAATTTCATTAAAGAGCGACATTCCGTAAGTCCCTAACCTACAGGGGTATGTAAAATGCGCATTTTTATCATATAGGTTTTGTTTGAGTGAATCTCATTAATAGTGAATGATTTAAATGCATAGAGTGTGTTAAACTTTTTGCAAGTAATATTTCCTTATTCCTAAGGAGTTATATAACAGCTAGTCTTAGTTAACGTAATCTTAAAGATTTCGATTGATTTCAACTACTTTTTATGTCATAATTTGAGTTGAAATAAATAAAAAAATTATAAGAAAGCAAAAAATTAAATATATGACTTTAAAAAATGGTTAAGGAGGAATGATTTTATGGATGAGCAACTAATGCAATCAGACGAAGTTCTAGCGCATAAGTTGGCGAACGGGGATGATTCCGCTAAGTACGTATCTATTACGGAAGCTGCTCAGATTAATGGCGTTACGCGTCAGGCGATCTACGTAGCAATTAAGCAAAATAAGCTTAAGGCCGTAAAAGAGACGACTAGGTGGAAAATTCACCTTAAGGATCTAGAGGAGTATCGTGCAAACAAATACTCTAGAGCCAAGTCAACTTTTGATGGTGAATTGTTGTTTGACAACCAGCAAGGTTACTATTCTGTAAATCAGACGGCAAAAATGCTAGGCGTTCCTGCCCAAAAGATCTACTACGCAACGCGAATTGGCGCGTTAAAAGCTGTTAGAAAGGGATCTGCTTGGGTGATACATCTCGATGACATTAAGGGTTATCGTGATACGTATCTTGCGCAGCAGCAGAATGCTTCTGACTACGCGATGTAGTTTATCTACATAGCGGCAGAGAGTGGTTAGGGGGCTGCGATAGGCTAACCCCTGATTTTAAAGATGTTTTGTTCTCAAAACATCTTTTTTTTGTGTTGCAGGGCAACACAAAAAGGGTGGATTATGGGACGCCATCTTCACGCACATTCTTCGTGCTAAAACCCCTTGTCAAAGCACTTGTAAAGCCGCTTTACAAGCTACTGTTTTGTCTCTGTAAAGCCAGAAATTTTTGTAAAAAAAGGGGGCCGCCCATGGTGCCCCAGATTCGCAATAACGCAACGAGCACGCGTATCTTTTAATACGCGCGAGGAGCGTTATAGTGAAGATGGGATGCCGTGAGCGCCCCTTACTCTTCGATGATTTTGAAGTCGCGTATCTGTAGTTGAATCGAGGACTTATTTAGGTAGTTATTGACATGGGGCGTAAACGCGATACGCAGCTTGAGATTCTTAGTAAGAAGCGATTGCTTGCGCGAGGCCATGTTAAAGCCAATCCCCTCTAAGAAGCGGTCGCTCTCTTCAAGAAAGAGCTTAAGGTGCGTTTTACCGACGACTTTTGGGGGCCAAACTTGTTTTGCTTCGCAGTAGAAGACGGGGGCGGGGTTTTCGTTTCCGAAGGGCTCGAGCAGCGAGAGCGACTCGAGGAAGTCAAAGGTGAGGTCTTTGAAGCCGGCGTTGGCATCAATTTGCAGCTTGGGATAGATGTCTTTGTCTTCGATTGCTTTGTTTGCAATGGTGAGAAAGCGCTGCTTGAAGGTTTCGATGTTCTCACGGGAGATAGTTAGACCTGCGGCATAGTCATGACCGCCGTAATTGATTAGGAGATCGGCGCACTCTTTGAGGGCGGAGAGAACGGGAAATTCGGGGATGGTGCGAATCGAGCCTTTCCCGATGTCATTTTCCAGGGCGATGATGATGGTGGGGCGGTTGTACTGCTTGGCAATGCGCGCTGTGATGATCGGGATAATGCCGGGGTGCCAATTTTCGGAGTAGATCACGATAGCTTTGTCTTTGAAGATATCGGGATTGGAGGCGAGCATCTGCTCGACGTCTTCTGAGTCTTTTTTCTCTATTTGCTGCCGCTCTAGGTTGCGCAGGTCGAGCTCCTTGGCAAGCTTTTCAGCCTCTGATGAGTCGCGTGTAATAAGCAGTTCAATCCCTTTGATGGGGTCGGCGATGCGGCCGAGACTGTTCAGGCGAGGGGCAATTTTTGAGGCGATATCCATTGTGGTGACATCTTGAATCTTAAGTCCGCAAACTTTGACGAGTTTTACAAGTCCGATGCGGTGGGTCTTTTGCATTTGGATTAGGCCATAGCGGACGAGGATACGGTTCTCTTCTGTAAGTGCGCCCATGTCAGCGATGGTGCCAAGGGCGACGAGATCGAGGTACTGTTTAAGGTCGATGTAGTTGCCGAGGATATCCTCTTTAGAGATGAGGTAATTTGTGTAGGCGTGCGCGAGCTTGAAGGCAACGCCAACTCCTGTCAAATTGCGGTTAGGGTAGGTGCTCTTGAGCAGCTTGGGATTAAGCGTTGCAATGCAGTGAGGGAGTTTGTCAGTCGGTTCGTGGTGGTCAGTGATAATCAGGTCGACGTTTTGGTCGGAAATTGCTTTGAGGTCTTCGACACCAGTGATTCCGCAATCGACTGTAATGATGAGGCGGCACTCATTTTGCTTGGCAAATTCAAGAGCCTCTTTGATCGGGTTCTTTTTCAGACTGTTGCGGTTGGGCAGGTAGAAAAAGACGTTTGCACCCAAATTGCGGAAAAAGTCGATGAGGAGGGTGGTGCCAGTCATTCCATCAACATCGTTATCGCCGTAAATGAGAATAGACTCTTTGCGTTGAAAGGCCTCGTAGATGCGCTGGACCGCTTTGTCCATATCTTTGAAAAGATTTGGCGCATGGAGGTTTGGCAGCTTGGCGTAGAGAAAATCGTGAATTTGCTCAGGCGTTTCAAAGCCACGTGTCGTGAGCACCTGTGCGGTCACAGGGTGGATGTTGAACTCCTTTTCAAAAAGGGCGATCAAGCGCTCATTTTTTTTTGGCTCAAGCCACACGGGCTCATTCGCTTCGTTTGCCATAATTCCCTCCCGTATAGTTTAACAGAGCGCTTTTAATCAAGCGCTCTTCTCTGCAGCGTTCTGCGCCACTTCTCGATTTTGGAAAATGAGAAGGAGGGCTGACGAAATAAAGAATGACGAGAGTGTTCCAACGACAACTCCAATTGCCATAATTAGCGAGAATCCAAAGATCGAGGCGCCACCAAAGACGACAAGCGCTACAAGAACAAGGAGTGTTGTCAACGAGGTCATAACTGTACGGCTCAATGTGACATTGAGAGCGTGGTTGATGATTTCGCTGAAGCTCGCACGTCTCATATTGCCCACATCTTCTCGGACACGGTCAAAGACAATGATCGTATCGTTAAGCGAGTAGCCAACAATTGTCATGAGTGCCGCGACAATGTTCAAGTCGATTTGGATTGGGACGCTTAGTGCATTCAAGATGGCCAAAATGGAGAGTGTCACGAGGACATCAAATCCTAGGCCAAGTGTTGCGCTAATGGCATATTTGAACTCAAAGCGGAAGGTGATGTAGACCAAAATACAAATGAGTGCAATCCCAAGGCCAACGAGGGCGTTGTTGCGCATTGCCTCAGACATCTGTCCACTGACGCTTGTCCAGTTTTTGTCCAAGTCAATCAGCGAGCGCTCAGTGAGCTCAAGGCCGTTTTTCTCAAGCGCTTGAACAAGCCATACGAGACGAGGGTTACTCTCAAAGCTGTATGTCGCATCTGCCACCGCAGTTTCAATCGGCATATTGTGGAAAACATTTCCTGCTTGATCCAGGCCTGCGCCGAAGAAAATACGAAGCTGATTTGACGGGGAGAGCTCGCGAATATTGATGTCTTGCCTTGCAGCGCCACTTGTTACAAGTGCATCCATTGTTGCTGCGCGGTAGTTGACACCCTCCTTCTGAGTGAGCTCAATTGCCAAGGCGTTACCTCCCGTGAAGTCCATTCCGAGGATAGTTGATCTCTTTTGGTAGAGTGAGAAGGCGCCACAGGCAATGAGAACAAAGCTCACAGCAGCGGTCAGTTTACTCCACTTGAGGAAGTTAAAGTTTGATGACTTGATCAAATTTGCCATTGAAAGAGTTTGATTCTTCGGGTTTTGGACCCATCTTGAGAAGAAGTACTTGGTCAAGAATAGGGCTGTAAACATCGAAGAGGTGATACCAATAATTAGAGTTAGCGCAAAGCCTTTCACCGGACCTGAGTCGAAGTTAAGCAGGATAAGTGCTGCTAAAATCGTAGTCAGGTTTGAGTCAATAATTGCTGTGAAGGCCTTTTTGTAGCCTGCAGCAACAGCTGCTGACAACTTGCTAGTTTGAGCAAACTCTTCGCGAATTCTTTCAAAGACAAGAACGTTTGCGTCGACTGCCATCCCGAGAGTCAAGATCGCGCCCGCGATTCCGGCTAGGGTGATGGAGGCGCCGATGTTTTGCATCACAGCCCACATAATGAGCAGGTTGACAATCACAGCGACGGAGGCGACGACACCAGCAAAGCGGTAGTAGCCAACCATCGTTACAATAACAAGCACAAGAGCAAGTACCGTTGCAATGATTCCCTGGTGACGTTCTTTGATTCCAAGCTCGGGGCTCACGTTTTTCTCAGAGAGAATGTGGGGCGTGAATGTAAGAGATCCCGCCTTCAAATCGGCCTCAAGACGGTTCACTTCACGCTGTGTGAAGTGGCCGCTGATCATTGCGCTATCCTTGAGCGGTGAGTCGAGGGTTGGAGCGCTGACAACAAATCCGTTAAGAATGACCGCCATTCTCCATCCGCGTCCTTGCGAGAACTTCTCAAGAGGTGTTCCCATGATTTTCTCTTTAGAGAAGGTTGAGGTCCAAGTATAGAACTCATTTCGTGGGTTGATGCTCTCCCCATTTGGCGTAACTTGTGATCCCTTTACAGAGAAGCTGAGGTAGTTACCCTTTGTTGGGTCGTAGCTTGAGCGAACATCATCAAGCCCAGAGCCTTCTAACGCATAGTTTTTGAAGACAATGAGTAGGGGATGAGATTGCCCATGCCAGTCAGAGTAGTTGTCTCCGCGGAATAGTCCAATTTTAGAAACAGAGTCGTTAAATGAGCTTGTCGAAACAGAGCTGTCTGGATTTTCTAAACGCAGACCATGTTTGAAGAGCGTTTTTGCCGCTTCACTTCTTGGCTGTGCATCCTCGACATTCAAAGGATCGCCGTAGAGGTGATTCCATGCAATTGTGTTTAAACTTTGCGTATCTTTTTTGCCTGTTACAATTGCCTCGTTCCAGACGTCTTGTAGGAAGCGATTGACCGCATCAGCAAGTAGAGAGTTAGAGGTTGAAAACTTCTCGTTAACGACATTGAATGACATTGAAGATGCCTTCACGAGCTCAGACGCAGAGAGTCCTTGAGCGCTTGGAAAGTCCATAGTGATCGATTGGCCTTCTTGTCTGATACTGACATCAGGCACGCCCATTTTGTTCACGCGGCTGTAGAGCTCGTTCATTCCTTGAGTGAGGTCAGATTCTCTGGTCACAACACGGTTATTGTTATCGCGCAGTTGCACTTGCACCGTTTTTCCGCCCTTGAGGTCGAGGCCCCAGCGTAGAACTTTTTGGTCATCGCCGCGGAAATACTTGCGCATAGTCAGAGCAAAATTGCTCATAAGGGCATTTTGCGTCGGCTTTGGCACGTCAAAACGTGTCGCGAGGCTTGGGTCGACTTGAGATGAGTTGTACTCATCGCGCCATTTTAGAAGATCTTCTTGGATATTATTTTCGATTGTATTCACAGTACGGATGCGCTGCTCAACATTTGAAAATTCTAGTGTTGCATAGCGCTTAGAGCCGTGAACAACGAAGTTTTCCCGTGTCGCTTTGATCACGCTTTGGAAATAATCTTCAGCTTCAAAGATGTAGTCGTTTGCATACTCACTTGTGAAGGGGTATTGCGAACCGGCATAACCTGTGAATCCGTTCTCTCTTAGTAGGGTTTGAAGCGCTTGGAAGTCATTAAAGAAGGCTTTTGCCTCAGGGGAGCTGGGGTTTTGCTCAAACTTTCGCACAATTTGACCAACATCTTTTGCAATGACGTAGATTGAGTTATTGCGAAAGCCTTGCTTTGGCGTTTGAGAGCTTGCGCCTGGTGAGTAGACAACCAAGCTGAGGTTGCGCTTTTCTCGAGGGAGCGCCTCAAAGCCTTCACTGCTCATGATCGGGAAGTTTTCGCGTCTTAGATCTTTGTGTTCTGGGTGCCATGCGGAGCCAATGAGCTTTTCAATGTTTTTCGCTTGTGTGTTGGCAAGTGTTGAGAGGTTCATTGCTAGCAGGCTTTGGCTTCCCTCAAGCGAATTGAGAGAGATTTGGAAGTCGCCGCGAACGGGCACGAGTTTCTCTTGAGAATCTCTTCCAATGCGTGCCATCTCATTAATAATTAGCTGATCGAGTTCATCAAGCAGGCTCTTTTTTTCAGACTTCTTTTCGTAGGCGTGTTTGAGAGCTAATACATCTTGGTGAAGTTCGAGATTGATTTTCTCGCTCTCCCAGTCCGTGCTGATGTGCTTGATCAGGGGATTGTGTGTGTCGACTGCAAGGTCATAGTCGATATTTGAAAGCTCGCGCTCACTCCATGGGGTGCGCCCTGAAGAGAACACAGCAGCATGCTTGTTAATTGTTGCAACAGCTTTAGATAGGGACTCCTCTTTGCCGATGAGTGTTTCGAGTTTTTGCTCGTCGGCTGGATCGAGGTATTCACCACGCTTTTGCAGAGTCTTTTTCTCTTCGACAAGAGCGATTTTATCGAGCTGGACGCGCTCTTTTAGGGCGCTAAGTGCTGATACAAACTCTTGTACTGTTTGCTTGGGCTGAGCGAAATTCCCTTGAGTGAATGAGGAGAAAAAGCGTCTTGCAGCAGGTGATTCTGGGCTGAAAATGCGTGTGTAGGTGTTGATGTTTTGCGCCAGTAGGTGCAAAAATTCTTCCGACTGAGGCTCTGAGCGGTAGCTAAGGGCTAGGTTAAGTAGTTGAGCATTTTCACTCACGCCACCAACTGTGACTCCAAGAGCAAAGAGGCGATCTTTGACCAGCTTTCCGTAGAGAGCTGTTGGCGTGCCATCTTTTTCGTATTTGCTTGTAAATTCAAACATGTTTGCGCCCACTTCAGGTGAGAAGTGGATCGGGATTTTGCGCTGAATTAAGACGACATTGGTGTCGTGTCCTGCGTTTGTGCCAGCAAGGGTGAGTTGTGCAGGGTAAAACGGAATAAGGGCTCCAGCTTTCGGTAGGAAGCGTTTGAAGGTTTCAGCGCTTTTGCTATCTTTAAACGTTGCGCTAATGACGCCCGGATTGTTCGCATCAATTGCGACATTTTGCCATTTAACACCGAGAAGTTTGCAGTAGGATTTTACCCACTTTACGGAGAAATCCTCTAACGAATTGACTCGGTCGATTGCTTTTGCAGCAACCGCATTTGCCTGCTTTTGGCCAATTGGCTTATTGAGAGGCTTTGCGTAGTAGAGCAAAGTTGGTAGGATGTTGTAGAGTGTGAGTAAAATAACAGCCGCAATGAGGACTGTGTGCCAGCGCTTGTGTTTTTCCATAGCTTCCACGTAAATAGATATTCTGGTGGGATTATAGCTTTAACGTCCGATTTCGTCTACAAGATTCTTGAGAATATTAATAGTAAAATTAAACGAAAAATAATATTAATAAAAACAATCTAAATTCGTTTTATAGTTATGAATAAAAACTATGTGTAAATTTACTTATATCATCTCAAAATGGCTTGTAAAGCCGCTTTACAAGCATCAATTTGAAGAGAATTTCGATGTGTGTCACAATCGAAAAATTCAAAATCCGGGATGTTAGAGCATGACAGTTAAGATGATTGTAGGCCTCCAATGGGGCGATGAGGGCAAGGGGAAAATTATCGATGTTCTTTCTTCTGCTGCAACGCATATCGTTAGGGGTCAAGGGGGACACAATGCAGGGCATACTGTTATCGTCTCTGGCGAGGAATTTCATTTTCACCTGATTCCCTCTGGCATCTTGTATGAACATACTCGCTGCTATCTTGGAGCGGGTGTTGTCATTGATCCCAATCATTTACGCAAGGAAATTGCCCAGCTCGAAGAGAGGGGGATCCCAATCAAGGACCGCCTCTTTATCTCGCCCTACTCGCATGTGATTACCCAAGAGCACATTGATCGTGATGAGAGGGAAAATGCGCACCTCGGCACAACAAAAAGGGGAATAGGGCCCTGCTACACTGATCGGGCTGCTCGCACAGGCATGCGCTTTTTTGACTACCTGCAAAAGCACGAAGATCCCCTTTCAAGTTACCTCGCACCCGTTGAGCAGATGCTTGATGATGCCTACGATGCTGGTGAGGAGATTTTAATCGAAGGGGCGCAGGGGGCGCTTCTTGACCTTTATTTTGGGACCTACCCCTATGTGACCTCTTCGAACACGATTGCAGCTGGGGTTTGTCTCGGATCTGGCCTGCCCCCACTCGCGCTTGACCAAGTAATTGGGGTCATCAAAGCCTATCAAACGCGCGTCGGCGCAGGACCCTTTCCTACTGAAGAGGCGTTTGCAACCCCCACAGAAATCCGCGAAGTTGGCGTTTCAACAGGGCGCGATCGCAGGATTGGTTGGTTTGACGCCCCCCTAGCTCGTTTTGCAATCCGTCGCAATGGGGTCAACTCACTTGCCCTCACCAAGCTCGATATTCTCGACTCACTTGAGGAGATCAAAATTTGTGTTGCCTACGATTTTGGTGGAGAAAGGCTCGATTTCCCTCCTCCCTCCCTAGAGGATGTAAAGCCGCTTTACATCTCAATGCCCGGTTGGCAAACCTCGACGACGGGCATGCGGCAGTTTGATGAGCTTCCCGAAAACGCCCAAAACTACATCCGCAAGCTTGAAGAGCTTTGCAAAATGCCGATTAGTCTTCTCTCTGTCGGTCCCGCACGTGAGCAAATGTTGAGGAGCTAAATGGCAGTTTTTACAGAAAAAGAGCTAAAACCTGTAAATCTCAAGCAGGTTCCCCGGCACGTCGCCTTTATCATGGATGGTAACCGCCGTTGGGCCAAACGGAACCTTTTTTCTATTCCAGCGGGGCACTCACAGGGAGTTGAAACCCTAAATAATATGGTCCGCGCGTGCAAAGAGGTGGGAGTGCAAGTCATGACTTGCTACGCCTTTTCAACCGAGAATTGGAATCGCCCAAAATGGGAGGTGAATGCCCTCATTGAAATTTTCCACAAATTTTTGCGAGAAAAAAAGCAAGAGATGATTGATGAGGGGGTGCAGCTTCATACAATAGGTGATATCTCAGCTTTTCCCGATTCTCTAATCAATTTGATTCATGAGGTGAAAGAGGCCACAAAAGAGGGAACATCGATCGATCTTATATTAGCGTTGAACTATGGAGCGCGCGATGAAATTCGCCGAGCAACTCTCAAGGCGCTTGATCTCATTGAATCGGGCGCGCTCAAGCGCGAAGAATTCACAGAAGACGTTATTACAGAGCTTTTAGATACCTCAAAGTGGCCCGACCCTGACGTCTTAATTCGCACCAGTGGTGAAAAACGTCTTAGTAATTTTTTGCTTTGGCAGCTATCTTATTCTGAGGTATACATTACAGATACGCTGTGGCCTGAGTTTGGTCCACAGGATTTAATCAAAGCTATTTTAGACTTTCAGAAACGCAAACGACGCTGGGGGACCTAAATCACATGAAATTTTTTGTCGACATTAAGAGTCGCTTTCTTTCGACAGTTATCTCCCTTGTCTTGATTACGGGATTGATCTTTTACTCTCAAAGTTTTGCTGGGCAAATCATCTTAGGTTGTGTCGCAGCGATTTTAAGTGTTCTTGGCATTCGCGAGTATGCATTTTTGCTTAAGCAAAAAAATATCCACCTCCCCTGGTTGATTATGGCCGTAGGGGCCGTTATTTGGATCATCTCGCTCTACGTCTCACTTTTTGATCGCGAGCTTTATTTTGCAGCCGGCGTTATCTTCATTATTTTCGCCTTTGTCATTTTCATGTACTACTTCAATAAAATTGAAAATGCCATTGTTCACATCTCGACCTGCTTTTTTGGTTTCATTTACGTTGTCATTCCCATTGGCTTGATGTTGAAAATTCTCTATCCCTATTCAACCCAAGATGGGCGCCTTTGGCTCGCCTATCTAATCGTTGTGACAAAAATCACCGACATAGGCGCCTACCTTATTGGCCGCTCTCTTGGCTCGCACAAGCTGGCCCCCGATTTGAGTCCTGGTAAAACAATTGCCGGTGCCTTGGGAGGATTCATCTGCGCTATTCTTGCGAGCTTGCTCTTCTATTGGTTTGCTACCACCGTTCCCGACGCCTATTTCAATCTCGATTGGGTCGAGGCGCTTGTCTTTGGTAGCGTTTTAGGAGTCCTAGGTCAGGTCGGCGACTTGGCAGAATCGCTTATGAAGCGCGATGCCCATGTCAAAGATAGTAACGATATTCCTGGAATTGGGGGTGTTCTAGATTTACTCGATTCGTTATTATTTACGGCACCAATACTCTACCTCTTTATGAAAGTGCTATGATCATAACCATAGATGGTCCTGCAGGGACTGGAAAATCGACAATCGCCAAAGCCGTCGCCAAAGCGCTCGGCTTTAACTACCTCGATACGGGCGCGATGTACCGCGCAATTACTTGGTACATGCTCAAAAATCAAGTCCCCATTGCGGATTCGGATGAGCTTGAAAAGGCGCTCAGTGGTTTTGAGCTGCGCATCGAAAAGCGGGGTGATACCAAACGCTATTTTGTCGGAAGGCATGAGGTGACTAAAGAGATTCGTCTCCGCGCCGTTACACGCGTTGTCTCTATTGTCGCCGCCCACCAAGTCGTGCGCGATTTTCTCGTCAAACTGCAGCACAAAGAGGCAGAGCTTGGAAATATTGTTTGCGAGGGGCGCGATATCGGTAGCGTTGTTTTCCCAAAAGCCGAGCTCAAAGTCTTTCTAACTGCCTCAGCCGAAGAGCGGGCGCGTCGCCGCTTTGAAGAGCTCAAAGCCAAGGGTGTTGAAGACATCAATTTGTCAAAAATCCAAGAAGAGATTATTGAAAGGGATAGAGTAGACACCACGCGAGAGCACTCGCCGCTGATTCAGGCCGAAGATGCAATTGCGATCGACACCACTTCAATGACAATAAATGAAGTGGTTGAAAAAGTGCTCTCCCTAGTTAAATGACACTTGAGCGCCCAACAGCCTTTTACAAAGCATTTCAGATTCTTGCAGGCGCCTACTTTCGCCTCTTCCATCGCGTTCGCATTTACGGGCTGGAAAACTACATTGAAGGTGGTGCTGTGCTTGCAGCCAACCACACCTCTTACTATGATCCCCCCCTCATCGCCGTAGCCGCACCAGAAATGGTCAATTTCCTAGCCAAGGAGTCGCTTTTCAAAGTGCCCTTCATTGGCTGGGCGATACGCAAACTCAATGCTCACCCCATCAGTGGAACCGTGCGCGATCTCAATGTCTTTAAAATTTCAGAAGATGTGGTGAACAGCGGAAAAAAACTAATTCTCTTTCCAGAGGGAACCCGTTCAGTCAAGGGAAGGCTTAGCCCTCTCAAGCGTGGAGTCTCTGTGATTGTTTCGCGTACTCAATCAACTGTGATTCCCATCTACATTGATGGGGCATTCGAGCAATATAGCCGGAAGATGCGCTTTCCTAAACCTGGGGGCAAACTCACCGTCGTTTTTGGATCGCCGATTTACTGGGAGGAGTTTTCGCACTTGCCTGAGAGAGAGGCGCAACGTGCACTGGTTGATACAATAACGGTCTCACTGGAAAATCTCCACAAGTGGCTCAAAGATGGCGGGGCCGGCACCCCTCCCTAACCTCAACAAATCTTCATTATATCTTCAAATATAGCTGTTTGATATACTTCATGCAAAATAAAGAGGTTTTTATGAGTGCAGAGGTCATTTCAGCAGCTAATTTTTGTGCTTTAGCCCCTCCACGTGCTCCCATTACAGATGGAGACGTTTTCGCCCACGGAAGAGAAATGTTTGATGAACTGGCTAAAATTGATAAGTATTTAGATCTTGGGCCATCATTGAAAAAAATTCTCTCTGAAGAAGTCACGAGTGGAAAAGAGGCAGAAGTCCTTTCAGAAATGAATACGTTTCATGACATATTGAAAGAATCTGTTGGAATTTGCCGTGAGCTGCAAGGTCTCCTAGTTCAGGCGTATAAGGCACATGTTTTAGCAATTCAACAATATTTTGAAGTCAAAGATACGGCTAAGGGGTGTGAAGCGATGGCAAGTGCAGACGCCTTAGCGGCTGAAATAGAGGATAAGACAAAAACAGTCCAAGAAAAATTTTTAACATTTGCTGACTCAATAAATAAAAATTTGCACGCTATCACTGATTTATCTAAAGTTCCAGGAATTCCAACGTTTCTATCAACACATTGGAATGTTCTTTCCGTAAGGCTATCTGTAAATGCAGTTAGTACAGAAGCTTATCGCTTGAAAGATGGTGATTTAGCCGAGCCTGTTCTTATAGAGCTTTTAGAAAAAGGTGATAATGGAGCTCACGAAGCTTTTGTACGCCAGTTGGAAATTGCTGAAAAACTGATGGCATCTACTCTCCCATCTGCTTCTGCGCCTACACTAACTGAAGTTTCGGGAAGCATGAGATCTGGAACCGTAGGAGAGGTTGCAGAAGAAAAGGCCGAGTTTATGGAGTTGTATAGAAGGACTATGCCTTCAGAAGAATCTGTGCCAGGACATTTTCGTCATTCGTGTTTAGGCTGGGCTGCTTTGACTGAGGGCACCCATTTGTTAATCGGCCATTTTGAGCTTGCAATCGAAAATATTCAGGCAGCTTTGGGCGAGATTTCTACCTAGTTGTTCCAGTAGTCTTGGATCTCTTCAAGGGTCTTATTGTTCGTTTCGGGAATCCTTCTGAGGATAAAGACGATTCCGAATACTCCCAAAATTCCATAGAGCCAGAATGTTCCCGCCTTCCCAAGTAGATTGATGAGGTTGAGGAAGGTTGCTGTCACGATGAAATTGGTGATCCAATTCGCGCAGGTCGCAAAGCCCATCGCCTTACCGCGAATTTGTGTGGGGTAGATCTCCGAGTTAATTAGCCAGCCGCCCGGTCCGAGCGAGAAAGCAAAGCAGGCGACATAGAAAATCATCGAGGCAATTGAGATGTGCGCGGCAGTTTCAAAGGCGGGGGAGGCAAAGATCGGTAGGAAGCCAGCGCCGAGAACGCCAAGGGCGACGACCATACCTCCGAGACCGATGACAAGGAGCGGTTTGCGGCCTATTTTGTCGAAGAAGAAGACGGCGATAAAGGTAGCAAGCACATTGACGACGCCGACCCAGGTTGTGGCGAGGATGGCTGCTTTGTCAGAGGCAAAGCCGGCGAGCTTGAAGATGGTCGGTGCGTAGTAGATAACGGTGTTGATCCCGGTGACTTGTTGAATGACGGTGAGGCCGACTCCTGCGAGAAGGGCGGGGCCAAAGCGGGAGGAGAAGAGCTCACGCCAGGAGGGCTCAACGCTTTTCATTTTGGAGACGATAAAATCGACCTCTTTTTCGGCATCTTCACGGGAGCCGCGGTAGCGCTCGAGGATGTCTTTTGCGCGCGCCTCATAGCCGCGGATGGTGAGCCAGCGGGGGCTTTCGGGGAAAAAGAGCATGACGAAGAATTGCAGCGCGGCTGGAATGGCGGCGAGGGCAAACATTTCGCGCCAGCCGGCAAATTTAGCGAGCAGCAGTCCGGCGATATAGGCGATGAGGATGCCAATGGTGATAAAGAGCTGCTGAAGGGTGACGAGGGAGCCACGTAGGGTGTAGGGGGCAAGCTCAGAGATGTAGAGGGGAGCTGTTGTGGAGGAGACTCCGATGGCATAGCCGACAATGAAGCGCCAAACGATAATGGTAGTTGGGTTGGGTGCAAGGGATAGGCAAATGGCGCTGACAACAAAAATAGCCGCCGATCCTAGAACAACGACTTTGCGTCCCACGCGATCGGAGATTGGGCCGCCGGTTATTGCGCCGAGCATTGCTCCTAATGAGACCATTGAGATGATCAGCTCTTCAACAAGTGTTGTGAGGTGAAACTCTTGGCGAATAAATAGAATCGCGCCTGAAATTACCCCGGTATCGTAGCCAAAAAGGAGACCCGAAATGGCTGCCATCGAGCAAATGATGAATAACTTAAAGCGTCTGGGAGTCGATTCTTTTGACATTAGTAGTTATTTCCTTTCCAGTACCCCTCAATTTCTTCAAGGGTCTTATTATTTGTTTCTGGGACAAATTGCGTCACAAAAAAGATTCCCAAAACGCCGATGATCCCGTAGGTCCAAAAGGCGCCCGATTTCCCAACAAAATTGATGAGATTGAGGAAAGTTGAGGTGACGATAAAGTTGAAAACCCAATTCGCGCAAGTTGATAATCCCATTGCTTTACCGCGAATTTTTGCGGGGTAGATCTCCGAGTTAATCAGCCAAGCGCCTGGCCCAAGGGAAAAGGCAAAGCAGGCGATGTAGAAAATGATCGAGGCAATCGAGATGTAGCCCATTGTATCAAAATCTGCCGTTTGGATGATCGGGAGAAAGCCAAAGCCAAGAACGCCGAGGGCCACAATCATTCCGCCAAGGCCAATTAATAGGAGCGGCTTTCGACCAAGGCGATCGAAGAAAAACAGAGCAATAAAGGTTGCAAGTACATTGACAATACCGACCCAGGTTGTTGCGACAATCGCCGCCTTGTCGGAGGCAAACCCTGCAAGTTTGAAAATGGTGGGGGCGTAGTAAATCACGGTATTAATCCCAACGAGCTGCTGAATTATAGTCACCCCAACCCCTGCAAGTAGAGCAGGGCGAAAGCGTCGATTGAAAAGCTCGCGCCAAGTTGGCTGAGTTTCTGCAACACGCTTAATGATATAGTCGATCTCAAGTTCGGCATCGTTGCGAGTTCCTCGGTAGCGCTCTAAAATCTCAGTCGCTTTTCTCTGGTGACCAGTCATGGCAAGCCACCGCGGTGATTCGGGGAAAAAGAGCATTACAAAGAATTGAAGCGCTGCCGGAATTGACGCTAATGCAAACATCCATCGCCACCCAGAGAAGCTAGCAAAGGCAAGCCCTGCAAGGTAAGCGAGCAAAATCCCAATTGTGATGAAAAGCTGCAATAGAGTTACCAGGGAGCCGCGCAAATTGTAGGGGGCGAGCTCGGAGATGTAGAGGGGAGTTGTTGCAGAGGAGACGCCAATGGCAAAGCCGACGAAAAAGCGCCAAACGATCATTGCAATCGGGCTTGGGGCAAGTGCCAGTCCAAGCGCACTCACCACAAACATCGCAGCAGAAAAGAGCACCACCTTTTTACGCCCAAACTTGTCCGATGAGGGGCCTCCCGTGATCGAACCAAAGACCGCGCCTAGCGCAACCATCGCAACGATGAGCTCTTCGATGCCCGTCGTGAGTGTGTACTCTTGTTTAATGAAGAGGATTGCACCAGAAATCACACCGGTGTCGTAGCCAAACAGTAATCCTGAAAGGCCGGCCATTGCGCAAACCACAAAGAGTTTTACGCGCTGACGCGCTGATTCATTTGCCATAGCAGACTCACTTGTATCTAACTTCTACATGGTCGATTGCCCAATTAAACTCAACTTCTTTCCAGGTAGATACCGCTTGTAAAGCGGCTTTACAAGTGTCATATATTGGGAAATGGGTTTTCTAAATTTGCTTGGAAGCGTAAAATTCTACGGAGGAGTGAAATATGGTTTATTTAGTTTTTACCTTTCTATGTTTTCTCTATTTTCTTTTTAAGTTGTGGAGAAAGGGAGACAATCGTGGTCTTAACGGGTTTTCTGCTGGGGTATTTCTCGTCGTTTTCTTGATACAGCTTGCTCCATTTATTGTTGGGGTTGCAAAGGGGTTTCTCAGATAATGCGCTTTGTGTATAGGGTTGGTTATGGATGCATACCCTATCAAACTCAAGCCTGCGTATAAACACTACCTTTGGGGGGGCAATCGCCTCTCTTCAATCTACGGCCGGCAGGTCGATACATGCGCCGAATCGTGGGAGATCTCCGATCGTGAGGACGGCATGTGTGTGGTTGAAAATGGCTCCTATGCAGGCAGATCACTTCACGATCTGGTGCAGGAGTTCAGTGTTGATCTGGTGGGTGAGGAGTGTAGCCAGTTTCCAGTTTTGATCAAGGTTATCGATGCGGCGCGCTCGCTCAGCGTTCAGGTCCATCCCGATGAGAAGACCGCGCGCGAGCTTGGCAGCGAACCGAAGACGGAGATGTGGATTGTGCTCGATGCTGATGAGGGGGCCGCGCTCTATGTGGGGCTGCACTCGGGAATTACTAAGGAGTCTTTTGAGACGACCTTGAATGCCAATGAGGTGGAGCTCATTCTCAATCGCCTCTCTGTAGAGCCAGGAGACGTCTACTTTATTCCTGCAGGCACGATCCATGCGATTGGCAAGGGGTGCATGATTTTTGAAGTGCAGCAAAATTCGAATACGACCTATCGCGTTTGGGACTGGGGGAGACTCGACGCAGATGGCAAGCCGCGCGAGCTGCACCGCAAGGAGGCGCTGCAGAGTGTCGATGTCGATTCGCATCCTGAAAAGGTGGCGCTTAAAGAGATTGGAGAGGGGCGCGAGCTGATTGTGGAAAATCCCCGTTTTGTTGTTGAAAAATGGACAATTTTGGAAAAACCGCTCTCGGTAAAGCCAGAAAATTCGTATGTGACGCTTTTTATCCAAAAAGGGGAGTGTCGTGTGACACTGAATGAGGCGGTTGACTTGAAGTTGGGGCAAAGCGTTTTGATTCCGGCGTGTGCGGGGGAGTTCACGATTGAGGGGACGGCAACGCTTCTAGTGACAAAGCGAGGGCGCTGAGATCGCCGACATGCTCGAGCGTTGAGGCGACAATTTCAACCGCTTCCAGGGGGTAGCTCCAGGTGTATTTCGGTAGCGCTTGACGCACAGGCTCTAGAAGAAAGTCTTTAGCATGCATGGCAATGGTGCCGAGGATGATAACTTCCGGGTTGCAAATCATTAGTAGGGTGCCGATTCCCTGTGCGAGTCTTTCGCAATATTGCTCCCATTGATTGAGTGCATAGGGGTCATTTTTTTGTGCGGCTTCGATGAGATCTTCCATGGTCATGGGCTTATTGAGTTCTTTGGAGAGGCGCTTTGCAAGTGGGCCTCCTCCGCAGTAGGCTTCAAAGCAGCCTCGATTGCCGCACGGGCACTCGGGCCCATTGATGTCGAGCACCATATGCCCCACTTCACCAGCGGTGTCGGTAATCCCTTGTAGCAACTCTCCATTTGCAATGATTCCACCTCCCATGCCGGTGCTTGCGGTGAGATAGATAAGGTTGGGACAGCCGCGGTAGGGGCCAAAGGTGTATTCGGCCAAGGCGCAGGCGTTGCCATCGTTATTCATTTCGCAGGGTTTATTGAGCTCTAATTCAATATGGTCGCGTAGGCTGATCCCCTCCCATTTGGGTAGGTTGGGTAGAGCGAGCATTTTACCTTCTGTGTAGGAGATCGGCCCTGGCGACGAGATGCCGATCGATTCAATGTCGTATTCAGCAATGTATTTTTTGGCAATGGTCAGTAGCCGCTTAAGTGCTTGCTCTGGGCCCTCATCAGCGAGGGTGGGGATACGCTCCCGTGTCAGAATTGCCCCAGAGTCCTCCCCCACTGATATGGAGATTTTCGTGCCCCCTATGTCGATACCAAGTCTAGCCATATTGTTTCTTATCTCCGTCTGGTGTACAATTATCAAAAAAAGGTGAAATATGGAAGAGCTTTTAGATTCAAATTTTCAAGAGAAAACAGGCAGCGGATTTGTCT
Source organism: Simkaniaceae bacterium (assembly GCA_022763045.1). Lineage (GTDB taxonomy): Bacteria > Chlamydiota > Chlamydiia > Chlamydiales > JACRBE01 > JALEGI01. Next base: position 17,965 of record JALEGI010000012.1, on the reverse strand, counting down.
TTATCGATTTTCACGCCCAGTGGTGTGGTCCTTGTCGCATGCTAGCCCCTGCAGTTGAAGAGGCTTCTAAGCATTTTGAGGGAAAGGTCGGCTTTTACAAGGTCGATGTCGATGCTTGTCAGGAGACGGCAAAGAAATTTCAAGTGACCTCAATTCCAACGATGTTAATGCTCAAAGATGGGGCAGAAGTGGGCCGTATTGTCGGTCTTCGCGACGCAAATGCTCTGAAGGCCTTCGTCGAAGGCAACATGTCTTAAAAAAGAAAGTCATTTTGGCGGTGGGCCTCATATAGGGCAATAGCGACGCTATTGGCTAGATTGAGACACCGCGCTTCCTCTCTCATTGGTAGAGTCACAAAACGCTCGGGATACTTTTCATATAAGTGATCAGGTAGGCCCGAGGTTTCACTTCCAAAAACAAGTAGAGAATCTTTTGTGTACTTCACATCGGTGTAGCGCTTTTTCGCATGCGATGAAAAGAAGTAGACATCTTGATTTTCCACATACTCATCAATCGAATCAATCTGTTCAATTGGTACGTTGTGGTAATCAAGGCCTGAGCGTTTGAGAAGACGGTCGCTAAGGCGAAAGCCAAGCGGCCGTACTAAGACAAGACCTGTAGCGGTCACGCTACAGGTCCTGATGATGTTTCCAGTATTTTGCGGAATTTCTGGCTCAAATAAAGCGACTTTCACGCAAACTACTCAACAGCTTCTTGGGCCTCGTCGAGTTGACTGAGAGCCTCTTCTGGATTGAATTCTGGCTGAGCAACATTTGCTTCCAAAACTTCGATTTCAAAGGTGAGTAGTGAGTTTGGCGGTAGGTAACCTTGATTGCCGTAGCCAAGCTCTGGGTGGATGAATAGAGTGCGCTTTTCGCCCACTTTCATGCCAGCAATTCCCTTTTGAAACCCTTGGATTGTCTCATTGAGTGAAATTACCTCACCCTCTTTGGACTCGCCAAATGTTTCGCCATCAAGGAAAGTCCCTTTGTACATAATTTTTGGTGAGTTGCCCTCTTGAACAACCTCGCCTTCACCGGCTTTTTCAACGCGGTATTGTAGGCGGCCTGGCTCAACTTCGACAACCTCGGGGCGAAGGGCATTTTTTGTCATGAACTCTTCGGCCTTTGCTAGGTTGTCGTTAGATTTTTTTTGAAATTCAATCTCTTGAACTTGTGTGATTGCTGCAACTACTTGGTTTTCGTTTAGAGGAGCCTCTTTGCCCTCAAGTGAGTCGCGAATTCCTTTCACAACGAGTTCCATGTCAAAATCGACAGAGAGTGTTGCGAGGTTTTTGCTGATAAGGTGTCCAAACGACTCTGAAACTTTGCTCATATCAGGCGCTTCAGCGATTTGCTCAGTTTGCATTTCCTTTGACTCTTCCGCAAAAACGTGTGTTGTTAGCATCAGAGCTGAAAGGAGTGGAATAAAATATTTTGACATTGATAGCTCCTTGTAATAGCTCATGCAATAATACTATGTTTAGCTTTTTTGTCGCAATCGTAACTTGTTGGGTGAAAATAGGGTAGGTGGGAGGAGGTTTTGGCTGCATCAAAAGAATTTGACACAGCCAAAATACAAAGAAAAACTACTCAGCAGCAGCTTCTACTTCAGTTGTCGCTTCAGCAGTTGCTTCAGTTGTAACTTCAGCAGTTTGCTCTGTTTGCTCAGTTGTTGTTTCTTCTGGCTCATCAGCAAAAGCTTGAGTTGTAAGAACTAGAGCTGATAGACATGCGATAACATATTTTGACATAGGATTCTCCTTTTTTGCCTGTTTTTTTGGAAGCGCACTTATTCAAGTAGCTTCCGTTTTGCGTTAGGGTAAGAGATACTACAACGCTTTCTCTTTTGTTGCAATCTCAAGCTCGTCAAGTTGCTCCTGACGTACCTGAGAGGGGCATTGCATCATTAAATCAGTGGCTTTGATTGTCTTAGGAAACGCAATGACATCACGGATATTATCCGTATCGGTTAAAAGCATAACAAGACGATCAAAACCTAGAGCAATTCCTAGATGAGGGGGTGTTCCATACGAGAGAGCTTCAATGAAAAAGCCAAACTTTTCTTGGACCTCTTCATCTGAGAGTTGCAAAGCTTTGAAAATTTCTGCTTGTAGGTGACTGTCATGAATTCTTTGCGATCCCCCACCAAGTTCATAGCCGTTCAAGACGATATCGTAGGCAAGTGAGCGTACTTTATAGGGGTCAGTTTTGATAAGAGCGATATCATCGGGGTGCGGCTGAGTAAAAGGGTGGTGTTCACTCGCCATCCGATCATCTGTTTCGCTATAGGTAAAGAGTGGAAAGTCAACGACCCATACAAAAGCGTAGCTGTTTTCATTGATCAGGTTAAATTTCTTTCCAAGATGTCGTCTGAGGTGGTCGAGTCCTTGGTTGACTGCGCCCTCTGCGCTTGCGGCCATCAAGAGCAAATCGCCATGGTCCACACCAGCACGTTTTTCCATCCCAGTGAGCTCTTTTTGTGAGAAAAACTTAGAGACTCCCCCTTGCCATCCTTCAGTTGTTCGCTTCATCCAAGCAAGACCCGAAAGCCCAAACGGTTTGACAAAATCGATCAATTTTTCAATCTCTTTGCGTGACATCTCAGCGCCACCTTTGACACAAAGGCCCTTGATGCAACCGCCATTTGCTAGAGTCTCCTTGAAAATCGAGAACTCCGTTTCAGCAAGCAAATCGTCCAGGCGATGGAGTCGTAGATCAAAGCGCAAGTCGGGGCGATCGCAACCGTAGTGCTCCATGCACTGCGCGTGGGTCATTCGCTTGAAATTGGGCTCTACATCAACGCCCTTACACTCTTTGAAAAGGCGGATAAGCAGGTTCTCAGTAAGCTCATAAATATCTTCTGGGACTCCAAAGCTCATTTCGATGTCAAGCTGGGTGAACTCAGGTTGACGATCGGAGCGTAAATCTTCATCGCGAAAACACTGCACGATTTGGAAGTAGCGGTCCATTCCTGAGACCATCAGAAGCTGCTTGAACATCTGAGGCGATTGAGGCAGTGCATAAAAAGTGCCTGGGTGTACGCGTGAGGGGACGAGATAGTCGCGCGCGCCCTCAGGTGTTGAGCGCCCGAGAACAGGAGTGGTAACTTCGGCAAAATTGTGGGAATTCATGTAGGAGCGCGTTTCCAGCATCGCTTTCGAGCGCACAAGAAGTTTTTGCATGATATCGCCACGACGAATATCGAGATAGCGATGGGTGAGCCGCAGCTCTTCGCTCACCTCTAAACTCTCTTCGTTAAGATTGAAGGGGGGGATTTTTGCTGACGAGAGGATCTCGAGCGCCTCAACCGCTACTTCAATCTCCCCCGTTGCAAGCTTGGCATTTGCCATACCGCTTTTTCTCTCTCGCACCTGCCCACGAACTGAAATAACCCATTCCGCACGCAATTTTGTCGAGGTGTCTTCGAGAACAAGTTGCGTCATTCCGTAGCGGTCACGTAGGTCGATAAAGACGAGGTTGCCCAAATCGCGGCGTCGATGGACCCAGCCAGACAATTTGACAACTTCATTCACATTTTTCTTTGTAAGTTCGCCACAGGTGTGTGTGCGTCGATAATCAAACATGTTCTCTCCAAAGTGCATCGAGGTGATCCACCATTTGATCAAAAGCGACCTCAGTTTGATCCCCACTTGCCATATTTTTTAGGCCAAGCGTCTCCGATTCGAGCTCGTCGTCTCCCAAAACCGAGGTAAAGTTGGCGCCCAACTGGTTGGCAATTTGCATCCCTTTTTGCACCTTTTTACCTTTCAAAAAGATATCGCAAGGAATGCGCCTTTTGCGCAGCTTTGCGATGAGCTCCATGCCACTATCCATGGCGCTCTCAGAGAGGCAGATCAGGTAGAAAAAGGGTGAGGGATCGGTCGGGAAGGGGAAATTTTGCCCCTCCAAAGTGAGTAGAATGCGCTCCATGCCTAGGCCAAAGCCCATGCCGGAGATTTCTGGGCCACCAAGATCTTTGATGAGACCGTCGTAGCGTCCGCCGCCGCCAATGGAATTTTGCGCGCCTAGCTCACCAGCTGTGATTTCAAAAACGGTGTGGCAGTAGTAATCGAGGCCGCGAACGAGATCGGGTGTGATTTCGTAGGGGACTTCGAGGCGTGTGAGAAGAGAGCAGACTCTGTCAAAGTAGGTTTGCGACTCTTTACTGAGGAATTCAGAAATTTTGGGAGCCCCCTTCAAGAGCTTTTGATCCGTTGCATCTTTTGAATCGAGGATGCGCAGGGGGTTTTTCTCAAAACGAGTTTGGCTATCTGCCGAGAGCTTATCAAAATTGGGGCGGAGATGCTCCTTGAGCGCCTCGATGTAGCTTAGGCGACACTCTTTTTCGCCGATGGAGTTGATCAAGAGCTTTATGTCTTTCAGACCAAGGCGTGCATAGGTCTCTATGACCATGTCGATTACCTCGACATCTTGTTCAGGGGATTTGACACCAATGGCTTCGACGCTGAATTGGTGAAACTGGCGATAGCGACCCGCTTGGGGGCGATCGTAGCGAAAGAAGGGGCCAATCGAGTAAAGCTTTTGAACAGAGCCTCTCTGTTGGAGATGATTTTCGATATAGGCGCGCATGACAGGAGCTGTTCCCTCTGGACGCAGAGTCATTGAGCGCTTTCCCTTATCTTCAAACGTGTACATCTCTTTAGAGACGATATCGCTCTCTTCACCGGCACTGCGGATAAAGAGTCCTGTTGGCTCAAAAATAGGAGTGCGCACCTCGAGGAATCCGAAGTCGCGAGCTACACCATGTAAAACATGTTCTATGTATTTCCAACGTGCGATTCCCTTGAAGCTCTCTTCAGGAAGTATGTCAAATGTACCTTTCGGTCTAGAAAATTTCATATTCAAATTAGCAGTATATAACAGGTGGGGCTTTCTCGCAAGAAAACATGGACGTCAAGTCTATATGCGTGTATAGTTATTGCCATGGATGCGGTTAATATTTTAAATCAGTCGTGTGTTGTAACTAATCAATATAAATTTGAGTCGAAGCATAAAAGCCACAAAACGGTTGCTTTCGCAGTTTTATCCTGTTTAGCAGTGATTGTTACCCTTGGAATTGCCGCTACATCCAATTCACTCATGAACGCTTTGCGTTGTCGCAAGGTTGTTGTCATTGAGCACCGTCAAGCATTATTAAAAGACTTTTTGAATCGAAAACTTCCCACTGATTTTGGCAAGCGTATTGATGAATATTATTCGAGCACATCGAGCACATCAGATGATCTTTTTACTGCTCTTAAAGTTGATAGTATGGTCGCGCAATTTTTCCAAATGCACGCAAATGGCCAGACAATTGAGGCCCACTCAAGAGATGTTGTCCATTTAGCGGAAACCGAAATGGATGGAGAGTTTGGTGACTTCGGCTGTATCACTAACAACCGGATCTTTTATCTCTTCTTAGCATTGCATGATATTGGAAAAGGGCTTGCTCTTAATGTTCAGCGCCCTAGAGAGGTTTCTGCAAAAGAGTGGGAACTTAGACACAATGCGCTCATTACCGAAAAGGTTCTTGATGCGACAAAACTTGCTAGGCCGGTTAAGGAAGTTTTGTTGGCTTTACATAGAGACGATACCTTTGGAGACCTCTATAAGGGCTCTATTTCAACCGAGCAAGCAGTCGCAAAAATTCGGGAAATCACGCCAGTTAATTCGATCAAGGTTCCTGAATTCTTTAAGTTGATGCGCACATTTTATAAGTGCGATGCTGGCGCCTACCCTTTTCTTAGAGGGCATCTTTTCAATAGAGATTTTTCCTTTAAAACAGAGCTTATTTCTGAAGCTTCTTTCCAGTAAGCGGTTCAATAATTTGCTTGAGTAGTTCTGTCCACTGAGAGAGGGTACTCGTCTCGGGCTTTAGTGCATGTTCAATGTGCAGTTCGCGAATTAAATTGATAAAGGGGAAGGGGAGCCAGTTCTCTCCTGCATATTCGGTGAGGTAGTAGCCAAGGGTGTGATCTTCTCCTTTGGGGAATGAGCGCAGCGTTTCTTGAAATCCTTTGATATTTCTCTGCAATTGCGGGGGGAGTCTCTTGAGAAGGACGGGAATGTAATTGACAAGCATCGCATTCCATGCACGAGAAAAGGTTGTCGCAAAGGGGATGGAGATCGATAAATCTGTTTTTTTCAGGTCTTCAAGAAGGCGGTACATGGAGAGAAAGCAAGCGGTTGTGTCCTCTTCTAGGTCCAAAACGGGGCGATAGTCCCAGCTTTGAATCTGTAGAGCGAGGAGCTTTTCTAAAAAAAGCATGATAGAGGCCATCCGCCTTCGAACAGGTAGAGCCCCTGCCTTGAGGTTCTCCTCATCCTTAATCTGCCGATCTCGCTCAATAGGGCTAATTAAAACTTTATCTCGCCCCACTCGGTATTCATCATTTCTGACGTAAAATTCTTGCATTAGAGTCCCTCTATCCTCATTGTATGCTATAGAGGTATTATTTTAAACTTTATGAAATCTTAAATGTCTGTAAAGCCGCTTTACAAGCTACATAAGCTGCTTAGGATTAATGGCTTATGAGGATTTTCAGTAAAAAATAGATTTTTCAAGGAAATACGCGCAGGTAAACTCTCTGATTGACAGTAAGCAACTTGCGTGGATACAATGACCTGTGAGATACGATGATATTTAGAAGTTTTTTGAAAATATTTTCTCCGGCTCCTCATGCAGAAATGATTGAGGATCCCAAGGCGATGAAGTCAACCTATACCTATTGGCGTTGGCGCATTTTGATTGGGATGTATGTGGGCTATGCCCTCTTCTACCTCACCCGCAAGAGCTTTATCTTCGTGATGCCCGCTATGGTGAGCGAACTGGGAATGACCAAAGCCCAGCTCGGAATTTTGGGTAGTGTTCTCTATATCTCGTATGGTCTCAGTAAATTTTTGAGTGGTATTTTAGCCGATCGCTCTAATCCACGCTACTTTATGGCAATTGGGTTGATTGCCACCGGTCTATTCAATATTTGTTTTGGCTACTCCTCTGCCATGCTCCTATTTGCCCTCTTTTGGGGAATGAATGGTCTCTTTCAAGGGTGGGGCTGGCCGCCGTGCGCGCGTCTGTTGACTCATTGGTATGAGCAGTCAGAGCGTGGCCGCTGGTGGGGTGTTTGGAATACCTCGCACAATGTCGGGGGCGCTCTGATCCCTCTAATTGCTGCTTTTTGCGCCTCAGCTTATGGCTGGCGCGTGGCAATGTATGTGCCGGGCGTCATCTGTATTATGGGCGGATTTTTCCTTATTTGGTGTCTACGCGATACGCCTGAGTCGCTAGGTCTGCCACCTGTTGAACAATACCATAAGGTAAAAGACAAAGCGACGATCACAGGTATTCAAAAGGATCAAGAGCTCACGACAAAAGAAATCCTCTTCGAGTACGTTCTAAAAAACCGCTTCGTTTGGATGCTTGCCATTGCTTATTTTTTCGTCTACGTCGTGCGCATTGCGATTAACGATTGGGGCCAGATGTTCTTGATTGAGGGCAAATCGCAATCTTACATTTCAGCTGGATCGAGTCTGATGTGGTTTGAAGTTGGAGGCTTTTTTGGATCTCTTGTTGCTGGCTGGTCATCGGACAAAATTTTTGGTGGCAGGCGCGCTCCTGTCAATGTCATTTTCTGCATCGGCGTTTTAATTTCGCTCTACGCACTCTACCATGCTCCCCAAAATTCATGGCTCTTCTCTTCTATCTCCATGGGGATGATTGGTTTTCTAATTTTTGGCCCGCAAATGCTCATCGGTATGGCAGCAGCGGAGCTATCACACAAAAAGGCCGCCGCTACGGCAACGGGATTTGCCGGCTGGTTTGGCTATTTTGGGGCTGCATCGGCTGCCTATCCGATTGGACAAATTACCGAAAATTACGGCTGGCAGGGATTTTTCACGGCGATGGGGGTTTGCGCTGTGGTATCTGTTGTTTTACTTCTCCCGATGTGGTCAGTCAAAACGTTTGCAGAAGAAGAGCCCGCATAACAGATGTACATCCCCCTTCACGTTCACTCGCAATACTCCGTTCTTGGCTCGTCTGCTACGCTCAAAGGCCTTGTCGCTAAAGCAAAGGGTTTTGGCATGCCCGCCCTTGCTCTCACAGACTCATGCAATATGTTTGGCGCTGTCGATTTTTACAAAGCGTGCACAAGTGCTGATATTAAGCCGATTATCGGCTTGGAAATGATGCTCGCGCCCACCTCGCGCACAGACAAAAAGCGGCAGATCAAAACGGCCAATGCACACCCTCTTACACTTCTTGCAAAAGACGATGTTGGCTACCGCAATCTATGTAAGATCACCTCTGTTGGCTATTTGGAGGGGTTTTACTACACTCCACGCATCGACAAAGAGTTTTTAAGTGAGCATAGCGAGGGATTAATTTGTCTGTCAGGGTCAACGCGCTCGATGCTCGCCGCGCTCATTGACGATGATGAGGCGCTGCGCGAGGAGATCAAATGGTACCGAGAGCTTTTCGGCGATGATTACTATTTTGAGCTCCAACGCCACAAGATGAGTGATGCGAAGATCAAAGAGCACGGCATGAGTCGCGAATCGTGGCTGGTACAAAAGCATCAAGCTTATGTCGAGAAGCAAGAGAAGGTGTATAAGCGCCTGCTCGAGCTCTCAGGTGAGCTCTCGATTCCATGTGTCGGTACAGGTGAGGTCTATTATCTTGAGCCCGATGACTGGCGCGCCCAAGAAATTTTAATGAATGTCAGCTCGGGTGAGCCGTGTGAAATTTGGGAGCGCGATGCCTACGGCACTCCGAAAAATCGCATCCTCAATCCAAAGCGCTCGGTTCTCTCGTCACACGAGTACTATTTCAAGTCGCCAGAGGAGATGGCAGAGGTCTTTAGTGACGCTCCTCAAGTGCTTGAAAACACTCTTGCTGTTGCCGAAAAGTGTCAGATGCAGTTCGACTTCAAGAAGAAGTTCTACCCCGTTTTTGTCCCGCCCTCTCTTGAAGGCAAAGAGTATGCCAAAGAGGAGCGTGTTGAAGAGAGTGAGAAGTATCTCATGGAGCTTTGCACGAAGGGAATTGAGGCGCGCTATGATGAGGCAAAGCTTGCTAAGGTCAAGGAGGTCTACCCTGACGAGGAGCCGCTTGATGTCGTCAAAAAGCGTCTTGAGTATGAGATTGGGATCATCACCTCAAAGGGACTTTGCGACTATCTACTCATTGTTCACGACTTCATTTTCTGGGCAAAATCGCAGGGTATTCCAGTCGGTCCTGGTCGGGGGTCTGGTGTTGGGTCGATCATCTTGTATCTAATTGGTGTCACCGACATCGAACCGCTCCGTTTTTCTCTGTTCTTTGAGCGATTTATCAATCCGGAACGACTCTCTTATCCTGATATTGACGTCGACATCTGCATGGAGCGCCGCTCTGAGGTGATCGACTATACATTGAAAAAATATGGCACCGATAAGGTTGCGCAGATCATTACATTTGGTACGATGAAGGCCAAAATGGCGATTAAGGATGTGGGACGCGTCTTGAGCGTTTCACTCGGTAAGGTGAACCAGATCGCCAAGCTTGTTCCCGATGATCTCAACATTACGCTTGAAAAGGCGCTCGAGATCGATCCAGATTTTGCCGATATGTACGAGAGCGATGAGGATGCCAAGCGAGTAATTGACATTGCGCGCAAACTTGAAGGCTCGATTCGCAACACGGGTATCCACGCTGCGGGGATCATCATTTGCGGTGATCCGCTCACGGATCATATCCCTGTGTGTAATGCGAAAGATTCCGATATTTTGGTCACCCAATACTCAATGAAGCCTGTTGAGACCGTTGGAATGTTGAAGATTGACTTCCTTGGTTTGAAAACACTCACCTGCATTCAAAAGGCGGCAAATGCTGTTGAAGAGGCGACGGGCAACCATATCGATTGGGTGAACCTACACCTGGATGACAGCCCAACATTTGATCTGCTCAATCAGGGGCAAACGCTTGGGATCTTCCAGCTTGAATCTTCCGGGATGCAAGACCTCGCGCGCCAGCTGCACATCGATAAGTTTGAAGAGATTATCGCTGTAGGCGCCCTCTATCGCCCCGGTCCGATGGAGATGATTCCCTCCTTCTGTCGCCGTAAGCACGGCAAAGAGGAGATCGAAATCGATCACCCCTTGATGAAAGATATTCTTCTCGAAACCTACGGCATTATCGTTTACCAAGAGCAGGTGATGGCAATTGCTCAGCGCCTTGCGGGCTATTCGCTCGGGGAAGGGGACGTTCTGCGTCGCGCGATGGGTAAAAAAGATAAGCAGGAGATGGCAAAACAGGGGGAGAAGTTCAAGTCAGGTGCCGAAGAGCACGGGCTTGAAGCGGCTCTTGCAATGACCATTTTTGAGAAGGTCGAAAAGTTTGCCTCATATGGTTTCAACAAATCACACGCGACTGCCTACGCCTTCATCACCTACATTACAGCATTTTTCAAGGCAAACTACCCAGGACAGTGGATGGCGGCGCTCATGAGCTGCGATCTCGATGATATTGGCAAAGTTGCTAAGCACATTCGTGAATGTCAGGCGATGAATATTGCGATTTTGTCACCCGATGTCAATGAGTCTGCGCACGAATTTGTCGCAACTGCCTCGGGCATTCGCTTTTCACTCAATGCGATTAAAGGCGTTGGAGAGTCGGTTGTCGATGCCATTTTAGCTGCGCGCCCCTACCAATCGCTCTATGATTTTATGCAGCGCATCGATCACTCACGCGTTGGAAAAAAGGTGATTGAAATTCTCATCGATGCGGGAGCTTTTGATTTCACCGGCGATACGCGCGCTGGAATGCAAAGGCTGCTCCAAGAGCACTTTGACGCAATTGTCAAAGAGCAAAAGGAGAAGAAAAAGGGGATCATGGATCTTTTCTCCGATGGCGACCAGGCGCATTTCAAAGAGCCAAAAGCTGAGGCCATTGAGGGAGAAAAGCTCGAAATTCTAAAGCGTGAAAAAGAGCTGATTGGGTTTTATCTTACAGGCCATCCGATTGATGAGTTTAAAGAGATTGTCGACAAGCTCGAAATTACAGCGGTCGATCAACTCGATCAAATGCCCGATAAAAGTGTTGTTAAAACGGTTTTTGTTATTGAGACGTGCAATGTGCGCATCTCCAATAAGACGCAGAAAAAGTTTGCGATTTTAACAATTAGTAATGGCATCGAGCGCTTTGAGCTGCCCGTTTGGCCTGAGCTTTTCGCGCACAAAGGGCATCTTCTCGATGAAAATGCACTAATTTTAGCTGTCTTAATTTTAGAGCGAAATGAGGGCGACTTGAAGTTGCAATGTCGCTGGCTTGATTCGCTTCCCGAAGTTGATGAAGCAGTGCTCGCATCGTGCAATGAAGCCGTTGAAGCGGCGCAATTCCAAGTGAAAATGCGCAGTAAAAAGCGCAAACAAGCCCCCAAGGAGCCGGTTGTGACGAAAAAAGTGCACGTAAAGGTAGATATCGATAAGGTGCGTCTCACCGACGTCTTGAAATTACGCAGGCTATTTAGTGATTTTGCGGGTGATGCAGAGATCCATCTAAACTTTATTTCAGGCGATGAAGTGGTAAATAAACTCTTTATTGATAGTCACTCAGGCATTGAATGGTGCGATACTGTAGAAAAATTCCTGCTAAAATTGCCTTTTTGTCAATCAGCTGAGTTGACCGAATAGGTCAATTACACTATCATAGTCTCTATGAATCGCTATCTTTTTAACTTACTTTTACTAGGAACTTTTTTAACAACTCCTCTACTCGCAGAGAGTCCGCTCTCTCGTGTTGTGCGTACAAGACACTATGTCGAGAAGCTTCCCCCCGCCCACGAATACTACGATAAGATGATCGAGTCGATTCAAAGCAAGCAGTGGAACTACGCTCTTCAATACTCAAAGGCGATCTTAAACCTCTATCCCGATTGCTCATTTGCCTCGGAAGCGACCTACTACGCTGGCATCGCCTGCCAAGAGCGCGGAGAGCTTACCTACGCAAACGATTGGTTTTCAAAATATCTAGCAAGCTACGCCTCACTAAAGCACTTTGAAGATGCAGTTAAAAATAAGTACGAGATTGCGCTTGAGTTTAGTGGCGGCGTCAAAAAGCACGTCTTTGATTCACACCACATGCCAAAATGGCAGGGTGCGCGTCACGATGCCATCACAATTTTCGAAGAAGTGATTTCTGCATTCCCTCGCGATGAGCTAGCAGCCCAGTCGCTCTTTCGCAAAGCAAAACTTCAAGCCTCACTTAGCGATTATGATGATGCGATCGACTCATACAAAACGTTCGTGAGGCGCTTTCCAAAACACGCACTCACTCCTGAGGCCTATCTTGGGATCGTTAATACCTATGTGTTAAAATCAAAAAAGCTCTTTCCTGATCCAGACTTTATCGAGCTCGCGACGATTTCAACAGAAAAATTTCAACGCAACTACCCAACAGATGAGCGCGTACATACAGCATGGGAAGAGATTGCTAACCTAAAAGATTGGTTTGCAAAAGATCTACTCACTCATGCTCGCTATTGGGAGCGTAAGAAAAAACCCGATGCAGCTGATGTCTACTACAAGAGCATTGTCATTCGCTACGGCGGAACCCCGACAGCCGAAATCGCTAAAGAGAGACTCTCACACCATGCAAAGCAAAAAGCGATTGCCGAAAACACTAGCAAGCTGCCTCGTCGCCACTAGTCTGCTTCTATCAAGTTGCGGCTACCGAGTCCAATCGAGTGGGGTCGCCACAGTCGATGTTCCTTTTCTCAAAAAAGATACCGATGGCCGGCTCACAACATCGCTTATCTCAATTTTAAATCGATCAGGCGTTTTCACCTACGCAAGTCACGATGCGCGCTACCTTCTAGAAGGAGAGCTGACTACACTGTGTACTGAAGTCATCGGCTATCAGTATAGACGCAAAGATGGTAGCACAAAGATTCTCCACAGGATTGTCGATAATGAGGGGAGGCGCAATGTGAGCGCTGTGGTCTCACTGATCGATCTTGAAACCGGCGAGAAAATTTTCGGGCCGACAAAAATCTCTGCATCAAGTGATTTTGACTATGTTGACCCCGATAACTTTTTCGATCTTACCTTTGATCCACCTAATGGACCCGAGGATTCTGTCCTCAACTTTTCTCTTGGCCAGCTCGACTCTCAAGAGGGGGCTTCGCTCGCCTCAATTGATCCTGCCTTTCAAAATCTTGCAGCTAAAATTACGCAAGCGCTCTCTGCTGCGATTGCCGCTAAGCAGTAAATCAGGGCTTGCGTTGCTGTTGAAAATTTTTTCTTGAGCCAGTATATCTTAGATAACACTTAAAATATGTTAACAAAAACTTTATCAAAAAGAGTTTTTGCTGTATAACCTTCGCCTCAAATATTTAGTAGGTTTTCATGTATCATGTCGAATCAAAACGCTTCAATGCAGAGCTCAAGCGCTTGCCTAAAATGATGAAGTGGATCCAAACGCGCCTAGCCCGGTGCGGTTTTGAAAGTGCCGAGACAAAAAAAATCGAACTAGCTGTTGAAGAGGCTCTAGTCAATATCGTTCACTACGCTTATGGAGATGCTCGTGGCGAGATTGAAATCGATTTTGAGGGGGATCAGGGCAATTTGACTCTTGTGATTCGCGACTGGGGAATTCCATTCAATCCTTTAGAGCACAAAAGCGAGATTCATTCTAGCGCATCTCTTGAAGAGCGTAAAATTGGCGGGCTTGGAATTGGTTTGATTTTCAATTTAATGGATGATGTGCACTATCAGCGCAAGGGAAGTTGTAACTATTTGACGCTAGTTAGGCGCCTTCAGAGCGACCGATCGATTGTATAACAGCCTCAGTATCAATAACCTCTGTTAAGAAGTAGCGAAGCACTTTCAAGACTGTTTTGGGTGTGTTGTAGATCCCTGATGTTGTGAAGACAATTTCTAGCTTGGGATCCGTTTCATCTTCAACAAGTGAGATCAAGGTCAAGGTTGTGGGGACCCCTTGAATTACTTTTGGGACAATCCATACGGCAAACTGATTGTTGAAAAGGGTCACTTTGTCTGCAGTTTCAACAACGTGAAAATAGAAGGGGAATTGTGATTGGAGAATGTTTTCATTCTCGTCTTCATCGTCCTCTCCAAGAAGGTCAAACTCTTTAAGTAAAAAGAGATCGACATCGATAATTCCATCAGGTAGCCACCTGCGCAAATTCTTCATGAATTCGCAATACGTCTGTTCTAATTCGACTGGATTTAACATTTTACTCCATGCATAAAAGACGCTGCGTCAATAGAGATTGATCCAAATCTCCGTTTCGCTTAGTCTTGGATGTACGGCCTGTAAGTGGCCACTTAATTCTCTTAATAGAGGCCCCCCTTCTTTTTTGCAAAGAGGTTTGATGGAATGGTCTCCCCTGGAGTTTTGCTTGATTCCCTTAAATATTTTACGTTCAGCCGGTTTATCTTGCGGGTTCAAGGTTCAATTTTTTTTTGGGGCTCTAGCCATCACCTCGGTTTTTGGTCAGCCTTTAAAGGTGAAGGTCAAGTCTCCCTACGCTGTATTGATGGATGCAAACAGTGGAAAGGTTCTCTATTCAAAGCGCGGTGATGCACAAACTTATCCAGCCTCAACGACAAAAATTGCGACTCTTCTCTATGTTGTCGAGCTCTTAGATGGAAAATTCGATGATGAGTGCTTGGCAACCAGTGATTTACTTAAAAAGGTGACGGGCAAACAGAAGATCGAGAGTGACTATGCTTTCCCTGCCTACTATCTTCAACCAGATGGGACCTCATTTAATATATGTAGTAATGAAAAGCTCCCCATCGAGGCGCTTTTGTATGGAATTATCCTCACCTCTGGTAATGACGCCTCCAATGTCGTTGCAAATCATCTTGGAGGAACAATCCCGCACTTTATGGATGCCTTTAATGCGTATCTTAAACACATTGGGTGCAGGCAAACCCATTTTGCCAATCCCCACGGGCTTCACTATCCAACTCATAAAACAACAGCGTGTGAGCTTGCCAAAATTACCCGTGAGGCGCTTAAGCACCCTATTATTCGCAAGATTTTAAATACAGTTGAGTTCCAACGTCCTAAGACAAATAAGCAGCCTCCCATTGATATCATTAATAGTAATCGGCTACTCAAGCCGGGAAAATTTTACTACCCTCATGCGATTGGTGGTAAGACAGGCTATACTGATGCGGCAGGTAACTGCCTTGTCGCCATTGCAAATAATGGGGATCGTGAGCTCATTGCCGTGATTTTCAAAGCTCCTGAGGGAAGGCAAAATTACCGTGATGCGATCACCCTCTTTGATGCGGGATTTTCAGAAAAGCTGCAGTCGAGACCACTTTATAAGCAAAAAGAGACAAATTTTGTTAGAGAAGTAGGGCATTCAAATCAGCGACTGAAGGCGACGATTAAAGAGGATGTCTTTTTAAGTTATTATCCATCAGAGGAGCCTAAAATTGAAACACAACTTGTTTTTAATGAGTTAGTTGCACCTATTAAAAAGGGGGAAAGAGTAGGGGAGATCTTAGTTAAAAACGAGTGGGGAAAATTAATAATTAACGTTCCAATTTTTTCTAAAGTTAATGTTAAAGAAACTCTTTTCTTTAAACTTCTGCGCTTTTTTACTATATTAAAATTAATATGGTTGTTGCTACTAGTACTTGGTGTTATTGGTGGAGCATTATTAATTAGGAGAAGTAGAGCATGTCAGATATCCCAGGAGGATTAGGAGAGAAGAGGTCGGTCCCTCCACCAGATGAGCCAAGCCAGGTTGACGATAAACTGCAGCCTGTAAAAAAGAAAGTTCAGCTAATGAATGATGAGATCGCAAATTATAAAGAGCGTGCTGACGATCCAAACTTGAGCAAGGCAGAGCACAATAGCTCAAAGCTCGTCTTGCATACCCACCTTTCTAATATCATGACTCTTACTGAAGGAATGAATCTTCAGTCGATTCCAGCTTTGAGAGAAGAGTTTAGTGATTGGGAGTCAACAGACGCCGAAACGATTATCACTCGCATTCAGCCTAAGTTAGACGATTTAGAGCGTGAGATGAACCAGTAGAGCTCCTCTATTGAGAGCTCTTGGGGGCGGCGGTCCATCCCTTTGATTTTTTTGCGCTTGTGCATGAAAAGCTCTCGCAGCTCTTTTGCCTGCTCTTGAGTGACAGTCCGCTCTTTTTTGATTTGAAGAATCGAAGAGGTCACGCTTGGTCTTGGGAAAAAGCAGCTTGATGAGACGTCAAAGAGAAGCGAGCATTCTCCTAGGCAGCGAATTAATGCTGTCATGTAGCGATCGCAGGGCCCATTGGCAAAACGTTGTGCCAGCTCCTTTTGAATCATCACAGTAATTGTCAGGCGATAGGGGGTTAGTAAAAGCTTTTCAATGAGCTTTGACGAAATATGGTAGGGTAAATTTGCGACTACTGAAGCGCCCTCTTCTAAATGAGCAGATAGGTCAATTTTAAGCGCATCCCCCATGATTAAATTAATTGGAAGGCGCTCTAAGATGGGGGCAAATCGACGATCACACTCGACAGCTGTGACATCAGCATCTGCCGCGAGAAGAGATTCGGTTAAACTGCCAAGGCCAGGACCAATTTCAAGGACTTTTTTTCCGCTAACTTGGGCTGAATTGACGATTTTACGCGCTGTGTTGCCGTCGATCAGAAAGTTTTGTGATAGGGAGCGTTTGGCTGAACCCTCAATCTCTGCAAGGCGGGAGTGAATGAGGGTGGGTGAAATCATCGCGACACAAGGGCAAAGGGTTGATAATCTGGTGGCGTCATCTCTTTGATAAATTCATCGTCGTAGATTGAGTCGCTCTTCAGAGTCTCAACGTATTCCCTTTTACGCTTGTCGGCTGCAATGTTCAGTAGGTTGTCTTTGATGCGATCAGCCACCTTCTCAAAAGCAGGAGGATTGGTGATCGTGTGCTCTTTTAAATTGTAGATGCGGTAGACCATGCCTTGTCCACGTCGGCTCTTCTCTGCTACAGGTGAGCTGAAGGTTTTGAGAGGCAGTGACGAGAGGACTTTTTTATGCGCATCTGAAATGCTTTTGTTATCGACGGTAAAGTCGTTTGACGCTTTGATAATGACACGATCAGAAGAGAGCTTTTCAGCGACAGAGTCAAATGTGCTTCCCTTGGTGATGAGCTCTTGGGCCTGTTTTGCCGCCTGCTCACACAGAGATTCATCTTCTCCGCGGATCGAGAGCATCTGGTAGGTCCACTCCTCTTTTGGGGGGTGCTCTTTTAAAAAGGCGGTATACGAGTGCTTCACCTTGTTTGGCGTTACATCGGTCATCGCCTTAGCGTAGGCGCGGAACCACGACATTTGGCGAACGATAAGCTCCGAGCGAATCATCTCTTGTGCTGTCTCGTGAGTGAGGCCCACCTTATTGAGGTTTGTCAAAATATTGGGGCCGAAGCGGTTTGAGATCTCTTCGCGAACATCGCCATCGCTTACGTTGATGTACTCTTTGCTCTCTGAATCGTGTAAAATTAGCTCATCGTCGATCATCTCTTTGAGCGTATGCTTCCATTGAGACATGTAGAATTGGTAGCGCTTTTCGAGAGTTTCGAAGGTTTCGGGATCGTGTGTCAAAAGGAGGACATCCATTTTTTTGACAACATCGAGTAAAGAGAAATTTTTATCTCCTACTTTGGCAACAATGCGGTTGTTGTAGGCAATCTGTAGATCGCTTGCAGCGAGGGTGCCAAATGCGAGGGCTAGAGCTAAGATGATACGTTTCATGAAAGGGAGTATACTTTGTTCACGCTTTTTCGAGAATAGGAAATGAGGTCCAACTAAAATCTTTAATCACTAGGGGCGAGTTAAAAGGGCTGTATTGCATAACTGCAACACAGCCCTTTGGCCGCATCATGGCACCCCATCTTCACCCTATCGCTCCTCACACGTATTATCTATACGCTTGGTTCGTCGCGATAGCGCAAATCTGGGGCCCCC